>CAKUYO010000113.1 GCA_934716995.1 uncultured Bacteroidales bacterium | reverse complement strand
GGTTGTAAGAATTGGAGGAACTTTTATGGCTGCAAAGTTTTTGCCCTACCTGCTGGCGGGCATTTCCGTGGGCGGTCAGTATGCGCTGATCGCCATCGGCTACACCATGGTGTACGGCATCCTGCGCCTGATCAACTTTGCCCACGGCGATATCTTTACGGTGGCGGGCTTTATGATGGTTTATGCCACGGCATCCCTGCCGCTGGCGGTCTCCATCCCGCTGGTAGTTGCGTCCACCGTGCTGCTGGGCATCGCGGTGGAAAAGATCGCCTACAAGCCCCTGCGCACCGCGCCCCGGATGTCGGTGATGATCTCCGCCATCGGCATGTCGTACCTGCTGCAGAACATGATGTGGTACGCCACCGGCGGTCTGGCCAAGCAGTACCCTGCCCTGCCCTGGATCAGCGATACCGTCACGGTGCTGGGCTGCCAGACCAAGCGCGTCACTGTGATCACGCCGTTTCTTGTTGTGATCCTGGTTGCCGCACTGGTCACCCTGATCCAGAAGACCCGGATCGGCATGGCCATGCGCGCCGCTTCCCGCGATTTTGAAACAGCACAGCTCATGGGCATCAAGATCAACAACGTCATCAGCTTTACCTTTGCCGTGGGCAGCTTTCTGGCCGCCATCGGCTCCATGATGTACTTTTCCAACTACACGGCCGTCACCCCCACCGTGGGTGCCATGCCCGGCCTGAAAGCCTTTGTTGCGGCGGTGTTCGGCGGCATCGGTTCCATCCCGGGTGCCGTGATCGGCGGTTTTCTCATCGGCATCTGCGAGAGCCTGATCAAGGGCGCAGGCGCTACCACCTTCAGTGATGCCTTTACGTTTGCGCTGCTCATCGTGGTGCTGGCGGTCAAGCCCACCGGCCTGTTCAGCGAGAACCTGACCGAGAAAGTGTGATGACCATGAAACAAGAGAAAAAACGCATCTACCTCCGGGCGGCGCTGGCGCTCATCGCCCTGCTGGCCGTGCTGCTGGCACTGGATAACCTGAGCTTTGTGCCCTCCATGCTGCTGACTGTCCTGCGCAAGGGTGCCATCTATGCACTGGTGGCTGTCTCCATGAACCTGCTGAACGGCTTCACCGGCCTGTTCAGTCTGGGTCAGGCCGGTTTCATGCTGCTGGGCGCTTATGCCTACGCCATCCTGACCATTCCTGCCGCCTCTCAGAAGTCCATCTATCAGCGCTATTCCAATGGCGGCATCGGTTTTTCCATCCCGGAGCTGCTCTCAAAGCCTCTGGGCGGGCTGGGCCTTTTGCTGGGCGTTGTCTTTTGCCTGCTGCTGGCCGGTTTCGTTGCCGCGCTGTTCGCCTTCCTCATCGGCCTGCCGGTGCTGAAACTGAAGAGTGACTACCTTGCCATTGCCACGCTGGGCTTTGCGGAGATCATCCGCGCCGCCGTGGTGTACGAGGGCTTTGGCCCCCTGACCAACGGCTCCAACCTGCTGTATGGCTTCACCAGCTTTTCCAGCTTCTCCATCCCGCTGGGCGGCATCACCCTGCACCTGGAAACGGTCATGCCCTTCCTCTTCTCGGGCATCTGCATCGCTGTCATCCTGCTGCTCATCAACTCCACCTATGGCCGCGCTTTCAAGGCCATCCGTGATGACGAGATCGCCGCGGAGGCAATGGGCATCAACCTTGCCAGCCACAAACGGATGAGCTTCATCATCAGCAGCTTCTTTGCAGGCATCTCCGGTGCCATGCTGGCCATGTATCAGGCCAGCGTACAGGCCACCACCTTCAAATCCAGCATGACCTATGAGATCCTGCTCATCGTGGTCATCGGCGGCATCGGCTCCGTGTCCGGTTCCATCATCGCATCCTTCCTGTTCATTGCAAGCTCCGAGTGGCTGCTCCGCTTCCTCGACAACGAGACCTACATCGGCGGGTTCCGTCTGCCGCTGCTGCGCTCCGGCTTCCGCATGGTGGTGTTCAGCATCATCATCATGGCTGTGGTGCTGTTCTTCCGCAAGGGCATCATGGGTGACCGCGAGCTCTTCCAGAAAAAGCCCGCATCCACTGCAAAAGCTGCCAAAGAGGAGGTGCGCTCCAAATGAGTGAAAATGTATTGACCATTGAAAACGCCACCATGCAGTTTGGCGGCGTGGTGGCTGTGGACAACCTGAACCTGAAGGTAGATAAGAATCAGATCGTTTCCCTGATCGGCCCCAACGGCGCAGGCAAGACCACCGCCTTCAACGTTGTGACCGGTGTGTATGCGCCCACCAACGGCGCGGTGTGGTTCGAGGGGCGAAAGATCATTGAGAACACGCCCCACGGCAAGATGAAAAAGCTCTACAAGGGGCAGAACGCGGGAACGTATTCCCACATCATTGCACCGACTCCGGATAAGATCACCCGGATGGGCATTGCCCGCACGTTCCAGAACATCCGTCTGTGGAAAAGCCAGACCGTATTTGAGAACGTGCTCATCGCCAAGCACTGCCGCTGTTCCGCCAACCTGCTGAGCGCCACCTTCCGCCTGAATGCCGACGAAGAAAAGCGCCAGCGCGAGGAATGCGAGCACCTTTTGCAGGTGCTTGGTCTGCAGGAGGTCCGCAACGAGCTGGCCACCGGTCTGCCCTACGGCTTACAGCGCCGGGTAGAGATCGCCCGCGCGCTGGCAACCGAACCAAAGCTGCTGCTTCTGGATGAGCCTGCCGCCGGTATGAACCCGCAGGAGACCGAAGAGCTGACCGCTTTTATTGACCGCATCCGCACCGATTTCAACCTGACGGTGTTTATGATCGAGCATCACATGGATCTGGTCATGGACATTTCTGACCGGGTCTATGTGCTGGACTTTGGCCGCCTGATCGCCGAGGGCACGCCCGCCGAAGTACAGAACGACCCGCGCGTGATCGACGCTTATCTGGGGGTGGACGAAGATGCTTGAGATCAAGGATTTACACGTTTCTTACGGCGGCATTCAGGCGCTGCGCGGCGTATCGCTGACGGTTCCGGAGGGGAAGATCGTTACCCTGATCGGTGCCAACGGTGCCGGCAAGTCCACCCTGATGCGCACCATCTCCGGCCTTGTTAAGGCACAGAGCGGCTCCATTCTGTGGAACGGTCAGGAAGTGCTGGGCAGGCCCATCGACCAGATCGTGGCCAGCGGCATTGCCATGTCGCCGGAGGGCCGCAGAGTATTCGCCGATCTGACGGTCGTCGAAAACCTGAAGATTGGTGCCTATCTGCGCAGGGACAAGGCCGAAATGGAACAGGACCTCGAGTGGGTGTACAGCCTGTTCCCCCGCCTGAAGGAGCGCAGCTGGCAGAGCGCAGGCACCCTCTCCGGCGGCGAGCAGCAGATGCTGGCCGTAGGCCGTGCCCTGATGAGCAAGCCCAGGCTGCTGATGCTGGACGAGCCGAGCCTTGGTCTTGCCCCCATTGTGGTGCGGGAGATCTTCGACATCATCCGCACGGTCAATCAGCAGGGCATCACGGTGCTGCTGAACGAGCAGAACGCCAACATGGCGCTGAAGGTGGCAGACTACGCCTATGTGCTGGAGACCGGCAACCTGACGCTCTCCGGCACCGGTGCAGAGCTGCTGGCAAACGAGCAGGTCAAGGCAGCGTATCTGGGCAGAAAGCGCACCGATTGAGGTGCCTTTGAACTGCACCCCATTTGTTAGGCAGTAATCTTCTAACCCATGGCTCCCAGCCACATTCTTCAAATATTCCTCCGGGTCACCGTTCAAAATCAAGTCCGCATAGCCCCGCAGGCATTGTAGATGAGATATCCATTTCTACAACAAACCTTTGGAGTATGCCCAGCTTGTGCTGGGTGGGGAGCTTGAACATTACCTCTCACTCGGCTGTGACCACGGCAGACTGGAAGATTAACACATATTTATAACACACCGACCACTGGCCTGTACTAGAATACAGGTTCGTGGTCGGTTTTTATTATATCTTAACTTCGTCTAATGTTGGCAT
>CAKUYO010000112.1 GCA_934716995.1 uncultured Bacteroidales bacterium | reverse complement strand
CTGCGAAAGAAACAATCAATTGGAAGGCCGGATTCGTCAGGGACTTCCAGAAGAATCGGGAAGAAGCCAGAATGATTTTTTTCCGGTCTTTGTTCTTTAAATTGAGCCAGGTGGGGATTATTCCTCGTTTTCAGAAAGATGAATGGTTTTCGATGGATGCCGATTTTGCGGAAAAGTTCGCGGAAACAAAAATTCCATTACTGGCCGAACAGGAAAAATTCAGTGACTGGCTGAGGTTATTCAATCAGCCGATTCCGGATGATCCGATGTTTTTACTGAATCTTAAAAGCAGTTTCGAGGCTGCAGGAATACCATTTTCCCGGGAAGCCGTATGCAGTGCTTTCCAGAAAACAACCCAAAAGAAAGGAAAAGAAGCCATGAGTATCAATCAGGAAAATGAACGCAAGTATCTGATCTCTGCCGTCAGGAACATGATCAATCGCCGTGAAATGGAGCCGATCCCGGATGATTTTCTGGCGGGAATGTCGCTCCTGGAAGTGGAAGATATTCTTCGGAGCGATCCGAAGAACAAGATCACGGATGACCAGTTATTCACGCTCAAGAGCAAGGAAAAGGCAGGGCTTCTGAAAGATGTTTCTCTGCCGGCGGAAGGCATTGCCGTATTGTCAAGGCAGGAGGCGACTTTCTACATCCAGAATACTCCGCGTCTCAATCGTGAACAGATGATGCCGGAACATCCGGCAACTGAAGAGACACGGAATCTGTTTACCTGGTTGACCAGGGATAAACCGGAATTTAAGATTTCAAGTTCCATGTGGCCCTACGTTTCCGAGGAGGAGCTCCAGATCAGAATCCAGAACATTCAGGCCAAAATGAAGATCAGCGATTTCCAGAATTCCTATCTGAATCAGTGCCTGGAAAACGGCACTTTCCCGATCAATACGGCAAAGAAATATATCAATTTGCCGGTGATTGGTCCTGAGCAGATCGGAAATCTCAATTATTATCAGGCGATGAAAATCGTTGATGATTGCCCGATTTCCGAAAAGCAGCTTGAAAATTTCCGGAATATGTCGGACAACCATCCGCTGAAACCCGCGAATCCGGAGAACTTCAGTTACAAGGAGGCGCGCGAACTCTGGGCCAAAGTGACCATGAGGGGAAAAACTCTCGCCGATACTGATCCCATCTGTGATAATGATATTGCGGCAATCAAGGATATCCTGGAAGCCAATCCCCAGATGAAACTTCCCAAGCCGCTTGCGGAAATGAGCCACGGCGAAGCGAGAAGCATTATCGCCAATCAGGAACCTTCGGAGGCGCAAATCAGAAAAATCGGTTATCTGATCCGGGAAACCAATACCGGAAACCTGATCCCCGATTTCGTCAAGAACAGCCTGAAGCGCGGCCAGGCATCCGAAATGATTGATATTCTGGTTCGGAAAGATCGGCACGGAAATATCAATACGGCTGCACTTCAGGAGCTGGTCGAAAAAATCGATCCGCCTGCTTCGGATGAACAGCTGGCGATTCTCAAACAGTATCAGGAACAGGGAGCAAAAATCAAAATCCCGAAAAATCCGACTTACCGGCAATTGGATAAGCTGATTGCCGAGGAACACGGAAAGCAGCCGATCTCCAACGATCAGTTGGAAAACATTAAAACATGGGTGGCCCGCGGAACGGTCGATCCCGCAGTCCTCAAGCGGCCGGAGAAATTGACTCAGGCCAGGTTCGGTGAATTGCGCATGGTACATATGCAGAATCAAAGAAAACAGAACAGCATGGCCCCGTCGCCCGAGCAGGCGAAGGCGCCGGAGGTTTCCGGCATGAGTCGATGAACGGTTTTTCCCCGCGCCGACGAATCGGCGCGGGGAAGTGTGGAGAGGTATGGCAATGGATAAAAACAATGAAACATTGAGAAGTCTGGCGGTTCGCGCGTTGGCCGGCGCCGGAACATCGCGGGTAAAAGTGCTTGATTTATTGTCGATGTATGATAAATGCGGCAATGAAGACGATATTGTGTATGCTGTCGTATTCGAGCTTGAAGTATTGCATTGGCTGCAGGAGCGGATTCATACGGAAAACAATCAGCGCCACGAATTGCTGGTGAACCGGATGACCGAAATATTGAACAGGAACCAGGAGGAAATTCTGGCCCTAGTCTGCCGTCAGGAACAGATCAGCCGCTCTCAGTTCCGACGGTTGACGGCTCTCCATCGGGAGCGGTTCGCAAACCGTCTCATTCTGGTTTGCGCACTGACGATTCTCTCCGTTCTGGCCGGTTTAGGTACATTTTTCATATACTCAGTATGGGGATGATATGTCTATTCTCGACCATGAAATTCTGAACCTCGACGGTAATTCTTGGACGGTCCGGGACGCCTGTACGGGATTGATCTGCTTCGGAATGACAGGAAGCGGCAAAAGTTCGGGCCCCCTTCGCAGCATCGCCCTGCGCTTTCTGGAATTGAAATTCGGCGGTATTGTGTTTTGTGCAAAACCGGATGAATGTGAAACATGGGAGGGATACGCCCGCGAAACCGGCCGCAGTGATGATCTGATCCGATTGAGCGAAAACACGTTTGCGTTTCTTAATTATGAAATGGAACGGCCCGCCGGCACCGGAGGCGGGCAAATCGAGAATGTTGTCGGCATTTTTCTCGAAGTGACCAAAATAGGGAAAGATAAAAAAGCTGCAACCAATGATGAATACTGGCAAAATGCCATCAAACAATTCCTGCGAAATACTATTGCTTTGCTGGTGATGGCGCATGAGGCCGTGACGCTGCCGAATATTAAAATGACCATCGATACCGCCTTGAGGAGCGATGTCATCGCCGATGCAATGCAAGATTACTGCAGCGATTTTAAAGCCTTTTGTTCTTCGAAACGATATCTGGGATTCATTGCCAGACAGGATGAAGACGGCTATAATGAGGCAGTAAGACAATTTGACCTCGAATATACCGAATCACAGGGCAAGGCCCTGAACAGGAAAATTTTGACCGTTACACGGCAATATGCCAACATGCTGATCCTGAAAGCTATCTATTTCGGTAAAGGAACCGGGCCGGATTACGAACTTGCCCTGAATTATTTCCTGACGGAATTCCCGCAATTGGATGAAAGGACGCGAAGCAATACGATCAGTTCCTTCACCGTTTTGGCCGACTCCATGCTCCGGGGAGAGTTTCTGCGTTGCTTCGGAGCCCCGAAATCGTCATTTTCTTTGGAAAGCCTTTACCGGGAGGGAAAGATCCTTATTGTTGACCAGGACGTAAAACGGTATGGTCTGGTTGGCCAGATTACTGCCGCGATCATCAAGTTGTGTTTTGAACGTATGATCGAACGGCGCGAAGACATCACGCATGATGATGCTCTTCCGGTTTTCCTGTGGGCCGATGAAGCGCAGTATTTTTCCCTTGACAACGATCAGATGTTTCAGACCACAGCCCGTTCGTCTCGGACGCTGACCGTTTATGCAACTCAGAATATCAGCAATCTTCAGGAAGGTTACGGCAAGGAGAAGTCATCTTCCCTGCTGGGAAACCTGGGAACTAAAATATTCTGTAAAAACGGTGATTACGAAACGAATAAATGGGCTGCCGACAGCATAGGGCAGGAAATCATCAGGCGCCGCAGTCAGAATATCGGAGACAGCAAATCAGGCGGAATGAAAGGCGATTACAGCAGGTCGGACAGCTATTCCGAGGGCTGGTCCGAGCAGAAAGATTACATGGTCGATATCGTCACCTATACCACTCTGCAGGCCGGCGGCCCGAGAGGACATTGCAAGGTCGGTTATGTGTTCTGGCAGAGCGGAAGAATTTTAAACAACGGCAAGGTTTTCCTGATCGGTACATTTGAGCAGAAATGCCGCAAAATATGCGGGGCGCGTTTTGTACGGCATTGTCCTCCCATTCCGCAGATCGGGGGCAGGCATCAGAGTTCATGGCTCCATAAAAATGATTACCTGATAGGAAC
>CAKUYO010000111.1 GCA_934716995.1 uncultured Bacteroidales bacterium | reverse complement strand
GACGGTCTTACCGCTTTGTTCGCGGTTACTGCGAGA
Organism: uncultured Bacteroidales bacterium; assembly: GCA_934716995.1. Taxonomy (GTDB): domain Bacteria; phylum Bacteroidota; class Bacteroidia; order Bacteroidales; family Paludibacteraceae; genus Colicola. The sequence goes on along the minus strand of CAKUYO010000111.1, from coordinate 3,987 downwards.
GAAGCGAAATTCGCGAATATCAGAATAAACGTCGCCGCGTATAGTTACACTTCCGACACGGGTTATCAGCAAGGATTTTTATCTTCGAGATATATGACGAATTGCTCGCTTGTAAACGTCATTATAAACGCGCAGGATTGCGACGTGTACTCTGTTTTCGGTCGCAGCGTAGGCAGCGGAAACAAGTGCGTGAACGTCAACGTCAAGGTTAAATCGTACGTCATACTCGGTTACGTCGGCGATTCGCGCGAAGAAACCGACAAGGTTACGGAGATGGTCGGAGTTAAGATAACCAAGTCTTAAAAAACGGAGAAAGGGGAGTAATGAAGAGCAATCTCTTTAAAAAATTTATAGCGACAATAGTTTTCGTCGTTATGCTCGCTTCCGTTTGCGCTTGCGGTGGAAACGGCGGAAAGACGAGCGATAGTTTAAACGGCGGCAGCGAAAGCCAAGAAAGTCAGCCCGCGTCGGACAGCGAAAGTTCTTCCGAGAGTATCTCGGAAAGTTCGTCCGACGGCGGCGCGGACAGTTCGGCTTCGGGCGAACTCAGGTTTTCCGACAACGTATATACGGTCGATTTATGCGACGAAATAACGCGCGAATATATAAACGCGACCACGGACGAGCAGGAATACGAGATTATGAGCCGATATGCGGGAACGGTACGCGATTCTCAGACCATAACCCGTATAACGATTAAGAGCGGCGTCGCGCCTTTTACGGTGCGCATAGCCGACAACGAGGCTATGACGGGCGCGGAAGTGAGAACGACGGCTACGAAAACGTTTGCTTTCGGCGGTACGGCGATTCCGGGCGCGACCTATTACTACGAAGCGACTGACGGCTCGGGGGAACTTTCCGAACGCGGAACTATAAAAACCGCAGACTTTCCGATAAGGATAATAAAAGCCTCCGGCGGAAGAAATATCCGCGACGAGGGCGGATGGGCGACGGAAAGCGGAAACAAGGTTAAATACGGCTTATTGTACCGCGGCGCGCAACTCAACGGCTACAAAAACGGCGCGAAACTTACCGAAGAGGGAATTAAAACTTTCCGCGACGCGCTCGGCATAAAGACCGAACTCGACCTTCGCGGGACGAACGACAGCGCGGGGCAGACCGAATGTTATTTCGGCTCTGACAGAAATTATCGGATGATTTCCATTTCTCAGTACGACCGCGCGCTCTCGGGAAGCAAAAATCAGATTAAGGAAATTTTCGATCTTTTAGCCGACGAAAGCAATTATCCCGTATATTTCCATTGCAATGCGGGCGCGGACAGAACGGGAACGATAGCCTTTCTTTTAAACGGACTTCTGGGCGTTTCCGAAAGGGACCTCACCAAGGATTTCGAACTCACGTCATTCGGAGGACAGGGCAAACGTCTCAGGAGCAAGGATACGGGCAGCGGCTATGACGACAGCGGCGTTTATCAGGACGACAGCAGCAATTACGTCGCCTGGGGAAGGTTGGTCGATTACATCAAAAAGAACTATGTGAAAGGCGAAGTTACGACTCTTTCCGAGGGGATAGAAAAATATCTGCTCGGCATAGGCGTTTCGCAGAACGATTTGAATAAAATCAAGGTTCTTATGCTCGGTCTTAAAGAGAAAGCCGACGACCGCAGCGCGGAAGCAACCTGCGAAAAGGGCGGCGTTAAAGTTTACGAACTTAACGGAAAGGATTTCACGGTGGAAACGCCCGCCTTCGGACACGATTTTGTCGTCGAAGGAGGTAAAGCGACCTGCAAAAACTGCGAACTTTCGGGCGATTACGTTCACTTAAACGCCGATAGTTCTTCTGCGGTCGTTTTTTCCGAAGAGCTTTCTTTAAGCGGCGTTAAGGTTACGGATAAATTCGGCTCAGACGCGGGAACGAGAGTTTCCTTTACAAAATCGGACGCGTCCGACGAGGAGAGAATTTATATCGCGAAAACGGCGGACAAAACGGTTATAACGGGCGTTACGGTCTGGTCGAAAATCATAAAAACGGCTGACGACCTTAAAAACGCCAATGCGTATACGACGACGAACGTCGCTATGAGAACGATAAAAGGATACTTTCTGATAGGCGAGAATATAACTCTCGGCGAGAAGTGGAAGGAGACTTATTCGATAGGCTACAACGCGAGCGGCTATACGTTCTCGGGGCTTATCGAGGGCAACGGCAAAACCATAAACGGACTCGATACGGAAAAACGCGCGGGACTTGTTTACGCTTTTTCGGGAGAAATCGGAAACCTCACGGTTAAAGGCGAGGCAACGGAGGATAATTCGCAGTTTCTCTGCGCATCTTCTTACGGCGGAAAGGTATCGAACGTAAAACTCGAGGTTCTTCTCGGCGAAAAACCGATCGAAACGGCAAATTCCGCCGTCCTCGGGAATATAGGCGAAAACGGAGGAATTTCGGAGTTGTATCTTGAAAACGTAACGGTTATCGAGACCTCTGCGACCGAAAAGAAAGCCAACAGGAAAAAATCGAGCGCGCTCGGCAAAATGTACAACGAAACCGACAAGAGCAAACTTTTCATAAACGGACTTACCGTCGTAGGCGTTCGTCCGCTTCTTACGGCAACGTTCGACGATTCAGACGTCGCGGGGGAAGTCACTTTAAAATCTTTCCTCGGGGAAAACGTTCAAAGCGTTAAGGTTTATAACACGATAGCCTCTTATAGCCACAGGTAATTACGTTAAAACTTGAATAGTTCAAATCTCTAATGGATAGCCGATAGAGATTTGAACCAATCAAGCCTTAAAGCACACGTGAAGATAGACCTCTCTCGGCTTTTGCATGCAAAGCAAGCAAAAGCCACTCTCCCCAAAGGGGAAAGCAAGAGTTATTAGTTGTTTTGGTTTAAAGATAAAAGCATACGCAAAAAGAGAATAACTAAGAATATCTATACGAAACAAACAATAAAATCTAATCTTCCTTGCCTTCCCCTTTGGGGAAGGTGTCAACGAAGTTGACGAAAGAGGTATAATTACAACGTTAAAACCGCCGCAAGGCGAGTTCGAACGCAATCTATGAAGCGGCGAAAAACGGATTTAACGCAAAAATGCGTAATCAATAAAAAAACGGAGGGTCAAAATGAGACGAACAATTAAAGCGTTGTTGATTATGGTCTGCGTACTCGTATCCGCATTTGCGGTTACGGCGTGCTTTGGCGGTACGTCGACGACGGAAAAAACAACGATCGAATCGCCCGTTATAGCGAGTAAAGTTTATAACGGCGAGAAGCAAACCGCGATTATCGCGGCAAGCGACGATTACGAGGTGACCGAGAATGCGGGGGGAACGGACGTCGGCGAATACAACGTCGTGCTTACGCTTAAAAACGCAGACAAGGCGAAGTGGGAAACGCCCGACAACGGCGACGAAACGAAACTTACGCTCAAGTTTGCGATAACGAAGGCGACAAACGCCGTAACCTCGCTTACTTTAAAGGGTTGGGCAGCGGGAAGCGAACCCGATTCGCCTTCAGCCAAGGCGACTTTCGGAACGGTTAAATTCACCTATTCGACAGAGGAAAACGGAACTTATACCGAAACCGTACCGACTGCGGCAGGCAAATATTACGTAAAAGCGACGGTCGAAGGTACGAAGAACTACGACGGAGCGGAAAAGACGCTTGCTTTTGAAATAAGCAAAACTCTCGCGACCGTAACCGAGGCTCCCGTCGCGAATACGGGGCTTATCGTAAACGACGATTTAAGCGAGCAAGTTCTCGTAACGGCAGGCTCTGCAAACGGCGGCGTAATGGTTTACGCGCTTATCGAGGGAGAAGAAACCGTTCCTTCTCAGGAACTTCTTAACCCCTCTAAATGGTCTACCGAACTTCCCAAAGCGGGCAAGGCGGGCAAATACACCGTTTACTATATGGTAAAAGGCGACGAAAATCATTCCGACAGCGAATACGGAAAAGTAGTCGTCGAGATTTCCAAAAAGGCAAACGCGATTTCAAATTTCACCGTTGTAAACGTTAAATAC
>CAKUYO010000110.1 GCA_934716995.1 uncultured Bacteroidales bacterium | reverse complement strand
AGCTCTATGCGATGAAACGTGATTTCAGGCGAGTATGGAACTATTTCGGTGCCGAAAAGATGCAGCAGGTCATTGGGTTTATGAGGGAGCAGGAGCAGACCACAGATAGGAGCCAGAAGAAGAACAGGCAGAACAGCATAGAGCTGTAAGCATAGCAGAACCCCGTCAGCAGATGCTGGCGGGGGTCTGTACATATAAGTGATCTTTTACTCAAAAAGTTCCTGGGCAATATCCGTCAGAGCAAAGCCGGGAATGTCTTTCTCGTCTTTGTAGGTGCCATCTCCGGCCAGAAACTCGACCTTTGCAAAGTCTGCAACTGGAATCTCAGATTCGCAGACATACCAGTTCTGGTAGTCATCAGCGGTTTGCTTAAGGGTTGAGGCGACGTTGCGGTCAGCGTTGTACTTGTCGCAGAAAGCGCGCCAAGGCAGATGATACCGGATTTTACCATTTACCTTGATGGTAATGTGGCACATGATTTTGTCATTTGACGATATGAAACACCATCTAAGATACAGATGGTGGACGGAATGTACACTATTTCGATGAAACATGAAATTTTATTCATCTAACGGGTTAGATATGCTGAGAAATCTACAATTTTTCACCGAACATCAAGACCTGTAGATGATGGAAATTATAAGGAAGCGCAAAAAAGCTGACACATTTCTAATTTCTGTGCTATAATATAATTGTATTTTGATTCTAACGCATTATGCTGGAATGGAGAGTCGACATGGTAACTGCGATTACAGGAACAACAAATAAGCCGGTATCTAGTGATCGATTGAAAAAATACTTTAGTACTCACGACGAATTTGAAGGTACGCTATATATTGGGTATCCGATTATTGGTACTGTTGAAGGCGCTTATCCTATTGATGCTTTGTGGGTTTCACCAAAACAGGGGCTTGTTGTGTTTAACCTTATCGAAGGAAAGTGTCTGGAAAATTATCAGGAAGATCAGGATGATTCATATAACAAAGTGGAGTCTCGGCTTAAAGGTCATCGTGAACTGGTATACAAGCGACAGCTACAGGTTTCAATCAATATTATTACATTTGCGCCAGCTATTGTGACGTTGCCAGAAAATAATGATTATCCTGTGTGTAATGAAAACACAATAACTAATCAAATATGTGAGCTTAACTGGGAACACCCTGAATACTATGAGAAACTTGTTTCGGTATTGCAATCGGTTTCAATGATTAGAAAAGGTCGAAAGAAAAGAGAGGTGAAACATGCTGAATCACGTGGTGCAAAACTCCAACGGCTTGAAGAATCAATTGCAAATCTTGACAATGCACAAGGTAGAGCTGTAATTGAAACAGTAGAAGGTGTTCAAAGAATTCGCGGATTAGCTGGTTCCGGAAAAACAATTGTGCTAGCATTAAAAGCCGCTTATCTTCATGCACAACATCCGGAATGGAAGATTGCGGTGACTTTTAACACACGCTCATTGAAGGGACAGCTGCGACAATTAATCAATTCTTTTTATATTGAACAAACTAGTACAGAACCTGACTGGGATAACCTGCAGATAATTCATGCTTGGGGGTCGAGTAGCAAGACATCCGGAATTTATTATAATTTCTGCGTAGAAAATGGCCTTGAATGTTTGGACTATTCATCTGCTAGAAATCAATTTGGACGTAATATGGCTTTCTCTGGTGCATGCAAAAAGGCTATATCAGAAGTGGAAAATGTTGCGCCCATGTATGATGCTATATTAGTTGATGAGGCTCAGGACTTTCCTGTGAGTTTTTTGCGGCTGTGCTATAAGATTTTATGGGAACCCAAACGATTGGTATATGCATATGACGAGCTGCAAAATTTGAATCTTCAATCTCTTCCATCGCCAGAAGAGCTATTTGGGACTAATAACGAGGGAATTCCAAATGTTCGTTTTGCCTATGAACCAGATGGAACATCGAAACAGGATATTATACTTGAGAAGTGCTATAGAAACTCAAGGCCAACGCTTGTATCAGCTCATGCACTTGGATTTGGAATTTATAGAAAGCCGGATGCCTTTTCTGACATAGGGCTTGTGCAGATGTTTGAACAGAAAAATCTATGGAAGGAAATTGGTTATTCGGTTATTGAGGGCGAATTGGACGATGGCAAACGGGTGGTTCTCGCCAGAACTGAAAACAGTAGTCCGAAATTTTTGGAAAGTCATTCTGATGTGGACGATTTGATTCAGTTCAAGTCTTTCAAAACAAAGCGTGAGCAGGATATTTGGGTTGCCAGCGAAATTGAAAAAAATCTGCATGAAGATGAGCTCAGAGCGGATGATATTATTGTGATTAACCCTGATCCAATTACAACTAAAGATGCCGTTGCTTCGATAAGAAGAATTCTTTATGACAAAGGGATTCAAAGCCATGTTGCGGGTGTTGATAGTTCTCCAGATGTGTTTTTTGATGCCGACAATGATTCTGTGGCTTTTACTGGAATTTATCGTGCAAAAGGAAATGAAGCTGCCATGGTGTATGTTATCAATGCTCATGACTGCTTCCAAACAGATGATATAAATACGCTGAATTCAGACAATGCCAAAATACGAAATCGTCTGTTTACAGCGATGACACGTAGTAAAGCATGGGTCAGAGTTGTGGGCGTTGGCGAACAAATGGAAGCTTTGAAAGTTGAGTATGAAAAGGTTAAAGAAAAAGAATTTACCTTGGATTTTATCTACCCAACCGAAGAACAGCGAAAGTATTTGAATATTGTTAATCGTGATGTAAGTAATGCCGAAAAGGAAAATATTGCACGACGTAGAAAGTCGGTAGCTGACCTGCTTCAAGATATTGAAGAAGGTCGAATCTACGTTGATGATTTAGGTGCAGAGCAGATTGAACGTCTAAACAAGATACTAAATACGAGGCGCTCAGAATGAAAGCTGCTAAGATGGTTTTTAATCAGATTTACCAGTTGACGAGTGATTTGGTTGGAACTGCGCTTTGTAATGATCAGAATTTTCCGATTCAAAAAGGACTATCGTGGGATGACTGTCAAATTGAAATTCCAAGCATAAATGTTTCTGCAGCACTAAAGCATAAGCCGTATCAAGAATTGTTTTATGAACTGGATCGGGCACGAAGTTTTAACCTCAAGCTGTTGGATGGGGCACTGATTCAGCTCCAGTATAAATTCAAGGATGATTTGTTAGTGGGACATCGTTTGGCATTTTTTCCAAATCCAGATTTAGCAAGTTTTCAGGAAAACCCAGATGATTATTTGGACGATGAAATCTATCTTGATATAACGGATTCTAGAGTTGTTGTTACTCCATTGCGGTTCGATTATGATAACCGTGAGGATGTTGTAAAAGATGTTGAACACCCTATGTCACATCTTACAATTGGACAGTATCAGAATTGTCGTATACCAGTTGTTCGACCATTGACTCCTAGCCAATTTATTACTTTTATTGTACGTAATTTTTATCATACGGCTTATAACAAGTACTGCAGCCAACTAACTCCCTATGAAGATTTGTTTGAACTTACAATCACGGAGGAGGAGCGAAAGATTATTCATATGGGAATATATTAAGCACAAATGATATTTTGATTCAGGGCAACTAACTCATCACGGTATTGGCAATAATAAAAGTGTAAATCCTAGACTATCGAGTATATTGGTGGTCTGGGATTTATGCTTTTATAGAAATCTATTTTACCGTGTGCTTGACATATGGGAACTGCAAATTATGGATTCATAAAAATAATGCTACGGCTATCGTTGTACTTGTCGCAAAAAGAGCACCAAGGCAAATAACGCCAGATTTTCTCCTCGGTCTTGATGGTGATGCGGCAAATGATTTTGTTGCTGGACGATACGAAACACCGTCTGAGATGCAGATAGTGGACGAGATTGAAAAAAGTGTACACTATCTCGCTGAAAAATGCAATAGAAATTTTTATCGGCTTGCAATCACGGAAAAGCTGTGGTACGCTTTACTAGGATAGTATAAAGGGAAAGTATATCCTTTTTGGGAAAAACACCATGGTGTATCAA
>CAKUYO010000109.1 GCA_934716995.1 uncultured Bacteroidales bacterium | reverse complement strand
ATCCAGAAAGATGAGCTGACTGCAAAAATCGCAGATGAAAAATTGAAGAAGCCCAGCTTCAATGAGGATTTCATCCGATTCTGGCTGATGAAATTTAGAAAGTTCGATATTTCGCAGAAAAAGCAGCGGAAAGCGTTGATCGAAATTTTTGTGAACGCCATTTTCTTGTACGATGACCGGATGCTGATCACGTTCAACTACAAGGATGGCACCCAAACCGTCCGGTTTGAGGACACTTTGACCGCCAATTCGGCAGAGGAAAAAAGTTCGGATTTGTCCAGTCTTGCTGGACCAAAAGCCTTCTGAAATCGTGGATTTCAGAGGGCTTTTTCTTATTCTTTGTCTATTGCGGCGCAGGAGGTGAGGGGGGATTAAGCCTTAAGAATTATGTATCTAATCACCTAAATAAGTGGTTGCGAAAAACCTCGAAATTTGTTATTCTAAACTAAAGAATATTCGCAGAATCGGGGTGTCGCAATGAAAGCCGTCCGAGCATCAACATTGGTGACAAGAGGCGATAGAATTGGTATCGTTGGCTCAGACATTGATAAGGCTATCAACATAAAAGGCGGTCCCAAAGCCCGGCAGGCCATACAAGCTCTTTCGAGCTTTGGTTTGATAAGTTTTTCTCGGGACCAGTACTTCAAAAGCTCTACGTATTCAATCCATTTTATTAAGCCAGTTGCAAAATTAAAGCAATTGTATAATTTAGGCGAAGAAGTTTTGATCCTGTGTTGCAATGATAGCCTAACTAATTTCAAAAGTCGCACAAAGGATCTAATTGATTACTTGCTTGGTTCCCAGTCTGAATATAGAAATCGACTCGATAAAGTAACTTGTTTTATTGTCGACGACTGCGACAATATTGAGGAACTAATTAAACGTGATCGAAGCGAGAATCCTGATTCTCGGTTGATTGTGCCGTTTTCATATAAGGAATTGGAAGAGGGAGTTACTGCCGAAGCATTTCAAAATAGAATGCGCACATTTTTGTACGAACGCGACCTGTTCGGGGTCGCTTCGCCACTGAGAGATGACAACTTATTTTTCGGTAAAGAGAGATTTAATGTAATCTCGGAACTGTATGGGAAATATCTCCAGGGAGAACACGGAGGGCTATTCGGTCTAAGAAGAATTGGAAAAACATCTATCCTCAATCTTCTTCGAAATCGTGTCGAACAAAATGGTGGCGTTGCAATCTATTTTGATTGTACTAAGTATTATCACTTAAAGTGGAACTCGTTCCTACACCAAATTGTTAATGAAATCCAAGCTAAATACTCAATCGGCACAGAAACGCCCGCCGGCTTTCTTCCTGAAGGCTTTTTATTGGATAGTGCCGGAGTGCGTTATACGGAAGCCAAGGCCCCATTAAGTTTTGAGACAGATTTAAAATTACTTTCTCAAGGACTGAACAACCGCAGAATTCTGCTAATTTTTGACGAAATTGAGCGAATCAGTTTCGGCACATCTCCCGCTCAACACTGGCGTACGGAAAGTGATGCCCTATTCTTTTGGGATGCTTTACGGTCGATTTCCCAAACTGACAGTAGTATATTCTCTTTTCTTATTGCGGGTGTCAACCCTAAATGTGTCGAAGACAGCAAAATAAACGGACAACCAAATCCTATTTTCAATGCATTGACGCCTCAATATATTACGCTTTTTGACTATGATGACGTAAAAACTATGGTTTCCACAATTGGTAGTCATCTTGGCTTGTCTTTTGAAGAAGAAGTCTATGCAAAACTGGTCGATGATTATGGTGGACATCCTTTTTTGACTCGCCAGGTTTGTAGTAAAATCAACTCAGATGTGCTGGAAAATAAGGAAAATCGTCCATTTAGCGTGTCTAAATATAGCTATGAAAGGCAAGCTCCCGACTACCAAGTTAAGTTGGAAGCAGTAATTGAACAGATATTGGGAGTACTTGAAGATCACTATCCGACAGAATATAATCTGTTAAAAATACTTGCCTTGGATGGTAGTGATGCATTTAAGAAGAGCCTGCCTTTCGGTGATAGCTCTATTGCCCATTTGCTCGGATACTGTCTAATTACAAGAGATCGCAACGATTATTATGTAAGAATAAAAACAGTAGCCACATACTTGAACGAAAAACACAAATATGAGAAATCACTGGACGATACATCAGAAAAAAGAGCTCGTATTACTGTGCGACGTGGCAAAATTGAGGAAAAGCTTCGAGGATTAATTCAGACAAATCTTACTCTCAAATTTGGAAAAAAAGCGAAGGAGCGCATGATTGACATCGTAAAAAATGCGACAACTGATAAGACTCAAGAAGCCAAGCTGCAGAGCAAAGATTTTAAGGATGCAATGCAAGAACTATATTTTTCACAGCTGAAGGTGCTGATGATCAAGGATTGGAATACTTATCAAGTGCTGTTTTCTGATAGAGTCAAATTCGAGCAGTTCTTTGACATCATCAACACTCACAGAGCCGACGCTCATGCGAAAGCACTGGATGAAGAAGACGAAGCATTACTAAATTACGCATTTAAGTATTTCGAGAAGGCGTTAGATGGAATTTGATTCAGGTAATCGACAAATAACTTTAATTTAAGGTATCTCCATGTGTGTAGGAGGATCCGCACACATGGAGATACCTTTTTTACTTGCGCTTTTACGCCGTCTTCACTTTCTTCTGCCCTTCTTATCCTTCTCCGGTGCCTGCGGTGGAGGCCCCCCTCCGCCATCAGCCGCTTCGCCTCCGCAATTTCTGCCTTCATCTCCACAATCAGCACCTTCAGCATCTCCTCGCACTCCTCGCAGGTATGGGCATAGATATTGCGGGCGTGTTTCTTGCCATCGGGCCATTTGGGAGAGTAGCGGCCTTCAAAGAGATGGTCGTTGATCTCGGTGACGCAGCCGGTGCCGGATCTGCGCTTGCGGCTTACATAGGGCTTGAAGTCGGTCATTCTCGGCTTTTCCACCTGGGCCGGGGCAGTTTCCTGCCCCGGCTCTGAAGTGTCATCCTGCAGTGTTGCCTTGCCGATACCGCGGTCGATGTTGGCGGTGGCCGTGAGCCGCATGTCATCGGTGATGTGGGTGTAGATGTCCAGCGTGGTGGCCGCTGACACATGACCCAGCATAGCGGAGAGAGTTTTCACATCCATGCCGTTCTCCAACGCCAGCGTTGCAAATGTGTGTCGCAAATCATGGAAGCGCACATGCTTGCACCCTGCGTGTTCCAGGATGAGCTGCACCACGCCGGGCGTGATAGGGCAATCCTCCTTGACAGGAGACGGGAACATCCAGCGGGAGTCCACCGTTTCTTTGTATTCCCGCAGCACCGCCACCACGGCGGGCGGCAGGACAATCTTGCGGACAGAGTTCTTCGTCTTGGGTGTGCTGATTTGAAGCTGGCCGCGCACGTCGTAGACCTGCTTGTTCACATTCAGTACGCCGGTTTTGAAGTTCAGGTCATCCCACTGCAGCGCCATGAGCTCGCCACGGCGCAGGCCAGTCGCCAAGTCCAGAAGGAAGACTTCGTAGTAGCCCTCGAATTTCGCCTGAATAAGAAACCGCTGTAGCTCCTCCCGCGTCAACACCTGCATCTCCCGTGCCTTCTTCGGCGGCAGCTTACAACCGATGGTCGGGTTCACATGAATCAGTCCATCCTGCACCGCTTTCTCCAGCGCGGAGCGGCAGGTGGCGTGGCACATACGCACCATTCGGTCGGACAGCCCTTCGCCGTACTTGTCGGTGAAGCGCTTCCGGCCACTTTTCTTGAGTCGGCCATAGAACTGCTGCAGGTCATTCTGCGTCAGCTTGTTCAGCGGGATGTCCCCGATTTCCGGGATGATGTGCAGACGGATGCGGCTCTCGTAGGTCTCCTGCGTGGTGGGACGGATCTTGGACTTGGAGTGATTCTCGTACCAGTATGTCAGCCAGTCCCCAAAGGGTATCTCTGACCGCACCTTCTCCGGCTTCAGTCCGCCGCATTCTTCCTTGAGCTTTTGGAGCTTCTCGACGCACTCCTTCTTGGTTTTGGCGAGGACATTTTTCGT
>CAKUYO010000108.1 GCA_934716995.1 uncultured Bacteroidales bacterium | reverse complement strand
CGACGCGATACTGGCGGCCATGCCGTCCACCTTGCCGGTTTTCCGGCCCTGGTGCCGTTTCAGCACGTTATAGATCGCAAGCCCGGCGAACACGTCACCGCCCGGCGAATTGAAATAAATGGTCAGCGGTTGGTTCGGGGATAGCCCCGCCACAAAGTCCGCGATCTCCTGGGGGTAGTTTCCTCCGAACCAGGCTGCGGTCAGTTCGTCGTCTACAATGTCGCCGTACAGGTACAGCTCCGCGCAGGTTGCCTGGTTTACCATTTCAATCCGGCCGAACGTCTTGACCTGGCCCCGGTCTTTTGCTTTCAGCTCATAGCGTTTTCTGATCGTTGCCACCTTCTCCACCTCCTTTCTGGTTGCCGCCTGGCGGCTGCTGCGTGGTCGTTGTATCTGTCCCTGTTTTCTTGTTCACCACGTCCAGCGGGGTCATACTGCCGTTTACAATCGGCCGGTCGCCACCCTCGACGCCCTCCAAGTCCAGCTTTGCCCGCGGCTCGTTGATCACATAGATACCGCTGTTTACTGCCATGGTGAAAACTTCCATTTGTGTTTTGCTGTCCGTTCGCAGCAGTACCTTCTCGTTCAATTTAGCGTATTCGTCGCCTTCAATCATGGCATTTTCGCCCAGAATGATATAGCCGACTTCTTCTTCGTACAGCTTCATAATGAACAGCATTGTTTCCGTCAAGAAAGAAAGCTGCTGCATTTCGCTGTTCGCGTAGCTGCTCTTTTCGTAGTCGTTTATCTGGTTCGGCTTCACGCCGAACGCCCCGGCAATTTGTAGGGCGGTGTACTTCCGCAGCTCAAAGAACTGCGCGTCAGTCAGCTTAATGTCCAGGGGCGTCAGCTTCATGCCCAGGGGCACCGGCATAATACGGCCCGTATTCTTCGGCCCGTTCCCGAAATCCTCGAACGCTTGCCGGAGGGCTTCTTTCGCCTCCGGCGACAATGTGCCGGTGTATTCCAGTGTCGCCTTTGCCGTCATGCCCTGCTCATACAGAGCCTCCATGTACTTCTGGGCTGACTTGCTGCCGCCGATCGTGTTCCCCAGGATTTCCTGGACAGGGCGGCCCACCAGGCCGTTAAACGTGTGAGACGTCGGAACGTGGATCACGTCACGGCGGCGGAATACCGTTTTCTTTCCGCTGTACGGGTCTGTGTACAGATACCAGACCTGCCCGGCATTCTTAAAAATTCCGGCGTCGTCCACCAGGACTTTCACGCAGTTTGACGGCATGATCCACAGATTTTCCACCGTGTAGGTTCCGCCGTACTTTTTCCGCCGCAGTTTCCGTTCTACGTAAGCGTAGGCGTTCCCGTAGTGGTTGCGGTTCATTTCCATAACTGCCCAGAAAATTGTCGGCGTCATGTATGGGTTCGGTCGAACCTTCAAAACGCGGATCACGTCGGCCTTTTCGCTTTCTGTCACGCCGTTCTTTGTCCGTTTGAATACATTCCACGGCATTTTTCCCATCGTTTCGGCCAGGGTTTTCAGGCAGGTGAAATAGGTGATTTCCGACCACACGCCGCGGCGGCTGCCGTTATCCAGCAGCCAGTCCCGGAACGACCCGTCTGAAAAACTTAGGGTGCGCTCTGCGCTGTTTCGCATTCTGCGCCGGTTCCAGGGCATGGCCGCAATTGCCTTTCTGATCCATTCAATGGTTTTCACTCGTTTATGCTCACCTTCTTCGTGCTGTGTTTAGCGTACATTTTCAGCCATTCGTCCACGATCTCCTCGGTCGTCTGGACAGTGTCGCCGCACATGGCTACTTTCCAGGCGTCGATCAGGGCGTCGATCGGGTCAATGCGCTGCGTTGATTGGTCTTTGTCAATCTTGATTTCGCCGTAATTGTTGGAGATCGTCCTGGCGTTTGCCATCGACCACGTCAGCAGCTCCTCGCCCCGGTTGTACTCGACGTTTCCGGCCTCGATTTCCAGCCGCAAGTCCTCCGTTGGATCAGACAGGGCCTTCGCCGTCTGGTGAATCTCTAGGCTGTCATACCCGGTCGCTTCCAGGTCTTGCAAGAATGCCGAGGCGTTGTGCGGGTCGTAGCAGATCAGCCGCGGCACCAGGCCGAAGGCGTCCACCATGGCCTGCATATACGCCAGAATGTAGCGGTAGTCCGTTTTTATGCCGCCCATGGTTTCGGTGACTGTGATCAGCTTGTGGTCTACCCACACGTCATACGGCGCCAGGTCGGTGTCTATATGCTCCTGTACCCGCTTCGCGGGCATGAAGCTGTGGGAATGGATGAAATACTTTTTCTTTCCGTCCACGTAGAACGGAATAACGAAAACGATCGTTGTCAGGTCGCCGCCGCTGGACAGGTCAAGGCCCACATAGCACGGGCAGCCGCGGAACGCCGTCAGGTCGCGGTCGCTGGCGCAGCGTTTCCACATTTCCATATCCCGCAGGTATGTGTGGTTAGACCACTGAATCCATTTGTTCAGCTGCTTAACCATGAAGTCCCGCAAATCTTCGCCGCCCATGTCCCGTGCCGTTGTTGCGATCGGCACCAGGTTTTCCAGGGCCTCCTGGTCGTAGGCCAGGGCCGGGTTTGCTTTGATCCAGTTCTCCGGCAGCCAAATGTCGTCGCCTTCGTCCAGCTCCGCGATATAAACAAATTGGCTGTCTACCCGTGTAGCGCCTTGCAGAATCCGCTTGCAATGCTCGTACAGCTTGAAACAAGGGGCGTTAAGGTTAAAGCCCGCCGTGGTGATCACGCTGATCAGGGCTTGCTTCATCTTCTTTATGCCGCCCTCGCAGAGCTTGTACATCTGGTTTGTCGGGTGTGCGTGGTATTCGTCAACGATCGCCAGGTATGGCCGGTGTCCGTCCAGGCTCTTTGTGTCGCCGGAAATGGAGCGGATCACGCCGTTCGTGATCAAGCATTCAATCGTGTGGTTGTGGTCGTGAATCTTGAAACATTCGTCCAGGTCTTTGTCGGAACGGATAAATTTCTTTACTTCGTCGAACACAATGTCCGCCTGATCCTGCTTTGTAGCGGTGCAGAATATCTTCGGGTACTGGTAGGCGGTAAAATTGCCGTAATAGCAGGCCAGGATTCCGTTCAGAAACGATTTGCCGTTCTGTCTGCCCAGCTGGACATAGCTGGTTCTGAAACGGCGGTAGTTGCCCTCTTTCTTCTTCCAGCCGTTCAGGCTGCCCAGAATGAAGCATTGGAACGGGTAAAGGTGGATTTTTTCGCGCTCCTCACCCTCTGCAATTTCCAGTTCTTCCGCAAAATCAATGATTTCATTGGACGCTGCGACGTCGAACCAGTAAACAAACGGCGCTGTTTTGCTGGCTTCCAGATCGTCCAGGTGCCGCTGACACGCTTTTTTTACCAGGTCGCCCGCGTTAATCCGCCCGGCCAGAACGTCTATTGCGTACTGTGTGCAGCGATCTGTCATGCTTCCGTCGCCGCTTTTTCCTTTGCGTATTTCAGGAACTTGTTTGTCGGCGCCTCCTCTTTGGCCTTTGGTGCCACCAGACGGCAGCGCCCGGCAATCGTCAGGCCGAAGTCTGTGGCGCCCTGGCGGCATTGCCGCCACAGTCTGTCCTGTTGCTTCATCAGGTCGGCCCGATTCTGGTTGACGACCCGCCGCGTTTCCACGATCTTCTCGCCTGTTTCTGGGTCAATCTCCGGTTTCCCGTCCAGCCCCACCTTGTACTGCCGTACCTCCACCATCACCGGCAGTGCGTCGATCTCCCTGGTCATGTCGATATAGTCGGATTCCGTCTTTACCAGGCGGGCCAGAGCCTCGCAGTCCAGATTGGTCATTATTTTCAGATCAATCAGCTGCGCGGACAGCTCCCTAAACCGCTTTTTCTGCTGCTTGGTCAACCAGGCAGGCGGGGCGACTTTATCGGCGTCCGGGTGCAGCTCTTGGGCCTCCCGCAGGGCGATTTCTGCCTTTGTAAGGTGCTTCTTTCCTTTCGCCTGCAATAGGGCGATCGGTTGCTTCTTCCCCGCCACGTCCTCGCCTCCTTCGGTGTCACAATCTGACACTTTCGGCGGCTTTCACGGGCACCCAGGTGTCAGGATTTCAGTGGGGAGTTT
>CAKUYO010000107.1 GCA_934716995.1 uncultured Bacteroidales bacterium | reverse complement strand
AGCAAGTATCTGCCGGAGGGTTCTGATGAAGATCCCTTCATGTATTTGGACACCCAAATCTATGACGCCCTGCATGCGCTGACCGAACTGCAGAGGGAGATTTTGTTCCGCACGGTCATCAATGGCGAGTCCACTGAATCCGTCGCACAGGACAAACAGTGTTCGTCCAGGAACATCCGGGATATCCGAGCTCGTGCGCTTCGACAGATACGGGCCAAAATCAAAAGACGTGAAGGCTACGGCAGGCCCGACGTTGCCAGCATTATTTTGCTGTTTATGTTGCTTGTTGGTGTTCCGCTTGCTTGCTGGGGAGAACAGCTTTGGGCCGCATATCCCTGGCTGGAGTCTGTGGCTGCAGTGCTTAGCGCATTGGTTATGGCTGTCATGTTCCAAAATTCCCTTCGCAGAGAAGCAGAAAGGCTGCTGCGCCAGCATTGGGCCAGCCTGAATGGGTCGCAGAGAAAAGAATAATTACAAAAGAGGGAGTAAAACATTTTCGGTGTTTCACTCCCTCTTAGTATGTGGTGACAATTTGCATTATGAGAAGTTCGCTGACGGCAGCGTGAAGTGCATCGAAGATGAAATTCCGTTTGACCTGCCGGAGGGATGGGCGTGGTGTCGATTATCCATGGTCGGAACAACAAACATAGGTCTTACTTATAAGCCAACCGAGGTCAAGGAAACAGGTACTATTGTTCTTCGTTCTTGTAATATTAAGAACGGCAAAATCAATTTTGCCGATTTAGTTCGTGTACAGGCTGATATCCGCGAGAATCAATACATTTATAAAAATGATATATTGATATGTGCACGAAATGGAAGTCAATCTTTAGTAGGCAAATGTGCGATAATGCAAGACTTACCTGAAGCAGCTTCTTTCGGGGCGTTTATGGCTGTTTTTCGCTCCATATGTAACCAATATGTATATTACTACTTTAACACGTCTCTATTCAGAAGCTCTTTTAGCAATGATGACTCGAAGCAGATCAACCAAGTGACGCAGGCAATTTTACGTGATACGCTAATTCCGTTACCGCCTTTTGCAGAGCAAACTCGCATTGTAGCAAAATTACACGAGATATTATCTCTTGCTGATTTTATAAACGACGGTACAGAGCAAATTGAAATGATCATCACAAATGCAAAATCCAAAATTCTCGATCTCGCCATTCGTGGCCAGCTTGTACCGCAAGACCCTGCTGACGAGCCTGCTTCTGTCCTGCTTGAACGCATCAGAGCAGAAAAAGAAGAACTCATTAAACAGGGTAAGATTAAGCGTGATAAAAAGGAATCTTTCATCTTCCGTGGTGAGGATAACTCTTATTATCTCAGAACTGGAGAATTGGTGGAGTCGCTGGAGGACTGGGATTTCGAAGAACTCCCCGACGGTTGGAGTGTGTGCTGCCTTGGAGAGCTGTGCGACTACGGTAACTGTACTAATATTGATACCGCTGATATCGCTGATTCTGCGTGGATATTGGATCTTGAAGATATCGAAAAAGATTCCGGTATTGTTCTACAAAAAGTACGCCAAGGCGAACGCAATGCAGGAAGCACAAAGCATCGTTTCCATAAAGGTCAGGTGTTGTACAGCAAACTTCGTCCTTATCTGAACAAGGTAGTTTTGGCTGATGAAGATGGATATTGCACCTCTGAGATTTTGCCATTAGAGTTTGATCGGAATATACTTCCGCAGTATGCACGCTATTTTTTGATGTCCCCAACATTTTTGAGATATGCCAACAAGTGTTCATACGGCGTGAAGATGCCCCGCCTCGGAACAACAGATGGCAAGAAAGCAATTATTCCTGTTCCTCCGGTTAAGGAACAGAAGCGGATTGTCATGGCAATTGAACTGGCCTTTGCCAAGCTTGCTTCCATCACAGAACACTTAACCTAACCAACAGCCGCCCTCGGAAGAAGGCGGCTGTCCCTTTACCATGTGACGATTTTATCCACCAGTGCCTGCTGTTCGCTGGCAGTTCTGCGGAGGTATATGCGAGTAGTCTCAATGCTCTCGTGACCCATCAGGTCTGCTAACAGAGCAATGTCGTTATACTTCTCCAAGAAGTTCTTTGCGTATCGATGGCGGAATGAATGCGGGTACACTACCTTTTTATCCAATCCATACTTGTCGGCATAGTTTTTAAGCTGCTGGGAAATACCGCGTGTAGTAATACGCTCCCCATAGCGGTTTAGAAACAAAAAGCCGGAGGAACGCTGCGTTTCCTCCAGCCATTCAAGAGTTTCCGTCCTCAACCTTTTGGGTATGTATAGCCTGCGTAGCTTTCCACCCTTAGTATATAGGTCAAAATAGCCAAGTTCCACATGCTCGATTTTGATTTGAATAAGTTCACTCACACGTGCTCCGGTCGCAGCCAGATACCAGACCACGAAGTACCATTCCATATTGCCATCCTTCTTGAGCTGCTTTTTCATGAAATTGTAGTCAGCATTGCTGATCACATTTTCCAGAAAATTCTTTTGCTGCACTTTCACAGCTCTCAGCCGCAAGCGGTCTCTGTGCAGAAAATCCAGATACTTGTTCATCGCCTGGATACGCAAGTTGACGGTCTTGGGCTTGAAGAATTCCATCAGATACCCTTTGTAGGCCAGCAGGTTTTCCTTGTTGACCTCATCGTAGTGGGCATGATAAAAGTCCACTGTCCAAAGATAAGAATGGATGGTGTTCTCCGAAAGATTGCTCTTTCTCAGGTGCTGCTCAAATGTTTCGGTTGTCCTCATAAAAAGGCGCCTCCCAATAATATTTTTGCGAAATTATCGCACCAATATTATAGGGGAAATATGTGACTATCTCTTATTATGAGAAGGTCGGTTCTGATGTCATTTGTATTGACGCAGAAATACCGTTTGAGATTCCTGATACTTGGGAATGGATGCGATTGGAGAGTTGTTGCATCAAAGAAATTCGTCGGGG
This sequence comes from uncultured Bacteroidales bacterium, assembly GCA_934716995.1. Lineage (GTDB taxonomy): Bacteria > Bacteroidota > Bacteroidia > Bacteroidales > Paludibacteraceae > Colicola. Next base: position 1,135 of record CAKUYO010000107.1, on the reverse strand, counting down.
AAAATCTCCCAAATATGTCGGTGAAAGCGGAACCCTTGTCTTTGCCCAGAAATGTAATACAAAATACAGCGATATTGATGTGGGATTAGCATTGTTCCTGGATGAAAGTATATTGGGGAGATATCCGGATGATGAATACATGCAGGATGGCGATGTGGTCATAAACTCTACTGGTACAGGCACATTAGGTCGCGTCGGCATCTATCATACGACCGACAATCACCGCGGTCTACCTATAGTACCTGATTCTCATGTGACTGTTATCCGTGCTGCCCATGGCATTCAATCGATTTATGTGTATGCTTTCATGAAAGCCAACCAAAGTGAGCTCGAAAAGGAAGGCGAAGGCTCTACTAATCAGAAAGAACTCAAGCCGCTCACACTGAAAGAAATGCTTATCCCGATACCGCCATACTCTGAGCAAGAACGGATTGTTGCTACAATAACCACAGCATTCTCAATTATATCTGCAGTAGAAAAGAGTCTCAGCTGAAACTCTTTTCTATGCTCTCTATTTGTTCAAATAGTTTATCAATAAAGGCAACGATTCTCTCTTGCTCATCTATTGAGGGAAGCGGCACTATCAAATTGTGTAACATCTTTGACGAAAAGCCTTGCAATCCGATACCTTGACCGCCAATAAGTCCCAACTGTTTCCACATATACATCACATAATAGTAGAATCGGTTGGAAAGTGAAATATACGGACGCAGTCGGTGGATGTGATTCTGTATTCTGATGTTTTCTTCAAACATCCAAATTGCAGACCTACCTATATCTCCACCCTCGCAAACCAAAAGATCGCCCTTTTTCACAGTGCATTTATCAATCTCGCTATCTGCAAAAAGCATTTCTTTAAGTGAATCCAGTTCAAATCGATCCCAGTACAAATTCGATGTTGTGATATATGTCATAGGAGTTCCTGCTGAATCAGCTGAATTTAATGCCTTTCCGGTGTTATGGGCAAAAAGTGTACCAAGCCTACACCAACACCATGTTTCTGGCAGATCAAATGGAATTTCACTGTTAATACAGCGGACTTCCATGTCGATCTTCTCATAATAAGAGTTATCCTCACCACGGAAGATGAAAGATTCCTTTTTATCACGCTTAATCTTACCCTGTTTAATGAGTT
>CAKUYO010000106.1 GCA_934716995.1 uncultured Bacteroidales bacterium | reverse complement strand
GGGGATATTCCGTACCCACATGGTAAAGCGTTTGGAAAGCAGTTTCTATGCCTTTCGCAAATCACTGGGTACATTCCTGCGTATTACCAACGATATGATACGGATGTGGGAAAACAACAATATCATTATTGCCCCCGAGATAGATGTCAAAGGGATGATGGCGAACGATATGGAATGGGACGACATCGTCGAAAAAGCCCTCGAACACGGCTACACCAAAGAGGAAATACTCTTCACGCAAGCCGATTTCCGCCCCGAATATATCGAGCGTCTGAGGGAAGATGCCGACAAACTAGGCAACCTCTCCGAACAATGGGAAAAGATAGACAAAGACCCGAAATTTGATGCCTTCCGCTGCCTTTTGGAAACCGAAATGTTTCAAGCCGCTCATATCAATAGCGAAGGCAAACAAGTGGAATTCAACAAAGAGGGAAGAAAGTTGGTTGTTTTTTCCGAAAGCGTGGATACCATCACCTATTTGCGGGACAAATTGGTCAACGAACTCGGACGCAAAGACGTGCTGATGGTCAGTGCCGCCAACCGCAAGAGCGTACTCAAAGACATCAAAGCCAATTTCGATGCCAACTATTCGGACAAAAAGGAAAACCGCTACAATATCATCATTGCCTCCGATGTGCTGGCGGAGGGAGTCAACCTGCATCGCTCCAATGTGATAGTCAATTACGATTCTCCATGGAATGCCACACGCCTTATGCAGCGTATCGGACGTGTCAACCGTATCGGCTCTACCTCTGAACATATCTACAACTATATGTTCTATCCCTCCAAAGACGGCGACCAACAGATAAAACTCTATACGAATGCACTTATCAAGTTGCAAAGTTTCCATTCCGCACTTGGGGAAGACGCCCAAGTGTATTCCCACGAAGAGATGCTACGCGACTTTCAACTCTTTGATGACAGCGTGCGTGACAATGTGGACAAGCAACTCGAACTGTTGCGAGAGGTTCGCGAACTCTATGCACACGACCGGAAATTGTACGAACATATCAAAGCCTTGCCGTACAAAAGCCGCACGGTACGTTCTGCCGCTTTCCGTCCAAAGACGCTTGCCCCGCAATCGTCCGTCGTGTATATTACCACCGGCAAACGCCAACAGTTTTACACCATTACCGGCGGTGAAAAACCGAAAGCCATACCTTTCATCGAGGCTGCCGAACTGCTCCGTGCCGCCAAAGACGAGCCTGTCGGCAATATGGAACTGGTAAAGAATATCCACTATACCCACGTGAGCAAGGCTTATCAGACATATACCACTGAACTGCAGACTGCCGAGACCACCGATACCTCGATGGAAGAACGCAAGCGGGATGCCAATGCTACCAAAGCACTTGCCTTCCTGAGAGATATGAAACGCATATTTGCTTCCGACGATTTATACCAATCAGTTATTACCTTGGAGCAGTATGTGGACGAAGGTATGTTCTCGCGTCTGACTCTTTCGCTTAATCGTATGAGCCGCGATGTGACCAAATGGCGCAAGACGATGTCTGTAAGCGAAATGAAACCGATGCTGTCTGACCTGCTGACCCAATTATACGACCGGTATCATATCAATGCCAAACGCCAGGCACAAGATACCGACCAACAACCAACCGAAATCATCACCTCCGAAACATTTGAATAACTATGTACACCGACCAACAACTCCGGACATTGTTCCAACAATCGTTCAACCTCAATGATTATACCGATTTTGTACGTGACGTACTGCAACCGACCCAATGGCGTGTTACACCCGAACAGTTATCCTTATCCGCTGGTGAGGGAGAAGGGTATTTCCTCGGAACCAAAACCACTTCCGACCACTACGAAATAGGATTCTATTATTTCCGCCTGCATTCTTCGGTGGCAAAACGCCGTGTCGGTTTGCGGCAGTTGGTAAGAAACTATCTGAATTTAACGGATGCGGCTTTGGCAGTTTTTGACGACGGGAACAACTGGCGTCTGTCTTTGATTTGCGACCTCAAAGATGAGGCTACCGCCCCGAAACGCTTTACTTTTGTGTTTGGCGATGCCGCCTGTGGGTATCATACCCCGATAAGCCGCTTTCTCACCCTGCAGCAGAGCAATATAACATTCAAGACACTCCGTGATGCCTTTTCCGTCGAAGCCCTCACCAAAGAGTTCTATGGAAAACTGTATAATTGGTATTTATGGGCAAGGGACAACCGCACAGGCGTTACTTTTCCCAATGACCCGGTTACCGACAACGATGACCGTGAAAAGATTGACATCAAAATCATACGTCTCATTACCCGTATGCTCTTTGTATGGTTTATCAAACAAAAGAACCTCGTGCCGGATAGTCTGTTTGAAATTGACTACCTCAAAACCATACTCAAAGATTTCGATCCACAATCTTCAAAGCAAGGCAATTACTACAATGCCATATTACAAAACCTGTTCTTTGCCACGCTCAACCAAGAGTGCGACAAGCGGGCTTTTATCAAGAACCCGCATTTTTATGGGCGAGGCAGACGAAGCAGCGAAAGTTATGGAGTGAAAAATCTCTATCGGGATAATACCAAAGAATCATGGTTTACTTTTTCGGAAGATAAGAAAGAGGAAGAGGTAATCCGTTTGTTCTCATCTGTACCATACCTCAATGGTGGTTTGTTTGAGTGCCTTGACAAGTACGATTTAGACGAGAACGAGACAAAATACAAACCAATCACTTATTACGATGGATTCAGTAGCAATGATGCACGCTCCGACAATCGCAAAAACTTGAAATACCGCGCTTTTATTCCCAACGAACTTTTTTTCTTGCAATCGCCCAAGAAAGTTACGGTTACAACCCAAGCCGCCGATGGAGACAAGCAGGAGGAAACAGATGAGGTGATTGTCATCGGCTTGATAGAACTCTTCAAGCAATATAACTTTACCGTAGAGGAGAACTCCACCACTGACACAGAGGTGTCCCTTGACCCCGAACTGTTGGGGCGTGTGTTTGAAAATTTGCTTGCCGCCTATAATCCTGAAACACAGGAATCGGCTCGCAAATCCACAGGCTCTTATTATACTCCTCGTGAGATAGTTGATTATATGGTTGATGAATCGCTCAAAGCCTATCTTACCGGTGAGTGTGGTAACGACAAGATGGAGATTGACAGTCTCTTTGCCACAGGCAAAGTGTCATCATCTGCTGTCGCAGAGAAAATAGACCATGACCTGCGCACAGTCAAGGTACTTGACCCTGCCTGCGGTTCTGGGGCATTCCCTATGGGTATGCTTCTGCGTATGACTGACCTCATCGAACATCTTGAGGGAGAACGCTTCAACCGGTATGAAACAAAATTGCAGATAATCAAAGATTGTATCTATGGTATAGATATTCAACCTATTGCAATGCTGATATGCAAACTCCGCTTCTTCATTTCGCTTATCTGCGATAGCGACTACAACCCCTACAACAGCAACAACTTTGGCATCATACCGCTCCCAAGTCTTGAAACAAAATTTGTTGCAGCCAACTCGCTCTTGCCTGCCAAGGTGAAGGAATTTGACAACACCCTTATGCAAGAGCCGGAGTTGCAAAAAATGAAAGAGGAACTGCTTGCGCTGCGCAAATCTGCTTTGCAGCAACACACGACCTCTGACAAAATGGAAAATCGCCGCAAAGACCGTGCTTTATGCAAACGTATGCAGCAGTACATCATCGACAATGCGGGCAAACCCAATGAAGATGTTATCCGTCAGTGCGAATTGTCAATACATAACTGCGAAGCAGAACTGCCCAAGTATGCAGGCGAGCGTTTGCAGAAATCGGTAGAGTATGATTTGTTTGGTACGGAAAAAGTAACTTATACCGACCGAAACAAAGAGGAGCGCGAACGTTTGTACACAACCATACGCGCCGCCAAAGCGCGCATTGAGACAGAGCAAAACAAAGTAGTATCGGACAAATTTATGCAGGCTGTCAAAGATGTAACGGATTGGGACCCCTATAACCAAAACCACTCAAATGGTTTCTTTGATGCCGAGTGGATGTTTGGTATCGGCATCAACCGGTCAGCAAAACAAGGCTTCGACATCGTCATCGGAAACCCACCGTAT
>CAKUYO010000105.1 GCA_934716995.1 uncultured Bacteroidales bacterium | reverse complement strand
CAATGAATTCGTAAAAAGCAAGTTATTTTCTGAAAAAAACGATATAATTGTATGAAAACATACCACGACGGTGTTGCCTTCGGTATGAATGGCGTGCGTCACGCCTTTGCCCGCCGGTATCGGCCGTCAGGCAGCGCGTTATTTGGCGGGATGGGCCGGGGTTGACGAACCGGCGGAGTCGCGACGGAAGGAGTTCGGCGGAATGCCGTCGAACTCGCGTTCCGAGCGGTTGACCGTGAGGAGCGTACCATCCGAATAAGTGACGCGCGTCACGCCGGAAGCGGGGCGTTCGTACTTTTCCATGAATTCGAACTGGAGATGACGGACTTCGCGGTAGCGGTCATATTCCGCTTTGATTTTCGCCACGCCGTCACGCATTTTTTCTTCGCTGTCGGCGGTGAAGTCGTCACCGTCGCCCATCCAGTTACTGCCGGACGAGAGGAATTTCGATTGGAAGTAGACGCACGGACGGCCGCCGAGTTCGAGCATCTCCAGATAAGCTCCGCCTCCGGGATTCAACGCCGAATTCACTGTTTTGCAGGTCGGGTTGTAGCCGAGAATGCCGTGGTAGACCAGAAACCAGAGCGGAATCTTCTCATCGCAGAGCGGCGGCAGCGGCTCGTCCGGACTGAAAATCACATAAAGCACGTAGTCGAAGTCCGCGGCGAAGAAATCGTACGGTCCCTCGGAACCGCTCGCCCCCACCTCCTCGCGCGCCAGCGCCATCGTGCGCCCGCGCCACTCTCCCGCTCCGGTCCGGCTGAGCGGATGGGCGGAGTCGTAACAGCGTTCCGGCAGGAGAATGCTCATCACGTCAAAATAGTGCGTGCCGCGGAAGCCGAACTCCCGCATTTCGCGCAGATCCTGCACGGCGTAGTGTTCGTGCGCCGCCTTCGGGCAGAGCAAATAGGATTGTCCGCCGCCCCAGCAGCCCCCCTTGACCGGTTCGCCGTCGCGACCTTTTAGCATATCCTCGCGCCGCCACCGTTTCGCGATGGTGTAGGAGTCGAGCACGTTGGTGTGGCAACTGATCAGGTAGCCGTAAGCGCGGGCTTTGGCGATCAGCTTCCGCATCGCCTCTTCGCCGCCCAGCAGCGGTTCGACCGGATAGAGGTCGGGGAAACGTCCGTCGTGGCCGGATTTGTTCCAGCCGACCAACTGGAATTCGGCGTGTTCGATTCCCTGGCGGTGGAATTCATCGATCAGCTCCCCGGCGCGTTCGAAGGTCATCGCCACATGGACTGGCGGCTCGTTTTCTTCGGTCTGTTCGAGCACCGGCGGCGGAACCGGTTTCCAGGCGAGCCGCAGCCGGACCAGCGGCCCTTCCGCCGCTTCGGCCAGAACGGGATAACGTTTGCTGCGCTCCCGCAGCGGTTTGCAGCCATGTTCGAGCCGGTAACGGCGGTAGCGCCGCGCCAGTCCGGAATAGTCGGCGTCTTCGTCTTCGAGCGGGAAAAAGTACAGCTCGATATCCTCCGTCGCGCCGTCCGGGTAGAGGCGGAAGCGCGGATACATCTCATAAACTCCGCTCCGGCAACCGGCGGCCAGCACATAATCAAGCGCCATCCCGGCGACCACGGCGAGAATGCCGGTTCCGTTCCGGACGATTCCGAAAATAGGCATCGGGTTGAAGGCGAACTCCGCCGCCGTGTCCGGCCGTTCGCGGAACCGGATCAGCGCAGCGTGATAGAGGCTGCTGTTCGGTCCGGCGAACGAGTTGGGCAGAATCATGTACCCCGCGTCGCCCGCCGCGGCGCGGAATCCGTCGTGACGGATTTCGACGCTTTCCGTTCCCGCCGGAATCTCCCGCCGATCGAGCCGGAAGTGTTCTCCCGCCGCCGGAAACTCCCGGCTTTCCCGCGAACCGTTCTGCTTTACGAAATCGACTCTCAACATTAGGAACCTCCTCCTGTACTGTATTTCGGCATCTGTATCGGGATTGCTTTTCAGAGAAAGCGTTCGTATGCGAGCCGCGCCGCGCCGAGCGCGGATTGGAACTCGCCGAGGATGGTGAGTTCGACCGGGCACTCCCGGCGTTCCGGCGGCAGGATGGCGTGAAGCCGCCGGACGGTTTCGCGGAGCAGGAACCCGTCCTCCCGGCTCTGCCCGCCGGAGAAGATCAGCGCTTCCGGCGAATAGAGCTGGATCATCGCCGCGACGCCCGCCGCGTTGTATCCGGCGGCGGTTTCCAGAATCGCGCGCGCGTCGGAGTCGCCCGCGGCGGTGGCGTGGTCCAGCGCGGCGGCGGAGTGCAGTTCGGGACGGAGCGGAAATTTTTCTCGCGCGATTCCGGCGAGGCTCGCGCCGCCGGCCCACGCTTCGAGACACCCGCGGAATCCGCATGTGCAAAGCCGTTCGTTGCCCGGAATCAGGATATGCCCGATGTAGCCGACCGGCCGTTTCGGGTGGCTGAGCAGCAAATGGTGGTTGACGGTCGCCCCGGAACCGATTCCGACGCCGAGGCCGACGGTGACCAGGTCGCCGCACCCTTTTCGCCGTCCGAAACGGTACTCGGCGGTGACGGCGGCGGCCTGTGTGGTCATCGGAAAAACCGGAATTCCGCCGAGTCGCCGGGAGAGTTCCGCCGTGGTGAGGTCCGCCCCGCGCCTCATGCCGAAGTTGCCGCCGGAAACGATTACGCCCGCGTCGGAATCGACCGTGCCGGAAACCGAAAGCCCGATTCCCGCCACCTGATCCGCCGCAATTCCGCCGCTTTCCCGCGCCCGGCGGAAAAGCTCCGCCGCCCGGTCGAAGAATCGTTCCCCGCCGGTGAACCGTTCGGTCGGCTCCCGGAGTTGGACGAGCGGCTTGAAATCAAGATCGCAGAACATCAGGCGGGTAGTCTCCGAACCGATGTCCATGCCGCAGAATATCGCCCCGCCGGGGTTGACGCGGAGCGGCACGCTCGGCCGTCCCGGCGCGGCACTCTTCGACTCCCGGGCGGAGGCCAGATTTCGTGCCAGCAGCGCATCGACCGTCTTATACATGGTTCCCCACGCCAGCCCGGTCTGCGCGGCGATTTCCTTACGCGAGGCTCCGTCGCGACCTGCGCGAATCGCGTCGAGCACTTTCACTGAATTGGAGAGGTGCATGTCTTCCGGCTCCCTTTTCGAGTTTGTTATATAATAATATCGAAAGTGATACAATTCAAGGACGAGCCGGATGAATTTGGCGGATTTTTCCTGTTTTTTGGGCCTGGGGATATTTTTTTGGAGAAAATTAGCATCGACTAATTGACAATGGGCGGTCGATGCGGTATACTATATGGAAACCAACTTCTGGAACTCGTGTAACGACTGCCAAATGAATCGAACCGGTAACATTTTTCGCATCACCATGCTGCTGACGGCGCTGATGTTCGCGTCCGTCGAGATGTTCCATTCGTTGCTGCATGACTGCTGCGGCGAAACGGCGGGAGAGCTTTGTCAGATGTCCTCTCCGGAGGCGGATGACGAGGCGAAATCAGTTTACGCCTCGTCTTACGGCACCGGCCATTCGGCGTTGAAAGCCGGGTGTTTCTGCCCGGTTTGCAGCGGTTTGATCGTTTCCACCCTGCCGGTTTCGACCGACATTGTCGTTCCTGTTCCGGTGCTTGTGCCGGAGGTTCACCCGGTGCGGACCTGTGATCCGCCCGCGAGGACCGTGCTTCTACCCCTTGCCCCACGCCCTCCACCAGTCTGCTGATTCATTGCGCAGGCGTCTTTTCGTCCGGCTTTTGCCGTGACGGGGAGGCGGCATGTCATCCATGAATCCGCTTAGACAGGTCTTATCATGCAGCAGGACAACCATTCCGGGACGTCGGAATTGGAGCGGGCCAAACGCCAGTTGCTTCAGTCGTTCGACTTCCTTTACGAATTCAGCGGCTTCGGTCATCTCGAAGTCGATATGAAGATTCTCAAACGGGGACAGAAAGAGGTCCTGATCCGGTGCGGTCGGGAATATCGTTTTGTTCTGGACACCAATGACGGCGAAGCGTCCGCCGCAAAGTAATTCAGTGAGTCGTGCGAAATGCGAGATTTCGCCCGCCAGTTGAAAGTTGAAAGTTCCGGTCTGCGACCGGGCAATTGAAAGAACGAGAAGATCTG
>CAKUYO010000104.1 GCA_934716995.1 uncultured Bacteroidales bacterium | reverse complement strand
AACGATTGCGGTGGACGTGTCTCCCACATCAGGGGTATTTTCTTCAGCCAGCGCCAGCACGGTCGTGTTGCAGGCAAGGACCAGTGACAGGATGATGCTTAAAGGCTTTTTCGCATCCATGATATGTGCCTCCATATAATTGTTCGAAAAATGGTTGGTAGTTACTTGCGCTCAGTTCTGAACGAGCTCAAAAGTATGATTGGTGGTTCAGTCGGTCGCCTTCAGTGTGAAAATCACGTTGGCGGCTTTCTCGCCCTTGACCTCATCAGAACCAAGTACCTTGGCATCATAGTTGATGGACAGCGCTTGTGTAGGCTCGATGTTCGGGAATGCCTTCTTCGTAATCGCCAGTTCCCCGGACGTCTTAGTCTGACACCCGTTGATATTCATGGCGATTTTCTTGGACCCAGATGTTGGGAATGCATCGAAGTCAGCGACGGCATACGTTCCATCCGTTACCTTTATGGACGTGATTTCAACGCCGACTTTATCCGAGTTGTTTTTGATTTCCACATTCGTAGCGGTCAGCACCTTTCCGTCAATCACACTGACAGGGAATGCTGCAGGCATCGTTACATCGATGTTCTTGACCGACTGCACGATGGTCAGAGTGACCGGAATAGAAGTCGTCTGCTGACCTGGCGTTTCATCCGCCGCGATACACGGCATCATGAGCATCGAACTCATTATCAAAGTCGCTGCCGCGCTTGCGAATACTTTCTGTGCTTTCATTTCTATCCCTCCTTTTAGCCTCTATCCCACGCATATGCCACATAGAGCATCGCGTCAATTTCCTGGGAAGTGGTCTCCCCTTCCGGCGTCACGACCAGCTTCGCGTTGTAGTTGCCATAAGCCGGCATCGTGCCGACCAAATCCATCGTGGTCGCCGTCTGACCTGGTGCCAGCCTGTTGATTTGCGCCACAACTTCGTCTGTGTCAGTTCTGACCAGCTGGATATTCAGTGCTTTTTGGTTTGTGTCAAAGCTCTTGATGCTGCAGGGGATGTTCTGTGTCCCCACAGTTGCGAGGATATCCGTTTCCGCCTGGATACGGAACGTCGCTGCGCTCACCTGCGCGTTCATGTCCTGGATAACGTCCCATTCGGCTTGAGTGAACCATTTACCGTAGAGCGTCATGCCATCAGTTGCCTTGTTTGTGAAGATAAAGCGGCTCGTGCATTCTTTGTCCAGATACCAACCGCCAAATACATATCCGTGTTTTGTCGGGGTTGCGATAGGCTGGACCAGACCGTTATCCCCAATTTTTTGAGTGCTGCGGCCTTGTCCGTTCTGCGGGTCAAAGTAAACGACATTCGTCTCTACATGTCCGCCGCCGCCACCGGTTCCGCTGCTTGTCCCCGGGTTGATTGGCTTTCCGTCCTTATCTACAATCTTGCTGCCGGAATCACTTCCGGGTCTGAAGATGACCTTCGGCAAATCCTTGCTGTTTCCAAGCCAGTGGATGATGCAAGGACCGTCTGTACGGCTGATAACGATTTCCTTTGCCGTGCAACCCGGATAGAACCAAACATCGCTGGCGCCCCAGCAGACCAGACGGTTGATGTGGCTGTTTCTTACGAACACATCGGATTCGGCCATGCCGGTCGCAAGGATAAGGGTGTCATTGAACTTGCTGTTCGTGATGTTGGTATCTGCTCCGCTGCGCAGCAGGTAGATATTGTTGTCGGTCAAGTCCTTGATTTCCGTGCTGGAAGACAACGTGCGGAAGCAGTTCATCAATAATTGTGCTGTCTCACCGCGTGTGATGTACTGTGTGGGCTTCAGAGAGCCATCAGAATAACCTGCAACGCGGCCGTCCCGCGCAAAGGCGGATACGGTAGGAACTGCCCACTTGGATACAGACTCGTTATCCGTGAACTTCGCAAGGTCGGCGGCGGTGCCATCTTCCAGTGCAAGGGTGCGTGCCAGAATGGTGATAGCCATTTCACGGGTCAGATTGCCGCTCGGTGTAATGGTCGTATCACTCGTTCCTGCGATTGTACCCATTTGCAGGCCCATGGCGATGTTATCGTAGAACCACTGAGTCCGCTGCATATCTGTGTACTTCGACAGGTCTGCCTTATTGTAGGTCTTGAACAGTCGGTCCAACAGACTAACGAACTCGGCTCGGGTGATTGTCCGGTCCATTTCCAGCGTGCCTGCGTCCGTGCCGGCCATGATGTCGTTGGTCACAACGAAGGTAGCTGCCTTTGCGTACCACGCATTTGCATTATAGTCTTTGAAGTCTGTCGGCTGCGCAGCGAAGGCCGTTCCCGCCATACAACTGACTGCCAGTGTCGCTGCGATGACGCTTGTCGCTATTTGTGTTCTTTTCATTTCCTATCCCCCAATCACGCAGCCCAGTCAACGGTAAAGACAACACTTGCCGCCTGTGTATCTGCAGCAATACCGTTTACCTGCGTCGGGATGGCACCATCATAAGTGATTGCCAGTTGAGAGTCTGCGTCGATTGTGACGTCCGATGCGGTATAAGACCCAATGGTCTCTGTTTGCCCATCTTTGGTTGTAGCTGCCGTTTTGGGGCCCATAGTCATTGAGAACCCAAGTTTCTTCGAGTCGATAGCTTCGTTTCTCATGGCGTCTTTATCGAACTTAGCCAAAGTCCAGCCAGAGGCAGCGTTGATGGTAACGGATTTGACACATACCGAGCGAGAGCTGTTGTTCTCGATAGCTACATTCCCTGCCGTGGTAACTTTCCCATCTGCGCCTACGGAAATAGGCATTGATGTAGGAACTGTTACGCTAAAGGTCGGGGCGTCCCGAGTCACTGTGATAGGTATGTCGGCAGCTCCGGTTATGGTATCGACAGTTTTGTATGAGGCTTTATATTCATTTACTTTCGCTGTGAGGCAATCGTGGCAAATGAAATCTGTTTCCCCTGTGCCGTTGTACGTAACCGCATATTCATCGGTGCCATCACAATTATATGTGTATGTGTAGTTTTCATTTATTTTAAGCGATTCAATCTCCGGAACAGCAAAAACATCCATATACGTTTTGATACCGGCATCTTCAGAAGTTAATGTAGCATAAAGTATGGTAAACTCACGCCTGCAAATTTTGCAAGTTGTAATAAGGGGTTTTGTTGGTTCAGGTACAGCCGCAAAGGCAGGTACAGCCATCCCGATGGATAATGCACATGCAAGTAAAAAACTCAGCATCTTCTTTTTCTTCATAGGATTTCCTCCTCGATATGCAAAAGATTTAGTTTTATGTTCTTATGCTTACCCACTCTTTTTAGATAAGTAGGCAGGCATAAGAACGCAAACAGTCTATATAATAGATGGGCCTCCATCAGATTGAACTTTTCATTCTGATGGATGCCCATCCGGTGTGCTATCTTACGTTTTGCGTGACGCAAACAGCGTAAATTTACTTGTTCCAAGCCACCGTGACGATGATAGTTGCGACCTGCGCATTCGTCAGTGCTGTGGACACAGGGGAAACCTTGGCGTCGTAACCGACGGTCAGTGCGTTTGAACCATCCGTAGCGTTTTTGCCATTGATAATCCACTCATCAGCGGTAGCGCCATCTGCGTCCAACAGAGTCTGTTTCGCCTCAGCATTGTCCTGAGTCTTCAGCGCAGTGCCGCCGGCAGCTGCATTCGCACCGCCCTTTGGGAAGACCTGGATGCCAATCTTGTTGGAGTCAACCTTCTCTTTGGACATATCGGTATCAAACGCGGCCAGTTTCCATTCGCCGTATTTTTCTACCTCAATCTTACTGACCTTAATGCTGCCTGGAGAGTCGTTCTTGATAGTCGCTGTACCTGCAGAGCTTGCATCCCCGGTGTTCTTATCCACAGTGGTAGGGAATGCAGTGGGCAGAGTAACATTGAATGTAGTAACTTCAGCACTCACCTGGACAGGGATTTTTGTCGAGGCGTCTACTGTGTTTACGGTGTTGTCTGCTGCAAAGGCAGGAACGGCCAAGCTCAGAGCCATAACAGCGGACAGAGCCGCAGAAGCAAATCTCTTGTTCATCCGAAATCTCCTTTTCTATGATTGATTTATCAGTCCTGAAGAGTATCTCAGCCGATGGTGAAGATGACTGCTTTGTTTATACAGTACCTTTACTG
>CAKUYO010000103.1 GCA_934716995.1 uncultured Bacteroidales bacterium | reverse complement strand
GCCGCAAGCTGACCATGCTGCCCATCGAGTGCATCGTGCGCGGCTACATCACCGGCAGCGGCTGGGCCAGCTACCAGGAGAACGGCACTGCCTGCGGCATCAAGCTGCCCGAGGGCCTGAAAGAGTCCCAGAAGCTGCCGGAGCCCATCTACACCCCCTCCACCAAGGCAGAGCTGGGCGACCACGATGAGAACATCACCTTTGAGCAGAGCATCACCGTGCTGGAAAAGCTCTTCCCCGGCAAGGGCGAGGAGTACGCCACCAAGCTGCGGGACAACACCATTGCCCTGTACAAGAAGTGCGCTGAGTATGCCCTGAGCCGCGGCATCATCATTGCCGACACCAAGTTTGAGTTCGGCCTGGATGAAGAGGGCAATGTGATCCTGGGCGACGAGATGCTCACCCCGGATTCCTCCCGCTTCTGGCCGCTGGAGGGCTACGAGGCAGGCCACGGACAGCCCTCGTTCGACAAGCAGTTTGTCCGCAACTGGCTCAAGGCCAACCCCGACAGCGATTTCAACCTGCCGCAGGACATCATTGACAAGACCATTGCCAAGTATGAGGAAGCCTATGAGATGCTCACGGGCAAGAAGCTGTAAGAACTGCTGATTTTCAAAAACAAACTTTCAACCGCAAAGCACCCGCCCTGTGGAAAACGGAGCGGGTGCTTTTGGCGTAAAAAGTTTCGTTTTGCAGAAAAATCACTTCTTTTGTTGCGCGGCGGGGGGCGGCGTGCTACAATAGCCAAGGTGAAATGGGGTGCGCGGCAAAACACCCTGCAAAAAACGGTGAAACGAGGAGAACGCCCCGCCGGGGCGCTGAAAGGAAAAACGGTATGGAACACAATAAGCGGGAAAAGATCATGGCGTACGTCAGCCAGTACGCGATCATCACCCTGAGCATCACCATCATGAGCGTTGGTGTGTATTTCTTCAAATTCCCCAACAACTTTGTCTTTGGCGGTGTGACCGGTGCGGCAGCTCTGGTGGCAAAGCTGACCCCCCTCTCGGCCTCGGCGTTCTCGTCCTGGGCCAACATGATCCTGCTGGTGGTGGGCCTCATCTTCCTGGGCAAAAAATTTGCCATGACCACAGGCTATGCCTCGGTGGTCATGTCGGCGGAGCTGATGTTCCTGGAAAAGTTCTTCCCCCTGCACGGCTCCCTCTCCAACCAGCCCATGCTGGACCTGCTGTTCGCCATCGCTCTGCCGGCCATTGCCTCGGCCCTGCTCTTCAATGTAGGTGCTTCCTCGGGCGGCACGGACGTCATTGCCCTCATCGTGGAAAAATACACCCACATCCGCAGCATCGCCGTAGCCCTTTTCCTCACCGACCTGTTCATGGTGGTGGCGGCCTGCTTCGTCTTTAACCTGTACACGGCACTGTATTCGTTCGTGGGTCTGACGGTGAAATCGCTGGTCATCGACGCCGTGCTGGAGCGGATCAAGATGTGCAAGGCCATCCTCATTATCTGCGACGACAAAGATCCCATCTGTGATTTCGTCATGCGCAAGCTGGTGCGCGGTGCCACCTACACTCCCTGCTTTGGTGCCTACACCGATAAGCCCCATTATATGATCTACACCACCCTCACCAACCGGGAGGCCGGCCAGCTGCAGGAGTTTATCCATAAGGAAAACCTCAACGCGTTCATCTCCATGCTGAGTACCACCGAAGTGTTCGGCAAGGGTTTCAATCATGCATAATAAGAATTGAATACAATCTTTTTGATCTGGAAAATCCCCCTTGGCAAAGCTGCCAAGGGGGATTTTTTGCGCCTTTTTATGGCGATAGAATAAATTTGAGAAGTAAATGGAATGGAAAGAAAGCCGAAACCGGAATGGAACCATTCCTTTTTTGAATCAAAAAGCATCAAAACAAACAATTTAACAAATGCTTTTCCATGGTGTATGATAAAACCATCACAAATGACGAGAACGACGGTGCAAGACCGATAAAATGTACTTTTGGGGATACAATGCCCCTGAGTGATAAAAATTGAGCGCAAGGGAGGGGACAACGAAAAAGCGGCTGTCAGGTTGATAGGAAGTACATGAGTTTTGAAGAGGAGAAAGTAAAATTATGGTAGCACTTATTGGCTTTGCAATGATCGTTGCAATCGTTTTTCTGCTGCTGAAAGGGAAGATGTCGCCCATCGTGGTGCTGACATTGATCCCCGCCATTGCAGCGCTGCTGCTGGGCTTTGGCCCCATTGAGATCGCCGATTTCATCAAGGACGGCATCAAGACCACCACAAGCAACGGCATTCTGTTCATTTTCTCGGTCATCTATTTTGGTGTCATGAGCGACACGGGCATGTTTGATGTCATTGTGCAAAAGCTGGTCAAGCTGGCGGGCAACAACGTCATCGCGGTCACGGTGGCAACGGCCCTCATCGCCACCATTGCCCACATGGACGGCACCACCGCCACCACGGTGCTCATCACCATTCCCGCCCTGTACCCCGTGTACAAGAAGATGAATATTGACACCCGCATTCTGCTCTGCCTGACGGGTGCCTGCATGGGCGTGATGAACCTGCTGCCCTGGGGCGGCCCGGTGGCCCGTGCGGCAACGGTCATCTCCATGGATGCCAACGACCTGTGGCATATCATGATCCCCGTCCAGATCCTGGGCCTGATCGCCAATATTGCGGTAGCTGTTCTGCTGGGCATGTTTGCCATCAAGCATGGTGCAGGCCAGGGCAAGGGCGAGGAGATCACGGTGGACGAAAAAGCACAGCAGGAGGAAGAGGCGCTCCGCCGCCCGAAGCTGCTGATCTTCAACCTGGTCCTGACGGTTGCCCTGCTGGCGGTCCTGTCCGCAGGTGTGGTTACCAGTTATGTTGCTTTCCTGGTTGCGCTGTCCATCGGTCTGGCCGTCAACTACCCGGACCTGAAGCTGCAGGACAAGCTGATCAAGAAGCACGCACCCGCAGCCCTCATTATTTCTGCCACTCTGTTCAGCGCAGGCGCGATGGTTGGCGTCTTTGACGGCACCGGAATGCTGACCGAGATGGCAAATGTCATCATCTCGTTTGTTCCCAGCTTTATGGGCCAATACCTGCACATCATCTTTGGCATTCTGGCTCTGCCTCTGGGCCTGTGCATTGGCACCGATGCCTACTTCTACGGCATCATGCCGCTGGTCATTGAGGTGGGCAGCACCTATGGCATCGACCCCCTGAGCACGGCTTGCGCCATGATCATTGGCAAGAATCTGGCCCTGATGGTCAGCCCGCTGGTCCCTGCTACCTATCTGGCAACCGGCCTGACCGATGTGGAGTTGAAAGATCACATGAAGTTCAGTATCCCCATTTACTGGGGCGTGTCCATCGTGATGCTGATCGTCGCGGTGTTCCTGGGCGTTGTGCCGCTGCACTGAGTCCTGCACAAAAGCATTCACCAGAACCAATGCAGAGAGCTGGAGCCGCAGGGCACCGGCTCTCTGCTGCGTGATACCGCTGCTTGCCAGCTTTATCCATTCTTTTCCGAAATGGATGAAGATTGAAAGATCCGATTTCACAAATGTGAATTTCAGGCTCATAATAGAAGCAGCAAAAGCGGCAATTGCCGCTTTGAAAGCGATGTTTTTAGGAGGGCCGACAGCCGGGCAGAGAGCAGAGCAAAAACGGCGGAGATGCGCGTTGGAAACAAGCATGAGAAAATGGAATATTTCTTGTGTACAAGCGAAATTTTTGCTGTTTCTTAACGAATATTAAGGCTGCGGCTATGATTTTTGTAAGGTTGTAAGGCTATCATAGAATCATCAAGGGCGGCCACTGGGCCGCAAGAACGGTATATTAGAAAGTAACACCCACCAAGGAGGAAAAAGCATGGAGATCAAAAAGGCGGCAACTGCTGGCACTCTGGAATCCAGCGATTGCATGGTGACGGTGGAGCCGGGCGAGGGCAAAGTTGATTTCTCCCTCGAGAGCTCTGTCATCAACCAGTACGGCAACCAGCTGCGCAAGGTCGCGCTGGAGACGCTGAAGAACCTGGACATTGACAACGTCCGCATCACCATCGTGGACAAGGGCGCGCTGGACTGCACCCTGAAAGCCCGCATTGAGGGCGCGGTGTTCCGTTCCGTCGATCAGTATGAGAATCTGCCCTGGGGAGGTGCCATTCGATGAATAATCCGAACAAGAAGCGCCTGCG
>CAKUYO010000102.1 GCA_934716995.1 uncultured Bacteroidales bacterium | reverse complement strand
GTAATAGGGTCAACAACTCGTGAATCCAGCGGTTCAAATACAAGACAGGTATAGGTTTTAACCCCGTGGAACTCTGTAGTTCCATTATCCAAAACAAGACTTGTCATGATGCCAGCTTCGTCTGCTCTCTTCTTTAGATTCAGAAGTTCCTCTTCGCTGTCAACATAAAGACAGACCTTAGTATACGAATCAGAGAACCATTCAGAAAGAGCGGATTCGCCATCAATCTGAATCATTCCATCATCAGTAGTATGCCACGGCAAGCCGTCCCTGTCAAGAGCTTTTAAGATAATATTTACAGCACCGTGACAAGCCTGTGCGATAGCCTTACCTTTTCTCATGTGTAAGTCACGCCTAACAACAATCACCATCTTAGTCATCGGGCAAAATCACCTTCTCTACCTTGTCACTTGCTACATATAATCCACTCGAACACATCTTATAAAAAGTGCCATGCTTATTATATCGAACACCAACTACTTTGTCAATGCAGGAATATGCACAAAAATTGTCACGAACAATGTCACCAATACTGATAAATTCCATTCTCATAATAATTCTCCTTACTTACCAAGTAAAACAGCTACGATAAGGCACATTAGCAAAGCAAAAGCAGTAAGCCCAAGTTCAATCCACAACGGGATAAACACAAGCCACCAAGACCAGTCAATCAGACCCAGAAGTTTTAGAACAATAAAAATAATCTGTAATACTCCCAAAACACCGATTCCTGTTGTGGTCGTAGTTGTATTCTTAGACACCAGCCAGCACCTCACTCACAGCCTTTGCAATCAGCTTACCATCTGCCATAGAACGCAAAGCACCCATAGCGGATTTCATCGCCTGTCCCTTACTCATACTGGCATCAACCAGCACAGAGACACGTGCCTTAATGTCATCATAAGACAACTCTTCTGGCAGATAATCAGACAAAATAGCGAGTTCGTCACGGCACTTCTCTGCTGTCTCATCACGATTACCCTTAACCGCAAATTCAAGCGTCTCGTTAATTTGCTTAATCTGCTTCTTGACAACAGCAATCATTTCATCAGTTGTCAGCATACGGCCAAGCTCAATTCGCTTGTTCTGCATAGCGGCATACAGAAATCCCAGCGTATCAGCCACACGCTTATTCTGCGACTTCTTTGCTAAGAACCAGTCGTCCTGAAACTTGTTAATATCCTTCATTTTTTACACCACCTTATAAATATTCTGATACACACACGTATATTTCTTTCCATCTTCTGCGTCAACATCACAATCCATGTGATAATGACCGAAATACCAATGGTCAAATGCCACATCTTCCGCGACCACTTTTTGCAGAAAGTTAGTTAGCTTATCATGTTTATATTCTCCTCCACCAAGAATATCAGTAATAGCATCTGATGCGCAGTGACTAATTACAAAGTCGCATTTGTAATCATACTTCTTTAATGTGTTAAACCCATACTGATATTCTGCATCAGATGGCATTTCTTCACGCCACCAATCAACGCCTTCTTTTCTATGCCACTTATCGTGACTTTGCGCTTTACCAAAACAGAAGAATTTCTTCCCGTCAAAATCATACATACCGCCTTGAACAAAACAGTAAATATGGTCATTGATTTTGTGCGCCTTATCTCCATGAAAATCAACTAGCGGATATTTTTCAAGCATGGGATGATTTTCATGATTTCCTGCGACAAAGCACGTAATGTATGGTCTACGCAAGAACCACTGTTGCCACCAGCGGTCACTAAACTTATCATCCCAGACAAAACCAAAGTCGCCGCAGATAATAAGTGTATCTTTTTCTGTTAGATTATTAGATTCAGGCCAGTGACTAGGAGTAATCTTATCTATATCAATATACGAATGGGTATCGCCTGTCACATATACTGACATATTACTTCTCCTTCTTTTTATTGCGCAATTTATGTATAATGTCATGCGCTACAATCAGCAACAGCATAACTCCTGCGGCCATAAGAACAATTTCAAAACCTTTAATAATGATGCTCATATAACTTTCTCAACTCCTTTATATGGGCTTTGGGGACACCAATATTATCAGTCATTCGACTGACTATATGGCGTCCTTTGGACACCAATATTATACCAAAAATCTAAAGATTTGTCAAGCCCTTTCCAAAAATAAATGGGCGCATTGCGCCCATAGGATTAGTTTACAATAATGTTACAATTTTCCATAATGCACTTAGCCGCCCTCTCTGCGTCTGGGCTTGTGGCTTCGGTTGCTGAAAAATCCACATACACTTCATTCTTATAAAGTGCCGCACGAATCATTAGGGCGTTTGTCACAACACAAATATCAGTGCAAACACCACAAATTTCAATCTTGTCGCCCGGAGTGCAGTCCTGAAGCAGAGCGTTCACCAGCTCTGTAGAACCAAAGGAGTTTTTGTAAAAAATCTTGCAGTCTTTTCTATAAAGCGCAAGCGCAATACCAACTTCATCGACAAGCGCGTGACCATCAGTACCTTTCACGCAATGCAACGGATATTCTTTAGATTCTGGAAGAGTAGAATACTCTTCGTCAGTATGGGTGTCCATTGTCATATAAATCTTGCACTTATTAGATTTATATTTCTCAATCTTCTCAACCACTCGCTTTATTACAGCATCACTCGGATGAAAGTCATTCTGCATATCAATAATCACAAGTTTATCAGACATATTTAATCTCCTTAGTCATAACTAGGTTCGTTCTTATCTTCTCTGAATCTAACAAAGACTGGGAACTGTAAGCTGGGCATACCAGTGTTCTTATCTTTAGATATATTCTTATACTTTACTTCGATAATACTCCCCAGATACTTCTTTTTATTATCCCAGATTTCGGAACGTAGCTCATCGCTAAATCCACTTCCAACACCAACTACGTTCCCTTTATACTCCACATAAACCTTGCCAAGAGTATCTGAAAGGCGACCTTCGCCAACTTCAAAACCGATGATTGGTAAATCCATTGTGTAGAAACGCTTTGCTTTCAGAATACCAGAATGACGCTTGCACTGGTACGGAACATCATAATTAACCATTACACCTTCCATGCCAGCTTTCGTGGCGCGGTCAAGCCAATAATCAATCTTAGTTTCGTCAGTGCCCTCATAAAAGAATCTTACAACTTCAACATTCTTGATTCCAAGACGATGAATGTCATAAGACAATTCAATTAACAAATCCTTGCGAGATTTGTACGAATCCTGCGAAATACCGTTGTCAAAATCTCTGTTAGAAATCCAGTCGAAGATAACGTATTTGATACAAGATTTATCCGCATCTGGACTATTTAGAATACCAGTACCCTTTGTGAAGGCATCATTATCTGCAAGTCCTTCATCATTCTTGTATACAAGTTCTCCGTCAAGACACCAGACAGGCAACTCTACGTCTAACTTCTTTAAGTCTGACATAATGTGGTCTAGTCCAGTCCATAGTTTGCCCTGTCTGCTATACATCTTGCCACGGTAACAAACACATCTATTTCCGTTAATCTTTTGACTAATTGAGAACCACTCATCATGAGGAATTTTCACATTTTCAATAGACTTCGCAAGTTGAACTTCAAAATTAGGGACTAGCATAAACCCATACGCTTTGTTCACACTCTTAGCATCAACACCAAGTCGCAACTTTTTGGTAAATACCGATTTGGTAAATTCTGCATAGGAATCATCGAACTCTTGCCTAACTTTTTCTACATAAGACTGTGCAATCCAGAGCGTACTATCGTTGGATGGATTTTCTGAAATATATTTGCACACGTCAAAGAATCCCATGTCAATATCTGGGTTTAATTCCTTAGACAGTTTCTTGTTAATTTTAGCTGTAGAGATTCCCGTTGTAATATTTCCGTCAAGCAGGAATTTCAAAAAGAATGAGATACAATTATCTCTTGATTTTAGAAGTAACGACATCTTCTGCACTCTACTTGACGTGTTCTGCATTACACGCGAGAAAGAGTTGCACTGAATAAATTCGTCATCAATCATTTATCAAAACTCCTAAATTTCTTAGCATTTTCAAAATAAATAGTCAGCTTATCAAGATACTGTGGTTTTATGACTGACTCTGCGTTTTTGATAATCGAGAACCAAGTGTAAACATAAGGTTGCATAACCTTCTCATAATTTAACCTTTTCCAGTTGTCTCG
>CAKUYO010000101.1 GCA_934716995.1 uncultured Bacteroidales bacterium | reverse complement strand
AGCCTCTGCCACCTTCTGATGGAGTATCCGGCTCGTCTGCTGACAGTACCTCGAAAATCGATGGTTCAGGCAGGCCGCAGCCGCCGTCTTCCATAGCCCGTACAAACTCCGGTAATCGATATAACTCCGGTTCCAGTGACAGGCGTTCGGTCGAAAGCTCCCGGAATTCCGTTCCGACTGCCAAAATTCTCATTATCGACGGCGAATCGGCCGGTGCGCAAAAAGAGTTCGTATCGGAACGGTTTGCGCCATACGGACGCCTGATCGCGTGCAAGATGGTCAATACTGTCGAGAGTGGCGATACCGATACTCCATTGATTGCGGTAGTGATCGAGGATTTGTGGTGGATCAATGCCAAAGGCGAAAAGAAACTGATCATTCCGGCGGGGACCGAAGTGTACGGAACTGTCAACGGCACCAAACCGATGCGGAACCGCCTGACCACGGGAAACAATTTCATTCTGGTCTGGCAGGCAACTTCCAATATGGTCGGTTTTGAACTTCAACTCAAAGGGGTTGCTCTTGAGAAATCCACCCATCCGGAGAACCGGATGCTGGCCGCGATTACCGATATGTCGGCCGGAATCCCCGGACAGGTCATGTCCAACGAAAACCTGTCGAAATTTCTGGTGTACACTCTGGCATTCGGCCAGGGACTGGCGCAGGGATATCAGACCAACGAGGTCTATACCGACAGCGGAGTGACGATTACGACCCAGGACGGAACGACGAAAAACGCGATGGCCCGCGGCGCCGAAACGCTGGCGCAGGTGATGCTGCAGGACGTTTCGCAGATGATTGCGAAAGAATCCTACTACATCCGGGTCGCCAGCGGAACTGAATTCTACATCTTCGTTCAGCAGGTCATCAATCTCGATGACGCCCAGATCGCGGATACCCTGCTGAACAAACTCGAAGAACAGAAGATTCAGGGGCCGCAGAAGCCTTCGTATAAAAATGTGCTGAACGCCTTTTCCGGTGGAAAAACAGTAAAATGAAAGGGGAAACTGCTATGAAAATGAATATGATGATGGTTATCGGAACTGCGGCGATTGCCGGAATGCTTTGCGGGTGCAAAACGGAAGAATTGCCGGAACCGCCCCGGGAATATATCAACGTCCCGATCCAGTATGTCGCCGGCGCCATTCCTGCCGACAGTCAAGAAAAGGTGATGTCCAATCCGAATCTTCGTGCATACGCCATCGGGCGATACGTCGATCCGGGATTGCGCGTGATGCATGAGCAGCACTCCGTCTACCGGGTGGAGCAGAGGCCCGCATGGAATTTGATTCCGCAGCCCGACGCCGATCCGGTCCTCCATGCACAGAAGATGCGGCAGGAACGGTATGCGGATGCCGCAACCGGTCAGATTGAACGTGCAACCGCCGAGGTGCGTAATACACAGCGGATGGTTAATTCTCTGATTGAGGGACAGGCGCTGCAGAAGGAACAGGCGGCGGAACTGGTCAGCAGCCTTGAGGCGATGAAAAAGCGCTACGGCGTCCTGTCGGAAAATATCCTCCGGACCTCCGAGTTCGCCAGAAAACTCGAAGAGGAGGTCAAAAAGCTGAAAGGGGAAAACGAAATGCTGAAGCTCCAGCTTCGGAACAACAACCGCCCGGCAATCCATCCCTCCGAGGTGCAGCCGTGAGAAAATACTGGTTCCATATCATGGTCTCATTGTGGCTTGTCGTTTTGACTGTCTGCATGATCACGTTTTACTGCCGGACGGAGGTCATTCCTGAGATCATTTCGGAGCAGGACCGGCAGGCGGGAATCCTGCTGAAACAGTCCGAGATATTGGCGGTCAATACTGTTCTTATACGTTTTTTGACGGAGAAAACGAAACAGGATAAAGCGGAATCGGTCTCGGAGGTGTCATTAAGGCTGGAGGAGATGGCACAGTAGCGGTGAATATTTTCCGGGGGAAGCGCGCCCGCGCTCCCCCCGGTAGAGGTATTATCGTGTACTTCAGGGAGAATTATAATCACGGTATACCTATAAAGGTGAGGAGTCGTCGTATGAATAATATTACCAGTGAACAGATGGGCAAACTTGTTGAACTCTATAATGAGGGGCGGCTTGGAGGAGTTCCGAAAGATGATCCTTCGAAATTGTCTTCCGAAGAAGCCGATTTGCTGATCGCCCTGGCTAAAAACGTGGCTCCCTTCACTTTTGTGCCGATTACGGATGAAGTTCGGAGCCAGTTGCTGTCGTTGCGGGAGATGGGAATCATCAATTTCCATCGGGAGGAACTGAAGTTCATGACGATGGAAATTGCGTTCGGGTATTTGTGGTGTGCCGGAAGGCATGAACTCCGCCACCGGACCCCTGCAACGAGGATGCAGTGTCAACGGATCAGGCACATGATCATAAAAGGTTTTCTGGCTTACAGGCCGAACTGGGAAATCTGTTTTTTGGACAAAGATGAGGCCGATGAGTTGATCAGGGAGGGGGAACTGAAAATCACCCTCATGCTGAAAAAATAACAAAGGATTGCTGGCATGTCGAAACTCTTAATTGTAGCAGGAACCAAAGGAGGGATCGGTAAAACTCTGATTTCAACGTTCTTTGCAGACATTGCCGGAGATTACGGCCTTCATCCGGTCCTTTTTGACTGTGATGATGAAAACCAGTCTCTGAGCAATGTCTATAAGAACGTGCCGGGCATCGAAGTCAGTTCTGTCACTCCTGATTCCATTCAGGATATGGATTATCCCCTGGATGCGGTAATCAATCGAATTGAGCAGTTGGAAAGCAGCTCTTCACAGGACGCGAACGAACGGCTCTATATTTTGGATATGAAGGCCGGAACGAGCGTTTCCACGCTTGAATGGCTTGAAGCGTTTCCTTTTGCCCACCTGAGCGAAGTGGGAGTGGAAATATTTCTGGTCGGTTGCCTGACTGCGGAAGTGGACAGCAGCTTGACCTGGGGACGGTGGCTGTTGAAATACCGGGAGGCGGCGTTGGCCGGTGAATTGCGCTTCATTATTGTGAAGAACAAGATTGCCGGAGAAAATTTTGATTTTTATGATGATAAAATGAAGCAAGTTCAGGAAGAATATCTCTCGTCGACAATCGTGATTGACTTTCCGGAAATAAGCAGCCGGCACCTGCGGCGTATCCGCGAGAATGGGGCCAGTTACGGCCAGGTCGCCAAATCGCTTGTTCAAATCAAATCGTTTGGTTTCATGGACATGCACAGAATACGGCTGATGTATGCAAAAATAAAAGATGAGTTCGACGGGTTCTTCAGGAATGCCGCTTCCGGAAAGGTGGTGGAAAATGGCGGAAAACAGAGTGATTGACCTTTATCCGATTTTGCACGACCCGAATGATTTAAGGGAATTGGTCGCCCGCCTTGTCTGCATGGGAGCTACGCCGCCGGTGGCGCTGGACCATATGACGATCGAGAAGGCGGAAGAAATTGTTGCAGGTCTGCCGAGTCTTTATGGCGCTCATACGCGGATTCAGGATCGTTTTCAGGGAGAAGTTCTTGTCTGGCAATTCGATATCACCCGGGCCGGAGCCGAAAGCAGGCTGGTTGAAACATTGAATGACTTTTCTCTTGCCGGGCTTCCGGAGGAACATTCTTTTACCAAAGAGTATTCGCCCGGCGCATGGTTTCAATTTTTTCATCAGGACTTTCAAACCGTAAATCAGGAAATTCTGAGAGACAGTTTTTACTGTTGGGATATTGACTATGAACCGGAGAGAGCAGCGGAAGGTTTTTCTGCCGACGTGAGTTCCATCATCAGTCATGCGGAACGGTTATTGGAGCAGCGCAGGCAGGATCTGCTTGCCCGGCTGGCTTGCATGGGAATCATTTCACCTCTGGATTACTATGAGTGCACTCCGCAGCGCGCGGAAGAAATTATCAACGGCTTGCCGCCGTTGGTCGATCTGGAAGTGATTTTGGAGCAGCCGGGGCAACCGATGGAACGTCTTCATTTCATCAATTTGGCGGAATTTAATTTCCGTTCCAAAACGCTTGTTGAAATCGACAGGGAAAATGATCCGAACCAAAACCGTGAGGAGGATGATCCCCGAAACAATCGTTTCAAGTCGGATTTGTATCCGTCCTATACCAAAGAGATGCAGGATGAAGATGATCTGAATGAGGAATTGAGCTCGCTGCCGGATTTTATGCCGCAGAAAGTCATGACTGTAACGGAGAGTGAAAAGAGCCTGCAACTCCAGCTTATGGATTTTTATGATAGAAATCCCGGAATTCAGGAATTAT
>CAKUYO010000100.1 GCA_934716995.1 uncultured Bacteroidales bacterium | reverse complement strand
TCTGCGAGGCATACGAGAGCTGCCGGTCCGGGCCGCTGACGAAAAGTCCCGTCCGGGGATCGCGCAGTTCGCGGCGCAGCCGGAGGCTTCGTTTTTCGGCTTCGGCCAGCAGCGCCGCCCGGTCGCTTTCGCGTCCGAGCAGTTCCGCCAGAGCGGCGGCGTTCCGCAGGCCGAAGAGGTAGACTCCCGCCAGCGCGGTCGTCTTATCGAGCTTTTCCGACCAGTCGATGAACGCCCAATGTTCGGAATGGGGGCAAGGGGTATCTCCCCAGCTTTGACGCATCGGTTCAAGTTGGCGCAGGGCCGTATCGTAATACCGGGCGGCGAATTCCGCTCCGCCGGCGGCTTGTGTGTGCTCGCGGATCAGCGCCGGGAAAAGCAGCGGATAATCCGCCAGCCAGTTGCCGGGGGCGGGTACCGGCTTTTCATAGACGCTGGAAACCACCTGCCCCTGCTCCGAAGTAAAGGCGGCCAGAAGTGCGATCGAGCGTTCCACCAGGTCAAAGCGACGGAAACTCACCCGGTCCACTTTAGCCTGCAAATAGAGGTCTCCGAGCCAGAGCCTCCGATCGCGTTTGGGGCCGTCCTCAAACAGTTCCTGCATACAGTCCCGGAGTGTGCGCAGCGCGATTGCGTCGAGCCGCGCCAGCCGTTCGGGAACGCCCGGCGGGGGCGGCGGCAACCTCCGTCCCACGGCGCTTTGGGCGATGAACCGGATATCGTCAAATACCAGCCGGTCCGGCGTGCCGACCACTTCCAAAAGCAGATAGCGCATCGCATAGCGGCGCGGCAGCACCACGGTTGCCGGAATCTCGTCGATCGTTACGGTCTCCTCCTGAATCCATGAGCGGCACAAATACCCGGTGAACGGCCGGTCCGCTTCGGCGATCTCCTGCGGCAGTTCCGCGAAGAGCAGTTTCAATCGTACCGGGGCGTCGGCCGGCTTGCCTGTGGTGCGCATCGCCAGTTTCAGGCGGCCGACCGAATGCTCTCCGAAGTCAAGGAGGAAACGCTCTCCCGCGGCGAACGGCCGGTTCAATACTCCTGCGGCCGGCCCGACGCCGATCGCCGCATACCCCTGCCAGGCGGTGGAGTCCGCGGCGAAGGCCACCTGTTGTTCCGGAGCGACTTCCCAATGTTCCAGCTTCGGTTTCAACACCCTGACCTGCCGGAGCAGTTCTTTATCGCAATTGGCCATGATCTTTCTCCTCTGCCTTTTCCGCGGTCACGGCGACCAGTACCGGGACGGGGGAGTTCGACGGAAGCCAGTCGATTCCCCCGTCCTGCGCCTCTCCGGCGGAGAGGAAGTCGAAGGAGTCCACCCTTACCTCCGGGCGCGGATTCCGCCACGCCGCGACGAAAGTGCCCACTTCACTGCCGAATGCGTTCCGGCAGATGATTCCGACTTTGGCTTCCGGCAGCATGGCGACCCGCCACCAGTCGCCGATGTTCTTGCCGCCCTGAAGTTTGTAATCGACGGTTTTGCCGTCGGCATAGCGGATCCGGTAGGCTCCGGCGAATCCCCGGTTCCCCCACGCGGCGGTGTGCATGAAAAAGAGCCGGGACACCTTTTCATATACCCGGATGCCGCGTACTGCCGCCGGAAGTCCGGGGCGTTCGGAGCCGCGGAGCACCAGGCATCCCCGGCCGCCGTTCCGGGCGGGATCGACGATGCGGAACTGCACTCCGGCGGCGGTCAGCTCCCCGATCGGCATCATGCGGAAGTCGTTGCTGCCCTGATCGGTCCAGCCGCCCTTGCCGTCGTTTTCATATTCGTCGCGGAACGGGGCGTTTGCATATGGTGCAAGGTCGATTGGCTTTTGCGTCTCCGGCCGGACTTCAAAGGTCCGGCTCTGGCCGACGCTGAGCGGCTGTGCCTGTTCCCAACGTTCTTCGCCGACCGCATAGGCCAGCAAATTGCGCAGATAGGCGGCCGCTGCGCTGTCATTCCGGTAACACGCCGTTGCTTCCAGCTGCGACAGCAGGACCCGCCCGCTGCCGACAGTTCCTTCTATAACGGCTCCGCCGATGCCGTTCTGCCCGAGGCCGGTTCCCCTGACTGCCAGCGCATCCGGAGAGTAGGGGAGGAAAGCCGCTGCCGCCACGTAACCGTGGTCCGGGTTGTTCCAGGTATCGAACCGGGCCGGATTGAGGCCGGCGAAAAGCGGATGGTCCGGCGTGACGACATCGACGAAGGTGTTGCCTCCCGGCGCCGGGCTCCGGTTGCCGGGCAGGATGCTTTTGATGTTCTTCTGTTCCAGCACCAGCAATGTACCGCCGCGGTTCAGGAAAGCGGCGACTGCGGGATCGTCCTGCAGCCGGAGGGTCTGCGGTTCCGCGGTTTCGGGAGGTACGGCCAGCACGGAGTCCGCCGCGGCCTCCGCCGCGGAATCGATCCGCCGGCAGGCAAGGCCGAACTCATCGAGGAGGGTTTCAAGTGCGGCCACATTTTTCCCGGCGCCGGTATCCAGCACGAAAAGAGGGCGCCGCCCGGTAATCTTTTCCGGCCGGGGCGAGAGGAAAAGATCGTAGTAATTTCGCGCGACGATTTCATCCGCCTCGCGCAATGTCACCCGGAGTTGCCAGTCGCCGGAGCGGAGTCCGGCGGGAACCGTCAGGGCGACCGGCACGGAACTGCGGCTGTACGGCGCTATCTCCGGCAGCTTTTGCGTATGCAGGATGACCGCTTCGCGCGTGGTGCGGTGGAGGGCGAGTTCGAGTTGCGGCGCCCGGTATCTCCGGGAATTGCTGTTCACAAGTTCCAGACGCCAGCGGTAGTTCCCCCCGGTGAACAGGTTGCGGGGAAAAAGCGAGTTTTCATTCCGCAAAGCCGGGAAAAGCGGTTGCGTCCATAGCGTCGCCGCCGGATTGCCGCCGAACCACGGCGCGAAACCGCTGAAATTCGGGTCGAGCCGGAATATCTCATAGATGCGCCTTCCGTAGAGCGCCTGCGCCCACTCCGCGAAGCCGGGCGTCAGCGTCTCGAAAAGCGGCGCGCAACCGATGAAACCGATCCCGTTCGGGCTGCCCCACGAACTGGGCTTGTTTACATAGTCGGCGTATTGCCCGATATCGCCGCGCCGGAAGTTGCGGTCCGTCACATGCGTTCCCCATGAGAAGCCGACCGTGTCCCACGCAACCAGCGGCCGCGACAGCCGCCCGGTTTCTCCGTAGATCCGCAGTTCGCCCTCATACTGGCGGGCCAGCAGTTCCGGCAGCCGGCTCCACGGCGAAGCCAGCCCGGCATACTCGTGGATGTCGATCACATCGGTTTTCAGGCGGTTCGTACCGTAGGCGTGCCAACTGCCCATGGCGGAAAAGGAACAGGCCGGGCGTCCCGATTTATCCAGCGCGCGTACCGTGTCGTACTGGAGATCCAGCTGCCGGGCGATTCCCGGTTCCTGGTGCTTGATCTCGTTGCCCAGCGACCACATGCAGACGGAGGGATGGTTGTAACTCGCCTTGACGAACTCGGCGATTTCGCGCAGGTTGTTCCGCTCGAACGCCTCGAAGTCGAGATTCGTGGTGAAGCTCCATGCCCATTCGTGGTAGATCATCATGCCGATTTCGTCCGCGATTTCCAATGCAAGGGGCAGGATCGGCATATGGGAGGTGCGGGTCATCACATAGCCCAGATTGCGGTAATCCAGCAGGATTCCGAGAATATTCCGCTCTTCTTGTGCTTCGTCCAGGCCGTTGCCGCCGAACTTGGAACCGATATTCTGGCCGAACAGGTAGATTTCTTCGCCGTTCAGAAAGAATTTTCCGTCCCTGGCGGCGAATTCCCGGTAGCCGAACCGGACCGCATCGCGGGAGAAGCCCCCTTCGGCGTCCTTCACCTCACAGACCAGAAAGTACAAATAGGGATTCGTCGTCGACCACCTGACCGGATCGGTGAGCGGAAGTTCGACCGTGCCGGTGTTGACGCCCGGTTGCAGCGCGACGGCATGCCGCCGTGTTCCGGCGAGTTTGCCGGCATCCTGCCGGATTGCGGGCGTAGCGGAAAAGTCCAGTGCGGTTTTCACGGTTTTTCCGGTGTGGTTGAGGATCTTGTAATCGACCTCGACGGCACTTTTCGCCAACCGTGGCGTAACGAACAGTCCGGCGATTCGGATTTCCGGTTCCAGCGACAGCGTGACGTTCTGCCAGATGCCGCCCTTGATATCCTTTACAGACCACTGGGCCCCGTAGGCGTGGTGAATCTTTTCCGGATTCGCGGCGTGCCCCTGATCGGTGAACACCCGGATTGCGAGCGTATTGCGTC
>CAKUYO010000099.1 GCA_934716995.1 uncultured Bacteroidales bacterium | reverse complement strand
TGTGGCATAACATTTCCGGTGCCATCCTCGCCAACTTCTTTGCCCGCACCGCAGAGAAGAAGGACTGATCTTTCATACTTGCAAACCCCCGGCAGAGCCGACGCCCTGCCGGGGGTTTTGCTGTTTTGCACAAAGAAATGATGCTGGATTTGACACGACTTTGCGATTCACGCATTTAAATCGCGATTCACGCAGTTTTGCTTCCAAAATCGGGCAAAATGTGCTATGCTCAGTCAAGAAGCATACCCCCCGTAAAAATCTCCTGAAGGAGGAATTGGTACATGAAACGAAAAGATCTTGCCCGGCGGGCTGCCTCGGCGGCTATGGCGGCCTGCATGATGTTCACCCTGTCGGCACCCGCTCTGGCCGAGAGCACGGATGCGCTGATGCAGCTGAGCATCGGCTCCTACCGCAGCTCCAGTCTGCTCAGCGAGGAGAACAGTTTGCCGACCATCACAGTCAATGGAAAGACGGTCACTGAAGAGAACATAGGCAGCATCCTGGGCGCAGGTAAGCTGAGCTACGACGCGGGCACTAAGACCCTGAAGTCCAATGGAAGTATCATGGGTAATCTGACCATTGATGCCCCGGGTGTGAACATTGTACTGGATAATCCAGATAATCCAGTTATATATGGCAAACTGACGGTCACGAATGCAGCGAGCGTCAAGGCCACGAGCAAATACAATCTGGCCGTCGTTGGCGCTGTTGAGATCAGCTGTGACGGCGAGGTGGAAATTACTTCTGGAGAAAGCTACGCCGTGACCGACAATGTGACGGTGAAACAGGCCTCCAAGGTGGCGATCTCGGGTAAGAGTAATGGCAACATCGTAACGTACGATGTTAAGATCGAGTGCCATGCCCCTGTCACCATCCGGAACAATGGCACGGGCGGCATGGCAAGAAGCATCGACTATTCCGGCGGCAAGTACGTCTACTCTACTACTGAGAACGGCACGCGTGTCGACCCGAGTAGTAAGCCCATCGACGTAAACAAAAATGCTGTGTACATTACGCCCGTTGCGGCGAGGACTATTACCGTGACCAACGGCACGGCAGATAAGCCGGAAGCCATGAAGGGCGAGACCGTCACTGTGACCCCCGATGACCGTACCGCTGAGGGCTACCAGTTCGTGCGGTGGCAGGTTGTCAGCGGCATCACGGATGAAGAGCTGATCCGCAGCACGACAGATAACACCGCAACCTTCACCATGCCGGACGAGGATGTGGTGCTGAAGGCACGCTACAATAAGCTGCACACCATCACGGTAGAAAAGGGCACGGCATCGCTGCCGCAGGCAATACAGGGCACTGAGGTCATCATTACGGCCGACACCATCCCGGGTCGCAAGTTCGACCACTGGGTAGTGAAGAGCGGCGGCGTGACCCTCACAGACCCCAAGAACGATGTGACCACCTTCAAGATGCTCGACGAGGGCAATGTGACCGTGGAAGCGAAGTACAAGGCGATCCAGTCCATCAAGGTGAATCAGGGCACCTATACCGTCAATGGCACTGCCGCAGCTGAGGCTGTCAAGGGCGATAAGATCGTCGCAACAGCACAGGGTGCACCTGCGGGCATGAAGTTTGCAGGCTGGACGGCAAAGGGCATCACTCTGACGAAGCAGCAGCAGGAGTCTCTGGTCGTCGAGTTCGATATGCCGAAGAACAGCGTAGAGCTTACCGCACAGTACAAGACCCTGCATACCATTACCGTGACCAACGGCAAGGCGGATAAGGCCGAAGCAATTGAGGGCGAGACCGTCACGATCACCCCGAACAGCCGCCTCTCTGAGAAGATGAAGTTCAATCACTGGGAGGTCAAGTCGGGCAGTGTGAAGCTGAACGGCACCAAGACCGCTACCTTCACCATGCCGGATGCGCCGGTGGAGCTGGAGGCTGTGTATAACAACCTGTACACCGCTACAGTGAACGATGGCACCACTACGAGAACGAATAACCACATCGCGGGCGACATCGTCACCGTGCAGGCCAATGTCCCGGCTGGCAAAAAGTTCACCGGCTGGAAGGTGGAAAACAACACCGCGCTGTCCCTTAACAACCAGTCCATCGACCTGACGCAGCCGAAGATCACCTTCAATATGCCCGGCACAAATATCACCCTGACCGCTGAGCACAAGACCATCCACACCCTGTATGTGGTGGGCGGCTACATCGACGGAAGCGGCAAATCCATCCAAGCAATCGAGGGCGACACCATCACCGTGCATTCCGCACTTGCTCCGAATCAGCAGTTCCTGCACTGGAAGAGCGAGGGCATGGGGCTGAGCGACTCGCAGTCCAAGAATGACCCGCTCACCATCAAGATGCCGGACAGCGATGTCACCATCACCGCTGTGCCGAAGCAGCTGTACACCGTTACCGTGGTCAACGGCAAAGTGCACGATAAGAGCGCGGATACCGCGAACCCCGGCGACACCGTGACCATCAAGGCCGCTGACAGAACGGCACTGGGCGAGGTCTTTGTGGGCTGGACTGTGAATACTACGGACGTGCACGGCCAACCCAATGTGAAGCTGGACGACCCCACCGCTGCAATCACGACCTTTACCATGGTCGGTGCAAACGTTGAAGTAGAGGCGAAATACGAGAAGCAGCATACCGTTACCGTGAAGTATCAGACGGAGGCGGGCACGACAGAGGATACCAGCCAGAAAAAGACTGCGATCTTTGGAGAGGACATCAAGGTCAAAGCAGAGGACAAGACCGCCGATGGTCTGATTTTCGACCACTGGGAAGTGACTGTTGGCGGCGATACCGTTACAGACCTCCTTAAAGATTACAAGAGCGATGATGCAAACTTTACGATGCGGCGCGATAACGTGACGCTGACCGCTGTTTACAAGAAGCTCTACACCATCAAGGTCACCAACAGCGTAAACAATGATGTGTACGAAGCCGGAAAGACCAAGAAGGACGGCACCGTTCCCCTTGAAGCTGCACTAATCTCCGGTTACCGCTTCAAGAACTGGAAGGTTCTCGACGGCAATGCAGACGTGAGTGACGCTGGCATCCTTACGCTGAAGGGCGACGGTGACGTGCTGGTGCAGGCAGAGTACGTCAAGCTGTACGACCTGACCGTGAACTACGGCACCGCTGTCAACAAAACGGTTGAAACAGAAACCACGACCGATGGCGATGGCAGAATCGTGCTTCCTGCCGCAGATGGCGACAGCATCACCGCTACCGCTAACGGTACAACACCGGATCAGATCTTCACCGGCTGGACAAGCAACGTAACCCTGACCAAGGACGGCATTGACCTGACCGAGGAACAGCTGAAGGATCCGTCGATCACCTTCGATATGCCGGACAGCGCTGTGACGCTGACGGCGACCTACAGCTACGTGCACGACCAGACCGTCACGGTGGTCAATGGCACTGCGTACACCGACGACAACACCACGCCAGCCGCAGCGATCATCGCTACCCCCGGCGAGACCGTGTACATTGAACCGGCTGACCGCTGGGAGGACAACCTGATCTTCACCGAGTGGAAGGTCACCGGCGGCAAGGGCGTAAGTCTCGAATATGATGAGAACGGAACCCACTTCGTCATGCCGCAGAGCGATGTGCCTGTAGAGATCACCGCGCAGTATGCAAAGCTGAACGCAGTTAAAATCATCGATGGTGACGTGATCGATGCAGACGGCCATGGCATCAACGACATGAACGATGGCCAGCCCGGCGCGATCGCTGGAACCAACATCACCATCAAGGCAAAAGATAAGTCCGATGAAGGCAAGGTCTTTGACCAATGGGAAGTCACGGGTGACAATGTGCACCTGAACCGGGTCAATGACGATGGCTCTGTTGCCACCTTCGAGATGCCCAATGAAGCTGTGAAGATCACCGCAGCGTACAAGAACGTCCACACCGTCACCGTGCACAGCGATGACCTGTCGTACACCGAGACCTTCAAGGACATCAAGGAGGACACTCCGTATAAAGTGACCGCACCTGAGATCCCCGGCAAGCGGTTCTCTCACTGGTTCGTTAACCTTGGCGACGTGACGGATCTTGTTACGGATCTTGCTGAAAGGACCGGCACCTTTACCATGCCGGACGGCAACGTTGACCTGACGGCAGAGTACGTCAAGCTGTACGGCCTGACCGTGACCTACGGCACCGCTGCCGACGCGAACGGCAAGCCGGCAACATCTGCCGCAGCGGGTGACCGCATCACCGTTACCGCAGACGAGCCGACCATGGAGACCTTCGAGGGCTGGAAGCTCCTTGAGGGCACCATCACTGAGATCACCGATAAGGATGGCAACGTCCTGAACGT
>CAKUYO010000098.1 GCA_934716995.1 uncultured Bacteroidales bacterium | reverse complement strand
GCATTATATATAACGATATATCGCAGAGATGCTCGGCGAAATAAAGGATTGTTGCCAGGCAACGAAAATTTTATTGGTTTTGTCGATTACAATTTAAGTGGAGAAACAACATTACTGAACGGTGGTTTGCCAGCTAAAATATGGACTCAGTTTCACCACGAAAAAATCGGTAAAATAGCCATTGCATGGAGAGAGGGAAAGTATATGACACGACATTCTCGAAAAGTGGGAGCAAACGCTCCTTGTCCTTGTGGCAGTGGAAAGAAATTCAAAAAATGTTGTCGAGGAAAAGGTATATTTGACTAAAACTCATTACATAGCCCAGAAATTTTCACTATGAAAGCCCCTCGGCTATGTAATGTCAGAACAGAAGTAAAACCTATGCCATATATCCCGCTATAGGATGGTGCTTTCCGCCGCTACCATCAAGGCGGCTGAAGCTTCTCACTGTACAGGTTTATGTAGTGGCTCTTTTTCCCAATTCCCTTTTGTTTTCCTATGCCCGATCAGACCCTTGAAGATACAAAGCTTTATAGCCTTCAAGAACATAAAGTTGAACTGGGACTTATCTTTGGCCGCGATTGGCTTATTTTTCCTGCGCGGATCAGCTATTTTCACCCGGCTCGAACAGTGCAGCGATGAGGTTCGATTAGGGCCATTCTCTTTCAACGGTTCAGTCAGGCTATAAATCAAACTGCTAAACTTTAAAACAGCCAAATTTCACCTCTGTCATATACTCATGTCAAAAGTGAGAGAAGTTTGAAATACGGGGGTGGATGCGGTATACTAAAAATAGAATAGACGACCTGTTAATAGATGCGAAACGGCTGGAAAGCAAATGGACGATAAGGAGAGGAATATGACCGAACAAGATGTCAAGTTTTTATGCAAGTGGGCAATCGAAAACGGACAGCGCCAGTTAACACCAGTGGAAAAGGAGCTACTGAAGAACGGAAATGATGACGCAAAAAGCTTTCAAGACTTTCTTGCGGTTGTATTGGCGGCAATGGCTATCAGTTAAAACATGTAGGGCAGACTGCATGCCATAAAGGCAGAAAAGTGTGCAATCATTGCACACTTTTCCCCGCAGACAGCTTTTATGATGAAGCAAAGCACGGAGCCTTTCGGCTCCGTGCTTTACGCTTATTTCAGTTTTTTGCCGTCCTCGAAGGCGTTGCCAACTTTCTCGCCAAGGACGAGGTAGTCGTTGTGCACAGGGTCGAAGGTGATCGGGCGCAGTTTCTGCGGGTCGATCTTTCCCTCGCTGTCCAGAATGCGTTCGTCGGCGGAGACATTCACGATCTCACCCAGCAGAAGCTCAGACTCCTCGTCAAAGCTGATCAGCTTGCACTCCAGCGTCATAGGCAGTTCGTCGATGACTGGTGCGTCCACGACCTCGCTCTTGGTCACATGGAATCCGGCGCGCGCCATCTTATCCGGCGTTGTATTGCCGGAGACGATGCCAACATAATCGCAGGCGTCCACGTGGGCCGCATCCGCCATGCTGACGGTAAATGCCTTGCGGCTCAGGATGTTCTTCACCGTTTTGTGACTGCCGCTGAGGTACATGGCGATGCGGTTCATGTCAGCAATACCGCCCCACGCGGCGTTCATGGCGTCCGGAGTACCCTCCTCGCCATAGGTCGCGATGATCAAAACAGGCTGGGGGTACAGCCAGGGCTTTGCTCCAAAATTCTTACGCATAGTTCTGTCCTCCTGCTTCAAGAATGATCGTATTATACCACATTGAACACCAAACGTAAAACCTGTTTGCCTGATATGATTATCGCACTGTGTTTCGCAGGGTGCCGATGCCTTCGATGGCGCACTCTACCACATCGCCGGGCTTCAGGAATTTCGGTGGGTCGAAGCCCATGCCGACGCCGGAGGGAGTGCCGGTGGAGATGATGGTGCCGGGCAGCAGCGTCATGCCGGAGGACAGCTCCTCAATGATGTCCGCGATGGAGGTAATCAGCAGGTCTGTGGTGGAGTCCTGCCGCAGCTCGCCATTGACGCGGGCGGTGATATGCAGGGCAGGCGGAAAGGCGATCTCATCAGCGGTGACGATGCAAGGGCCTATGGGGGTAAAGCCGTCCAGACTTTTGCCAAAGTACCACTGCTTGTGGGCGGTCTGCAAGACACGGGCCGACACGTCGTTGAGGACGGTATAGCCGAAGATGTAGTCCGCCGCGTCTTTTGCTTTCACGTTTTTCGCCGTCTTACCGATGATGACCGCCAGCTCAGCCTCGTAGTCCAGCCGCTCCACAAGGCCGGGGTGGTTCTCGATATTGCCCTCAGGCGCCACGGCCTCGGTCACGCGCTTGGAGAAATAGATGGGGATGGGGCGCTCCTTGGTGAAGGCCTCGGAGCTGTACCGTGCCGCCTCCTCCGCGTGGGCCTTGTAGTTGATGCCCAGGCAGATCACGTCCTGTCGTGGCCGAGGAATGGGCGCCAGCAGTGTGACGGCAGACAGCGGCAAAGCGACCGCGGCGTCTTTGACAGCGGCCAGCAGTGTTTCCCTGGACGCTTGGATCAGCGCATTCATATCGGCAAAGGGCAGCGGGCGAACGGCGGCGCCGTCTTCGGTCAGAATGCCTACGGTTTCTTTGTTGTCGTGCAAGAAGGTAACGAGTTTCATAAAGGGTTTCTCCTTGTGGTAAAGATTCTGCTGTGGAGTTGTTATTCGTCAAATTGCAGATACTCCGCATACTGTTCAAGCTTCTTCTCCGCGATTGCCGCGTTCTTCCGGATCACCTCCGCCTGACGGAGCAGCGTGACCAGCTCGTCATATTCGGCGGCATTCTCTTCCGTTTTGAAGGAAAGCAATCCTGTCTTGACGCAGTCGTGCCATACGAGCGTTGAGGGGTGATCAAGTCCGGAGAATCGTGCTTCGATGACTTTGCCAGACAGGCCGGTGATCGTACCAACGCCGAACCGCTTGTGGGTGACCGCGCTGCCGACGGAGAGCTTTTCCGCAAAAAAGGCCTCCGCATAGTCCAATCTCGCCATACGATCCAATGCCTCCGCGTGATTTGCTCTCGCGTTTATTGCCTCATTCATTTTTTCCAAATGGATCCTTTTCTCTTCCGCGTTCCTCACACTGTAATGAATACCTTCAAAGAGGTTATACACCGTGCAGCAGAAGATCACGTCAAACGCCAGAATGTGCAGTTCTATGTCGGGGTGCAAGGGCTTCTTTGCGAATTTTACTCTGTCGTCTCTTATGTTTGAAAACTGGGGGTGTGATTTGATTGCCTCAATCAGTTCGTCGCACATCCGATGATAAATCCGCAGATCCATCTTTGCGCCGGAGCCCCAGTCGTCGTAGAATTCGACGCAGTCGGCATAGGCCTGCGCCTGAGAGGCTTTGTACATGTAGTAGTGGTCGGAATCGTAAAAGCCTGTGATCATCATGGGTAGGCGTATACTCGCTCGATACCGCCAGCTGTCCGGGCAGTATCTGGCCCGCATGGACTCGCAGAAATTAAGAAACTCTGTAAAGCGCTGCGTTCTGACCTCCAGGTCTCCGCCGTCGGGGGTAAGCAGTTGGTGAAGGGCGTCGCGTACTTCGCGTGCTGCCTGAAGCTCCCTCCGTGCATAATCAGCCAACGCATAAAAAGCGAGCTCCGCTCCGTTGTCGATAGTCTGCTTCGTCAGCAATACGACGGCGGCCAGCTTCGCAGGAAAGTCCCTATCGTCCGCCGCGAGTGCGGCGTCCATCATCGGGCGGAATTCTGCCGCAATCTCCCACTTGTATACCTCGTTGTTGTCGCCGGTGTTCAGCTCGACAAACCGAGCGGCATAGTTGTCAATGATCTGATCGAAATGGGTTCTGTTCATTGAACCTCCTCCTATTTACGTGTTGGAAATGTACCAAGGATATTTCCAGCATCGTAGTCACTGGATGGCAAAATGCCCCGCCGAGAGGCGGGGCACTGATCCTTGCAAGGCCGCTGCCAAGATGTACAACACTGGACAGCGTTGTGCTTTATTATAGCATGGCGGGGCGAAAAACGCAAGGAAGCAGGAGGGGGCAGGGGGCAGCATTGCAAGGTTTTTCAGCATCGTGTGAAGATTCTATGTTCCATGTACGCCCTGTTGATATTGATGAACCTGTCGTTGTATTCTCGTTGATCCGACCCAGCACATACAGCAAGTGCGCGCCGGTCAGTTTCAGCAGTCTTGAACGCACTACCTCCGCTGGCAGTTTCTCTCCCGCCACACGGATGGTGGGCTTTGTGGGACATACGGTATCCAGCATCAGCCCCACCAACTCATCCAGCCGCCCACGGTCTACCTCGGTGTAGCTCACAAGATAGCCGTAGTCCACATTGGTCATGATCTGAGCTCGATATGTCTCCCGTCGTTCCATTCCGTTTTCCTGAGTAGGCTTACTCTCA
>CAKUYO010000097.1 GCA_934716995.1 uncultured Bacteroidales bacterium | reverse complement strand
GAATACGCATCACGGATGCCATATGTTGGAAAAACTCTTTCTGATAGGCTTTCGAGGGGAAGTTGGTACCGAGTTTCAGGTTGGTGCCATAAATATGATATTCCGACCAGTGCCCGAAGCCGACTTCCAGAAAGGCGATACGCGGGTCGTCGTTATAGCGGGCTGCCAGATCGGTGTAGAATTGTTTTGTGAACCATTGCAACTCGCTGTTGCTCCAGTCGGCGTAGTAGGTCGGTCCGTCCCCGCCTGGGTTTTTGCTATAGGTCTCTTTGTAGTCCGACAAATCTTTGATATATTGCGGTACGGCGGTTGTGCCCTTGTTGCCGTCCACATCGGTGCTGTTGGGATATTCGTAGCGGAAACGGATAATCGCCTGGTGTCCGCGCGAGGCGATGTCATTGAGGATTTTCTCGAGGTATGACCAGTCGTATTGAATTTTGCCCTCTTTCTTTCCTGTAACTACCTTGCACGGCAGACAATAGTGAAACTCCAGGCTGATCGATGATTGGTATTCGTTGATACGGCTGTGCGACGGCCACATCACCAGTCCGGTCATCGGTTGGACAGCATCTACGCGGCTGTTTACCGCCACACGACGTGTGCCGTCGGGTATTTCGGGGGCGGAAAAAGTGATGCTATCCAAATCGGAAACGGTGTATTTGCCGTCTTTCCAGAGGTACATCTGTGCCGGGCAGGTTAAGGAAAGGAGCACGGTGGCAAGTGTCAGAAGGGTGTGTTTCATAGAGTATGTGTTTTTGCGGATCAATTATTTTTTGTACCTTTGCAGGAAATATCGGTTGCAAAGGTACTCATTTTTAAGCATATGGCAAAACAGAAAGCACATTTTTACGTGGTATGGCAAGGTCGCACCCCGGGGATTTACACCTCGTGGGCGGAATGTGAAGCGCAAGTGAAAGGCGTAGCAGCCAAATACAAAGGTTTTGCCACACGTGCAGAAGCCGAAAAAGCCCTTTCGGATGGTTTCGAAACCTATCTTTTGCCGGGTATAAAAAAAGAAACGCCCACTATTGATACGGCTCAATACAAACCCGTCTATCCTGCTTTGGCGGTGGATGCCGCCTGCTCTGGCAACCCCGGACTGCTGGAGTTCCGCGGAGTGATAGCCGATACGGGTACGGAGGTCTTCCGCCGCGGTCCCTACAAAGGGGGTACCAACAATATCGGCGAGTTCCTGGCGATTGTGCTGGGGCTGGCATACCTCAAGCAGCACAACCTGCCGTGGGTGCTATACTCCGACAGCCGCACCGCTTTGGCATGGTTGCGCAAGGGGAAAGCACAGACCAAACTGGAGCGGACGGCACAGAATGGGGAACTGTTTGATATGCTGCAAAAAGCCGAACAATGGCTTGCAGGCAATACCTACACCACACATATATATAAATGGGATACCGAACATTGGGGCGAGATTCCCGCCGACTTCGGTAGAAAATAAGATACCCTTTTTACTCTACTTCTATATCGGGCACTTCGTCCTGACTGGCGGCGATAGTCTCGTTCTGGCGGTTGCGCAGCGAGACCTGCTCGCGGCTGACGCACATCATGATTCCGAAATAGAGACTGGTGATCAATACACTCGTGCCGCCGCGGCTGATAAGCGGCAGAGGCTGACCC
This sequence comes from uncultured Bacteroidales bacterium, assembly GCA_934716995.1. Lineage (GTDB taxonomy): Bacteria > Bacteroidota > Bacteroidia > Bacteroidales > Paludibacteraceae > Colicola. Next base: position 2,835 of record CAKUYO010000097.1, on the reverse strand, counting down.
GTTACCGGACCCAGACCGACCGCCACAAGCATGGAGATGAGTGCCTGGCAGGTGAGCATCAGCGCCAGCCCCATCACCATCAGCATAGAGGCATAGTCGCCATAGCGCGTAGAGATAAAGCAGGCGCGGAAAAGCAGCCACAAGTAGAGCGCAATCACCACCAAAGCCCCCACTATTCCCGATTCTTCCACAATGATGGCATAGATATAATCGGCATACGCAAGCGGCAGATAATCACGCTCTTTGCTGTTACCGGGCAGCACTCCGACAGGCGATTTGCCGCCGCGGGCAATGGCTACGTTGGCATACGCTTCCTGTCGGTTCTCGTCGGTAATGACAAAAGCGGCGGCATCCGCATCCGTCGCGTCGGCAAACAACTTGCGGTCAATACGTTTCACCCATGTCTCGGCACGCCCGAACAGCCCTGTCATCTCCTTGTCCTTGCGGACAAAACCGAACTCGACCACGCAATAGCCGAGCAGCAAAAGCACAATGGCGATACCTGCCGTTGATCCCCAGAACCTGAACGGGATACGCGCCAGAATCCAGAGCAGAAAGACGATGCCGCAAATAAGAATGGCGGTGGATAGATTGCCGGTCATCACGGGCAGCGCCACGGCGGCAGTGATGCCGAGCGTCCAAAAGAAATACTTGCGCTTGTCCGTCTCGGTTTTGATACGTGCGAGCAGGTCTGCCACCACGATGATGAGCGACAGTTTGGCTAATTCGGACGGTTGGAAGGTAAAACCGAGGATACGCACCCAGCGTGTGGCACCATTGAGCGTAACGGCAAACGGATTGCCGGGCACAAGCAGCGAGTAGAGCAACACTACCGAAAGGGCAAGCAGTGCATAGCCGCCTATACGAATGATATAGGACGGCAGAAATTGCACAAAGAAAGCAATCGCCACACCCGCAACGATAAAGAGAATCTGCTGCCCGACGGGACCGAGAACGGAATGGTCGTGATAGACCAGCATACTCGATGCCGAGAACAGCGCGATAACCGCCACCACGATCATCGATATATAAATCGCCCAAAGCGTCTTGTCCGTATTTTGTAAGTTCGGTAGTTTCATTGAAATCAAGAACGTTAATTATCGTGTAATTAATCGTTAATTATTTTTGATTGAACATATAATTAACCACGAATTAACCATTAATTTTTTTGCTCAATTTGTTATAGGATGGTTATAGGATAGTTATAGGATAGAAATGCTATCCACCCGTCATCCACAGGACATCCACCTGACTTTTCATTACGCATTATGCATTACGCATTACACATTGTTTTAGTGGTTGCGTAGAATCTCTACCGAGCAGTCGCGCCAATGTTGCAGGTAACCTGCCGTCATCTGCATATTGCGCATATCGCTTGCGTCCCATACGGGCAGCCCCCACCAGTAGTCTACCTGCCAATACTTGAGTTGTCGGCAACGGCTTTGCAGCACATAGACCACCCCATAGTAGCGGTTGCCGATACGGAAGCGGTCGAGGCAAAGCAGGCGGTGGTGCCGCGAACTGACGATGATATTGCGCCACACGATGTCCGCCCGCTGCTGCGGCTCTGCCTGATAGACATCGCCGTGCAGGTTGATCGTTACCGAGTCGGCATAGATGGCATAGTCAGGTTGCAGGTTGACAGGGCGGTTGGTTTCGATAAGCAGCACCTCGTCGCGATAGATAAAACACAGCGAGTCTGGACGGAAAGGCAGGTCGCGCAGTACGCTCTCTGCAAACCGCTTGCCTTTGTAGTTGCTGAGGCTGTCCGCCGAAACGAAATGCGCCCCGTACGAGCCGTCCGACATATTCTGCTCCATCTTCGGCTGGTCGGTAAAATGCCAATAGACCTGCGACAGGTTGTCCGTTATGCGCCCCGTTTCCGGTGTATATTGCCAGCGGTTGCCCGACGACAGCCCGCATACTCCAGCACAGGATGTGAGCAGCCCGAGCAGGGCAATTCCTAAAAAGTATTTGTATCGTGTTGTCATTTGCTGTATTCTTCGATTCGTTTTTCCAACATCTCCACTTGGTGCGGGAGCAGGTCGCCTTTCTCCGCCGCTTCGCGGAAAACAGGCAGATATTTCTTCCACATATCCATACCGTAGTGCTGCACCACGACCCAGACGGCAGAGGTGGCATCGCCTATTTCCTTTTTGCCCAACCAGCCGCGTGCGGTGTAGAGCGAGTCCACAAACTGCATGTGGAGCGTGTCGGTACGCAGCATTTCGCGGCAGAGACTGTCTTTATCGGGCGCATTGGCATTCCATGCTTGCACGTAGCGGTGGCGGATAGACTGATCCTCGTCCCAGATAGCCATCAGTTGGTCGTACAGCGGGTGTTCGTAAGCGGCTACCGCCCGTGTATAGCGGGCTTGGCTCTCGCCGGCAATCGCCTTCCAACGGGGATCACTGTGCAACGCCTGCAGATCCGCATCTGCTTCCAGTCGGCGGCTGTACCATTCGGGGAAACGCTCCAGCATGGTTCCGAGACGTTTGAACGCTTCGTCCGTCTGCCCCGCCTTGGCGGCACAACAAGCCGCATTGTAAAAATTGTTGCTGCCTGCGCCTTGGCACATCAATGCTTCCCCGTACAGGGCGGAAGCAGCGGCATAATCGCCCGCCATATAGCACGAGTCGGCTTGGTGGGTCAGCGACAACAACTTACCGGATGGAGCCTGTGCCATTCCCTGCCATACACTTGCTGCCAACAACAGCCCTACTGCCAAAATCTTTGTATTTTTCATAATGTATGCTCTATCATTAGTGTCCCATTAAAATTGAAACATATTAAAAATCAATAAATAATTGCCCATTAGGGTCATTTTGTTCTTTG
>CAKUYO010000096.1 GCA_934716995.1 uncultured Bacteroidales bacterium | reverse complement strand
CCTGTGTGATATGTATGAACTTCTCCCTTGCTGTCAAGGAACCCTCCGACAACACCGAATACGTCTTCAATATCTCCAAACAATAAATTATTGGCCTTCATCGTATCAATAATGCCTTGCATTTCAAACACACGTCCGGCATAAGCAACAGCCATACCTCTACCCATTTTGTTCATGGCGCCGATATTATCCTGAGTTGTAACGTCGAGGTCAATAAGACCTTCATTCATCAGTCCGGTCATATATTCCATATATGCCGGATAATTGGGATGCTCAAGGTAAAAAGTATATTTCCCGTTAACATTGCTCCACTCCTGATAAATATCAAACGAGGTAGCAATCGGAGCAATGAGACTGTGATTTTTATTAAAGGTGAACGGATGATATTCTGTTCCGTATTTTTGCTTGAAAAAACGTAGAATTTCAGTAAACTCATCACGTGTACTTGGTATATCTAAACCATTTTCCCATAATAAATCTTTTCTGAAAACAATACAATCTGTCACGTTCTCCTGCCCCTTGATAGGAGCTCCGCCTTCAGGTATTCCATAAATACCATCGCCTTTTGTAACTACGCCCCATGAATATTCATTTATGTCGGCAAGCATATCTTTACCGAATTTTTCAAGAGCAGGCTTAATATCAAGTAATGCATCATTCGCTAAAAGCGCGTTATATTGCGTCTTTGTTACTCTCATAACATTATATGGACTTCTATTCACCAAAGCAAGGTTTACAGAAGATATATCCTCTGTTGCAGGTAACTGAGCATACGTAGTCTTATATCCTGTCAGTTCATCAATAAGCTTTGCATTCGGGTCAGAATTAACCTGATCATTTGTAAATCCGGTAGCCTGTAAAAGAACATTCATCTGCGGTTTATTATTCAAATCAACGTCCAAGGGAATGACACCGCCTTTTTCCACTTTTTTCCCACACCCGAAAGCAGAAACACTTAACATCACAAAAACTAAAAAAATTAAGATTAACTTTTTTTTCATTTTACAATTTCCTCCTTTTTTGTTTGACAATCATAAAACATACGCCTATTAAACTCAAAAAGAAAAATACCGGTATAGACTGAGTCCCTATCCACGACTTACATCCTTTTTTCGTATTCTCTTTTTTATTAGGTGTAAGTGGTTTACCGGGCTCGATTTCTTCAGTTTTACCACCGTTAGGCATAGGTCTTATTTCGCTTTCTGACGGATCCCACTCTCCATTCAACAACATGCTTCGACTGAGTTTGATATCCATAACAGATGCCAATAACTGAAGATTATCTTTAAGCCTTTGCTGAGCAAAGTTCTTTACGTATTTTTCAGGCGACTCAATTATAGCATTTATTGCGTTGTTTATCTGTAACAAATCATAGCTGCTATCAGATTTCATGGCTTGTATTCTCTCGAATTCAGCTTTGAGTAAATCATACTGACTTTGCGTCATACCTTTTTTAGGAATGTATAATCTCTCGGCCTTGCTTAAAATATCCTTAAAGCAAGCATCTAATACCTTGTCAACCGAATCAGTCGGACGAACAGCCTTATTCTTCGCAACACCTTTTTTAATAGCCTCTACAGCATCACTTTGTTTACATACTTCAGCAGTAGAAAAGATAGAGAAACCGGCAGCAACTGTGCTGTGAACCGCTTCAATCTGCTGGATATAGTCAATAGGCGCCCACCCTTGATAAGAGCCTATACCGACATAGTTATAGCACATATTATTAATAGCATTTAATGCCTGTTTCGTATTGGTTTTTACAGCCTCAGCTTCAGTTAAGTAAACCATTGGCGTACATACATCAACCCAACCGTTTTTTACCCATTTAAACCAATCCTGGAATAAAACATCCCTTGCATTATCAAAATCAGGACCTGTTGCAGTAGTAATAAGTTTACTCTTATCAAAATTGCGTGACATATTGCTGATTTCTTTTACCGCTGAACTAACCTGATCACGCCTGAATTCATTCCAACGTTTCCTTGCAATTTGATTGTTATCGACATACTCAAGGAAATTTTTTCTGAGCAGCACTTCATCATTTTCAGAGAGACCGGGTAATACCTTGCCTTCAGCATTTAAAAATGCCTTCATTGCCGTCATTGTATATCCCATATCAATGCCGGTTGTTGCGTCAGTACCGTCATACCTGATATAATCGAGATTGAGTCCTTTAACTGTTGGAAATTTTCTATAAATTTCCTCACAAAATTCAAGAATATATTGCCTGTACTCAGTGTTTGCAGGGTCCATAAATCTCCACATAGGCAACTTTGGTTGACCTAAATCTCCTTTACGGTTACATACCAACCACTCAGGATGTTCTTCAGCCAAACTACCATCCATTCTTGAATATTCTGTACCGGAACCAACCAAAAAGATAGGAACAGAAATTATTATATCAAGATCATACTTTTCTGCTTCACCAAGAAATGCTGATAAATAATCTTCGTAATCACCATACTTTCTTGATACAAAACGAGGGCTATAATTCATCATGTCAGATTTAAAGTAAGCAAAGCCTTCTGCAGCAGCCTCCACAAACAATACGTTCATTCCGGCATCTGCTACAATTGACAACGTCCTTCTTATTCCTTCGATATCAGGTTCTGTAGAATTTACATCTGCGCAATGCCATACGCCACGACCACCGATTGCCCTTGATTCTACGCTGTTAATGATAACTTCATTTTCAACCACTTGGCACTTGCTCAGTATTTGTTTGATTAAAACTTTCTTTTGCAACACTTCATCTTTGGTTAATGCTCCGCCTTCGATTTCTTTTGCATAACCTAATGCTGCAGCTGTAAGTTTTTCATACTCCTCTACCATCGGATACAATACAGACGTATCGATATCGTACATTCTTGTTTCATAATTGGTAATATTTGAACGTAGAACCGTAGCTTTGTTTTTGATTAAATTCAAAACGCTTTCCATTGTATTGGTAACTTTTATTATTTTGTTAGCCTTATCAATTTCTACGCGCGCTCCAACCTTGAAATTATTGCGAACCCAATCAATCCAACCTATTTGTCCTTGTCCCGATACAATAAATCCGCCTTCAGGAATATCAATAGCGTTAACACCTACAGCGGTAACTATTCCGTCTTTATCTACAGCAGCTTCAAAACCGTAAATATTTGTACGTAATTCGTTGCCGCCATCCATGGCCGACTTGCTGTATATATTTAATTGACAAGGGCCTCTATACTCAGGGAACGGAGCTCCAAGCGGGTTGTCCTCCGGCGTAGGATCAAAATAGTCATAGTTTTCTTTTATCTGATAATCAAGGCCGAAATAGTCTTTTCCGTTAAGAATAACCACATCGCCCAATGAGAATGCCTCATTTTCAAATAGCATTCCGCACGCAACACGGGTGTTCTTTGTGGATTTATCATCAGGAGTAGTCCCCAACCATGCAGTAATAATAAATCCGGGATCGGGTATTTTTGCGCCACCCGGAATCATTTTCCCCGTAGCATCGATTCCTCTAAAGCCTGAAACACTGAACTTTCCTGCATCATCACCTGATGTAATCATAGAAAAATCAACATCTGCGCAATAAGCTCTTTCAGGAATATTTGATCCGAATTCAGGTCCAAAATAAATATTACCGTTAAGCATCCAGTATCCTGTACTTAAAGCTGAGTTTTCATGATGAATGATAATTCTTTTACGTTTTGTCGGGTTATCAACGCTTGCCGTCGGAAAATCAATTTCTTCATCAGCGTTTAACTGTATCTTGTCCCCTACCTTAAGGTTATTATACCGGCTGAGAGATGTAGGAATACTCAAAATATATCCCGGAACGGGTATTTCGTTACCACTGTTACTCATTTACTTCAACCTTGAATTCGTTTACACCCTCATTTTCACGAACATAGGTATCCATAAGATAAAAGTTACCTGTATATACTATAACTTTACCAGCTATTTCCTCCTGCGTAAACTTACGCACACTCAAAGGGGACAAATCAGTTCGCGTCATCTCAATCGGGTCTACCAAATCAACATCAACGCATTCGGCAGATGCTTTTACATCAATATCAGATTCAGCATGGACTAAATTATCCACCCTTATCCCCGAAGGGATAAAGGCAGCTAAAATAGCACAAAACAATACAAATGCGATGAATCGTTTGCTTCTTATCATAAAATTTACTCCTTATCTGCATATACTCGAGTCTCGTTTCAACGATAACTACAAAGCATTCTTTATACAAAAATTGTCTGTTTTTAATTATTATTTCTTAGTTTTTGTTTCCATGTAATTTACGGCTCATGATGATAATAACGGCAGCCATCATTACAATACCGATAATCATGAAATCAGCTTCAACATTTGAACCACATCCGGCAGACTTAACGCTTTCAGTAGAAGTACCTGCAAGCCGGAACTTAATTTCATAAGTTCTTGTGTAATTTCCGTTTGCGCCCTTAACAGTAATCACAGCAGTATCAACATCACCACCTGCCTGAACTACGGTTACAGTTGCTTTTGAGTCATTTGCAATTCCCGCAACAACAGGCACAGGGG
>CAKUYO010000095.1 GCA_934716995.1 uncultured Bacteroidales bacterium | reverse complement strand
AACAAAACGTCGGCTTTTTCGGTCGTGGAGACTTGAAAAAGAGAAGTCAGAAAACTAAATGGCAACTCTGAAAAATCTCATTCGGAGATTTTCAGACATGAATAAACGGAATTCCTTTCAAAAAACTATTGATAGAGGTTCCCATAATATATTGCCGCAGAGGCGGAAAAGCAAAGGGCGCCGGAATTTTTCATGATGATTCATCCAGTCCCCGGAAGCTGTTATTTTACCTCGGGCAATTGATTCCAGTCCGTTGTGTAACTCGGGCTGAGCATATTCCGCTTCATTGACCATGGCCGCTCAATTCCCTCGGCAAGATGAAACAAAGTTCCTTTGCCGAATTTACGATTGATTTGATCCAGAGCTTCCGACAGGCGCGCATCTTTTTCATCCTGCCGAGTATCTGCGAACAGATTCAATTGCTGCGCATTTTCCGGTTCAAGCCCGAAAAAGAGGATGCCGGATTTTTTATAACGTTTTCCCTCGATGAAAATTCCGCGCAGCTTTGGCCGAATTGCGGCAAGCATTTTCCCGGTGTTGGCCGTTGCCGTATCAAAAGGAACTGTGGTAGAGGAGAATCCTCCGGAGAGCGAAACCGGACGGTATTCCGGATAATATTGGAAGTAGATATTTACCCCCGCCGCAAGCTGCTTTTCGCTTCGGAGTTTTTCAGCGGCTCTGGCGATGTAAGTCGCCACTGATTCGGAAAGATCACTGAATTCTGTCACCGGATAGCCGTATGACCTCGAACATGAGATGCTCTGAGAGAGTTCTTCGGGATTATCCTGTTCGATCAAAGGCTCTCCGCGCAACTCCCGAGATGTAATTGCGAGCGTAACGTTGAATTTCCGGCGCAGAAAAGAATCCTCCGCACATGCCAGTTGCCAGGCGGAACGTATGCCGAGCTGCTCCAACTTCGGTGCAAGACGCCGCCCCACGCCCCAGACTTCTCCAACCGGCGTTTTGGACAAGATTTTTTCCGGATTATCCGGCATGACAAAGACTCCTGCCGAAGTTTTTTTGCCGATATGATTGGCGATCTTAGCAAGAGTTTTGGTTTTCGCAAAACCCACTCCACAGGGAATTCCAAGCCATTTCAAAATTGTCCTGCGGATATTCAGACCGCAATCGTGATAATCCTGATCCGCTGGAAGTGTTATATGAACATACGCCTCGTCAATGGAATATTGTTCCACCTCCGGAGAAAAATCATGGAGAATGGCGACCATCCGGCGTGAGATATCACCATACAAAGCGTAGTTGCTGGATTTGAGAACCAGGCCATATCTGCGAATCAGCGGTTCAAGTTCATGATACGGCGTTCCCATAGGGATATTCAGCGCCTTGAATTCAGCGGAACGGCTGATGGCGCATGAATCATTATTTGACAGAACGGCAACCGGTCTGTTCTCCAGTGAAGGATCGAATATCCGTTCACAACTGCAGAAGAAGTTGTTCCCATCGATGAGACCGATCATGACGGGCGTCCCTGTTTTACAAACTGGTGGATGACTGCCGTAACCACTCCGAACAGGCGTAACTCCATACCGTCTTCAAAAACAATGGGACTGTATTTTCGGTTTGCCGGCTCAAGGGAAACGCACCCGTCGCGTCGCCGAAGAAATTTGACCGTGAACTCATTGTCCACTGCCGCGATAACGATTGATCCGTCGGCTGCTTCCAGGCTGCGGTCAACAACCAGAATATCGCCGGGCCGGATTCCGGCATTGAGCATGGAATCCCCCGCCGCACGGACAAAAAAAGTTGCTGCCGGGCGATGGACGAGCAATTCGTTCAGGTCCAGCGGGGATTCAATATACTGTTCTGCCGGTGACGGGAAACCTGCCGTAACCGGCACTCCCATCAGCGGAGGGTGATTGCATTCTTCGTTTGACATCATTTTCCTCTCGGAATAATATATATCGCCGACTTCAGACAATCAAGCAGGACGGGAAAATGAGAAATCAGAGTTCCGAAACTGTTTTACAGGTATTTTCCGGCTTCCCGGAGAGCAAACGGTTTCATGTCGCCGCGAAATTTCTCAAGAAACTTTCTGGTCGCAACCGGGAATTGTTTCGACAGCTCACGCACATGCCAGGCCACCGCTTTCTGAATGAACCATTCCTGTTCTTTCACCAGCTTTTCCGCCCAATCCATCGAAGGGAGCGGATTTCCCCCTTCTTTCAGCCGGTGGAGCGTGAAAGTCAGGCAGGCGCGCCGAACCCACATATTCCGGTGAATCAGCCATTCTTTTTCCATGACATTCAGATATCCCGGTCTCTCTTCCAGCACTCTGGCTGCGGCATGAATCAACGAATCGGCCATCGCCCATGCCTGGAAGTTTTCCTTATAACGGTCCAGCCGTTTCCAAACGGCATCCATGTCTCTGACGGCTTTCTGTTCCAGCAGCTTTCCGACAGCAACGTATGCCTCATGGCATTGCAGCGCCCACAAACCGTCGCATAAGGCAAGGATATCCGCCTCGGAATGCGACGCGGCAAACTCCTTGGCGGCTTTCGCAATCACAGGCACACGGACGCCCAGATATCGATAATCAGCCTTGTGATATCTCCGCATGGCTTCCGCTTCTTCCTGCGAAGCGGATTTCTCAAGTTCAGCCATGAATTCGTCAGCCAGACATATTTCCGGTGTCGGTTCCATCGAAACATGGGCAAAGACCTGCGGAGAAAGTTTCAATACCGGAACTCCGTTGCGAAGGCTGACGGAAACGTTTTGAATTCCCAATGTCGTTTTCGGAAAGAGGAGGCGTTTCCGTTCCCGCAGCCGGGCAACGTCTTTCTGAATCATTTCCCGGGAAGCATCATCCAGCGAACCGAGTTTACCGGCATAATCATTGAAGCTCAGATCCTGCGAGATTTCCATATCCCAGGCGATTTGTCCCAGCCGATACAGAATCGCACGTCCGGTTAAATCCGCCCCTTTGCTGTCATCGGTATATTCCGGCAGCAGAGGAGCGCACAGTTCCGTCAGCATCCGGATCAACATTTCCGTTTGCTGCTGAAGTTGCCGCTCTCCGGCTTTCCGCCGCTTTTCAAGTTTGGCTTTTCGCTTCTGGTCTTTCGTCTGCTTCGGCATATCACGCTTCCCCATCACATTGTTGAGATTACTTCATACTATTATGATTTTTAATATACCTATCAGTGTGATTATTTGCAACTATCTGCCTCTATTCTACCAGTAAGCAGCAGATATTACGCCGGAGCGATCAGACGAATTCGAAGCTTGGTTCCGTCGATCCGCCTGAGTTTTTCCAACTGAAGATTCTCAAAAAGTTCCTGTAACGTCGTCGCCGAATTGATCTGAATCACTCCATATTCGCATTCGAACGAAATAGAGAGAAAATCCGGAGAAGCCCTGACTTTCCCTATTGTTTCCCAACTGATCAGCAGATGTCCCTCCGGCAACACAAGCCATAAGCGCGGCAGATGATTCTCCGACGATACCACACTCCAGCCTTTATTCTCCATATTCCGTTCCTTCCATACATCACAATTACAAATCCATGCCACGGCTTGGTCCTTTTTCGAGTTCGTGCGTTTTTTCCGGTGATGGTACAATCTTCGGCTTTTCCAAAATTTCCGGAGGTTCCGGCGTAATCGGGACAGCTTCCGGCTTCTGGATTTCTTTGGCTTGGGCAGCACGTTTTGCGATGGTTTTCCGTTTGAGTTCGGCCAGCCACTCCCTGACATCATCGACGCCGGTTGCCGGACGCAGACAGCTTTCCTCCTGTCGCGGATGTTTCGCTTTCAGCACAATCGGTTCCAGCTTGACCGGTTCAACGGCGGCCGCCGGTTTCGTTTCCCTCGGAGATTCGGTTTTGACCTCCTGGGTTTTGGTCATATTCCGGCGCTTCAGCTCCTGCAACCACTTCTTTGCCTCATCAATAGGCGACATCGAAGTTTTTTCAACCTCCGGCTTCGGTACGGCCTGTTCCGCCGGAACGGTTTCCACTGCATGTTCCCGTTCCGTTTCAAACAACGTCTTTTCCGTTACGATGCCGAATCCGTATCGGGAATTCCGGGCTCGCCGGGTGGCAATCCGGCGGCCCCGTTCCATGACACGATTTGCGATCCCTTTGAGAGATGCCTGCAATTTCGCCCATCTGCCGTCCACAGATTTATATTCCATATCCGGCCGCTTTCCGGCAGCAAGTTCTTTAACCTCATCCGGCAATTCATGTTTCAGACATCCTGCTGAAATTTCTCCTTTCCTGACCAGATCGTGAACGCTTGTACGTCGGGTATCCTCCCATAAGAGCTGCTGTTTCAAAAATTCCTTATCCGGACAATGCAGTGCCATATTCATGCGTCCGCGACTCAGGGCGACATAAAAACTCTTCTGATCGATTTTCTGCGCCGCCGCCACGACCGTATCGGCGGTCCGTCCCTGTGACTTGTACGAAGTCGTCACCCAGCCGTGGCTGATCGCCGCACAGTTCTTCGGAAAATCAACCGGTTCGCGCGGCGTTCCGTCGGAATTAAGCATCACTATTTTTTCCGGATCGCCGGTGATCATCGCCAGATTTCCGTTGTAGATCTTCCGATCCTTCAGGTTGACGCCGAATTGAATTATAT
>CAKUYO010000094.1 GCA_934716995.1 uncultured Bacteroidales bacterium | reverse complement strand
AAGCCCTTGATACACAAAGGTTTGCGGCTTGGAGCTACTGGTCGGACTCGAACCGACGACCTGCTCATTACGAATGAACAAAAGTACCTTTAACGAGCTTCGACGAAGTGCAATAAACGTTGATACAGAGCCATTCGTGAAGCCGTGAGCTTTGATGAGCTTTGATGAAAGTAAACCCCAAACGATGAGAATAAACCCCAAATAAACCCCAAATTCAGCGGTCGGGGATTGACAAGCTCGGCGGTATTTTATATAATGCTCTCGTGGTGCTACCATTTACGGTAGGCGGTTACACTCTTTGCCCTCGTCAGGGGGTGATCTTATGCAGTATGTTACATACGAGAATTTATTTACATTTGAGCTTGTAATCATCGGACTTGTAACGGTGTTCGTTGCAGTCCTTGCATATAAAAAGAAATAACCGCCCAACCCTGAGAAAGTTAGCGGTTATTCTTTAACACTTTTCTGAGGGCGTAACCGTCTATCGGTAGCACCACTCTTTGTATCTTTATTATATGCTATGTGCCTTGAATTGTCAAGGCTTAATATTCATTTGCCGCCTGGTGGGGCGGTTCTTTGTTTATGGTGTATTCTACTGCTTGACTTATAAAACGGCTTAAATCGCCGAGCTTGCCGCTTATTCGTCCATTGCTTCATCAATGGCACGGTTTACAAAGCCGTTCAAGCTCTCGCCCTTACTTTCCGCAAAGGTCTTTATTTGTTCTTTCTTGCCTTTTGGCATACGAACTATGAAGCTATCGTAATGCTCTTTGACATATTTTTGTGTCTTTTTATTTACTTTGTCGTTATAAACGGCTTTTCTTTTTTTGGTAATATCACTTGACATTGTGTCTCACCTACTTTGTATGAGTTTTGAAAGAGAATACCTCTCCTAGCATAACTATTATAGCACACGTTGTAAATTGATATCAATATGTATTTTAACCAAAGATAAATCATATTGATATCAAATGTTTGTTGATTATGTTAATTGTATTATTGATATCAATATGGTATAATATAACCACAATAAAGAAGCGACGGAGCGAACCGCCACACCGTCAGGAGCTTAACCGCCGAAAGCAACGAAGCACACCGACAAGAGCCGCAAGCTCGACCGCTTACTAAATAACAAAGGGGATATGTTACAATGGACGGTAACGCAATATCGGTTATCGAAGATATGCTTGTAGAGCTTGAATTTATGCAGAATTTTCTAACACTCGCTGTCGAAGAAGCCAACGGCGCAGGCACAGATTATGATTTTAATAATCAAATGAACATTTTACGAGCGTGTTCCTATGCCGAAAGATCAGCTATAATGCTTTCATTGATTTATACCACGGCAGATAAGGCGGATTTAATTCATAACACCCTTGAAAGTATAGTAAAAAATTATACAGCGCAAACAGTCGCAAAGGAGTGTTAAAAATGGGTATTCTCGGTCGAATATATAAAGATCTCGGAATAGGTCTTTATGTAATGCCAGAAAAAACAAAACGTGAGGGCTATATAGGTCTTTCAACTTACTATGAAAATAAGCCCGTAGTTTTTGTTGATACTGAGCGTTCTAAATGGACGAAGCAGCTGACAGCTGCTCATGAACTCGCCCACATATTATTCGGGCATTTAAGCGGTTCGTTTGATAGTGATATTGCAGAAGATGAAGCGAGAACATTTTCTTGTGTTTTTACGGCTTTAATGCTTTATGATGAATACCGTAACAAAAATGATAGTTAATACATAGCCGACAAGCTCGGCGGATATAGTTTAAAGTCGCTTCGGCGGCTTTTTCTTTTATGCTGATTTATAGCCGTTTTAAAAGGCTTTTCGGGTACTTTAACCGAGGTTGACTATTTCGGGCGGTTTATAAGCCCTGAAAGCCTTGATAAATAAGGATTTTAGCGGCTGCGGCGGTGCTTGAAATTTCCGTTTTTCCTTCGCATTTCTTCGCATTTTTTCAAATTTGACCGAGCTTGTCGGCGATCAGGTACAAAAACTGATTTTTTCTGCGGTAAAAGGTAGAACGGCTCATACAGTCAATACCCGAATAGTCAAAATTAAACTTTCTGCCACACTCGCACGAACGCAGCAGAGCTTGTCTGAGCTTTAAAGAATATATTTGATTTTCTTCCTTGAGGATTTCATCTAATGCGCTTTCGACCGCTTGAACGAAGCTGTATTTACATTCATTTTCTTCTGTTTCGATATCATGTTTAAACGGTTCATAGCTTTTAACGACTGCCAATGCTGCCGCTCTGACGTGATCGGGAAGTTTATATTTATTCTGCATTGTGATTTCCTTTCTTTTTTATTCTGCCGAGCTTGCTATAATGATTTTTGAACTTTTCCTTTGATTTATTCCGCAAAAACGACCGAAAAGCACACACTTTATATCATTCAATCTGCGCCGATTTTAGCGACGTTTGAACAAAAGCAGAGAATTTATATAAACGCCCGAAGCGTTGACATACAAGGCGCTGAGAAGCTCGCCGAGCTTGCAAAGACAAAGATTTATAGTACACTTTTCACTTTTCAAGGGTCGGGCGGCGGCTTTTAGCTTTCCCGTGGGGAGTTTTTGGCACAAAACATTCCTCTTGTACCGTTATCCCCGTATAGGCTTGCAGAATTACGGCTACCCCTTGCTTTTACTCTGTTTTAACGCAAATTAAGCCCTTTTGACCTCTTTTAACGCATACCACACCCGTTACGCACGCAATGCAGGGTAATTTTAAGGGGTAGCGTTCGGTCAAACAGAGCAGCACACGGCGTGAAGAATGGGGGGGAGTGGCAAGCTCGGCAGAGCTTACCTAAACCCTCGCCGTATGTAAGTGCTGTCTTTTTTATACATTTTGATGTTTATGTATGGAAGTTCTATCCTTTCAACCTCTCCGCTTACGCTATCAAAAAAATACTCGTTAAAGAACGGATCTGCTTTAACAAAGCGATAACCTGGGTATAACCTCTCGAACACTTCGGCATTGTGTGTGTCGTTGCGTAGGTCTTGCAGCTTCTTAATTGTTATTCTGCCGTCTTGCTTCTCTGCTTCGGGTCTTTTAAGGTTCTTACTGCAATTATACGAGCGATAAGCAAGGCTATTATCTTTGGTTATATATTTCGCTAATCCGCTTACGCCGTTTTCGTAGAACTCTATATAGCGTGTTGTAGCTAATCCGTTTACTTTGTCTTTCCATTGCTGCTCTAAATAATCACGTCCTAAGTCACCCGAAATAATAACGTGATGATGTACTCTGCCTTTCAAGGTGCCGATCTCTGTTTTTGATATGTATTTTAATTTGATATTCTGCTTGTTAAGGGCATATCTGATACGGCGCAGATAGTTTTCAAGGTCCTTTCTTCCCTGTTCGGGCGTTATATGAACGTTTTGAGGATATGTAAGAGTGAGTAAAACATCTTCGGGAGTGAAATTCTCTTGTATTATCCACGTCAACCGCCTTTGGACGTTGCGTTCATTTAGCTTCCTTTGTGTTTCAGAGGTAAGGTGGAGCTTTGAGGAGCGACCGCAAGCAATCTTTTTGATCGGGAATATATCGACTTCAAAATAATCACCCGACTTGTGTATATTCTCTCGTAATAACATAGCCTTTCCGTGCCGCTCCTTTCTCTTTTTTCGTCGGTAACTTAATACCCACTTCCTCCCGAAACACGGCTTTGCGCCGTGTAATTTTTTCGGGATTTCTATATAGCTTTAATTAAAGAAATGGCAAGCGTTTGCCAATTCTGCGAACTCTGCAAGCTCGGCAGGTGACATACAATTTGAGTGCCATTCTCGACCGCCTACAATAACGCAGCACTCTTCGTAATCTTCTTCCTCAAGGGTAGGATTAAGAGTAATACGGTTATTATTTAAAGCTCTGTTTGCCGCAAGGGCGGCGTGTCTTTCTCTTTCAATCTCAATAATACTTTTTGTCATTGTGGTGTTGCTTCCTTTCTTCGAGTAGTTCTGTTGTGTATTCTACCGAGCTTGCCTGTCTGTTCTTGAACGCTCCAACGCCTACGCCGTTATAGGCTGCCGTGTCGATAATATCAGCTCGGAAACATTCAAGCCGCTTTGTTTTGGCATTATATGTACGCAAGGCTTTAAGGGCGTTAGCTTCGTGGAAATGTGCCTGACTTTCTGTCACTCCCAACGTTTCCGCCGCACCTTTTAACGTGCTTGAATTATAGAAACGTTCCCGGATAACTATTCGTTGCGGTTCTGATAACGTCTGTATGCCCTGTTCAAGGGCGTTGCGCAGCTCGGTACGGTAAATATCTTCTTCCACGTTTTCAAAGGCAAGCTCGGCGTTATCGTCTTTTATAAGACTTCCTACCGTCAGTTCTTCATCTTCACCGCTTCCGATAGGCTTATCAATCGAGCTTGAGATATTTAAAACGCTTTTTATTATCTTCGCTTCGCTGTCATAGTGCAGTACGGAGCGCCGAAAATAGTTTTGTAAATGGAGCTTTGCATAACTTATGAATTTAAAAGGCTTTTCGGGGTCGTATGCTTCGATCATTTTCAGAAGCACGAAGAAACACCCTTGATATAGATCCTCTTGCGTATAGCCGCAGGCGGCGAGCCTGTCGGGGTTCGCATAATAGATTTTATCCGCAAGCATATACAGAAGTTTATAACAGTTCGCCCACAGCTCGGAAATATATTCTTTATGTCCTTGCCGGATAAGTAATGCAA
>CAKUYO010000093.1 GCA_934716995.1 uncultured Bacteroidales bacterium | reverse complement strand
AGCTAGGATTACTCAATTAGAGGGCACTGGTAAGGTTCTCCCAGCCGTAACATCTGCTGATGCTGGTAAGTATTTACGAGTTAATTCTGATGGTGCTTGGGAAGTCGCATCTGTCAATAAACTTGGCGATATTACACAGAAGTAATGTTTAGGTGACGCTTTGCGTCACCTTTTATAATGGTATAAGTTTCGATTTATACTATTATAAAAGGTGGTGAAAGAATGAACCCCGGAAAGAAATTTGAACAGAATTTCGCTAATTCTGTTCCAAAAGAAGTTTATTTTATGAGAATAAAAGATTCGGCAAATAATTTTACAAGGAGTTCGCGTTCTTCTTTTGCTACGAGTAATCCGTTTGATTGCTTTATGCTGTATAAAGGTTTCTTCTTGCCTATTGAATTGAAATCAACTAAAGGTACAAGTTTTAGTATTCAGTCCGATAAATTAGAGGACGGCAAAGATATTAAATATCATCAGATTAAAAGCCTTGAAAGAGCGCAATCTTTTGAGAATGTAGTTGCTGGTTTTGTTCTCGATTTTAGAGAGTCTAATACATACTGGATTAGTATAACTGACTTTATCAATTTCGTATCTAACACTACAAAGAAGAGCATTAACGAAAAGGATGTATTAAGTCATAATGCAATCTTAATTAACAAAACTTTGATGCGTGTTAATTATAAGTATGATATTGGTGGGATGCTAAATAATATAATAGTGAGGTATTAAAAATGGGTAGAGGAACGGTATATAATAATTTATATACGCCGGAGTTATGGGCAAAGGTAAATCCAGATAACAAGGGTTTGCTAGACGACTTTGTGTCGTATAAGAGAAGTGCAGATAAGTCGCCACAGACTATTGAACAGTATTATCAGATGATTAGGTTGTTCTTCTGTTGGAACTATATGTACAATAATGATAAGTTTTTTGTTGATTTAAAGAAACGTGAACTTGTTAGATTTTTCAGCTACGCAGTTGAAACAATGAAGTGGTCATCAAACAGAACTGCAACTGTTAAGTCTGCACTAAGTTCTATGTCTAATTACATTGAGAATATTCTCGATGATGAATATGAGGATTTTAGAAATATTGTCACTAAGATTGAAATTTCAGAAAAGCAACCAGTTCGTGAAAAGACTGTTTTAACACAGGAGCAGATTGATGATTGCCTAGAAAAGTTGGTAAGAGCAGAGAAGTATCAGATTGCTTGTTATCTTGCTTTGGCAGTCGCATCTGGTTCAAGAAAGCAAGAATTGCTTAGATTTAAGACTGATTACTTCAAAGACGAGTATATCAAATTTGGTTGCTTATATGAAACACCAGAGAAGATAAAGACTAAGGGCAGAACAAGCAAAGGTAAGATGCTCAAGAAGTATACGTTTGTTTCTATGTTTAAGCCATATTTTGAATTGTGGATGAAGTATCGCAAAGAGAATGGCATTGAGAGCGAATGGCTGTTTGTCACTAAGGGCGAGAATGGACAGTATAAACAAGCGTCGGTTGCGATAGTGAATAACTGGTGTGCGCAGATTAGTCAGATACTTGGTCTGCCGTTCTATAGCCATGCCGCAAGACATAGATATGTAACAATGATGAAGGAATCCAAATTGCCAGATGGTGTAATTGTTGCACTGATGGGTTGGGAATCTAAGAATGGCAGCGGACTATCAATGGTTAGTGTCTATTCTGACTTAGATGAATCAGATATGCTTGCCGACTATTTTGATGAGGATGGCATTAAGTCTGATATTAAGGTTGGTACGCTTACTGATGTTGGTGGTTCTACTAACAACTTTGGAAGGAGATAAGGGGTTTGAGTATGAATTTTAATGATTTGTTAGATAAGTTGACGCAGAGAAAATTGAATCTTATCACTGGTCAAGATTTGGTACAGTGGCTTTCAGAGAATGTCAAGGTAACTCCTTATATTTCTCTATCTAAGAAGTACGGTATTGCATCTTTGATTAAGAAGCAGTACAGAGAGCTTGTATCTGCTGAAGATATGGATGATTTTAGTCTTGAATATGTCAACTTGCAGTACGATATTATTAGCACTTTCTATATTCTTTTGGCTTATGTCGATATTGTAGCACCTACTGACAAGATGACTATTGAGAACTACGACTTGCTTATGTCAACTGGTTTTAACAGCTATGTCATGTGCTACGCTGGTGATGACTATAAGGATTTTGTTGCTAAGTGTGAGAAACTTACTGGTATTCGTGACCTTGAGATTCTAAATGAGTTTATGACTGAAATTGGTAAACGCCTTGATATTGCTAATATTCAAGAGATTCGTAAGGAATTGAATAAGATGGATATGCGTAAGTTGGGGTTGATTGAATCTGTTGCCAGATTGAATGACCCACTTACTACTGAAGTTGCAGACACTCTAAAGGTCGCTGCTCGTGAAAAGGCAAAAGAAGAAATGAAAGCTAAGACAGAAACCACGAAAGAATAACGGTGATTTGAATGTCTTCAAGCACTCAATTAAAGAATACGTATGCAGCTAAACAGTTTATGAAGGCTATTAACCAGAAAATGACCAATATTGAAGAACGGCTTGATAAACTAATTATAAAAATAGCAGAGGACACTGTTAAGCGCGTACAAGACTACATTAGATTAAACTACTATGCTGCATACCCAGAGGGAGATAACTACGAACGTCTTGGTATGAATGGTGGTTTTATGGGCGCTGTTACTTATAATTATGATAAGAATAACAGACAAGTAAAGATAAAATTTGATTCCAGTCTTTTGACTTTTGGTCATAGAGGCTCAAAGAAATTCCCATCACACATGGAGAACGGCAAGCCTTTTACGCAAGGGCTATATGACTATATGATGTATGGTGAATTTCCAAGCTATAAAACTAATACAGTTGCACCAGATTTCCTAGGTTTAAATCATGACGAGAAGATGGATAACGAAATATCTGATTGGCTCACTGATTATACAACAGGCAAAATAAAAACAGAGGTAGAAAAAGAAGGATTTAGTTTTTATGGACTTAATCATGTAAATTAAAACAGGAGGTGGTATAATTGGCAGTAAATGACGTAATGTTTAATATAGGTATTAGAGTTGATGCCGATAATTTTACTACAGAAACTCAAGCTGTTGTATCTGATTTACAACAGACGCTTAATAAAAACGGCATAACCGTACCAGTCAATTTAAACAATGCTACGTTAAAGCAGATGGATGAATTTGTGCAATCTATCGGCGGTAGCATGAAAGTTACCAAGGATGCCCTTACTGGTTTTATAGAGAACATCTCTGTGAATGTTCCAAAAGCTAATGGACAAATATTATCTCTGAACCAAGGTGTTCAGGCCGTTACAAATACTGTGACGGATTTAAACGGTGTAACTCATGATGTATTTAGTCACTTTGAAACTACTGGTATTACTACAACCATGAACGGTATGAACACCAGCTTTGAGAGGGCTAAAGAGCTTCAGAGTGACATTGTGAAACTCTATGAGCAGAGAGTCGATTTGGAACACCAAATGGCTACCGCCTTGGTTGATGGTGATTCAAAACAGCAAGCATCATTACAAGCAAAACTAACGAAGAATGAATCCTTAGATAATATGTATAGGGAACAGCTTGCGTATATACAACAGCAAGCTAATTCAGAAGGCGTTCAGGTAAATCTATGGGAATCAATTAACCAACAAGTTTCCCAGATAGATATGAATACAGCTAGTTGGACTAGAACGCTTACCCAGAGTGGTCAGGATGCTATTGCACTAGCGCAAAATTTAGGTCAATCTAAAAAGGTACTAAATGATTTCGCCGACACTTATAAAAAGGCAATGTCAACTGATGGTACTAAGGGCCAAATGCTTGTACAAGACCTTAATAATATGAAGGCGCAAGTTGACGTAGTAATCAATGCTATGACGAACCTTGGCGCTACCGTAGATAGCACTGGCGCACATTATCAAGGTAATATAACTGCCGTGCAGGAACTTTGTAGAGAGTATAATAATATTACTCGTCAGTTGCAAGAGTTCAATGCGCAAAAACAAGACCAGCAGAATGACACGCAGATGATTGAGCAGACTGTTCAAGCGTACAAAGCGTATCGTGACCAGTTGGATAGAATAAATAAGCTAAAGAAAGAAAACGCTACCGGCGTTGACATGAAGGCTGAACAGCAACAACTAGATGCTTTAAAAACAAGCTATAAACAATTAGAACAAGGTATTCTAAGCAATGGTGAAGCTGTTTATAAAAATACACAATACAACAGAGACAAAAACCAAGTAACACGTGATTCAATTCAGGCACAAAAAGAATTGAATGTTACTTTGCAGGATAACTCACTGCAAGATTTGATTGCAGATACTATTACATACACTTTTAGTCTACAAAGTTTACAACAAGTCATTCAGAGCGTTATTAGTGAAACTATTTCACTAAATGATTCTATGACACAGATTCGACTTGTTACTCAAGATAGCGCTGAAAATACTAAAGCGTTGATGTCCGAATATTCGGACATTGCAAAGCAACTTGGTACAACTACAAGTGCTGTTGCAGAATCAGCTACAGAGTGGCTTAGACAGGGTAATACTGTCGAAGAAACAAGTGAACTCGTTAAGGCATCAACTACATTGTCGGTAATTGGTGCTATGGATGCTTCTGATGCTACCACAGCTTTAACCGCTTCTTTGAACGGTTATAAGATGGAAGCATCTGATGCAATGAAGATTGTTGACC
>CAKUYO010000092.1 GCA_934716995.1 uncultured Bacteroidales bacterium | reverse complement strand
AGATAGTGAATTATTTAACAGTAAAATGCAAAAAATACTGTATTTTGATTTTTTCAAAAAGCCTGTTTCTGATGCACTATCATATTATTTTTATGGCGAGATAAAGCATTTTATTGAAAATTCGGAATGGAATTATGTTTATGATTTAATAGAATGTGTTGTTGAAACAATAAAACATTACAAATTAACTTCTCAATCAATTGATGACTTAATAGGTGCTTTAAATAATATTTTAAAACGTAATAATTCCGCTTACCGTTTTGTCGGTACACAAATCGCATGCATCACCGACGACACGGAAATCAAGGAAATTGAAACGGCGCAGGAAAATCCCCATTCCAATGTGCAAACGCACATCAACACGGCATTGGGATTTTTGTCCGACAGACAAAATCCAGATTACCGCAATTCAATCAAGGAAAGCATTTCCGCCGTTGAAGCGTTGTGCCGCGAAATCACGGGCGAAAGCACGCTTGACAAAGCATTGCCCGCATTGGTGAAAAAAGGCGTCGAAATTCCGAATATGTTGCGAAAATCGTTTGAACATTTCTACCATTTTACAAACGACAAAAACGGGATTCGCCACGCCCTGATGGACGAAGAACAAATCGGATTTGAAGAAGCGAAATATATGCTGGTTCTCTGCTCGGCATTCGTGAATTATTTGCAGGCAAAATTAGCGTAAGGATACCGATATGAGCAAATGGCAAAAAGTTAAATTGGGAGATATATGCGACATTTTAGATTCGTATAGGGTGCCCATTACTGCGAAAAATAGAGAAGTTGGAATTTATCCATATTATGGCGCAAATGGAATTCAAGATTATGTTAAAGATTTCATTTTTGACGGTGATTATGTTTTAGTTGCCGAAGATGGCGGGTATTTCGGTTCAAAAACAAAACCTATTTCATATAAAGTTTCTGGAAAATTTTGGGTTAATAATCACGCTCATATTTTGAAAGCTAAAAAAGATATTTTTACAGATTATTTATGTTATTCAACTATGTTTTACGATGTATCTTCATTGGTTAATGGAGCTACTCGTCAAAAATTAACACAAGCTGCCTTAAAGGAAATAAAAATCCCCTTACCGCCGATGGAGGAGCAGAAGAAAATCGCGGCGCGGTTGGACGCCGTTTCCGATTTGCTGGCAAAACAAAAACAACTGCTGTCCGAACAAGACACGCTGATCCAATCCACCTTTTACGATATATTCGGCGATCCGATTAAAAACGAAAAGGGGTGGAACAGCAAAAAGCTTTCTGAATTAGGCTCTTTAAAAAACGGCATAAATTTTCAAAAAAACGATAATGAAAGCGATCTGTATTGTTTGGGGGTTGCCGATTTTAAGGATAACAAATACATTTCCGATATATCTGCTTTGCAAAAAGTCCCATCGAAATCTGTTAATCTAACAGAAGACCTTTTGAAAAACGGAGATATTGTTTTTGTTCGTTCAAATGGGAACAAAGCTCTTGTCGGACGATGCGTTGCTGTATATCCGAATGAAGAAGCCGTAACATTTAGCGGATTTTGTATCAGATTCAGAAAAAGCACTACCTTGATAAAAACAGATTATCTATTGTATTTCTTGAAAACGCCTCAAGTCAGGAATGCCTTGGCAGGACGAGGGGCAAACATCCAAAATTTGAATCAACAAATTTTATCAAGAGTAAATATTCTTTGTCCTCCGTTTGAATTACAGCAAAAATTCGCCGCCATTGCGGAGCAAATCGAATCCGAAAAATCGAAAATCAAATCCGCCATCGCCGAAACTCAAACCCTTTTCAACTCCATGATGTCCGAATACTTTGAGGAGTAAGAAGATGCCCAAAAAACAAACTGTTTTCTATCATTATACATCAATAGACGCCTTGTATAGCATCGTGTCCAGCAAAACCTTTTGGCTCGCCAACGCCAAATCGTCGAATGATAAAACGGAAAGAAGCTTTAAATTAAAAAAGTTCTGTAAAATGCTTTCTGATGCAAAAGAAAAATTTGACGCCCCCTCCGTTATAAAAGCGATAGATATTTTTCTGGAAAAAAAAGAGCTTGTCCCTGAATTTGAAAAAAGAAAATTTTATATTCTTAGTTTGACAAATCAAAAAGACAACTTGGCGCATTGGGAGCGTTATGCTTCCGAAAAACATGGCATTGCGCTGGCTTTAAATTCAAAATTATTTGATATGCTTGACGACAAACTTCCATCGCTCTTTCGACAAGACATTTTATCCGATTTTGATTTAATCTATTCATACGACAAATGCGTTAGCCTTATAATTGAACATATAAATAAAGTATTGAATGATAATAACTTTTTAAAAAAAGAATATCTTGCGGATGTCTTTAGCAACTGTTTTGTCAGCTTATTTTACGAAATTTCGTCATGTATCAAAAATTCTTCATTTCAAGACGAATATGAGCGCAGGGTTGTGTTGGATGCCAACGAAATGGAAAAACGGACAAATTCCTTAAAAAACAGTATTTGTATGGGCGATAAATATGCCATCAAACTGATTAAATATCAGTATTCCGATTTGCTTGAATATTCTAATCTTGAAAAAACATATTTTGCCCCTATTCGCGGGGAAATCCGCAGCTTGCATCATTTGAATCTGAGTAAAATTTGGGACAGCGATTTAATCCCCGAAATTATGTTAGGACCGAACTGCCCGCAAAGCAAAGACGAACTTCGTGCCTTTTTGGATGCAAACGGATTGCAGGGTACAAAAATCACGGAATCCAAAATTCCGATTCGGTGATTTTAGTCTTTGCGGGTTCATTTTCTCTTTCCGTTCATTTGCAGAATGCCCGATGCAAGTATGGTGTTGATTGAAAAATACGCGCTAAACAATCATGGGATTGCCGTACCCCTCAAGTTTAAATGTTGTTTGTGCAGAAACGGCGTTTGTGTGTCTACTTCTTGGAATTTTCACAGCTTTATCGGGTTTTGCAGGATAATTTCTAGAAAGCTTTACAAAAAAATCAAAAAACATTTGCCAAAGGTTCAAGCGCGGTTTTACACTTGTAACACTTTGATTGAACGGGGGAAAGCATGGCGAATTTTTCGTTTTTGACAGTGCGAAAGGAATACGTTTTATTCGCCCCCGCCTGTTTGGAAGCCGAAAAGGTTTTCAAAACCTCCCCCGTTTTGTGCGCTATCGGTTGCCGCAAGGCTTTGGAGTTGGCGGTCAAGTGGGTGTACTCAGCCGACAAATCCCTTACCCTGCCTTATAAAGACAACCTTTCCGCTTTGATTTACGAAGACTGTTTCCGTCAAGCCGTTGACGAAGCGACGTGGAAAAAGCTGAACTATGTCGTCAAGCTGGGAAACCTTGCCGTTCATACGAATAAAACCATTGATGTCGGCGAAGCGTATCAGGCTTTGACGACTTTGTTCGAGTTCGTTCAATGGCTGGATTACAGCTACGGGCGCGAATACCGGCGCAGAACGTTTGACGCGGCGCAAATTCCCGCCTTGTCTGTCGTCGTTGATGTCGAAAAAGTCAAAAAACAGGAAGCCCTGCTGGTTCAAAAACAGGCGGAGATCGAACGCTGTCAGGCGGAAATCGCCGCCCAAGCCGAAGAACTTTCCGCCCTGAAAACCGAAAACCGGAAAAAGCGCGTGTTCGTTCCGACCGATATTTCCGAATGGGAAACGCGCAAACGCTACATCGACCTTGATTTAAAGCTGATGGATTGGGATTTCGATCACTTTGTCGGACAGGAAATCGAAGTCGATAACATGGCGGGCGTCTCCGGTCAGAAAGGATATGTCGATTATGTCCTGTTCGGACAGGACGGCGCGCCTTTGGCGGTCGTCGAAGCCAAACGGACAAGCAAGGATCCGAATGTCGGAAAACAGCAGGCGAAACTGTACGCCGACGCGTTGGAAAAGCAATACGGCGTCCGCCCGATGATATTCACGACGAACGGATTTGAAACGTATTTCTGGGACGACTTAGCCGCGCCTCAACGTCCCGTTTTTTCCGTATTCAGTCAGGACGATCTGGCTCGTCGTATGGCGCGCAGAAATTCCGACATCCGCTTGAAAGGCGTTAAAATCGATACGGCCATCACGAACCGGCCTTATCAGTTGCAGGCGATCGCCGCCGTCTGCGACCGTTTCGAAAAAGGATTCCGCCGCGCTTTGCTGGTAATGGCGACCGGAACGGGAAAAACGCGCACGGTCATCAGTCTGGTCGATGTGCTGATGCGCGGGAATTACGTTAAAAACGTCCTGTTTCTGGCGGATCGCCGCGCTTTGGTCGGACAGGCGAAGGAAAATTTTCAGGCTTTCCTGCCGGACGCTTCCCTGTGCAACCTGTTGTCCGCCAAAGACAATAAAAACGCCCGCATCGTCTTTTCGACTTACCCGACCATACTGAACGCCATCGACAACGTAAAGAACGACAAAAACGAACGGTTGTTCACACCGGCGCATTTCGATTTAATCATCGTGGACGAAGCCCACCGCAGCATCTTTAAAAAATACAAGGTCATTTTCGATTATTTTGACGCGCCGATCGTCGGGTTGACCGCCACGCCGAAAACGGAAGTCGACCGGAACACTTACGATTTTTTTGAAGTGCCGCACGACAATCCTACTTTCTCTTACGATTATGAAACCGCCGTTAATGTCGACCGTGTCCTTGTTCCCTACCGCAATCCCGAAGTAACGACGAAATTCCTTGAAGAAGGCATCGTTTATGACGATTTGAGCGAGGAAGACAAAGAACGCTACGAAGAAGATTTCGCGGACGAAGACGGCAATATTCCCGACGCGATCTTG
>CAKUYO010000091.1 GCA_934716995.1 uncultured Bacteroidales bacterium | reverse complement strand
TTCGGCAATAAGCAACAACGGAAAACATAACACCAATATAGAAAATAAAATGCGTTTCATAGTTAGCATAATGTTAGGTTGGTGTTATTGTTTTGATTTTTAATTAAATAAGAGGGGGTGTAGGTCATTATGTAATAGTACAATTTCAGATACATTCCCCATACCAATCGCTGCAAACGACATTCATTTTCGCCCAAAGCGTTATTTTCGTACTTACTACAGGCCGCAGACCTCACCTTGTGTTATTTTTATGATCAATAAAATGTTTTTTATGGTTGTGTTTTTCCATCGCAAAGATATGTGAATCATTTCATATATGCAAATAAAAATGCAAAATAAATGCTATTTTGTTTATTTTTTCACTGAACAATAACTCTATGATGTATAAATTGCATAAAATAGTGCATTTTGATAAATGCTACGCTGCTTGCCCACAATACGCAGACACGTGGAACCGCAGTCCATTAAGTCCAATTGGCGATATAGAGAAAAAGAAATGATAGGCAAATGATTTACAGTGCATTATACAGCAATTCCAATCTCGGAAAGGCTTTGTAGGAACGGGTATTGCAGATGTCAAATAATTTTTGTACCTTTGCACGCTAAATTGCGTATATGCGCGCGTACGGAAAACATATTGCTTTGTGGGTGGGTATGCTCTTGGGACTACAGGGGTATGCACAAACGGTATCTCCGACCTCAATGACCTCCCCCACCCCTCCTTCAGAGGAGGGGCTTGCGGTTATGGAGGAAAGCGCAGACCTTAAAGACCCTAAAGATTTTAAGGACTCTAAAGCCAATACGGAGGAGCCTGCGCGCAAGCCGAGTGCCATTACTGCACCGATTGACTATGTAGCGAATGACTCGATTGTACTGATGGGCAACGGGATAGCCTACCTGCACGGCGAAAGCGATGTGAAATACGAGCAGATGGAACTGACCAGCGAGTATATCCGTGTGCATATGGACAGCAGTCAGGTGTTTGCGCAGGGAGTGCTGGACTCCGTGGAGGGCGAATGGATAGGCCGCCCCGTATTCAAAGACGGGAAGGACAGTTACGAATCCGACCAGATCACCTACAACCTGAAGACGCAAAAGGGCTTTATCCGCAAGGTGGTCACAGAGCAGGGCGAGGGCTATGTGATAGCCGACAAGACCAAGAAAACAGAGGGTAATACGATGATGATGGGCGGCGGAATGTACACCACGTGCGACCAGCACGACCACCCGCACTTCTACCTGAAGATGACCAAAGCCAAAGTGGTACCCGGCGAGTATATCGCTACGGGACCCGCTTATATGGTGGTGGGCGATGTGCCGGTACCGCTGGCTATTCCGTTCGGTTTCTTCCCGTTCACCAACCAGTATTCAAGCGGTCTGATCATGCCGAACTTCGGCGATGACGGTACGCGCGGCTTGTACCTGAGCGGTATCGGGTACTATTTCGCCATCAACGACTATATGGATTTGCAGGTAACGGGCGACATCTATACACGCGGTACGTGGGCGGTACGCGCACAATCGAAATATGTAAAGCGGTACAAGTTCAACGGCAATATCAGTATCAACTACCGCAACGACGTAACGGGTGAGAAAGACCTGCCGAACTACTCGAAAGCGACCAACTTCAGTATCCAATGGACGCACTCGCAGGACGCCAAGGCAAATCCGTACAGCACGTTCTCGGCGAGCGTGAATTTCTCGACAAGCGGCTATAACCGCAGCAATATCAACAGTTACTACAACCCGCAGTTGAACTCGGAGAACACCAAGAGTTCGACTATCAACTATACCCAGCGTTTCCCCGACAGCCCGTGGAGCCTGAGCCTGAGTGCGGCGGTAACGCAGCGCACGAAGGACTCTACCCTCTCGCTCACGCTGCCAGAACTGAGCGTGAGTATGAGCCGCGTGTATCCCTTCAAGCGCAAGAAACCCGTTGGAAAGGAGAGATGGTACGAGAAAATCAGTATGAGTTATTCGGGTAACGGGCGTATTGCGGTAAACAGCATCAAGGAAAACCAATTCCTGCACTCCGATTTCCTGCGCGACTGGCAGACCGGTTTGAAACACTCGGTACCAATTTCGGCATCGTTCATGCTATTCAAATATCTGAGCGTTACACCGAGTATCAACATGACCGACCGTATGTATTTCCAGCGTATCGACCAGACATGGGACGAGCAGGAGCAACAACTGCAGCGTGATACGACCAACGGATTCTACAACGTGTTTGATTTCAACGTGGGCATCTCGCTCTCGACCAAACTATACGGATTCTATACGCCGAGCAAAAAACTATTCCCGAAAAGCAAAGTGGAGAAGTTCCGCCACGTGCTGACCCCGACACT
This sequence comes from uncultured Bacteroidales bacterium, assembly GCA_934716995.1. Lineage (GTDB taxonomy): Bacteria > Bacteroidota > Bacteroidia > Bacteroidales > Paludibacteraceae > Colicola. The sequence continues at coordinate 2,479 of CAKUYO010000091.1, read as the reverse complement.
CAGTTTCAGTTACCACCCCGACTTCGGCAAGTCGTTCTGGGGGTATTACGGCAGTTACGACCAGCCTGTTTACGGCACAGACATCGACCCAGAGACCGGGCGCAAGATACAGAAGACGGACGAAGCGGGCAACCCGATGGTGCTCCATCAGACCTACTCGCGGTTTGCAAACGGTATCTACGGCAATGCGAGCCAAGGCGCAGCGGCAGCGTTGAGTTTCAGCCTTGGCAACAACTTAGAGATGAAGATTGTCAATAAGGAAGACACCACGGGCAAGAATCCGTTCAAGGTGGTGAGCCTGATTGACAATTTCAGCATTTCGGGCGGATACAACTTCATTGCCGATTCGATGAACTGGAGCAATTTTGCGGTAAACCTGCGTATCAAGATACCCAAGGTGAACTACACGATCAACCTCAGCGGACAGTTCGACCCGTATATGTACGAACTGAATCCGCTCGGTACGCCCGTGCGCACGAACAAGCAATACTGGAGCAACGGACGTTTCCCGCATTTCCTCGGTACCAGCACGAGCCTGAGTTACACCTTTAACAACCAGACGTTCCGCAAGTGGTTTGACAAGGACAAGAAGAAAAAAGGCAGTCAGCCCGACGACCAGAATATGAATGACATCGCCGTGGGCGACGACGGATTAGCCACCAACGGCAAACTGAACAGCAACAAGAAAAACAACAGCAAACAGGAGGTGGACGACGGGTATGTAAAGACCGATATACCGTGGAGCCTGTCGGTGAGTTACTCGGTACGTTACGGCGCAGGCAGCGAGTTTGACTATGACAAGATGTACTACAAGATGGTCTTCACGCACAACCTCTCTTTCTCGGGCAGTTTAGGTCTCGGGCAGGGGTGGAAAGTGAGTGCCAGTACGAGTTACGATTTCCGCGCAAAGAAGTTTGCAAGTGCGAACTTCAACGTCAGCCGCGACCTGCACTGCTGGAACATGACCGCCAGTTTCGTGCCGTTCGGACCGTATAAGAGTTACACATTCCATATCGGTGTGAATGCCTCGATGCTGGCAGACCTGAAGTACGACAAATCAAGCACCCAGAGCACGAATGCGCGTGTGAACTGGTGGTAAGGAAACCTCGCCGCCCAAGATCTCCCCACCCCCTCCAAAGGAGGGGCTAACAGAGCGGATAACGTGCAACCATTAACGTGCAACCACTAAATGTTCGCGCAGCGAACCAACAACACGCAGTCATTAACGCTCGCAAAGCGAGCCATAAACACGAAGTAAAAATATGAAAATCGAAAATCAGAAAGTAGTGAAAGCCATCTACGAGATGTACGTGGACGGCGAATACGGCAAAGAAGAGATGATAGAGAAAGCCACTATCAAGACCCCGCTGGTGTATTGCCAAGGCGAAGGAATGATGTTGCCGAAGTTTGAAGAAGCCCTTGCGGGACTGGAACCCGGCGACAAGTTTGATTTCCGTCTTGCCCCGAAAGATGCCTATGGCGAATACGACGAGGCAGGTTTGATGGAACTCGACAAGCACCTCTTCTACAACGCTGACGGCGAGTTCGACTCCGACCGTGTCTATACGGGCAATATCATCCCGATGAAGACCACCGACGGACAGATCGTCAATGCACAGGTAGCCAAGGTGTCGCCGCTCAAAGTAACCATCGACCTCAACCACCCGCTGGCAGGCGAGCACCTGCACTTTACCGGCGAGATTGTAGAAGTACGCGATGCAGACCCTGCCGAGTTGGAGGCTATCCGTCATCACGGCTGCGGCGGTTGCGGCGGCAACTGCGGAGACGGTTGCAACAAATGCGGCAACCACAGTTGCAGCGAATGCGGGGAGTGAGACACAATGCATAATGCATAATGCATAATGCATAATGCACAATGCATAATGCATAATGAACGCAACGCCAATAACGTGAAACCACAAACGCGAAGCCAACAACGCAAAGCCAACAACGCGAAGCCAACAACGTGAGCGAAGCGAACAAAATAACATATATTATTAATGCTCGCACGCGCGAGTAAAAAAACACGAAGTATTTATGGCAAATATCTTAGCCATCGTAGGTCGTCCCAACGTAGGGAAATCGACCTTATTCAACCGCCTGACGGGAACAAGGCGGGCAATAGTAATGAACACCGCAGGTACGACACGCGACCGCCAATACGGCAAAGCCGAGTGGTGCGGCAAAGAGTTTTCGGTGATCGACACCGGCGGGTGGGTAGTCAATTCGGACGACACGTTTGAGAGCGAAATCAACCGCCAAGTGGATTTGGCTATCCGCGAGGCGGATGTAGTGCTGCTTGTGGTAGACGTGAATGAGGGCGTTACCCAGTTCGATATGGAGGTGGCACACCTGCTCCGCCAGGCGGGCAAGCCGACCGTTCTCGGAGTGAACAAAGTGGATACCTTTGAGATGCAGTACGGAGCCCCCGAGTTCTACAAACTCGGTCTCGGCGAACCGTTTATCCTCAGTGCGGAGA
>CAKUYO010000090.1 GCA_934716995.1 uncultured Bacteroidales bacterium | reverse complement strand
CCGCGCACCCACTTGTTGTTTGCACCAAGCCCCTCAAATGTCAGTGCCATACGCCCGAAGCGGTTCGGCTGTAATCTCGGTTTGATGTAGGCAAGCCTGCGTCCGGACGGAAGAACGATCCACAGTGTATTTGCTGAAAACTGAAATCCGATCCGGCCGACCGATCTGTCATTATGATCCTTGACGGTCTCAATGGCAGCCTTCTCGACAGCATACCAGAATTTCACAATCTCAGGATTTGCATCACGCCACGATGAAATAATGTCCGGCAATTCATCCTCTTTGAGCCCCATATCCAGCGCTCCCATTGAGATCAGCGCACCCGCACCGCCGCCGTAACCACAGGCAAGCTCTGCAACTTTACCTTTCTGCCGTAGTTCACCGTTGATGCCATGCTTCACAACCGGAACGCCGAACATCTGTGAGGCGGAAGCACAATAGATATCCTCACCGCGCTGAAATGCATCAAGCCGCCACTGCTCTCCGGCAAGCCATGCAAGCACATGGGCTTCAATTGCGGAGAAGTCCGCAACAATGAACTCACAGCCATCTTTCGGAATGAGCATAGTTCTTATAAGCTGTGACAGGATATCCGGCGTGTTGCCGTATAGTGCTTTGATCATATCAAAGCAGCCCATTTTAACAAGTTCTCTTGCTTCATCAAGAGTGCTGATGTGGTTTTGCGGCAGATTCTGTAACTGTATACCACGTCCTGCCCAGCGTTGGGTACGGTTCGCACCGGAGAACTGAAACAGTCCGTGCGCTCTGCCGTCGGCACAGATGTATCTCTCCGCCGCCTGATACTTTTTGACAGAGGATTTTGCCATCTGTAATCGCAGCTTCATCATGTCAAGAGCCTCTCCGTCCGCACTGTGCCTATCAAGGTCTGTGATGAGTGAAGCGACATTCTTTTTACCGAGGGAATCAACCTCAATGCCGCGCTCTTCCAACCATGACTTCAGTTGAGATACAGAATTCGGATTTTCGAGACCTGTCAGGGCGTATGCTCTTTTCGTCATTTCCTCCGACATCGCCATATTGCAGATGATTGCCTGCTGTACAAGTTCTTTATCGATCAGAATACCTCTGTCGTTTATCCGCTGGTCCATATGATAGAAGTCCCATTCCTGCGGGAGCAAAGGGAACTTTTCAAGCCTGCGGCGGATATCCCGTTCTGTATTGACATCCTGCACACAGTAGCTTTTGAATAGCTTCCAGTCATCGGGAGCGTGTTCCGGCAGGTTTCTCGTTCTGCCGCCGTTTGCTTTGGTGGGTTTACAGGGCAGGGAGAAGTATCGGATCAGTCGTTCACCGACAGCGTCCTTCTGCTCGGCAGTCTTCAAAGCCTGCGCCGCAGTTGCCAGCTTCAGCGGGAGGGAGAGCGATGCCGCCCACACCATCGTGCATTGCCATGCATCCGGAGAAAGCTGTGTACCGAAATACTTTGAAAGACAGATACGCTCGAACTGTGCATTCCACGCAGATTTGATGATATTTTCATTGTGTATGGCATCCACGACCTCTGCCGGGAGCTGCTCCCCGCAGGCCATATCAATACACTTTGTTTCTTCATCATCGAATGCATATGCGAACAGCAGAATATGGAAATCTCCCTCGACATAGCGGTACACACCGCAGTTCGGAAGGTCGACATCCGAATAGGTTTCAAGGTCGATGGAAAGTACACGTCTGCTCAATAATGATCACCACCTCTGTGTATGTAAAAGGGAGGACGCACCTCCCTTGTCTCAGTTCAGAAAATCCATATCATCATCGTCAAGCTCGTCGGCATCATCGCCCTCGACTTCCACAAAGTCGGATGCCGCAGTCGGCCTGCCGGCAAGACGTTCACCGTGACGGACAAGCTGGATATTCTGGAGTCCTGCCGCGATGCCCTTATTGCCGGAAGCCGCAAAGCCGTAGAAATTCACGCTAACATTGCAGTAGTCGCCGCTGCCGCACTCCATCGGGTCGAGAATCGGCTGCACATGGCGGTCAACGATCTGCGGTGCATCCTTCGATGTGGCATTGAAGAAGAAATGACCTGCGTAGTTCTCATCGTCGGGACGATCGATATCACCGTCGTGCATGGGCAGCTTGAGATTCGGCGGAATCTTGCCGCCCCACTTCTTCTCCTTTGCCGCCTCCTTTGCAGCCTCGATCGCCTTCTTGATCTTGGCGAGAGTCGCCTTATCATCCTTCGGGATGAGCAGAGAAACGGAATACTTCTCCTCGCTGCCGTTAATGCTCTTGGGTTCCCAGATGTTGGCGAAGCTGATGCGGCACGGGATGATGACCTTCGTTGCAGGTGCGTTAGTTGTGTTTGCCATTTGAATACCTCCAAAAATTAATCTTCGTCAGGGAGTATAGAAAACTCCTGTTCGGGTGCTGATATGAGATCGACAGGCTCTCTCGGGTCGCTTTCCGGTACGAGAGCCAGCTTTCCGGGCGGCTTGGTGACATATGCACCGAGCAGCTCATTGAACTTTTTCTTGCCCATCATTTTCTCAAATTCCGTCAGCGTGATGAGCGTCTGCTTGTAAAGGTCGGTGTAGCCGTTCTGCACGGCAGTATCGACCACAGCCTTGGTGTCTGTGAAAACACGCTTGCTGCGTCCTTCGACTACCTTGTAGCCGGGAATGGGTACGCCGTGATTGATCGCTTCGGAAGATACGAAAGCGAATACAGCTTCTATCCATGAGGATATCCTGTTCAGCGTCGGCAATATCTTCGCAAGCTCGGAAATCGGGATAAGCCCAGGCTGCTTGAAAACGGCAGTCTGTGTGTCCGCTTCATAGGGTGCGGTCATATCGCTCTCCTCCGCTGTGTCGAATGCACCTGCATCAAGGTCAAGGAAATCCTCATGGCAGAGCGCCAGTGCTTCATCGGCGCAAGCCTTGCAGACAGGTTTTGCACGGCAGAAACGGCACCAGTCGCCGGGCTTCTGTTCGCCTTTGCCTTCGTAGGCAAGTTTGGCAATGGGTTTAATGCTCTCTGCCCACGCTTTCAGCTCTGATACCGGCATCTCACAGGTGCTGATATTTTCAAGACGGGGCTGCACAATCGACATTCTGACGATCTCCACATCATAGATGAAATCATAAGCCCTGAGTGCGCCTAACGCATAGAGCATCATCTGTGGGTTGTGGTCTGCATCTACGAATACGCCTTTTCCATTTTTGTAATCCACTATGTGGAGGAGACCGCGACCTTCAGCATCTTTTCCAATGACGATCATGTCGCCCGTTCCGAAACCACTCGGTGCAATGTGGCTGTAGTCCAGTTTCTCCTCCACAAGTGCCATCGGCTCACAGCCGTTCACCTTCATTTCCTCGATAATGCCGATCACAAACTCGACATAAATATCTGTAGCCTGCTCAATTTCTTCTGTGTAATAATCAGACTGCGGACGCTCCATACGGTCATGCAGATACTTGCGCACCTTGTACTCGCACAGTTCATGTGCCGCCGTCCCTTCCTCGGCATATTCGCTCGTTGTATTGGGAAACTGCTCGTTCAGACGGGCTGACGGCGGGCAGTTCAGCCAGCGCTTTGTCGCAGATGCGGATAAAATTGCATGAGCACGATTCGCATGGTCGATATTGTTGGGCGGAACACCGGAAACTTTTGCAGTGCTTTTATTCGCCATATTGCTTCACCTCCGATCAAAGCTGCGACACATCTGTGAGGAACGCCTCATACTTGTCTGCAGGTATGTCGCTGACTTTCGCCGCACCGTAGGAACTCAGCAGTGCAAGTATCTTGTCCTTATTGTTGCGGTTCTGCTTGATCTTCTGCGTAACCACACGAATCAAATCATCAGCCGTCAGTGCAGCCTGTTCCTGCTTTTTCGGTGATGCTTTTTTCTTAGGGGGCTCTTTCGGCTTTTCCTCCGGCTCAGTATCCCACGGCAGATCGTCTGCGGAGATGATCTCCTCAAAGTCATCAGGATTAAAATCCTTCAGCGGCTCACCTGCAGGCGCAGGCGTGGGCGGTGTGGTCGTGCCGTTGATCGCCATGTTCGACAGTGACTTTGCAATGCCCGGCTCAGTCGCCGCAAGGAGCTGGATAACGCCGCCGAAGATCGTGCCGAGCGCATCGATCAGCTTTTTGGAATCGACCGGGATCGGCTCCGGTGTCTTATTAGTCTCCGTCATAGATCAGTCCCTCCTCATCGTCATCATCGTTCTCCGGCAGCGTGTTTTTGCCGTCCTCATGGTGCTTGCCCCTGAGATCAGACGGGAAGGTGATCTCGAAGAACATGCCGTCATCGTCGCGCTTCAGGCGGAAGATACCGACATCCAGCTCCATGTTCGGGAGAATCGAAGCGGACAGGGACATGAAGCGAAACATATCCATGGCGGTCTGTGCGATACCTGCCGCCTGCTTGTCCAGCATTGTTGCGATCTCCTTCAGCGCATCCTGTCCCTTGCGGTCTGCCATGTCAGCGCTCTGCTGCGTCTTGCGGTCATCAGTGTTGATGCCGCTGCCGTTGTAGCGGTTCTTCGGGGTTCTGGTTTCCATAGGCTTTTCCTTTCTGTGTGCGGTCTTGCGACCATGTAATGGTGTGCGGCCGCGGTGTGTCCACAGCCGCTGTTTTCATGAGGTCTTTTCAAGAGCCTCTACTATATAGCGTTTCGAGGGGGTGTTTTGTGGGTATCCCAAAAAATTTTTTTATCGAGCCTTTTGAATCACCATCTTTGCTTTTTTATAAGCACCTTCCAGTCGATCATTGACTGAATCACGGCTGATTCCGATTACTTCAGCAATCTGCTGCTGTGTCCAGTTATATTTATGATAATAAACAAATACCTCTCTCTGCTTGTCGGTCATCGCCGCCAGCATTTCTTCACGAGTTTCTCTGCGG
>CAKUYO010000089.1 GCA_934716995.1 uncultured Bacteroidales bacterium | reverse complement strand
GTATATGAACAATAACAAAGTTAGGAAGCGTTGATATGGGAAATACAGAATTAAAGGGTACAGCCAGATACGGAACCGTTGAACAGAAGATACGTTCCATCGTTGAAAGCCTGGAAGGTGTCGCCTATATGTTCAAGAACTGGTCACAAGCCAACGATGAGATAGACCACATCGATGGACCTACCATCATCTATGTTCTTCCTCCATCGGGAGACCTCGACTTTGACTACTCGCAGGTGCGCGACTATCCGCAGAGTCAGATTGCTTTTGTAGCCTCAACAAAGTTCGACTTTGAGGGAGAGGAGAATGACAACATCATCGAACAAATGAAGCGCTTGTGCATCCGCTTTGTTAAGAGCCTTAATGAGAGTGGTCTGTTCGAGCAGATAGAGGGTAGGCTGTCTTACCGTGTGCTGTATGACTACTTCGACCAAAATGTGACAGGCATCGTTATCACGCCACCTCTCATCGAGGAGGAAGGTGTTATCATTTGTACTGACGAACATCGTTCTGAGGACGAGAGTGAAGGAGAATAGCCTATGGCAGCAGCGAGTATTCAAGACATCATCAGGCAGCACCTTGAAGCTGTCAAGACGGGTATTATACAGCATATGTCACAGCAGGGACGTATAGCAAGCGGAAGGTCTGTTGCTTCTTTGGAGGTAAATGTAAACGCCAATGGGGGTTATCTTGAAGGTGCAAGCAGTTTCCTTACAATGGAAAGAGGCCGAGGGCCGGGTAACGTTCCGAGAAACTTCACGAACATCATCCGTGACTGGATTATTGCCAAGGGTATCTCGTATCAAAACCTCATACCAAAGAACGGCACACCCGAACAGGGACTGACTCGTCTAAGTGGAGCTATCGCCTACTCAATAATGAAGAATGGAACAAGACTCTATCGTGATAAAGGTTATAACGATATCTTCGATACGGTCCTCAAGGATGAACTTGAAAAGATAGCAACAGAGTCCGCTGGCGTCTTCGATATGGAAATAGACAAGATACATCAAGACAACGAAAATACATAAAGCAATGCGAACAGAAAGAATATCATATACGGTAAATGGAGTAGAGAGGTCTGGTACAGTAAAATATCCAGACCTTTGGTGTTTTGCGTTTAATCCCAACTACATCGAAATAGACCTTAATGATGAATCGGCAAACAACGTTCTTGCTGTTTCGTTACAATCAGACAGTGGTAGTTACACTCTAAACGCCTCATTGTTCCATGGTAAAGCGTCGGTATATATCTCCAAAACCCTGCAGTTGCTTATTGGTAGCCCTGAAAAAATAAGGTCTGCCACCGTCTATATATCACTGACGGACAGTGATGTAAAGATGCTTGCAAGTGACCTTACGCTAAACGCTGTTTGGGGAAGCGTGAAGATTGGCGAGCAATTTGGCAAGTACGGAGCGTTCAAATGGAACGGTAAAGACCTTAGCCATATCCGTAATGTCGTATGGTTTAGGAACTTCCCATTCTACGTTTCCATGTTTCGTGCCGAAAGCGGAGAACTTACCTCTGCCGAATTTGACGGCAACGAAGCGGACGCTAATGCCCAGATATTCCGATACAGAATAGACAAGGTTGTAACCGGGAAACTGCCGACATTCCCTGCCTATTCGAGAGTATTAACAGACCCCTTTATTGTCCTCAATAAAGAGCACGGTGTAATTTATGCCTTAGAGGACAGTCTTAGCACAACAGCTTATGATTCATGGGTTTCAAATAGTGGTGGACGTTGGGACTATGTAAATGCTGACGGCACCATACGGACAAACACAGAGTTTTCCTATAACGAAGAAATTGTCAGATGGAACAATGATACGAAAGAGCTCGAAACATCGTTGATTGGTAACGCCAAAACAGACGGTATTTTTGACCTCAACCCTGCTATCTCTTTCCCTAATGCGATAAGGACTGCCCAATATAATATTTGCCTTGAGAAAGTAACAAGTGGAATATTCGATATAAATTTCAACTTTGCCTTTCCGGACATGGCGAAGATTGTGAATGAAACGGTGAATATGCGAATTTGCAATGACAAGGATGGTTTATACATACGCTGGATAGACCGTTTCGGCTTTCTGCAGTTCTACTTATTCCGTGAAGGGAAGGCTACGGTAAAGACCAAACCTTCATCAGACACGCTTCAAGTTGAGCGAGAATTCGGAGGAATGTTTTTTGGGGGTATGGAGCGAGCTGCAGAGATAACAAGCGAAGAGACCATCAAGTGCTGTGCAGTCAATCTTCCAAAGGACATCCTGGAATATGTCAAGACAATCGTCAGTGCCCCAATCGTTGATTTGTATCTCGGCAAGAACAAAGGCGGCACGGAATTGTGGCTCCCAATAAGCGTAAGCAGCGGAAGTTACTCTACGGATTCAAAGACCATGTTGTCCGATTATGAAATAACTATCGGAAAAACAGACAACTCAAGCCAAACACTATAGTTATGATAAAAGAAGAGCTTTACATAATCAAAGATGGAGAGAAGTATAATCTCGACCTACCCACACCCTCAGGTATTACATTGAAGTGGGTCAGCAATCTATTCTCAGACATATCCAAGCTGACGTGTTCCTATTCATATACGTTCAAGCTGCCTATGACTGCAAACAACCGCAGAGTATTGGATATTGCTGACGACCTTCGCCATTCTTCAGCATTTGCAAGAATATCCGTTGATGCAGAATTTTACATCAACGGTGTTTGTTTGTGTCCCAATGCCAATCTTCATGTGTCGGAGATTGGTGCTTCTTCATTTTCGTGCGTAATGACTTGGCGTGTGCTGAAAGCATTTGAAAAGATGAAGAGCGATTCTATAAAGTTGAACGAGTTGCCATCCATTGGCACGTTCGTTTGGAAAACAGGAGACGATAGCCTCATCTACGGATTGCCTACCCACAATCAGAAGAACACAGAAAACATACTTTATCCCAACTATGATGCTGGCATACCGTACACAAACGGAGTACCGCCAAAGCCAGTTGTCCCTATATACCGTTTGATACAGCTCATTAATAATCATTACGGCGTGAAGTTTGCCTTAGGGCGAGAGTTGACTGACAGTATGGGTTTGCTACCAAAGGTTAATTTCAACAATAAGCGTTATTACGGCAAGTGCGTATATGATGACTATATCACATATGGCGTATTGCCAATAACCGGCATTGGCGTAAGCAGTGGAACGCAAAATAAGTTCACCGTGTCTAACCTCGAAGGAAAACCTCTTTGGGACGACTATGTGAACGTAGGTAGCAGGGTATGTGTGGCAAACTATACTAAGTGGAAAGTCACATCAACCAACCAAGGATCCCAGGATAGTTATCATGACATTGTAAAAACCAAGGACAAAGATTTGAGCAGTTGGAAGAAATACTCAAATCTTATGGCCGTGCTTTTTAATGGCAACAAGTATATCCAGAATGTCGGCTATAGCATAAACCGCACAACGACCGAAGAAAACGAGTTGACAAGCAAGCATATTGGAAGTCGAGGACATGGAGAAGGTAGTTATCCTGCGCATTATTACACACACTGGGAGCTTTATGCTTGTACTGGTGAGCTAAAAGAGAGCTTTGTCATAAAGAAAGATTTGAAAGGTTCGGGGCTTTTCAGATGTGGAATAGATGGTGTACTTCGTGGTGAAGCAGAGGTTCGTGTGTCTAAGGAAGACATCAAGGCAGGCAAGGCCGAGCTGAAAGATTATTGGTGGATATATATCCTACGTTTCAAGCAGGGTAATGAAGACAAAGAAGCCGACATCGATACCTATAGTGACGAGTCAGATGACTGGATGGGACTACGTTCCATTTCACGAGAAGAAACGGACACGGAGTACATCTATAAGTTCGACTTTGGTGCAAAGTACGAAGTGCGCAAGCTGTCCATAGATGCTGCCGATGATGACGAGTTCGGTCTGTGTTTTTGGAGCGGTTCGCTTGCGGAGGGATGGGTAACTAAAGATGCGGACAACAACGTGACAGCTACGGGAATTAAGTATTCCAATACTGCTACATTCTCGTATTTGCGTATACTCAGCATTACACCGACTGTCCAATTTGACGGACTACCCGCAGAAATGGACATAGTGGAGAATCTGCCCGATATTTCGTGCTTCGATTTCATCAAGAATCTCTTCTACCTGAATGGAGCACTGCCAAGGGTAGAAAAAGACGGCACAACTATTACAGCAATGTACTATAACCAATTAAGAGACAGGGTTGTAAATGGCGACTGCCTTGATTGGTCAAATAAGATACTGTCCGGTTCAAGCGAAAACCCGACATCGACAAAAACGTATAACAGCAATTTCGGTTGTGAGAATTATTTCCTCATGGCGGAGACTGAGAAAGATAAAACAGAAGAAGAGAAACTTAAGGAATTGGAGTTGTATGGTGCTGGCTATGGCCAGCTAAGTATTGATGACAAGCGTCTTGATGACGAGAAGACCGTATTCACCTCCTGCTTTTATCCTGGACTTCGCACGGACTTGGCTTACCCCAACGTGCTCACGGGACGCACGATAAAGGTTTGGAATGGCGAAAAGCAAGTGCAGTCAGAGGTCAATCCTATATTCGGTTATGTGAATTATCGCGCATTAGACTCAACTTTCGAGGATGTATCAAATGCATCTTCTCGTCCTATGCTCAATGCGTATGGGGTAGAGTTCAAGCATATAAGAATGAATACGTTTGAGCCGTTCGCTGACATGGATGAGTTCTATGGCTATCTAAAGTCGATACTTGCTGACTATGCCATTATCAAGGAGAAGTTTATTCTTAACGAATTTGACTTGATGAACTTTGACGAGTCAATACCGGTGTATCTACAGAAGTATAACTGCTGCTTTGCTGTTAGCACTATACAGCGAGACAAAAAAGGTATCAGCACAGTAGAACTTATAAAGTTGCCATATGTAACACCTGTCTATACAACTCCCGAAAGAATAGATGCAGATAAGACCGAGTATTCCTACCGTATTACGCGGAGTATCATTAATTTTGAGCTACAACTGGAGAGAAATTATACATCGAACAGGTGTCCAATATGG
>CAKUYO010000088.1 GCA_934716995.1 uncultured Bacteroidales bacterium | reverse complement strand
GGAGCTTTTATTTTGTCATATCGTGAACGTAGTTGACAAGGGTTTACGAGTGACTACAATGGATGACATATTTGAAGTTGATAAGCAAAAAGCGTTATATCGTGGACTGGGTTGACAAAGGTTGTCCTCAGCAGCCAACTACTGGTCACCCGACGACAAACCGAGCGCAATCAAACTTGTTTGAATTGCCGAGGTGCGAAGGAGGAAACCGAAAGGTAACTTTTCGTGCTTCAATCCACACAGCCTATCGTGATCGGAAGATAAAGGAGAATCCAAATGGTTTCTTGGAGTACATAATAAACATACGACATGAGGTTGCTTTAATGGTCAACCTCATTATTTATGAGATTATAGCTTAATTGATTCAAGAATAATCTTAGCTTTGTTTTCGTCTATATAGATATAATTTCCTCCTATTGGAAATATATCAAAGAAATGTTTCGCAATATATGAATACACAACTTTGTTATCTTTGATAATTCCAACAGTCCACTCAAAATCTATAGAGCGAATGATAGGTTTCTTATCTCTTAGAAAGTTTTATGACCAACTATAAAATGGTTTTGTGTTAGTGTCGGCATAACAATCGCTCCAAACAACAAACCTAATTTTTGCATTACTATTTTGTTTACGCGTATCAACCAATATTTTGACCATGGAAACTTCATCAGATTTATTTTTTTCTCTCTTTTGTATAAACCCCATGGATATTCCTAACTTATATGATTCTCTACACACATTCCACAATTCAGCAACTAAACAGCCTCGTTTCTGATAGTATTTAATTGCACTTTTGTGTAAATATGTTGCTAATCCCATTCTCAAAAAGTTTGGATTAACGCAAACAGCACGAAAAGTTATTTTTATTCCATCTTTTGGTGGAGAAAATGACAAAAATGCAACAGCTTTTCCTTCATGCCTAATTACAAATACAGTATGCTCTACAAAAGCATCATGTATGAAGCCATTTAGATTATGGTAAAGGGCATAACCTTTAAGTTCTTTATGGTTGTTATAAGCATCAGTCAACCACTCTGAAATATATTCAAAGTCATTCATTGTCGGCTTCTTTATTAAATGGAAGTGACTTAGTGGTATCATTTTTATGTTCTTACTCATGTTTATATCAATATATAAATGTTAAAAATATATGTAGATTGGATGTTTTACTACAATTTCTTTGTTATTCAAATATATTACTGTAATTTTGTTCGCAAAATTATCAAATATTATTGGTGTGTCAAAGAAATAATGGAATAATCATCATAATAATAAAATAATGAGTCATAATTTTTGCTACAACTACAGTTTTCTATCTGATTGGATGAAAGCCAATCCACATATTAAACGCATGGATTTATTAAACACATTAGAAATGTGCGATTATGGGACATTGGCGAAATGGCTTAATGGTGTCACTATGATGCCATTGACTCAGATTATGAAATTTTGTAACCGATACAATGTGCCCATTACTGCATTTTTCTATGATGAACTCGCGGATGATAATTCTGTTTTTTCACCTCTACATATTGATGCTATGATAGAACCTGCAAATGGGTGGCCTGATTCAAATCGTAAAGCGGGTATAAAAGTGTGTGATCCACGCTCAACAGAACACATTGTTTCCAATTTGCCTAAATATGTACGATTAGCAGCCAACATACAATCAAAAAAAGAAGATACTACACAACAACATCCTGTGAATACAACAGCCTTTTGTCCTCTTTGTGGATCAAAAGTGAGAGTTGGAGTTGTGCTTATGGCAGAATAAAATGGTTTATACAATAAGTAAATAAAATATGGAATTACAAGATATTATCAACAAGATTGATATTTGGCAAGAGTGGCATGATAATTATTGCTACTTTGTGCCAAAATTCATAGAGAGTGCCAAGTCTTGCGAAAATTGGAAAGACTGGAACAAAGATTTGTTTCATGAGTTTTTTGAACGAGGAGGTGACCAATGTGTATCTTCCTTACAACAAGGTTATTTTACAAAAGAAGAACAGTTTAAGATAAAAGAAGATTGGAACGAATTGGCTCCAATGCTGAAAAATATAGCCGAAAGTCAAGATGAACCACTATGGGATATCTACGATAAGATAAAATCGTTTCTTAGAGAACGAACCAATCAGGATAGAAAAGCTGCGACCAACCGTCTGATTGCTTCATTACAACCAAACTTGCTTTGTACAATAGTACAAGAGAGCTGTTTAAAGGAAACCTTTAATCGTATGCGAGATGCGGGGTTAAAAGATGTTCCAGAATTTGATTCTTATAGTTGGTTCAAAAGCAGTTATCTTCTTTTGGCTTACTTCAAAGACAAATTAAAAAGCTATTCAGCCTATGACATTTGCACTTACCCATGGCAGGTTCGTGAATATCTTATATATTTATCAAAAAACCAAATACATTGTATGGAAAATATCCAATCATACATAAATCTTCTTAAGGCGAATAAAAACCTTGTTCTTACCGGTGCTCCAGGTACTGGCAAGACGTATCTCGCTAAAGAAATAGCAAAAGCTATGGATGCAGAAGTAGAATTCGTTCAATTTCATCCGTCTTATGACTATACTGATTTTGTGGAAGGATTGCGTCCAATAAAAGGCTCCAATAATCAAATCTTTTTCGAACGTAAGGATGGTGAATTCAAAAAATTCTGCAAGGAAGCAATCATAAACAAACCAGTTGATAATGATGAATTTCAAAGCTATTGGATAGAATACTTATTAACTATACCATCACAAATTACGATTTCAGGTATCTTTAACATATATTTGAGCAGAAATAAAGAATTGACAAGGTTGGATATTAACGACATAAGGTATTTTGAATCAGAACACATCCATTCAAACTCATATACTTATAGTTGTGACGATTTAAAGAGAATTTACGATAAGAGTTATTCACCTGAAGATTTTGGTGGAAATGCTTACTTTATAAGATATGGTGAAATAATAATTTCCGACATGGAAAAAACTATTGGGCTTCCCTCAAAACACTCATGTTCAGGAGGGGCTTATGTGTTCATCATTGATGAAATCAATCGTGGCGAGCTGTCTAAAATATTTGGCGAACTATTCTATGCTATCGATCCTGGTTACAGGGGTGAGAAAGGGAAAGTAAAGACACAATATCAGAATCTTATTGATAATGATGATGTTTTCGTAGATGGTTTCTTTGTACCCGAGAATGTATACATCCTTGCAACTATGAACGACATCGACAGAAGTGTGGAAAGTATGGACTTTGCCTTGCGCAGACGTTTCGCATGGAAGGAGATAAAGCCAGAAGACCGTTTAGAGATGCTCTCAGAAAAACTCGATCATGAAATTTGCGAAAAAGCAAAAAGAGTGATGAAAGCCTTGAATGAAGAAATATCAAAAACTCGTGGTCTTGGTTCCGCATATCAAATAGGACCAGCTTATTTCTTGAAGTTGGATAAAGAACACTATAATGGCGATTTTACCGCATTATGGGATATGCATATTGAAATTCTCCTCAAAGAATATCTTCGTGGTTATAGCAATGCAGATGCAAAAGTAGAAGAATTTAAAAACGTATATTTTAATTCGCTGAACGAAAATCTGTAGACGTTGCTGACTAATGATAACAATTCAAGACAATAACTATCAAGGAAAGGTCTGCCCTCTTCATGATACAACAGACCTACTTTCTATCGGCAACAAGCCCATCAGACAACTATGTGATGAGAATGAGCATCTGCTTGTTTTTCCATTGAGCATAGACGATACTGATGATAGAATTGGCGATAGCACGATTGTTGACATCTATGCAGAAAATGAAAACTCTGTCAGAATAAAGTCTGGAAATATAATGGGGTTTGTAGGACGCAAGAACCAGCAAATGAAGATATATTCACGTTTTGACAATCAGAAACACGATTTCTTTCTTCACTATATGCTACAGAAGGTCTTTTCATTCAACATTTTTAAATTGGATTTTACATCATCAGAAGATAATGTTTTCGAATTCCTTGTGTACATGTTCCCGGCTATGTTGAAAAAAGCTATGCGTCAAGGTGTATACAAAGAATACAGAAGATTCACACACAACGATGCTAACGTACATGCCACGATAGACATAAGTCGTCATATTAGGGAGAATATTCCTTTTCGAGGAACTGTTGCATACAACACAAGAGAATTTAGTTATGACAATTCGGTAACAGAACTTATTCGTCATACAATAGAATACATAAAGACAATACCTTCTGGTGATATAATCTTATCGTCTGACAAGACTGTTGAAGACTGCATTAAGAAAATAATTTCATATACTCCTTCTTACAGTCATACAGAAAGAATAAAGATTATACAAGACAACCTACTTCCTTGCAATCATCCTTTTTATACGGAATACACAGCTTTACAAAAACTATGTGTTCAGATTCTTCGTCAGGAAGAAATCAAGTACGGAACTGACGATGACAGGATTTACGGAATCTTATTTGATGGGGCATGGTTGTGGGAAGAATATCTAAACACTCTCTTGTGTGAAAAAGGATTTATACATCCTGAAAATAAGTTAGGAACCGGAGCTATCTATCTCTTTGAACATGGAGGACAAAGATTTCCTGATTTTTGGAAACAAGATATTGTTCTTGATGCAAAATACAAAAAACTTGCCATAAATGGCACTCGTCTTGATATTGAACGCGATGATGTCCATCAGATTATGGCATATATGTACAGATTAAAAGCATCTAAAGGCGGCATTGTATGTCCTTATGATGGTGAGAAGAATAAGATAATTTCTCAAAATATGCATAAGGATAGTTACTTAGGTTCTTTGTCGTTGTACGCTTTGGCAATACCAAAGAATTGTAGTTCGTATGAAGATTTTACAAAACGTATTGTTGAGAATGAAAGGATCTTATTGGAAGAATTGTCATAATCATTCTCCATATATAATACGAAAACTCGGGGCTTGTCAGAAAACATCAGACAATGTGTCAAATCCATAGTGCATGATACAAGAAACCGTGTCAACGATGGCATGAAATGTGTCGGTAAAGGTTTTGGTATGAAGATTGTATAATTCATTATCGAAATACGGCAGA
>CAKUYO010000087.1 GCA_934716995.1 uncultured Bacteroidales bacterium | reverse complement strand
CTCCCGAACCGACCATTGTGGATTCGTAAGCATAAGCAATTATAAGGCACATCAAAAGCAGAAATGCATATATGGTTTGTTTACAAACTTTTATCTTTTTACCTCCCATACTCCTCTTCCCCCTTGATTTTATAAATATACTTCAAGCATCTTATTCGCGCTATCTCTAATGTCGTATCCTCTATTCCTTATTGCACTTTCAATATCTGATTGTGCTATTCTTTTTTTATTAGACACACACTGTTTTACCCTTGTAACCCAAATATCCTTCTCTAGGGGAAGCGCTTCCATTAATCCAAGATTGAAATCGGCTTCTGTTGGAACACCGTTCGAAACCAGGCACTTAACTCCTGCACTCTGTGCTTCAACCAATGTTACCGGAAGTCCCTCATATTTAGAAGGCAGTATAAACAAATCTGATGCCTTGAGATATTCGTTGACGTTCTCTACACTCCCATGAAAACATACTTCTTCAAGATTCATTTCATTAGCCATCTGATGAATTTCATCGAAGAGTTCGCCATCTCCTAGTAAATGCACTTGGAAATTTACATTATCATTTTTCAATTCCCTTGCAACTTCAAGGATAAACTTATGATTCTTAACATCAACAAACCGACCAACATGACATATTTGAAATGCGTCTAATTTCATGTTTAGTTTTCGACGCAAAATGCTACGGGTGTTTTCATCATAGACATAGTACTTAGCGGTATCAATTCCATTTGGAATAACGCTGAATTCACTCTGTCCAAAGAGTGCTTCTCCCGCTTTTTGCCCGCATGCAACCTTTTTATTGGCAAATATTTTTATAAGGGTCTTTCCAAAAATAATAGTCGGAAATGAATTTGTAAAGCGTGTACTGTGACTGTGGCTTATGCGAAGATTGATTCCCGACAACCAAGCCGAGAACATAATCAAGCCAGACATTACATTCATATGAGAATGTACCGCGCTATAAGGACCATTTTGTTCTATAACGGCCTTCACATTTTTTATGTAATTTTTCACGCCTATTTTCTTGGGGCTCTCAACATAAAAAATATGCCCTCCCAATGCCTTGACCTCTTGTTCGTAGCCATCATCAACTTTTTCCTTTAGTAAAAAATCGAACTGAAGATCCGAACGATCCATCTGACGGTAGACATTCATTACCATCGTTTCAGCTCCGCCTCTTTGCAGTGAACCCAAGACCTGTAAAACTCTTTTCATCTTTCTTATGTTTTCCCTTTTCTAGTGCTCCAAAAACGTGCCTCTGCGTAATAACATCAATATCTTATTTTTGAGCATCAACTAAATCACGCAATTTTTTATAAAATTCTGATCTTCTCTTATTAAGGATACTCGCCTCATACTCTTTTGACTTTTCAAATTGTATGTTTCTTTCTGCACACGCCATAGACCAATCATCCAAAAATGGTTCAATATGCTGTGCAAATGCATGACCATCCATATTCTCAACCAGCATTTTTTCATTTAGCAGCTCAACTACACCATCGATTTTTGAGCCAAAACATAACAGCCCAGATGCCATTGCCTCAATCACCGATCTCGGCAAACCTTCGCCACTTGAAGGAAAGACAAAAAAATGCCCCCTCAACAACTCTGCTTGCACCTGCTTGAAGCCGGATTTCCACCCTGTAAACTCAATAGCGTTTGAAATACCTAATTCTTTTGCCATCTTCTCAAACTCTTGACGCATTAGTCCATCGCCAATTAAAATTCCTCTTACTGGATAGCCTTTTTCCTTTAATTCCGCAATTGCGTTAATAAAAACGTCCTGTCCTTTTCGATAATCGAGCATCTCTCCAGAATGAACCAGAACAACTTCTGAAGGTCTTTGATTCGGCCACTCTCTTTTCAAATAGTCTTCTTTTTTTATATTAATTGTCGAATAAGAGCTTTCAAAATATTTTTCTGTCTCTTTATTATTTAATCTAGCTGTAGACGGATACAGCTCCTGTAGAACATGATCTGTTACATACGAAACGCCGTTTGCCGCTTTGCACATACGTTTCGTCTGATTTGTTATAAATTTCTGAATGATTGGTTGATAGAAATGATGCATTGAACCCGGAGAAAAATGTGTGAAAGGGTTGTTCATCAATTCAACAGCAAAAGGTTTTCCGCTTCTTCGAACGATACCATATGAAACCATTGAAATCGGACTGGGCGCTCTAAAAATAACACAGTCTGCCTCTTTTAATGCTAAAGACAGAGCTTTTTGAATCTGGAAATAGTGCTTTATAATACCTGCTGCACCTCTGAAATCAGGCATTCCGATAAATGAGACTTCATTTCTGTCTGACCGCAATGCCTTTACGCCCAAACTATCTGCGCACTTCATTCTAGCGCACACAACTATCTCATCAAAAGCACTTAAGTAGCGTTCCCAAAATTTTGTATCAGACTGCTTATCGACCCAAACCTGACCGTTTGGTAATTTTGTAAAATGTTGTTCTTGAATAACAAGTAGTTTCATAATATTTCTCCTTAATACCACTTATAGCCCCATTTTTTAAAATATTTTCGCATAGATTGGATATGATACATAAGCAACTTCTTATTCTTATGAGATCCCTTCTCCCACTTATGAACGACAGAGGCTCCTGGATAATACATCAGTTTTGAAATTTCATTTACTCGTTTGCATAAGTCGGCATCTTCTAAATACATGAAAAACCTATCATCAAAACCATTCAATTTCTTAAACAGTTCTGTTCTTATAACTAAAAAACTCCCTTGTCCAAACGGGACTTGAAATGGTTGTGTATAATCCTGATCTTGCAAAGTATGCATCGCGTTTCTTTTTGGGAAGAGGTTCTTGCAAAACATTCGAATAAACATATCAAAAACCGTCAGCTCCCTTCTGTAAACTTGTAATCGTTCTCCTTTTTCATCTGTAATATTGGGAATACACATTCCAACATCTCTATTACTTCTCATGTATTCAATGATTGGAGAGAAAACATCCTCCGTAAAAATAATATCTGGGTTTACAATTGCATGATACTCTGATTCAAGTTCATCCAATATGTAGTTATGACCTTTTCCAAATCCTAGATTTGCTCCAACATTAATAACGCAAACATCATCATATCTAGCAATAACGCTGTTCAAAACAGCTATGTTTTCTTCTTGTTCTTTTGAAGACATGCTATTATCAACTATATACACTTGTTTCTTTATTTGTGAGGGCGTATATTCTTCAAGACTTGAAACTGCTTTTGCAACATCATCGTAATTATTGTATGCAACAATACATATTGATAGTTGTACTTTCATACGGTTTTTAATTCCTGTTCATTTAAATTTTATAAGATCATTATTAGCGCACTATATTTTATGCTTATAGCTCAAGGTCAACATTGTACATTGTTTATTGCCGTTCCTTGCAACTCTGCTCAGATTACTTAGTTACTAGTCAATTTGTTTCAAACCATACTAGACCAGCCATTAAAATGTTAGAATATATTGCTTATTCTCCTTTAATCTCTCTGGAAAATATCTCTCGTGTAAACTTTCTCTTTCACATCATCCAGACACACATCATAGCGGTTTGCAATGATTGCCTGACTCCTCGTTTTAAACTCATCCAAGTCATTCACCACAAGACTGCCAAAGAACTTTTCACCGTCTTTCAACGTCGGCTCATAGATAATAACCGTTGCACCCTTGGCTTTAATGCGCTTCATGACACCCTGAATGGAACTCTGACGGAAGTTATCGCTATTGCTCTTCATCGTCAGACGGTAAACACCAACTACGACTTCCTTTTCCTTGCTCTCATCCCAGCTGTCATTCGCCTCATAAGCACCAGCAATTTCAAGCACACGATCTGCAATAAAATCTTTGCGGGTGCGGTTCGATTCAACGATTGCCTCAATCAAATTTTCCGGTACATCGGCATAATTTGCGAGCAGCTGTTTAGTGTCTTTGGGCAGGCAGTACCCGCCGTAGCCGAAGCTGGGGTTGTTGTAATGAGTACCAATGCGCGGATCAAGGCAAACACCGTTGATAATTTGCTGAGTATTCAGTCCCTTCATCTCTGCATAGGTATCCAGTTCATTGAAGTAACTGACACGCAGAGCCAGATAGGTATTAGCAAACAATTTGACCGCTTCTGCTTCGGTAAAACCCATGAACAGAGTATCAATGTTCTCCTTGATTGCACCTTCCTGAAGCAATTCAGCAAAAGTGTGTGCCGCTTTTACCAGACGAGCGTTCTCTACATCCGTGCCAACAATGATACGGCTCGGATACAGGTTGTCGTACAGAGCCTTGCTCTCACGCAGGAACTCCGGGCTGAAGATGATGTTGTCGCAGTGATATTTTTCACGGACGCTTGCGGTAAAGCCAACAGGAATCGTAGACTTGATTACCATGATTGCTTCCGGGTTATACTCAATTACCAGCTTGATAACCGCTTCAACCGCAGAAGTATCAAAGAAATTCTTCTTGCTGTCATAATTGGTCGGTGCTGCAATCACAACAAAATCAGCATCAGAATATGCTTCCTTTGCGTCCAGCGTTGCGGTTAAGTTCAGTTCTTTCTCTGCCAGATATTTTTCAATATAGTCATCCTGAATCGGAGACTTTTTATTGTTAATAAGTTCCACCTTATCCGGCACAATGTCCACTGCCGTTACCTGATGGTGCTGTGCCAGAAGCACCGCCAGAGAAAGCCCAACATATCCCGTGCCAGCCACAGCGATTTTTAAATCTTTAAACTCCTTCATTATTACTTCCTCCCCTGTATACTTATCTTGAAAATGCACTCTTTACATACTCATAGCTGTTAATATCGCCAATGTCATACCGTTTACCCGGCATGACATAAGCGTGCATCGGTGTTTGCTTGCTCAACCAAGCCGCAAAGCTGCCCGGTGCATCATAGCCACAGCCATTGTCCAGTGCTTCCTGAATACGCTTTACGTCACACGCACGGTAGCAGTAGAACGGCGGCACAGCCAGATTTCCTTTGGGCTCTTTCGGCTTTTCCTCATAGCTCGTAATCAGATCCGAGTTATCAAGCGTGATGATTGCTGTTTTCTGCTGCTTTTTCAGTTCGTTTTCCTCATGGCACATCACAC
>CAKUYO010000086.1 GCA_934716995.1 uncultured Bacteroidales bacterium | reverse complement strand
CATATTCATGTTCGATACAATCTTTTAATCTTACTGCATCATCATACGTTGTAAACGTCAGACTTTTAGAAAGTGTTGTGTTATCAGACTCGTAGTCACTTTTTAAGATTGGTTTCCAACTACCTTTATCAATCTCGCTGTAAGGACAAGTGGCATACCCAACTACGTCATTTCTTTTACAAATAATACCGGATTCGTACGCCGCCTTAATATCGTCAACATCTTTTAAATTCGGTGGTTTACCACCGATAAGTTCATATAGCGGTTTTCGATTGAAGGTAAACAAATACCTACTGTCAGATAGCTCCTTTTTAGATGGATATTTTCTCCAAGATACATTCTGAAAATATTCACGCCAAGATTCGGTGTCTGTAAACAATTTTTCTGTCTTTTCGTCATACAGTCTGAACGTGATATATTCAGCAACTGCAAGATGGTTGGCAACATAACAATCTGGATATACGTCTACGATAATTCCGCATTGTACAGACATTTTTCTCTCAATCGTGGCACTAGGACTTCTTTCTACCCAGTAAACAATATCATTGACTTTCACATCTTTTGCCGCATCACCTTTTATCTTCAAATAAGGTGTCTTAAAGTCTGGATATTGCGAATTGGTGTATGGTGATAGCCAGTATTTCGTATAGTCTGTGCTGGCCTGACACTCCGTCAGTTTCATGTCAAACCTCCTAAAATTTACTACCTATATTATAACAAAAACCCCTTGATTTGTCAAGGGGTTTCAGAAAAATTTTTAGATATTCACAGGGTACTTTTCCTTGAGCTGACCTAACAGCGTCTCGTAGACAGCCCTAGCCTCTGGGGACAATTCCTCGATGGACTTCTTTACAGCCTCCGGGGAACGTCTCTGAGTGGCTTTGGCGGCTTTCTGCTGAAGCACGTAGCCCTCAAGTTCCCATAATTTATTCTCAACGTGTTCACGGCAAATCTTTCGACCAACATCTAAGTCAAAGTTCTTCGGGTCAACACATGCACTCGATTCGACAATTACAAAACCATTTTCCAGTTTGTAAGCACAAATCAGACACTTATCGAATACAACGATTTCTTTTACTTCTGCTGTGTCAAGCAAGTTATTTATATATTCTTGTGTTACTGTCATTATTTCACCTCATATACAAGATTTTCAATAAGGGCGATTCTAGTAAGCAATCCGACACCGCCCGGTACTGGCGTAATTGGTGCGCCGTCAGAGTAGCAAACCTTATCAACATCGCCACATAGCTTACCATCCTCGCCACGAGTAATTCCAACGTCAATTACTACAGTTTCAGGTTTAATCATATCCTGCTTAATTAACTTCGGTCTACCAGTGGCAGTCACAATCAAGTCCGATTGCAAACACCACTTTTTCAAATCAACAGTATGGCTATCACACCAAATGACTGTCGCTCCCCTGCCTTTAATTAAGTTTGCACAGGGCGCACCAACAATATGGCTCTTGCCAATTACTGTACAAACTTTGCCAACAAAATCATAGCGCAGTTCGTTATCTAATAACTCAATTACACCTTTCGGGGTCGCAGGAATGAATTTAGTGTTCGGCAGGAATCCATCAACATCCAGCTCTGGCTTAATATGAGCAGACAATGATTTTAGATGTTCCGGTACTGGCAACTGAACGATAACACCAGCTACTCGTCGATTTTCTTGAGCGTCAAGTAACAAACCTAGTGCTTCATCATAACTCGTATCAATCGGAAGTTTATATACGATTGTGCGAAGCCCAACCTCGTCGCAATCGTTTCTTTTTCCTTTGACGTAAGCATTACTCGCAGGAGAATCACCGAACTGAAATACGACCAAAGTGTTCTTTTCAGGATTTGTTTTGGTAATATAATCCTTAATATCTGCTTTTCGTTTTTCGACATAAGATTTAACATCAATCAAAAGAATCAACTCCAATCAATATTAGCGTTATCATAGATTGCGCGTGAGTAATCTTTTAGTGCATTATACGAATTATCTTCCTTAATTTCCCAAAACATATCATTCACAAACTTCTTAGTCTGTGGGTGCATTGCAATCGGTTTGGAACACTTACCAAGCCACCACTGCCACTCTTTATCTAAAGTAAAGGACTTGCCCATATAGGCTCGTCCTGCGCCAAGATAGTCACACACCATTTCAAGTGCGTATTTATACGGCATCTTTAACGGTGTTCCACCTTTATCAAAGTTATCCTGCCAATACTCATAATGATGAAGATTACGCCCCTTATGGTGTTGCCATGCCATAGAATAGCCGTTCTCTTCCTTGCAAGCATCAATAGGACTTCTATTGCCCTGATAATACTTTACGCCTTCCCAAAATTCAACTGGCGAGAATTTGCTAAGGTCATGGATAACTCCCTGCCAAGGAATACCAGCCTTACAGCAGAAGTAAAATACCCAATACTTATGAACAAGAATTTTCTTTAGATGCAAAAAGAAATTACTCAGTTTCATACAGTGCCTTTTCCTCCGGGAATCTCTTATAATACACGTCTTTCTCAAACGGACAGGTTTTGAAATACTCGGCCCTTTGCTCTGGATGACGCATAAACAGTCTACGAATCATGTCAAGCCGTTTATACTCGCTATATTCCTTTGATTGTTTATCGTACATTGGTTGCCAATAAGCAGTAGTAAGCGCGACCATCTTGTATGCTTCTTCAAAGGTAACATCAGTTACTTTGTAATAGGTTCGACTTTTATCCCAGTTTGTGTCGTTCAGAACGTAAGCGTCTTTTTCTGAATACCAACACCACTTATCCCCGATTCCGCAATATGTCATCCCATACTTGCCAAATAAATCTGGGTAATCTACTTCTGCACCGAGCCAAGGGTGACAGTATTTCTTGAGAAACTCCCAAGGCTCAAGTTTCTCAATACTCTTTAACTTATCCTGCATTTAAGTACCTCACTTTTTATCGGTGCTACCGAAACCGCCATTGCGAACACCATCTGCATCGTCATCATTTGTCTTTAGATAATTCATAAAGATACCCTGTGCAATAGCCATACCAGTTTTTACGTTCACACTATCAGAGTTGTGATTTTCGAGACGATACTTAATGAAGATGTGGCCTTCGTTGTCAGACTTAGAATAGTCGCTATCTACAATTCCGATAGTATTAGCGAGACGCATATAGTGCTTAGTGCCAAGGCCGCTACGAGGCGCAATCATCAAGAACTTGTCATCGTCCATAATTGCACGAATACCAGTAGGAATAATAAGTTCTGCGCTAGGCTCTTCGAGAACAAACTCAAACGGACTAAAGAAATCATAACCACAAGAGCCTGTGGTACTACGTCTCGGAAGTTTCAAATTGTCATAAATGCTCCTGATAAGACCCTTTTCGATTTCGTCATGAAAAATTGCGATGTAGTCCTTTTCAAACTGCTCATAACTAATCTTCTCAAACTTAACCATTATTGTACTCCTTAATCTCTTTTTAGATAATTTACAAAACCTCTTGCCTTTGCATCTAAAGCATCAAGGTCACTGTCATTGTTCAAAACAAAATCATAATTATAAGATTCTGTATATTTATCAGAATCATTAGATACGACTTGTTGATTGTTTGCACGTTTAACCAAGACTGTTATTGCACCAAACTCTCTTACGATACGTGCAATTTCACCCGGCTCTCTAATATGTATGAACAGAAGTTCCTGCTCTGGTTGGTTTTTAAACCAGCGAATCTCTTCCGCGATTTTCTTATAAGGAATATCATCGTATTCAGTAAGCAACTCTTTTAGCTTACTAAGGAATAGACGCGACTTTAGGTTTTTCTCGCCATTCCATCCAGCGAACCGTGCTACATCCTTTACGAAATCAACGCTTGAAAAGTTGGTAGTTGTAGCATATTTACTTGCAAATGAGACAAAGGTATCTTTGCCGCTTCTTGGCATACCATTGATAACAATAACTTTATGTATAGTAATCACTCCTCGACGGCAATTAAATCATCGGCGTAAAACAACCACTTGACGGGCGAATCATCCTCTGCTAATTCATAAGCGATGCCGGTAAACTTAGTACCTTTCTTTGTGTCAACCGCAGTAAACACAACATCCCTATTCTTTAGCAAGAACTTTCTAAACCTATCTGCAATAGACAACTTGCGTGACAAAATCTTGTCAACATCAAGTTTCACTTTCTTTCCGTCAAGCGTCTCAATCTTGTCATAAGAAATTTCTACCTTCATTTTACGCCACCTTCATTTCCAAATGGAAAATCTTCCAAGTCCAAATATTATCATCACATACAATCTGATAGCTCAATCCATCAGAGCTGACGTGCGTATCATAATCAATGTCATCGTTATCCAAATCATTGAGTACAATATTGATACTGCTATCCATCTTTCTTAATGCAATCTCTTTGGAACTACAAATAGTAGGAGCAAAAAGCTCATTGTCTGATACGCTACAAAGTAGCCACATAGAGTACCTCCTTACATAACCACAAATTCATAATCAGTAATATAGAAGTAACCACGCTTATTCTTATACCAATCACGAATCTTAATTACATCGTTCTTATTAAACTTGCACTGCTTATATAGTTTATAAGGAACCGTATAAGAACTACGCTTACCAGAGCCAATAGACTGGGCATCAATAATAACGCCCCAAGGTTCAACAGCTTCGCGCTGTTTCATGACCTTCATTTCAAGAATGACAATCTTAGGTCTATCTTCAGATTTATCAGTCTTAATGCCGATGTAGCCCATGTATTCAAGCTGATTAGCAATCTTGGTTTTAAGGTCAACATCACCAAGTTTCATAGTCATAATGTACTGTTCAATCTCATTCAAGATATTATGACAATTCAGCTTATTAAACTGCTTTTCAGTTTCATTAGCATTACGCTTGACAATGCTCATCGTAATCTCGTCTGGAATCTTGCTCTTGGCAATCGTTTTTGCTTCGCCCTTCTTGAAAAACTGAAAATGCAGAACTTCGAGAGAAAAAGTCAGAAGTTTTATTCGCAGCTTGAAGAAAAAATAAGGAAATCGAGCAGAACTGGAAAAATTTTGAGGCGAAAAAAGATGAAGCTGATTGAGAAGGCTCCAAAAGAGCTATATAAAGTGTTTGGAAGTAAATATATGGAATTTTATATGCAGTTTCTGGTTGCACTTTATGAAGAGAGTAGCCA
>CAKUYO010000085.1 GCA_934716995.1 uncultured Bacteroidales bacterium | reverse complement strand
TCCTTCTTTGATTTTTGATTTTATTTATAGCTTTCACATGCCACTTTTCTTTTTTATTTCGGGATTTTGCTCTGAAAAAATATTAAGATTAGATACAATTCATGATAAATTGCACTATGTTTCTAATAGAGCAAAACGTTTAATGATTCCGTATTTTTTCATAGGAATAATTTATATACCTTTGAAAGTAGTATTGTCTGATGAGGTTACAACACAAATTAATTTTAAAACTTTGTTGTTCGAATTCTTGACGGGAACGAATCCGAATTTTCAGCTTTGGACCTTGTATGTGCTGTTTGTTA
Organism: uncultured Bacteroidales bacterium; assembly: GCA_934716995.1. GTDB lineage: Bacteria > Bacteroidota > Bacteroidia > Bacteroidales > Paludibacteraceae > Colicola. The sequence goes on along the minus strand of CAKUYO010000085.1, from coordinate 4,877 downwards.
TCAATCTTATTGTTTGTGGTATTGCACAAGTTAATAAAAAACTCATTTTCCCTACGGCATGTGTATTATGTGTTTTTTCGTTATTCTTTCCAACCAACTCTCAGATTTTGGATAAGTGTGTTTATGAATGCATATTTTTCGTTTGTGGAATATACGCTCGAAAATTGTGGAATCTGAAAGAAAGTGACATTAGAAGTCAAAAAGACGGTTTAATAAAATTTGCGGCGATTTCAGTCTTTTTGTTGATTGGGTTAAATGTAATAAAAGAAATCTCTCAAATCAGTCAAATTAAAATCTTCACAGCATTTATAGGCATCCTTGCTGTTAGCCTTATTTCTATTTTAATTGAGGGAAATAATAAGTGCTTCCATGCGATAGGAGAATATGGAATGGATGTTTACATAATGGCAAATCTTGTTCAAGTATTGTGTAGAAGTATATTCCTTGGAAAATTGAGCCTACCAGGTACAGTATGCTGTGTTTTGAGTACTTTATTGGGAATTGTTTGCCCAATTATTGTATCACAATTGTTTGTACGAAAATTCAAAATCACTCGCTTATTGGTTCTTGGTGTTGATAAGTAAAAGGTATTCCTGTACCAAGGCGATTACAAAGGCCAGCTATGCATACATGGCTACGCCACTCAAAAGTGTTACCTCTACGTGGTGAGTGGCAGGCAACGGATTATACTCCGGCTAAAGCATATATTCGTTAATTCACTCTTTGTAATAGGGAAAACTATAATGGGAAAATATTTTGGAACCGATGGCTTCCGTGGTGAAGCCGGAATTACATTAACAGCAGACCATGCTTATAAAGTGGGGCGCTTCCTTGGCTGGTACTACAATTGAAGCAATAATTCATTGATCGGATTATATCTAATCCTTCCGATACTAAAAGCGTTTGTAGATAATTCTGATAATAGTGATATGCTTTATGCGATAGGTGTGATTTTCTTTTTTTGCTTTTTAATAAAATGGATTGATGGGATTTCGAGAATGACAATTGCTTTCGGCATTCCGATTGCTGGATTTACGGTTTTCTATGCATTGATAGGGAGATATATTTCAATAATTAAATCACATCTTTTGAATAAGAAAAGTATTTATATGATATTGCTTATCTTAGAAGTGATTGGGATTGCTATCGGAAGTGTATACAATTATCAAGAAAGTAAGAATTTACTGGGTTATGATTCCCCAATAATTGCACTTTTATCGATTACTGTTTTTTGCCTTTTCAGCGGTTTTACAACTACAAAGGTAGACTTCCTCTGGACAATTGATAGACTCTGTTTTGGTGTGTATTTAATTCACCTGGTTTTTATTAATTTTGTATACAAATTTTTAAGAATCACACCAATAACCTTTGGAAAGCTATATCCAGTTATGACAGCTGTTTTTTTTTGGCTTTTTTTCACGATTGTATCATTTGTTGGGTCTTGGATTATGTATCAAATGCCAATATTAAAAAAATACATTTTATAATTTATGAAAAACGAATGAGCACAGTAAGGCCGAAGCAAGAGTTTTGTCATTCTTAATGCATTCGGGCTGTTGTTAGATTGTTTTTTACAGTTACCATTCATATGGATAGAGCATAGAAAATTGTGAGTGCTAAGTACGGGAGATATGGCCTATTCGTTGAAATCCATCTTAATTCTTCGGTGTTTGTCTCAAATCGTATTGGATCAGGCGAATCGGGGTACTGCTTTTAGTTCCGATTCGGGATTGGAATGTTCACTCGGAAAGGAATCGTACATTTGCTTTGTGGCGTGTTTTTTATAATAACAGCAAGAACAAGGGCTGATTTCTTTCTGATTTTGTGATATACTGGAGCCACGGGGAACCGTGGCTTTCAGTCTATCTTGGCGGTATTTTCTTAATCGCCGTCATCCACTTGTTCACCACCAGCGTCAGACTCCTCGTCCTCGTCATCTTCTGACCCGTCCCACCCTATGTACTTCACTTCACATTCATCAAACTTACTCCAGTTCAGACGCTGACCGCAGTGGTCGCAGAAGAGTTGGTACTTACGTTCCATAGTGGTAGTGCATCGTGGACACTGTGGAAATTTAACTCCACACTTGTATGAGCATACAACTTTCACCCGAACCGGCCATCAGTAAGTAGGGGAGAGTAAAAGCTCATACAATACCCGTGTGGGCCGTACATCCCAATTCCGGTTATCATCGAATCAATCTAATTTATTCTTCATGGGATATACACCTCCAAGTATTGTAGGATGTATCACATGAATTGTGGGAGCGTGAGATCCCATTGCTGCTCGAAACTTTGCACACCTCTCCGTGGTGAGCAGCAGGCGACGATCTGTAATCGGCTAAGATGTGAAGGTAATGCTGTGAATATAGGAATATGTACTATGAAATATGTGGCTTTCTTGGATATTCTCGGATTTAAGAATAAGTTGAAAGAACTTGGGCAAGAGAAAGGAATAGAGTACATAGAACGCTATTCAAGTGTTGTGTATCATGTTTTCTCTCGCTACAATAGGAGTGTTAAAGAGAGAAAAGGACAGAATCAGAACCAAAACAAAATCAAAGGGTTTGTTGTGAGTGATTCAGTTGTTCTCTATTCGGACAATTCTGATTGTAAAACCCTGTCAGAATTGATGGACCTTATTATTGAACTGTGCAGAGAAGAATTTAAGCAAAACAGCATTCTCATAAGAGGGGCGATTGCTAAAGGAAACTTTGACAGAATTCCAGCAGAAGAACTCCATAATTTGAAAAAACAGTTGATTGTTGGAGACGCATATGTTGAGGCATATGGCATGGAGGATAGCTTCAAATCTACGGGTATAAGACTAAGCGATGAAGTGTATCAGGACATCATAAATGCTGGATTAAATCGCGATATTGTAGAAGAAACAGTAGATAATGGAAAATACTATATACTTCGGTATCTTTCTATTGATTATTTATTGGAAACTGAGGATGTTTTTAAAGAGTTTATCCAAGCAGCTAAGAAATCTGGATGGATGCCACACTATTACAATTCACTATATATTGCAATGAAAAATGTGACAAATTCGGGAAAGCTAGATAAACTATTTGCAACAATAGTGAAAGAAGTTTCAGAGAATAATCCATCAGAAAACTGGAGAGATATAGATGTATTTATAAGGAACAGTTTTAGCTCCGGGGTCTTTTCAAATTATCAAACGAGACTGTTGAGGTATTTGCGTAATCAACTGCAAAGTACGGATTAATGATTAATAGTGATTTTAATCTAACGAAGTATATATGATAAAGACTGTGCGGGAAGAGGGTGGTAGTATGCAATACAGCCAGTAGAAAATCAAACTAGCCCAAAAGATTATAAAGTGCCTGGGCAACGCGGAAGCAGTTTGCATATGATGAGATGAAAGATACTCATTCTTGAACTAAAAAATGTCGTACATATAGTGACTTGTTTGAATGTCTATGATATACTACAAATAATAGGTGTGCAGGGATAAAACTGGGGATGCCAAAATTTATGTGGTTGAATTGCGACTTTATAGGAGGCTGTGTGATATGGAAAAGTTAGTTATGGAGTTTGATATAAATGAAATGTCCGTCACGGATGTGTCTGAGTTGTGTGATTTATTTTCAAAAGGAGATATTACCTTTGAAATGGAAAAGGTAGATCATGCAGGAGATATGGGGGTAGACTCGTCGAGTCTTACTGTAATAATCTCGTCTGTCGTAGCTACGATGCCGGTTCTTCTGGCGGCCTATAAAGTTTGGGTAAAGAACAGAAAAGTAGAATTTACTTTAAAAAATGATAAGACTGGAAAATCAGTTACATATACATCAGAAAGTGGAAGATTTCCGACAGAAGAAGATATGAGATATTTGCTTGATTATTGTAATGATGCTGCAGAAAACAAAGGCGAGTGAGAGAAATGGCAATATCAGGTAATTTTACCTTATATGCGCTTTCAACAAGTACATATAAAGATGAAAGTATCAACTTACCGGGAGTGAAAAACTCTATGGATAGGTTGAGATCAATATTAATAAAATATTGTGACAAAATTTTTTGGCATGTAGACGAGACTAATGAGGATGCGAGTAAAAATATTAGTCGCTTTTTGAACGAGTATAAACAGAATGGTGATGATACCCTTGTTTTGTATTTTTGTGGGCATGGTTATCTGACTGCTGATAACAGCGATTTATTATTATCTACTACAGATACAATGAAAAATGTTGATGAAGCGGAAATCGGGATTCGATGTAAATGGCTATTATCCAAATTGAACAAGTGCAAAATTCGGCGGTATATTGTAGTATTGGATTGCTGCAGTAGTGCAATAATGAGTTCTATGGGAAATGACAGAGAAACGGAGGGAGAAGGGTTAAAAATAGAGAGTATAAAAGGTGGAGCAATTTTGACGGCCACTGACAATCCACTCAAGTCTGCCAAAGAACTAGAGATTGAAGGCAAGCCGCATGCTGCATTTACTTTCTTTTTCACAGAGGCACTTAAGCATCAGATTGATAAAAGCGAGAAAAATCAAAAGAGTGTGACATTGAAGGATATATACGATGATTTGTTGACGACTATAAAAAAATCAAAGTATTCCGAAAATATCCCGAAGCCACAAATGAAATGCAATAGTGAAGTACAAGAAATTCCTCTGTTTAGATATAAAACTCTTTTGGAAAAGAGAAGCATCACGAAAAAAGTGTTTAGTGTTCTGTTGGTTAAATCTGCGATAGATTTTCCCATTAAAGACTATGATTTTGGAGTTCCGCTTGGACTGTGGCTATTAAAGAGCTATTTTAATTTACAGGGAACAAAAACGAACGTTCAAGTGTATGATGAACGGCTAGAGTTAAGAACAGGAAAAGTTAGTAATTTTGAAGA
>CAKUYO010000084.1 GCA_934716995.1 uncultured Bacteroidales bacterium | reverse complement strand
CCATTCTCAGTCAGGATCTCGCGAGGAGTCTTAGTAGAAGCAGCGGGAACGGTGTTGCGGTTGCCATTGGTAACGAGAGTAACGAAAGTCATAATATGTACCTCTTTCTAATTTGAAAATATTTTGAAACCCGATGCAATCTTGTCTGTTCCAGCGGCGGGCAGGCTTCCAGATCGACGCATATTCCCTGGGAAAGCTGACGATACGGCATGAGCAGTACAACCGCCCCCGACTGGGATTCAAAACGGGCCGGTTCAAGAGCTGCGAGGCTTGAATGGAAAGCAGCGGCGTCACAATGTGAAATAAGACTTTGCAGAACATGGTAAAGATGCTCCGCATCGAATCCAATATGTTGGTCATTTACTTTTATCAGGCAGATGACATCATGGTTCAACCATTTTTTGAGATTGGCGGCAGCATGAATGTAATTGAGGCGATTCCTCCAATATTCTTCCGAGATGCGGAATTGAGTTCGGCAAGAAGCTGCCATGAGCGGCTTGTAATTGAAAAGTGAAGCCGATTGCCGCCGATGGGTAGTCGGATGAACCAGTATGGGAAATTCTTCTGGGATGAATCGATCCCGTTCATTCAACGGAAATATTCCCAAGGTCTTGCCGTTTGAGGCAACCGTAAAGATCTGTTCTCCCTCCTTCTCGAACCAGACTCCCCGACAAGCGGAATTATCTCCAGCCTGAAGATCACACAACATAGCGGCGGAATCCAAAGCTGAGAGTCGTTCCACGGGAGTCGGAACCGGAAGCAACTTCAGGCTGCGATCCGATTGACTCAGGGCCGGAATAATCACTTCCCGGATAATTTCGCCGGCATTTTTGCTGTTGCTGGTCCGGAATAACAGGGCGAGTTCATTGGTCATGGCTTTTTCTTCCAAAACGGTGTTGGAGAAAAATTTTCGAATATCTTCCGGGTCATAGTTCATGATCATCTCTCCTTCATTTTATGCCGCGTCATTCGGCGGCGTGTTGCGGGGATTGGCAGACGTAAACATTACTGCGCGGAATTTCCTGACTGCCGGTTTGCTCTTTTTTACCGGAAGCGGTGGATGGCCGTTCCGTACCGGAAGTGGATACAGATTCTGAATCATAATCATTCCTCCAATTTATCGTTCAGATGTGGACCAATTCTCTTTCGGGCTCGCTCAAAAAAGAACAGGACGGATACAAGATTGAGGCAAGAGACTGCTTATATCGGAAATCATGATGTTTTTCCCGTTCAATTTCAAGGTAGCGTTGCGCGAGATCGGGACGGGCTCTCGCACCATTTTTCAGGTCGGTAATATTGGCAAACACGCATAAAGCGCAGGAGAGCCGGTCATTCCCCAGGGCATATGCCGGATGCGCTTTCAGACCGGAGGCCCGAACTTCTTGCCAGATTTCCCATTTGCGCAATTTGAGCACGGGACGGTATTTGAAAACCTGCCGGTGTCCGGCCGAAAGCTCGGTGTCCTGTTCGAACTCCGTCAGTTTAGCCCGCTGTGGGCTCTCTTCACGGCGTTCGCCGCTGACCATCAGGATGCGGGCCGGCTCCTTGAACGAATGACGATTGCGGATCAGCTTGGAGATCGGGGCATGTTTGCCCATGGAAGTGCAATAACGACACTTCATGGAAGGCCACATCCCGCGTCGTGCGATCTCATCCGGCAGCGGCCGGATCGGATACACGGTGTATAACGGGATTCCAAACTGCTTGCAAAGCCAGTCGCAATGTATTACACTTTCCCGCCATTCAGCTCCGGTATCCGCATAGATGCAATTCAGCCGGTGGAGAACGCCCTGTTCCCGGGCGAGCTGCCGGATTCTTGTGAGCGACACCTGGCTGTCCTTTCCTCCACTGATTTGAATATAGATTGCATGGTACACGGTTAAATCGATCGGTTCCTGATCCATTGGGGCTATTCTCCTTCTATTCCGGCGTCTTGCCGTCACCCGGAGTCAAATCACGCCCCCGTCTGCGGGGGCAAGTGATTTGACCGGCAAGCGCCTCATCACGTGAAAAGTTCAACTTCTGAGCTTATGTTCGACATAAGACCAGGCACATGATCTTCAAGACGATTTCTGTATACTATGTAAGGATAGCCATCGTCGCTTGTTCCGGTTTCTCCTGTAAAGTATTGGAAATCGTTCCAGCAACAGTCCACAAAGTGCTTGACTTGCAGCCGCTCCTCTTCGTTTCGGCAGTAGAGAGTGATTTCGTATGAATCATAAATTTTATGCTTCGATACTCTTACGGGAAATGGAAAAACGTGTCTGCAAATTGCAATCCAGTTTGCCTTTTTGCTTTTCTTTATGTCAAGATATGCAAAGTTTTCTTTGATTTTTTGCTCCTGCTCCACCCTTTCTTTTTCCATGCGTTCCTGTTCCTCCCGGCGGTATTTTTCCGCCAAGTCCGCGCGACGCTTTGTTTCTGCCTGAATTTCCACGGCGAACATTTCGCGCCATCCCGCTCCGAACAGAAGGTAACGGGGATAATTGTAGCCTTCCGCGTTGCTGAAAGCGTATCTTCCGGTATCATCGGCGATGATGAGAGTCACAACTTCGTAAAATGTTCTGATCTGTTCCTGAGTATAGTTGAAGTGGTTAAACTCGTTATCATCAAAACAATCGGAGCGGCTTCCCCCGGAACCGAATTCAAACCTGTTGCTGATCAAATCCGCATCTTTGCAATGCGTGATTTTTTCAATAAAGCAAAGACGGTTTGGATAAAGGCAATCGCCATTGTTCATATCATACAACAGTCCGGCAACCCCTTCATTCTTCAGGCCACATCCGTCTGCGAACACAAAATCTCCGACCTTCAGTTCAAGATATGATTTCCCGATATTTGCTTTCGCCTGTTCGGTTTGCTGCTTATAAATTTCAATGTTCATTTTTCTCTTTCCTTTTCAGTAATCTTCCTGTCAGATTATTGTACCGTTATCCGATTGTTCCTTGAATTTTTTATGCAGAATCTCCTGCTTCGCGGCATCATACGGAACGATGCCGTTGCAATTCTCCCTGATGCAATAGGCGTGCGGGATGACTGGATTGGTCGAACAATAAATGATTCCGCATTGATTGCATTGCTGGTAATAGTTCAACAGTTCGACACGGTTGAAATATTTCTTGAACAAAATTCCGTCGCGGAGCATAAATCCTTCCGGACGCCATGATACGATGGTAAGAATCGTACCGGCGGGATATCGATTCCGGGTGTGATGGCTCAAGCTGTCGCTGGCTATTACGATCTCCTGCAGAACTCGGATTTTTCTGCCGGAATAATTCTTGTCATGCTCAATCATCAGCTACTCCTTTCATTTGGATTTTTTCTGATTCATGTTTATCCAGCGCTTCACGAATCGCCTTGATAATCTGTTCACAAACCTGACGGTCATACGGAATATCCATGATACACGAATAGGAAATTCCCCGGCTTGATATCGGAAGAAGATTGATTGCGGTTGCGGTTGGAGAAACACAGATTCCCTGTTGTTTGACGAGCCCGTTCCTTCCTTTGGCTGTCAGGTCATCATTCGGATAGGTGATATGAGTCATTTGTTTTTATCTCTTTCATTCGTTTTTGAGTTCAGTCAAATTCAAATCAGGATGCTTCCTGTTTTGCTTCAATCATTTTGCACAGACCGATATAACCCAGAGAAGTGTTGTAATTCATGATATAGCGGTCCTCTCTGTAGGTAGAGTCATTGCTTCCAGCCGGAATTTCGTCATAGATTTCACCGTCATTCTCTCCGTAATTCCACTGTGCCAGATATTGAAGTGCGGCGGATTCGCCCTCATTGTCAAGGAGATTCAATGGTTCTTCCGCTTCCTCACCCTGAATGAAAACAATTTCCTGAAATTTCTGCATGTGTCCTCTTCTTTGTTAATGATTTTCGCCTCGGGAATTTCCCGGCTCACCCTATGCGGTCGGGAAATTCCACGCTTAATCTTTAATTCATTCGGGTTCAAAATTAAAATAAAGTCTTGAAAAGGATCAGGGGGCATTAGCTTCTTTTCCACTCCGGGATTTTTGTTGCCGGGCTAAGCTTTTGCATAAATTTCGACAGGAATTTCAAGTTGATTCAATCTGTCGGTCATCAGTTTTCTGACTTCATTCCAGTTCAAACCGCCACAGCCGCAGCCCAGCGGGGGAACCGCAATGGAGGTAATGCCCCACTTCCGGTAATTGGTGATCAGACAATCCAAACCGTTCTCAATATCAATCAGGCGCGAGTGATCACGCCAGTGTAGCTTCGTGGGAAAATTTAAGATGGATGCGCCATTGTCCAGTCGGTAAAGATACGGTTTTCCGGGACGCAAAATCCCAATGGCGCATTTCCGGCGATAATCCGTGAACATTTCTGGATAGCGCAGTTTGTACTGCAGCGCAAGTCCTTTACCCATGACACCGACGCAGTTGACCGGATTCACTATCGTCAGCATCGCGGAATCAAAGATATTTCCGTAAACCAGTGTAACCATTGTGTAATTCCTTATGGTGTTTTTTCTCAAGATTACTTAATTGTTGCCGCCCTCTGAAGTTCCATTCAAATCGGCATTCTGTTGAATGATTTACATTTGTTTCATCCAGTCCCTTCTATGAAAGATTTTCGCTTCGGGAATTTCCCGGCTCACCCAGTGTGGCCGGGAAATTCCACGCTTAATCATCAGACTATTTTCCTTTGAAGAATGATCTTGGAAGAAACAGAGAGAATAAAGCTTGATTTTTCAGGTAAGAAGTATATATTCAAGATATATGACAAAAGGAGGTAGATGATGAAAGCTACGACAAAGGTTTTCCAAAGTGGGCGGTCACAGGCAGTACGCATCCCTAAGTGTTTTCGTTTTCAGACCAATACGGTAAATATCCGTAAGCAGGGAGAGAGTATTATTCTTACTCCTCAGTCTGATCTTTCGTGGGATGATTTTTTTGCACATCATACTTGTCCCGATTTTGAGCTTGACCGTAAAGATTCGCAAGTTGTTCAGGAGCGGGAGTTGTTTTAATGAAGCATTTGTATATGCTGGATACGGATATTTGCAGTTATGTAATCAAAGGCACATATCCGGCGTTGAATGCAAAAATCAAAGCAAACAAGAATCGGATTTGCATGTCATCGATTACGTTGGCTGAACTGCTTTTCGGAGCGAAAAAGAAAAAATCAATCCGGTTGATGACTTCAATCGAATTTTTTCAGCAGCTTGTTGAAGTTATTCCCTGGGGAGAGGAAGCGGCCGGCCGTTATGC
>CAKUYO010000083.1 GCA_934716995.1 uncultured Bacteroidales bacterium | reverse complement strand
GCGGCGTTTTCGTATATTTTATCAGTCTGTTATTGTTAGGGTGACTGATGTAGTTCCGTTATTGATTTTCCCAGCAACCTTGTAAGCTGTGGCAGAGGTCAGATTTGAAAATGTAACCGTTGCGGCGCTTTTTGTGAGAGTCGCATATAAGATAGGCTCGGTTGTGTTTTCCTTCGAATACAGAAACAACTCTACTTCCGCAGACCGCTCCATGTTCTTCGCAGACACAACAATTTTTGTCGTGTTTGTACTGAGAAATTCTTCCGTCTGTTGAGCATCATCGGAAACTGCGTCAAGGCACAACTCAACAGTTTGAATCCCCAAAGCAATGCTTTCTACGCCGGAACTATTTTCGTTTGGCGCGAAAGTGTCAATGTCGCCCGTTTCATTTGATTTGCAGGCAACGAATCCAAGCATTAAGATTAGCACGAAAACTAAGGATAGTGCTTTTTTCATATTAGCGACCTCCTTTGCTAAACACGAATCTGTTAATATCTTTTTCAAAAAGTTCCTACTATGTCATAATCGTACCATGTCTTTCACAATATCGCAAGATAATTTCACCTTTTTGGCATCCTTGCTTTATTCAAAAAAATCCAACGAATTTCAAAAAGCCTCTTGCGCGAACAGAACGTATGTGCTATTCTAAAACTACGGTATACCAAAACTGAAGCCAAAACTAAATAACGCAGTCTTCATCAATTACTTGAATACATTGCCCCAGCATATTTTTATTTTTGATGAATTTGAGAGGTATACCACGATGAAGACTGTCAATCACGTTCGACTGACTCCGGATGATATGGAGAAAGTCACCCCCACTCCGCACCTGAATTTGGGCGGCATAATTGAAGATGCCTGTTATAGACCCAAGGCTGGGCATCCTTACTTACTGTTCTCCTGCCATGTGGAGAACTACCGAAACCGAAAATGTCCTTTCTGCGATAGTACCGCCGTTCACGCACACGGCCAAACAGGGGCTCCACGTCGTATTCACGATGTCAACAGCGGACGCACGAAGGTCGATATAGACCTGCAGGTGCAACGGTACATATGCAGTGAATGCGGAAAGTCATTTTCCAACCTACCGCCGGACATCATGGAGGGCCGGCATTTAACCAAGCGGCTTTATGATGAAATCAGACATGAAGCGTTTACCAAGCCGCTGAGTACAGTCGCCATGAAATACGGCTATTCCGACACCATCATCGGCAAGATTTTTGACGAGTATTCCAAAGAGTTGGAATCAGTCCATGGCCCTGTTATCGCTCCCCGCGTATTGGGCATTGATGAAAAGCACATCGTCCATAATATGCGGGCAATCTTTACGGACATTGAGAACCGTACCCTACTGGAAATGTGTCCCGACAACAAGAAGGATACAGTCATTGCAGCCATTGAGCAGATGGTCGATTACGACACCAATATCGAGGTCGTAACGATGGATATGTCCTGTGGCTATCGTACTTATGTGCAGGAGTGCTTGCCCAATGCCGCCATCGTCGTGGACAAGTTCCATGTCTGCCAGTCCGTCTATGAGAAAATCGCCAAGGCCCGCAGCAAAATCATGGCCTATATCGGCGCCCTCATCCAAGCGGAGCCGGAGGGCGGCGCAAAGAAGCGCATGATTGCGGTGCGGAACCTCGCCCAGACGAACACCTATCTGTTCAAGTTCAACGCCAAGAATCTCGCCAAGAGTGAGAGGCGTATCAGCGCAATGGCAAATATCTGCGCGACTTTCCCTGAGTTCAACCATCTGCGGCTTATCAAGGAACGCTTTGACCGCATCTACACCGCCCCTGACCGCAAGACGGCGGAGGCATACTGCAAGGAATGGGCGGAGCTTATCCCGCCCTCCGGCTGCCGTCAAATCGAGGCATGGAAAAAGCGGTTCGAGGTGGAGCCGGAGCTGTTTGACGACCTTCGTTCGGCCAAGAACACCCTCACGAGGAAGTGGCACGAGGAAATCTTCAATTACTTTGAACCCAACCGTCGCTTTACCAACGCCGTAACGGAAGGTCTGAACCGGATGGTCGAGGACATGAGCCGTATGGGTAATGGGTACAGCTTTGAACGGCTGCGTGCGCGGGCTCTTTACAGTGACAAGGTCGCAGCGCCGGTCATCTACACGATGCAGGCGGAGCGCGTTCCTGTTACCGAGGAGCCCTCCTATAGCAAGCCGTCTCACACGATGGGATATATGTCGTTCCTTTCGTTCTCGATGCCGAAGGTACACTGGGAAACGGTCTACTCTATGAAGCCGGAATTCGCGCCGCAGGAAGACCCGCTGTTCGCTTTCAGCAACTATGTCCGTGAGGACGATGACGACGATGAATGTCAGTTGCCGGATGAGGGTTTCGCAGCAGAAGAGCAGGAGGTGGAGTAACATGGCAATGGCAGATGTGCAGATTGACATGGAGCACACCCTGTACGAGCAAATGGCCGCGCTGTGCGCCAACCTCGGCACCACCGTGGAGGCGATGGCGGTACGGTTCTGCGAGGAGTTCGTGCGGATGGAAGCCCCTCCCGTGCCTGAGCTCTATGCTTCTATGAGTGTGGAGGACAGAATCAACTTCATTGCTCAGAACATTCTGAGGGAATACAATTCCAAGTAACGCAAAAAGATGCCCCTGTGAGGTTTGACCTCGCAGGGGCATTTCCTGTTATGCTGAAAGTACAGGCAGTAAAAGCCTGTATAAAAATTGTTAGTAATCACAAAAAATACAGCAATAACCTATGGCGAGAAGTTTTCCTTTTCTTTAATGGAAAAACATGATACGATATATTTAAGATAGTTAGCCGCCACAATAATACAGAAAATAGCGCCCATTTATGGAAGGAGGCTTTATGCAGCGAAAGAAATGGTTATACAGCATTATCGCTATAATTTTTGCAGTAGTTATCTGCGGTGCTATTAAGTCAGCAGTTGACCAACGGCGTTTTGCCACTATGCCCTGTGACTTTATAATGCCAAGTGAGTTCGCTTTGCCAGAAAGCCGCCTTGTTGCGGTTGGCACAGCCACACACGGAAACAGCGACCCGTTTGCGGCTACCCTTGCGGTACTACAGGAAATATACGAAACGCATGGTGCTGTTGCGTTAATCTTGGAAGAGAATGTTGGAGATGCGGAAACTGTCAGTTTACAGCACGCTTACTCTGGTGAGTTGGGACAGAGTGTGGGGTATTATTTAATCTACGAAAATAGAGAAATGTCTGCCATTTTGCGATGGCTGGAAGAAAACAACCAGCGGTTGTATGGTGTTGATATTCAAAACATTGAACCTGTTGTGAAGAGAGTAACCGAGCGTTTGATTGGTTTTGGCTTTACGGAAGTTGAAGGAAAACTGCTGCTGGCTTCCGATACAGAGAGCATCGAAAAAAACTTTTTGGAATTGGATACGATAGAGCATTTCTTAAATGCAAGACATGATGACGGTTCTTTGTCTGAACAGGAATATGATTACCTGTTACATCAAGTGGACTGCATCCGAATGCACTACGAATACCGATTGACGGAAAGAAGTCACTTTGATGTTCGTGACGAGATGATGGCAAAAAATACAGAATGGGTCATGGAGTATGAACAGAAATACTACAACAATGACTATGCTGTTCTGTTGGGCAGTAATGGTCATGTGGTAAAAACGCCGTGGAAGTACGAAAACAATCATATAGATGATGTTTTTTGTCCTATGGGCGTAACGTTAGACAAGAATTTAGGCAAAGATTATTTTGTAATTATTACGGATGCAGCGGAAAGCTATTTTACTGCAGGTGTTGGTACAGGAAAGACTCACCAAAAAATCTTCCATATTACCAGAGAGGACCTTCCAATAAAAGTGAATGGTAGTAGTTACTTTACCACGCAGGAGCTATTGGATGATGGACATATAAACTGGGACATGACGATGATTGGTGCTACGACTACAACAATGCAAACATGGGATAAAAAATGGTACGCCATTCCCGTGAAGGTTTCCGATGCCTTTGATGCGCTACTACTTTCCGATAAAATGACCTCCATACACAAGCATTAACTTTTATCACGAAAAAGAACCCACCTCATTCAAAAATGAGGTGAGTTCTTTTTGCTCTCTATAGCTTTTCAAACAATTCCGCTTTTCAGGCGCTGAGAGTGCCGTTGCGTAGCGCCTCTACCAGCGGCAGCACTTGCCATTTGGGGATGGTGTACTCGTTGCCGTCCAGCAGCAGGAGCCAGTATACCTGCCGGTCCAAAAGCAAGGTCTTGTCTGCGTTCCAACGCTTGATGCCGACCTCATAGATGCCATCTCCCGGCAACTCCACGTCGAACCGCCGACCCTTCGGCGTCTTTGGCGGCCACTGGTATTGCAGGAACTTGCGGGCAAAGTGGTACTTCGGGTCTGACCCCATGATGCGTGACACATAGGGATATGCCCGTGTGTTGGGGATATGCGGCACGAACACAGAGTGACCCCACCAGTACCAAACATCATCGTCATCCTCGTACAGAGGGGGACTGCTTGTGTTCATCAGAGTTCCCCCCCCACCACCTATGACTCAAACCCCGGCGGTGTCAGCTTCCGCAGGATTTCAGCAGCTTCCTCGGCGGTATAATGCTCGTAGCAGGCATCCATTGGATGCAGCATCTCCTCGTAACGCAGGGAAGCTATCTCAAAGCCTTCCTCGTCATTGAGGTACTTTGCTTTCCGAACCAGAAGACTCAGCTCGCTTGGATGGATGTCCTCCAAGAGCAATTCGCCCGACAGGATTTTTTCCTGACGCGGTGTGTACTTCGTTCCATACTGCGGTTTGTACTCTGGACTGTCCTTGTTCTTGTAAGAGAAATACGGGTCTTTTCTGCTCATAAAAATCACCTCCTGTTACAGAAAATTCTATAACAGGAGGTTCTAAAATGGTAGCACACGAGAAAAGAAACTCAGCACAACTTTTTTTGGCCGTTTCCACACAAAACTACTTGGCTCTCAGCTTTTTATTTTTTCACCGCCCAACCCACACAAAAGTTGGAATAGCCGCGCCGGCCCCACGGTCACATCCGCGTAGTACCATGTCAGGATCTCCTGCCACGTTTTTCCCTGCCGCGCCAGTTCGTTGGCGCCGTACTGGCTCATGCCCACGCCGTGGCCGTAGCCGGTAACGCGGAACGTCACCTTGTCCGCCGATGCATCGATGGTGAAGCACGCCGAGCGCAGGGCGAAAATGCGCCGCAGCTCCACGCCCCGCAGGGCTGTGCCGCACAC
>CAKUYO010000082.1 GCA_934716995.1 uncultured Bacteroidales bacterium | reverse complement strand
ACAACCATAAAGGTACTAAAAATTATTGAGATTACCAACTTTTATAAAGACTTTCTTATCCCGAACTCAGGTTATTACACTCCCGACGACTGGTATAAGGAGGCCATCAGTTCTAATCTGCGCCAGGAATACAACGCCACGGTGAGCGGAAAGACCGACCGTATGAACTATTATGCCAGCGTGGGCTATCTGGACGACAACGGTATCGTGACCAATTCTTCGTTCAAGCGCTATTCTGCACGCGTGAATGCTGATTATCAGGCAAAGAAATGGCTGAAGATTGGCACGAACATGGCATACGCCTATTCCGACAACCAGTCGCCATACGGACAGACTGCCGACCAGTGGGGCTCGTCGGGAAACCTGTTCTATATCGTGAACTCCATAGCTCCAATCTACCCACTATATGTGAGAAATGCCGACGGCTCTATCATGATGAACTCGAGCAACGGCAAGAAGACCTATGACTCGGGAACGAACACGAGCTTCCGCCGTCCGTCGCTCTCGGGAAATGCCGTGCGCGACCTCGACTACAACAGCTATCACGACTACCGTGACCTGTTCACAGGCAAGTGGTATGCCAACATAACACCCATCGAGGGACTGACCCTCACGGCAAACATAGCTGCCAACATTCAGAACGACCGCTACAACTATCTATACAGCGCGTTCGGGTCGAGCCTATCGGCCGACGGAGCTGTGTCGGTAATGTCAACCCGCTCCATATCGGTCAACAACCAGTATATGGCGCAATACCAAAAGCTGATAGGAGGAAAGCACAACGTGGACTTCCTGCTCGGCTACGAGCAGTTCAGGCTGCGCAACCAGTATCTGGGAGCATCGAACACCCACTTGTATGACCCGTTCATCGGCGAACTCGACAACGCCGGCAGCGATACGGACAAAAGTATGTCGTCATACACCAACAAGTATATGTCGGAAGGCGTGTTCGCACGTGCACAGTATGACTACGATGGAAAGTATTTCTTCAGCGCTTCCTTCCGCCGCGATGCATCATCGCGCTTCTCGAAGGACAACCGTTGGGGCAACTTCGGCAGCGTGGGAGCAGCATGGTTGCTGTCAAAGGAGGACTTCATGAAGGACATCGCATGGATAAACTCGCTGAAATATAAGGTGAGCTGGGGTGTGCAGGGCAACGACAACATACTGTATGATGATGCCACACCCAACTATTATGCCTACCGCGACCAGTATTCCATGACGTATAACAACGGAAGCTACTCGCTTATCATGAAATACAAGGGCAACGAAGACCTGACATGGGAGATGTCGTACTCGTTCAACACAGGCTTCGAATTCGAGCTGTTCAACCGCCGGCTCAACGGTTCGTTCGATTTCTTCTACCGCAAGACCGACGACCTGCTTTTCAACAATCCGGTGCCGGTATCATCCGGCATCACCACAGGAAGCATCCCTATCAACGCCTTCAACGTGTCGAACACCGGATTCGAGGTAGACCTGAACGGCGTGATTATAAAGAACAAGAACCTGGAGTGGAGCGCAAACCTGAACCTCACCCACTACAAGAATAAGATTCTGAAACTGACCGATGCACTCGATGCACAGGGCGGACAGAAGGGGGCGTACTTCATACGCCGTGTGGGAGGCTCACTGTATGAATCGTATCTGAAGCGATTTGCCGGAGTGGACCCCGACAACGGAAAGGCCCTCTACTATGTTGACCCCGACAACGGCGACTGGAGCACTACCTCAGACTACGACAAGGCGCAGCTTAGTGACTGCGGCGACATTCTGCCCAAGGTGTACGGAGGATTCGGAACCACCATCAAGGCATACGGCTTCGACCTCTCGGCATCGTTCTCATACCAGCTGGGCGGAAAGTTCTACGACGGAACATACCAGTCGTTCATGCACAATGGCGGCAGCGGTATGCAAGGCTTCAACTGGCATAAGGATATACTGAACGCCTGGACTCCGGAA
This sequence comes from uncultured Bacteroidales bacterium, assembly GCA_934716995.1. Lineage (GTDB taxonomy): Bacteria > Bacteroidota > Bacteroidia > Bacteroidales > Paludibacteraceae > Colicola. Next base: position 3,344 of record CAKUYO010000082.1, on the reverse strand, counting down.
AACCGCTATACCAGCGTGCCGCGTCTCGATGCCTCGGATGCCTGCTACCAGTTAGACAGCGACCGGTTCCTGACCAGCTCCGACTATCTGAGCGTGAACAACATCACACTGGGCTACACCTTACCGAAGACACTTGTAGAGAAACTGGGAATAAGCGGACTGAGAGTATACGTAAGTGGCGACAACCTCGGTGTCATATCTGCCCGCAAGGGACTCGACCCTCGCGAGAGCTTCGATCTTGGTAGCTCAACCAGTGGCAGCGGAGCTTCGCAGAGCAACTACTCGGTGATGAAGTCTATCGTGGGTGGCATATCGCTCACATTCTGATATTAGTCCTATAATAAATAAAACGAAACTATTATGACACGATACAATTATAAATATATAATGATATCGCTCGGCATTGCCGCCATGTTGACAGGTTGTGCCGACATCGACGACCAAAATCCTGAGGGATTCGTAATAACCGATGAGCAGAAGACACAGACCGTGGAGGCTGTGCCGGAACGAATGAAAGCAGACCTCGCCGGAATGTATACCATGATGGGAAAAATCGGCTCATACTTCGGCGAAGACGCCAACGGAACAGCCAACCCACGTGATGACGACGGAGGATATCCGTCAGTCTGCCTTTCGAACGACCTGAACGGACCGGACATGGTGTCGGACAACAGCGGATACAACTGGTTCTCGGTGGCTTCGGAATATACCGACCGCACACCGAACTATGCCAACCCGCGGATGCGCTACGGACTGTTCTATAACCTCATAAAGGCGGCAAACGACATCATTGCATCCGTAGGCGAGGACACAGAGGATGCCAGTCTGAAACAGTTTGTGGGACAGGCAAAGGCGTGTCGAGCGTTCTGCTATCTGAACCTCGTGCCGTATTTCCAGTTCAACTACAAGACATCTGCCGACAAACCAGCTGTGCCGCTCGTACTGGAGACCACAACAGATTACAGCAATAATCCACGTGCCACCGTGGCAGAGATATACACACAGATAGAGAAAGACCTGCTGTCAGCACGCGAACAGCTCGACGGATACACGCCGACGGACAACAGTTATATCACAAAAGCCGTGTGCGACGGACTCCTGGCACGTATGTATCTGAGCATGGCAGAATATGCCAAGGCTGCGGAATACGCCCAGTATGCCATCGATGAATCAGGAGCCACACCGGCAACGCGCGAAGAGGTGAGCCATCCTTATTTCTACGACAAGAGCGAGCACAACTGGATGTGGTCAATAGCAGTGTCCACTTCCGACGTGGTTAACTTCCCACTGCCGTCATGGCCATCGCAGCTCGGCTCGTTCTCAGGACAAAGCTACACGGCTTATGCCTCGCTATACCGTCGTATCAATCCGTTGCTCTTCAATAAGATAAGCGATACGGACATCCGCAAGCAGTGGTGGCTCGACGAGGAGCGCCATTCGTCGTTGCTCGACGGACTGTCGTGGACGGGAATCGTGAAGGACGGATCAACCGTAACGGCTACAGGACAGGACATCGTAGATGCCGTGTTCCCCGACGTGAAGACGGCTTTCACGACATACACCAACGTGAAATTCGGTATGAAAAGCGGTATCGGTAGCACCACGAACAACAACGACTGGCCGCTGATGCGCGTGGAGGAGATGTATCTCATCAAAGCCGAAGGACTCGCCATGAGCGGCAGTATCGGAGCAGGTAAGCAGGTACTCGAAGACTTCGTGAAGGCTTATCGCGACCCCTCATACACATGTACAGCCTCCGACGAGAAATCATTCCAGAACGAAGTGTGGTTCCAGCGTCGCGTGGAGCTGTGGGGAGAAGGTTTCTCCATGTTCGACATCATGCGTCTGGGTAAGCCGGTAGTGCGCTTCCATGGCTCGGACAAAGGTATCTGGCCAGATGCCTTCTGTTTCAACATACAGGCAAACGATGGGTATCTGCTCATGCGATTCTCGCAGAAAGAGACGAACAACAACAGCGCTATCGTGAACAATACGGACGGTTCGTTGCCTGTTTCTATGCAGAACCCGAACCTTACGGACGGTGTTACAGACTAACGAAAAAAGAAAGGAAGACAATTATGATTAAGGTAAACAAAATAATGATATTGCCATTGCTCGCAGCTGCATTTACATTCGGCGCTTGTAGCGATGACGACAGCTGGTCGGCTGGCGAACCGACTAACGCTGAAGGTATAAACGTGTATATCCCGACGGGCGACGGAGCCGATGTGACGCTATCGCCTACGGACAACTCTTTCAACGTGACTATAGCAAGGAGCGACGCGAATGGAGAGTTGACCGTGCCATTGGCAACAGCCAATGCCAATGGCTACGACAAGGACGGCAACGCTATCTTCACAGTGCCGCAGACAGTGACATTCGCCGATGGCGAGAAAGAGAAAACGATAACCGTGGCTTGTGCCGACGGTATGGAAATGTTCAAGGCCTATAATATCACCATCTCCATACCAGAGAGCTACACCAAACCGTATGCCGACTCGGAAGAGAGTCTGCCAAGAAAGGAACTCAACATCATCAAGGAAGACTATGCAGCCTTTGCCACAGGCACATACTATTCGGAGTTCTGGGGAGACGATGACGGCAATCCTGCCGAGGAACAAACCTCGATAGAGTATTCGGAGATAAAGGATATGTACAGGGTCAAGAATGTGATGTCAGGACAAACGTTTACGTTCAGTGTGGATGAGAACAACAAGATAAGCTTCGACGACTCCAAGTATAGCACTGGATATGTAGATTCGTCATACGGCAACGTCTATATTTCTCCATCCGAAAACGAAGAGTATGGTTCTTATTACAACCCGGATACAAAGACTTTCTATTTCGGTTGGGAGTATACAGTAAGCGCCGGCTCATTCGGTGATTACTATGAATGGTTCACAGTAACAGAATAATTGTATTATACTCAATTCCTTATAAGGTAGCGGAGCGTAGGTCTTGTTGTACAGGCCGGCGTTCCGCTTATTCTTTATTAATTACAGGGTATTTCCGTTTTTTTTGCTTAATTTTGAAGCGGAATTATAAATATGTAAAAAACAAGAGTATTATATGAAGCAAAAAGAGAACAGAAAGTCCTGTCATATAAAGGTATGGATAGCTTTGGGTGTGGCAGTTGTATTGTTTTTTGGATTGTATGGAGCCAGCAGCTATATGCTCAATTATTCGCTCGGCTATCCAAAAGGGGAGCGCATGACTGCTGAACGCTGGAAGGAAAGAACCCGAAATGAATGTCCGTGGACTACGGCATGGATGGATTCCATATACCGGAACCATTGCGTGAAGGACACGTTCCTCATGATGCCCTCCGGTTACAAGGCACACGC
>CAKUYO010000081.1 GCA_934716995.1 uncultured Bacteroidales bacterium | reverse complement strand
GCATGACCTTTATTTGAAGGCTGCTTGAGATATTTTTTTGATTTATTTCGTTGTCCTCTTGACGGGGTGCACACCACTATGGGAACCATGCGACACATGGGAACCATGTCCAGCATCAGCTTCCAAGGCAAAAAGAACGCTCATAATAACAGCCATGGAACCAACCATAAGCAATTTATTTCTAGTGATATTTCCTTCCTCCTCATATAGATAGTCGGAAATAGACTTTGGTATATCCGGAAAACTTCCCATAGAGATTGATCCTTTCATTCTTGGGTCATTTCAGTTGGAGCACTTGACATTGAACTACTAAACGCTGGCGCGACAGTATCCGGAAGGTTCGGGATTCTTGGATTCTTAATCAAATCAACTGATTCTGGAAGCAAGGAATTCGCATTTTTTTGCGGAGTAAGAACCTTCGGAAAAGAATTAGAATGGCTTGAGTGAGCAGGAGGTGTTGTATTTGTATGGCTTTGGTGGCTGTTATGGCTACCATGTGCAACTGGTGGTTTACTCCTATGGCTGCTGTGACTTACATGGTGCGCATAATGAGTAGCATTTGAGTGAGATGTTTGTTTTATTGAATTTGTATGGCTAGAACTGCCATGACTACTATGGCTATTATCAGTTTGCGTGTGTAGTCCCGATGAATGAGAAGTATGTGACTTATGTGATTTGTGAGACCCATGTCCAGCGTCTGCTTCTAAAGCAAAGAGAACACTTAACACAACCGAAAGGGACCCCACCATTAACAACTTGTTGCGAGTAATGTTTCCTTCTTCTTCGTAGAGATAGTCAGAAATTGACTTTGATATATCTGGAAAGTTTCCCATAGTGTATAAGCCTTTCTTATTTGGACGATTCGCCTGCTGCAACTGCCGCCGCACCAAACGCCGGTGTTACAGTATCCGGTGGCGACTCCGGCATAGTGGGAATGTTAGAAAGCTCAACCGATTGTGGTAATGAACCAGTTCCAATTTTTTGGGGAGTTAAAACCTTAGGCATCACATTTGAATGATTGGAATGGTTTGAATGGCTACTGCTACTGTGGCTAGAATGACTTCCACTGCTATGACTGCTGTGGCCAGTGCTACTTGTATGACTTGTATGGCTAACATGGCTAGAATGAGAACCATAGCCAGAGCTATGAGATCTGTGTGAGCTATGAGAACGGTGGGAACTGTGCCCAGCATCAGCATCAAGAACAAAAAGAACGCTCATAATAACGGCCATGGAGCCAACCATAAGCAACTTGTTGCGAGTGATATTTCCTTCTTCTTCATAAAGATAATTCGATATTGATTTTTGTATCTGAGGAAAAGAGTCCATTTTTATGCCTCGTTTACTTTGTGATATTTGTACACTTTCCATTTTTCCATGTGGTAGTATATTTGGTTGACCCAACTGTATAAGTCATTGTACCAGAGGGAATGCCATTGTCAAACGTACCATTCAAAATTTGTCCTGTTTGAAATATATAACTTCCCTTGTTCATTAAATCATTGACAAAAGTTCCATTAAAAGAGTCTCCATTTTTAAATTTATACGTTCCACTCGTTTTCATTCCGTTCGATACAGAGCCAGTAAAACTATCTCCGTTTGGATATGTTATCACAGCATTGCCTGTAAGAAAACCACTTTTATCAAGATCACCTGAATAAAGAATATTGCCAAATGTAAGACTAGCTTTTACCGAATTGTTCTTTATGGTTATTGTTCCAGAGTATCCTTCTCCGGAAATATCATATGCGATATCGTCAAATTCATTATCTATAAATGTTCCAGAAATAACAGTTCCGTCTGGATACGTTATAGTTCCCTTGTCATTTATTTTATCGTTTTCCCAACTACCAGTATAAACTGTTCCATCTTCCCATGTGAAAGTTCCTTGGCCAGTACGGACGCCATTGTAGTAGTTGCCTTCATATACACCGATGCCTGGATAAACCATTTTTCCCTGACCACTATATTTTCCGTCAGACAACTCTCCAGAGTAGGTGATTCCAGTATTGAATTCGTAAATACCAAATTCGTTTCCAAGGCCATTTTTTAATATGCCGGTGTATGTACCGTCTACAAATGTAACACTTTTCTCTCCATTTAAATCAAGTGTGGAATCAACTGTATTTATCTGGTGTTTATACCCTGCAAACAAAAGTATTGCAAAAAACAGAGCGATAAAAACACCAATCCGCACAAGATATTTTGAAAGAGGAATTTTCGCTGGGTATTTTTTCTCAATAGTATCGGTTACTGCCGTTGCTTCATCAACAATAGCGTTTTCTTCTTGTAGAATAGATAGTTGTTTATCTTTCGGCGTCATAATGTATATCCCTCTTTTTGATAATCAATCTTGACCAATCCAGCTATTCAAAATTTTTCTTACCGATTTATCGTTTTCTTCTAAAAGTTCAAAGATGCAGTCAAGCATACCACGGTAGGTTTGGCATTTATAATTATTGGGGATTTTAGAAAACACATCCCCCTCCAGTGCATAGTTCAAAACGGGACAGGTACCGCAGTACGGTTGATATACACAATCACTGCAAGTAGGAGCAGATTCCAACGTAGAAGCAACACAACAAGCTTTGCAAACATTTCCGTTCATCAAAGAATCGTAGGTGTCATCTACTGTGCCAAGCTGAAAAGCACGGTCACCCATTTCAGCAAGCATACGGCCTTCATCACAAGTATACACATTGCCATCGTAGTAATAGGCCATTTGACCAACGGCTGCACCACAAGGGGAACGCAGTTCCATGTAGTTTTGACCTTGACCATTCAAAATCTTCTGAAGGAATGTTGCCGCGTGTCCCTCGGAAAGATAGTAGCCAGAACGATTTACATCAATAATATAGTTCAAGGCTTTTTTATAAAATCGAACGAACTCATCTGCTGTGTAGCCAATTTTCGCCCAATCTGCGTTTGCAAACCCTAAAGGTGTCAGTGGACGAAGAAAAATGTTATGTAATCCGAGATTTCGGTATTCGTCAATAAGCTCTTTCCAATATTTAAAGCTATACCGTGTGGTAGTTTCAATAGCTCCTATGCACACATTTGCTTCTTGCAAACGCTTCAATCCACGAATGGTTCCTTCGTATGTGCCACCACCTTGACAGAGAGGACGGTTCGTATTATGTAATGCTATCGGCCCATCAATAGAAGTCGACACGTTGACCTTGTGTTCTTGAAGGAATGCTATCATCTCATCATTAAGCAAAGTTAAGTTGCTGACCAACGAAAACTCTACCTTTTTATGAGTCTCCAAAGCCTTTTTCTCTGCCTCAGCTACAATTACCTGAATTGTAGAAAAATTCAGCAATGGTTCACCGCCCTGAAATTCAATTGACAAAAACGGCTCTGGCGACTGAAATGCTAGGGCCACAGCTTTTTGGGCAGTATCCGCATCCATCAACCCTTTTCTATGCGACGCTTCAGACTGTGCTTGGCAATATACGCATCGTGCATTGCATTCATTTGTTAAAACAAAGATATGAAGGCTGGTTGCATCTAAAAGGTAACTTTTTATATCTCGCAATGAGTCTTTGTGCTTTTCAATATAAATGTCTACATCGCCTTCATAAATGAATCCTTTCTCTAGGAGCTCATTATAAGAAGAATCGCTTTCATCGAGCGTATTCAGCAAAATTGCTTGAAATGTGGGAAGGGAAACAAATGCCCATCTACCAAGATCATTGGTGAGCAGAACCTGCTCGTTGTTCCATTTGCGAAAATTAAAATATGCGTATTTCATGATTCACTCCATAATGGGACGAGCAACAAAGCATCCTGTTGATATAGTGCTGCTGAAAACCCCATTACATATTTCGCGCACTGCACAAGTTGTGCACTCTGGCTTATATCGAATTTTATAGTCTGAAATGCTATCTTTGCAGAGGCTCCAGTATTTCCGTTTTACTGCGCAAAGAGGAAAATTGTACAATCCAACATCAATACCTGCGTGAATGATTTTTTCGATTGCATCTTCACAAGCATTGGCCGCCTCTGAATAGTCAATCCAAACTCTATCTCTGTTTTTTATTGCATTACCGCACATTTCCAGACCAATAAAGTTTACAACTGTTACTCTTGGAAGTTGCAAAATAATATCAGCAATATTAGAGATGTCCGCACAGTTGAGCTTTGAGACTACAACTCTTATTTCAAGCTGCATTTTCCCTACAGCCAAGTTTTGTAGCCCACGAATCGTTTGATTAAAAGATCCTTTTGATTGCGTGATTGCATCGTGTTTTGTGTCTGTAGAACCGTGAATGGGGATTGCAATTCTATCAAATGCTGAAAGATTTTCTATAAATTCTTTTGCATAAGAATTTACGCAAAACGTGCGACCATTAGTAAGAATAAGAATTTCTGCTGAGGGGCACTGTTGCTTAGCAGTTTTTATTACTTCCAAGAGATCCTGCTTTAGTAGTGTGGGTTCACCGCCCGTAATCGTTATATGTTCAACAGCCGTTCCAAAATACGCAATTTGGCTTGTCAATTCTTTTAGAGACGCAGGATAGGCATGGATTCTCGAACTTTCGCTTACGGGGCACATTACACAGTTTGTATTGCACCCCAATCCGGTGACAATAGTTGTCTCACCAGAACCAGCCTCGTAAAAACAATAGCATATACCGCTCTGATCTACGGATATCGCATCAAAATCATTTAAATTATACCATCGCTCCCACTCGGAGTTCTGAATCTTATATGTTTTTTGAAAAGGATAAAAAGTAGCCGTGTGGCTGTCTTTGTCAATGTAAATAACATTCAAGCCAATCTGCGTATCTTGTTCGATCTCATCCGTCGCAAAACGGATTCTTGCTATAAGATATTCACACAAAGGCTCTTTTCGATACTCCGAAAGATAAAATGTCATAATTCGGATTCCTCACATTTTTACAATTTGATATACCGCGAATAAAATAACGCCAACCGCAATGAATGATGCAAAAGGAATTTTTCGGACGGTGACTACAGTTGCCTTACCATATTTTGAATCTTTCCAGCGTCGTACAGCAGCAGCTTCATCTTCGGTCAAACGACTGCGCATGTCTTCGTAGCTGATTTGCGGCAATCCTTTTACCCTTGATGGAGCAAAACAAACAATGGTTGAGCGGCTCAGAATCATTCCAGCTTTGACTTCCTCCGTTGGAACAGATTCATAGACGTACTTTCCTGCAATCCACGTTGTCCACATCACAAAAAGTACCAGCATATAGGTCTGCGTCATTCGAAGAATGCCCGCAGCAGTAATACTGTTTCTCGTAAGAACCAGCATCGCCACATCCAAGGCGATGCAGCTGCCGATTAGGATCTTTGAATGATAGATGGTTTTTTC
>CAKUYO010000080.1 GCA_934716995.1 uncultured Bacteroidales bacterium | reverse complement strand
AGTAAAAATGGCTTTTTTATGCACATTCTTCCTGTTCTGACTGTGTTTCTTCCGGTGCAGCGGGCGTAAACAGGATTTCCCGTACTTCCCTGACCGGTTCGCGCAGGGGAATGCCGGGGAAGAATTCCGAGAGCAGAGGCATGTTGTAACGCTTCTCCTTCCGGGTAAATTCTCCGTTTTTGTTCAGCTCGATCAGCAGTTGTTCAAGCTCTCCTCTCAGAGAGGATTGTTCTTCTGTATACGGAAAGAGTTTTTGGGTTTCACCGGAAAGATTTTCCAGTTTCAGCCTTTTTGCCTCCAGTTCTTTTTCCAACATGCACAATTCTTTCGGTTTATTTTCCAGCAGGCTTCTCAAACCGGCCAGAAATCCCTGGGTGGTGGTACATGCGCTTGAAATGGAAAGCGTCGCCACCTTGAATTGGTAATCGGGCAGATGATAGCCGATCTGAATATCGGAGTCCGTGATGGATTCGAAATTGGAGAATGGACAATAGGCCGACAGTTGGACTTTGAGGCCATTGATTTCCAGCATCCCCATAGGGATGGAGACATTTCGTTTCAGGATTTTGGCTTGAACTGCCGCTTGTTTCATTCTATAGTCCCGGAAGATGTCTTGCAATTGTGCGAGCTGCTCCTTGCGGTTGCCGGAGAATCGGCGATTGTTCAATACCAGGCTCAGGCCGTTGTCGAGAGCCGGCTGCCGGGCGATCAGAAGCTTCAATTTTTCGATATCCTCAGCCAGTTGAGGCAACTGATGAGTAAGCGTGTTTTTCTGATCTAAATTGTTCCGAAGGTTTTTCCGGTACTGGTTTTCGAGGGTTTCCAGCTCGCGCAGCCGGTTTTCGACGATCACCTTGCGGCGCAGTTTCTCATTGCCGCTGATGATGGCGGAAAATGTGGCATAATCCAGCGCGGCGTCCGTATGGATTTCGCGGAGATGCCGACCGCCGGCACCGACAAGAACATCGGAGATGAAACGCTGCTTTTTGTCAAGAATCTGGAACATTCCGGCATCCAGAGTTTGAGTGATGCCGTAATAAAGGATTTCGATTTCTGCGCAGATGTTTCCTTGCCGAAGGCCGCGTCCGTTGCGTTGTTCCATATCCGTCGGTCGAAACGGGGCATCGAGATGGTGGATGGCGACAAGACGTTCCTGAATGTTGACTCCGGTTCCGAGCGTCTGCGTCGAACCGATAACGATCCGGATTTCCCCGGCATTGGCTTTTTTGTATAATTCCGATCTTTGCTTTTCGGTTTTGTAATCCGTGATGATTGCGATTTCTTCCGCGGGAATGCCATTGGCGATGAGTTTCCCTTTCAACTCGCCCCAGGCATTGAAAAGAACGCTTTGCCCATCCGAAAGCTGATACAAGTCGGCAAAGACGGCCTGCGTCGCTCGAATCTCATCATATTGCCGGTATCGTTCCAGAACATTCCGGACACAGACATTGAGTTTGGAATCCGGGTTGTCGGGGAAGTGGTGGTCGATCAGACGCGGATCAAGCGTGACTTTTCTGGACAGGCCATAGATCAGAAGCGGAATGTGGAGCCATTTGGGTTTATCTTCCCGTCCCAGGTTTTCGAACCACTCGTACAGGGCGGTCAGATACTCCATGAATTTGGAGATCATTTCTCCGCGCGGGATCGCGACCTGAGTGGGAGCGCCGCCTTTGATATTCGGCAACACGACATCTTTGAGATCCTCCTGACGAACCACGTCCGCCACATTCCGGAAAAATACCGACAGCTCCGGGATATTCATGTACATGCAGAATCTTGTGATCATGCGCAGGCGGCTGGCGGCATCGATTTCGAGTGCGGTTTCCTCTGCCGTGAAGATGGAGGCGAACTGGTCGAAGGTCTTCACGTTGAACTCCTCCAGTGTTTCGGGGGAGATGTACCGGACCATGACCCAGAGCTCCGCCAGGGTATTTGTGACTGGAGTTGCCGTGGCAAAATAGATATTCCGGCCTCCGGTTTTCTTGCGGATATGATCAAGTTTGAGCGACAATGCGAGCGCCCGTTTGCTGAAAGACCGGTCCAAACCTTTTACCGGCGGCAGTTTGCTGGTGAAAAAATCTTTTTTGTAGGCATGGGCTTCATCGACAAAAATCGCATCAATGCCCAGCTCGCTGAAATAGACGACATCTTCCACCGTTTTCCGGTCCTGAAGCTGTTCGAGGCGAAGTTCCAGATGCCGTTTCTGTCTTTCCGCATCTTTGACTGATCCACTGTCATTTTGGGCGATCGCCCCTTCCAGTTCCTCGATTTTTTCCTGATAATAGGCAATGACGACTTCCGGATCGTCGCGGATCATGTCGAAAGAGCTTTGGGCCATCACGATGATATCCCAGTCTCCCGTGGCGATCCGGGTCATGAACAGCTTGCGCTTTTCCTTGACAAGATCACGTTTGTCGGCAATCAGCACTTTGGAGTCGGGATAGAGTTGCGGAACGAACTCTTCGTATTGGATAAGCGTGGCATTTTGAACGACCACCAGAGTTTTCGTGGCGAGTTTCAGCCGTTTGAGTTCCATGGCCGCCGTGACGATGATCGCGGTTTTTCCTGCGCCTACGCAGTGGGCAAGCAGACAGTTTTCTTCGATGCAGCGGGAAACGGCCCGCTTCTGATCTTTTCGCAGAATGAATTTTTTCCCGTTCACATATTGCGACGCGCCCGGGTAGACATCGAAGTGCGGCAGATCATATTGACGAACGATGTGAGAATTGAATTTGTCATTGTAGACCTGCTCCATCAGCAGTGAGGCTTCCGTATCCTGCATCACGAAGGAATAGAACTGGTTCCGAAACTCCTGCTGGATATGGTGAGCGGCGAGCGTCGCCTCCTTGTTGACGATGACCTTGATCTGGCCGTTCTCCCGGATGGTTTCCGTGATGGTGACTTCCCGGAGGTTCAGGGTAGCTTCAAGAATATCGATGGCATCCCATTTTTCGATTTTGTAACTGGTGATGGCATATCTGGAGCCGGAAGCAATTTCAACCTGCCACGTGTCAAGCAGGGGATCGTAAGTAATATCAGTATCGCATTGCAGGAACTCCTTGAGCCAGCGTTGAATGATCAGCGGGGGAATCCAGATCGTCCCCAGCCGGAAATCGATATCCTCAATGTGCAGGTATTTCGGCTGAACTTCCGTCAACGCTTCCACATTGGCCTGTAAGGCGGGATCGTTCCTGGCTGCATTGGTTGCCGCTTTGAGCTTTTTAACCACGTTTCCGCTGAGATATTGGCTGCGGGATTCGACGTTTCCGGTCTCCGGATTGAAAAAATACTCCCGGGAAGCCAGCAGTTCTTCCCGGGCTTCTTCAGCCGACTCCAAACCGGTCAGGCGGGCAATGCAGTTGAAGTTGAGTTCGTGACGGTAGGCATAGGAAATTTTGGCGGCTTCAACGATATCCACTGCCGAATCCGGTTCCCGCCAGGGCCATTGAGTGCGGCGCTGGAAGATATCGCCTTTTTTGTAAATCCGTTTTCTGACTTTCGTTCCGAACATCAAAGTTTCCGTATACTCTTCCGGGTATTCGCAGCCGGATACCTTCAGATAGTCGGGATCGTTGGCGATGCTCCGGTAGGTCGCCCGTTTGGAGAATACGCCAAACCTTCTCACATGGGCGTCGTAAGCAAGATTGAGTTGATGACGCTGATAATCGATCTGTTCATCGGTTGCTTCCGGATCGATCTGAAGCCGACAAAGTTCGTTCAGGATCGTTTTGACCTCAAGGAATGAACGGATCTTAGCCTTTTCATTCTCCGAAAGAGGTTTCCCGTCCCGGACCTTTTCAAGCGGTATTCCCATTCCTTTGTGATATTCATAAAGTTCTCCATCCTGTTCGAAAATGGCAAACTCCTTACAGGAACGCCGGGCCGGAACCTGGTCCGTGCAGAGTTCCGCCGAATCGCTTCCGCAGGAAGCATTCACATCCTGCGCTTCGATTTCAAAGAGGTGGTTCTTCAACAGCTCTCCGAGATCCTGATCATGAAACGGCTGTACTGTCGGAGTATTCAGTTTGCCGTACATCTTGCCGGTATTGGACAAACGCCCCAGAATATAGTCCGGATGCCGTGTAAAATACTCGTTGATCTGCATGGTGCCGGTATCGTCGCCGGTTGGAACGTCCCTGAGTTCGAGAAAAGGTTCGCAGGGAACGGCGTTTTTCTGGAGTACGAGAATGTCGGCAACGATCTCCGTTCCCGCACTCTGGCGGAACGCGGTATTGGGGAGCCGGAAGGCGGCGAGCAATGCGGCCCGGCTGCAGAAATTTTCCCGGGCGGCGAGGCTGATGGAATCGAGAGTGGATGCAGAGGTGAGCAGGACCGCCAGCCCTCCGGGACGAAGAGCGTCAAGAGCACGGGCGATGAAGTAGTTGTGGAGGTTGTAATTCGGATATTTCCGGTCGTAAACGCCGGCTTTGGCGTATGGCACATTGCCGATCACCAGATCGAGGGAGCCGTTCAGGATATTGACCTTTTCCAGACTGCCGATATGGAGAGTGGTCTGCGGATAAAGCATTTTGAGGATTCGCGCGGAAACGGGATCGACTTCCACGGCCAGAATGTCTGTTTTATCGACCAGCTCCTCCGGCATCAGACCGATGAAGTGGCCAATCCCGGCGCCGAATTCGCCGACTTTTCCACCGGTAAAGCCGCATTGGACGGTCACGGCCCACATGAATTCAATCAGTTCCCGGGGGGTATAATGGGACGTGAGGGTGCTCGCCCGCGCGGAGCGGTATTCACTGTCCGTAAGCAGATTTTTGAGTTCGAGAAATTCTTTGATATAGGCGTCGCTGGATTCATCGAATACCGTCGCGATGCCGCCCCATCCGCTGTATTTCAGCAGAACCGAACAATCGGCGTCGCAGGGGGCTTCTCCGGTTTCTTCCAGTGCTTTGAGGGTGCGGATCGCCTCGAAGTTGCTGTGGATTTTACTTTTCTGCCCATGCGGAAACAGTTCGTCGTCCGGTCCGATCCGATAGTTGCCCCAGCCGGATTCTTCGGGGCCGAGTATGCGAACCGATGCATGGAGCGGCAGTTCAGTTCGCGGTTCAGTCCGTACCGGCTGCGGTTCAGGTGCGATTTCCATAACCTCGTTATCGAAATCGAACAGATCAAGTTGAAGCATGTTTTCCATTTTCCGTCCTTCTTTTTTTGCTGGGTGGAATTTCGCCTTTTTTGAATTGGCGAATGTGCCGCCCGTATCCGGGCGGCGGAAATGAGCCAAAGGCGAAATTATCGGGAGAATCATTGAGGAGGGAGCGGGAGGTGTCTGTTCTGAAACAGTTGAGGCTGTTTCATTGCAAGCTTTGGAGCCGGATATTTATTCACGCCACCAGATGAGCGGATTTTCCACACCGTGCTGCAGTAGAATATCGTTCAGGTAGCTTTCCGCTTTGGCGGGTGATTCCTGATTATAACGGAAAGCTGTCCGGATAAAATTGTCGAGATCAGCCGGGCTGATTCCGTGCGTATAGTGTTCCAGTCTGGAAATACACAGTTTGATATTGATTCCGGTTTTTCCGAGTGCCT
>CAKUYO010000079.1 GCA_934716995.1 uncultured Bacteroidales bacterium | reverse complement strand
TCTGAGATAATATCAGAATTGGGAGCACGATTCAAAGAATATCGTTTGTTCAGCAATCTCACTCAAAAGGAGGTGGCTGCAAAAGCTGGTGTGAGCATATTCACCATCAGCCAGTTCGAGAAAGGTGAGGCAAGAAACATCGGTTTTGGCACAATCCTTTCATTATTAAGGAGCATCGGTTTCCTACAAGAAGTAGAAAAGCTGTTGCCCCCACTACCTATTTTGCCCAACCAAATTAAGAAAATGAACGATAAGAAAGAAAGGGTAAGGCATAGATGAAGTTACAGAAGTGGTAATGAATTTCAAGGCGTATGCCGAAAAGGTAGAAATCGATGATTATTGGATTAAGAAAATAATGAGAGTCATTGAAGAAAACTACCAATAGCTTGAGATTTAAAAAACAACAACTCGCTTGAGATTTTAAGACAACAAATACAACTCATACACCAAATACAACCTCAGATAGTTTTATGCTCAAAATATTCGTAGCATAATCTTTCACCTACGGTTGTATTTGTTGTATCTGTTGTATTTGTTGTTTTTTCTTTCATACAGCGCCAGCCTTCCGTTTACATTCCGTGCGACAAGCCTCCGTATCTCCTTTGTCCGCTACATCCGTTTAAATTCTGTAGGATAAACTATTCACGCAAAAACGCAAGCAGCAGAGCCGAATTAGGCTCCACATCCGTGTTCTCAGTGCTATCCGTGTGCGACAAAACCAATGTGACAACCTAAAAGCTTTTTTTGAGACTAATGATACTTTGCAAAGTATCACGTGATACTTTGCAAAGTAATACGTAATACTTGCCCAAGTATCACGTATTACTTTTTTCGCTATCTTTTTTGCAAAAAAAGAGTGCATGCCGCTTTGGCATGCACTCTCTGTATATACTATAATTAATCGCTATTACGATTAGTCTTCCCAAGCATCAAAAGTATGCTCTTTTGAGAACTGGTTATTAATTCGATCCTCTTCGCTTGCTGTTGCGTCGCTTTCAGGGCGAGCGCCAGTTACTGTCGTTTTGACGCTACCAGCGAGGATAGCAGCTGTTTCCATAGCCATTACCGAGATGGCTGGTGTCATATATGTTTTCTTCATAATATCTTTGCCTTTTAAGTTTATTTTCTTACTACTTTCTTACCATTCACGATATACAAGCCTGGCTTAGCCATAGAAGCTACGCGCTGACCATTGAGGTTGTAGATAGCCTTAGCATTCTCTACATTAGCGTTTACGCCCTCGACGCCTGTAGCCTCACCATTCAATGTGAAGCCCTTAGCGCCTGCTGCTGTTGCCGCAAGAACTTTCAAATAAGCAGTACCACCCTTTACATAGAATGCGCCACCATTGTTTGCTCCCCAATAGAAGCCTAAGCCTGTCTGAGCTTTATAGTCGTTGTAAGCCAACTTGTAGTACTTGTAACCTTCATTGAAAGCAAAGTAGCCACCATCTTTAGGAGCAGGCTCAAGCATGTTATCAACAGGACTAATAGCATCTACAGTCTTATTTTCTACGGTATAGTAATCTGCTGTTTCGGCAAGAGAATAAAGCAATACTCCTGTATTAGCTGGGATAAAGTAGCCTTTTACTGCTTCTCCATTAATGTCAGCAGATTCTTCTTTAATTACAGATTTTTCTATATTTCCATTTGAAACAACTATTGTATAAGGTTGACAAAAAGCATATGGAATAAATGTAACCTTATCGTTGCTGAATGTAGCATAGTAATCACCATTATCTTCAGCTCTGAATGTCACAGGAGTTTGTTTGGTGTAGGTAGGCTCGGCAGCTGCTTCAACTGTTGTGCAATAGCCTGAATAAATATAGCCTTCGTTTACCTCATAGAAATAAGCAGATTCGCCAGTATTGCCACTATACCAACGGATACCACCACCTGTAGAAGTATAATTATGTCTTAAGGATAAAGTCTCATCTAAAGTCTTTATAGTTCCATCTATACCCAAGATAACCTTTGTTTCTTCTAAAGACATTTCATAAAATTTACCACTAGTAGATGACGTGCTCAAATATTTGCCATTTTCACCTTTTATAACTAAAGCTGAAGCTGAACCCGAAAGTGTAAATCTCATCAGAGATTCTATTGATGTAGTAGAACTCATTCTTCCCCAGTCCTTATCAACATTACCATTGAAATACCACATTGTATTGTTAGTAGCACTTTGCTCTGCACCTATCACATAAGTAGCATCAGTTTTAAATTGGTCAGAAGTCAATTTTGTATATGTAACTTCACCACCATCTGTTCTATTTGCAAATACAGCATAATAAGTAACATCACCTGATACCTTTGGGGCATTTGCTACATTTTTAAACAACACTGCAGGTGCTGCATCTTGAGCAACACTTAGAGATGCATTTGTCCATCCAACAAATACCTTACCATTAATATCCTTAGGAGTTGTAGGCAATACTGTTACCTTTTCACCATCAACAACTTTAGTTGTAGGGGTTCCTTCAGAATATGCCTTACCATTTACGCTCCATGCTACATTATATGCATTAGCAGATGTACCAGTAAGAGTGATGGTCTTATCTGTTGCACCTGTTGAAGAAATTGTAAGAGTTGCAGTATGTGATCCTACAACAGTTGGCTTATAAGATACAGTTACATCTGTTTCTGCGATTGTACCATCAGTCTGAGCAACAGAAGTTGGAGTAACAGTAAAATATTCACCCGCTACACTAAGAGTTGCATCAGCTGTAAGTTTTGTACCAGAAAGCTTAAAAATCAAATCCTTAGAAGTATTGTTTTCTACAGAGCCAAAGTCTAATGCAGATTCTGAAGCCACAAGTGTTGGATTGTTTGCTTCTTCTGTTTCCAAAATAATCTCTGAGATATATGCTTGCTTACCTTTTGTTACAAATTTAAGACTTGAAACAGTTGTTGGCTCTGTAAAAACATGTGTATATCCTTTAGCTGGAGTTATTCCTGATTTTAATAATGTAGAACCAGAATAAAGACTCAAAGTAGAGTTAATGTCATTATATTGAGCAGAAACAACTATAATCTTTTTTATATTTTTCTGATAGCTATCAGCAATATTAAACTCAAAAGTACCTTCTCCTTTTTTGCTTGCTAATTTCACACCTTTTACACCTTTATAATAGGCTTTACTATTAGACTTCGTAAAACCTGAAACATAATTAATACCTTCAGAAACAACAGTTGATACCTTTGTCGTATTCTTTATTTCTGTTGAGCCATCATCGTCTGTTCCAGATTTTGCAAAAACAATCTTGTATTGTTCCGCCCACACATTCGCCCCCCCAAGTACCATCATGAGGCACATGAGAGCAATCATTTTTAAGTTAAGTAATTGATTTTTCATAATCATAGGAATTTTAATTATTAATTTTGAATTATCAGTCAAAGGAACGATGCGTAGACACATGTGCGCATAGTTAGAAAAGAGGACATGGGCTAAGCCGAAACGCAGAATGAGCATTAGCCTGAGAACAAACTTGCTGAGCTGGCAGATCGCTATCCGTATGCTCCACAATAACACCATAGACTACACAATGTGCGCAAGCGAGTTGCACTTGTTGCTGATAGTCATATTGCAAAGTTAGCGCTTTTATACGAGAAGAGTGTTACAAAAAGATAAAAATCTTAAAACAAAAGGTAAAAAAAGTATAATTCCCTAATTTCCATCATGTTTAGTCACCCGATTGCACTATGCAGATTACATTATCTGCTCAAACGAGCTACAAAATCGACTCATCAGACATTGCCTATATAGTGTTTTATAAACGAGAGAGAATAGCCGATGCGCCAGCCTTCCGTTTACATTCCGTGCGACTAGCCTCCGTATCTCCTTAGTCCGCTATATCCGTTTAAATTCCGTAGGATAATTTTAATCCTGCTGCTAAGGTCGTATTTGTTGTATCTGTTGTATTTGTCGTTTTAAAAATCTCAAGCGGGGATTTATCTTGCCGTTGTCGTTAAAAACAAAAAAGGGGATTAATGCAAAGATTCTCCACCTTGCAATTCCTGTAAAAAGGCATTTAACGAAATAACATCAACCTTAGGAAATGGAATTTGCTTTAGAATATTGAAATGATGATCATGCGACACTATATATTTAGCATTTGAAGAAATAGCACAATCTACAAACTTATTGTCGTCTGCATCAGCTTCTATCAAATGGAATGCATAAGAGGGAGCCTTCAAAATAACATTTCGTCTATTCAATATAGCTGAAATAACATATTCTGATAATAATGGAGATATATTACGAGCTAAAACCTCTGCGTATTCTTCAATTATCTCATTTGAAATACACAAAGTATATTTACCATCAAGAAAGTCTTGCCAAACTTGATAGTATTCATTTCGAGCCGATATTGCCATTATTAGGCAATTTGTATCAAGTACTACTCGCATTGGGGTGTTATTTACGATATGGGGTTCTCTCATGGAGGGTGGCAAAACTATCAAACTTCTCTTGCGTCATAGTGCCATTAGCCCATAATGCATCCATTTCTTCTTTTGCTTTTTTAGCAAAAAAATCAGATATTGCCTGCTTAAGGTCGCTCAATGCCTCAGGACTTTTAACCCATTGCATCATATTTAATATATCGAGCTGTGCCTCATTAAAAACTGTATGTTCCATAATCATCTGAATTATTCTGTAGCAAAACTAAAACTTTTATTCGATACTACCAAACATCCACTCCAACTTTTTGCAGTTTTTAAAACAAGGTGGAGAAAGAGATAATTGGTAGAGAAAACAAAAAAGTAAGTCTTTTTAATCTTTGTCTTGCAGTAATAAGTCTAAGAATTCTTGAATTCGTAAAACAAAGATTTTGGGAAAGTTTATTTCTTTAAGAATATTGAAATGGGCATCATTGCTTACGATGCAACTTGCGCCAGAAACAAAAGCACAATCAACAAACTTGTTGTCATCCTCGTCTGCTTGAATAAGATGCAACTTATAATAAGGAGTAACAAACTCCACATTCTTTTGACTTAAAAGAATAGAAACAATATTACTGGCAATAATAGGAGTTGTCTTTTGAGATAGAATTTCTAAGTACTCCTCTATAATCTCATTTGTTACACACAAAACAATTTTGCCCCCTAAAAAGTCGTCCCAAATTCTACGATAAGGACTAATTTTAGGAATACTCATCAATAAGCAATTGGTATCAAGTACTACCTTTCTCATTTGCTTGAAATTCTTAGATGCTCATTGCCCCACTCTTCGATGGTTTCAAGAGTGATGGTTCCATTTTGGCACAATTCATCCATATCTTCATCAACTTTCTTAGCAAAGTATTGCGAAATGGCATTTTCAAAATTATCCAACTGTTGTGGGGTCTTGATATAAGACATCATATGGAGAATCTTCATCTGTGCCTCATTAAAAACTGTATGTTCCATAATCATCTGAATTATTCTGTAGCAAAACTAAAACTTTTATTCGATACTACCAAACATCCACTCCAACTTTTTGCAGTTTTTAAAACAAGGTGGAGAAAGAGATAATTGGTAGAGTAAAGAAAAAACAACAAATACTACAGATACAACATATACTACCGTAAGGTAAAGGCGACGCACAAAGACAGTTGAAGCCTATCCTAACCATAAAGGCTATCTGAGGTTGTATTTGTTGTACGGGTTGTACTTGTTGTTTTTTCTTTCATACAGAGCCGAGTTAGGCTCCCTATTAGAGTGTCATTCGAACTATTCGTGTTCTTAAAAACTCAAGCAGCAGAGCCGAGTTAGGCTCCCTATTCGTGTCATTCGAACTATTCGTGTTCTTAAAAACTCAAGCAGCAGAGCCGAGTTAGGCTCCCTATTCGCTTTCTATGTTAAAATCCAAATATTTTGACCATTATTTTTAATTTATGCTGATATTTTATATTCAGGTGA
>CAKUYO010000078.1 GCA_934716995.1 uncultured Bacteroidales bacterium | reverse complement strand
GCCTGATAGAGCGCCACGAGAGCTTTATCAAGCAAACCTATCGTAACCGCATGCTCATCCCTACCACCAACGGCCCTCTTGCGCTCACCATCCCTACCAATCACGATATCTCCCTGTCGATGAAGGACATCCGCATCTCCGACCACGCCAACTGGCGCCACGTCCACTGGAATGCGCTCCTTTCCGCCTATGGCGAGAGCCCTTTCTTCGAGTATTACCAGGACGATATCCGCCCCTTCTACGAGAAGAAATACGAGTTCCTCTTCGATTTCAACATGGAGACAACCGAGAAGATGATAGAGCTCCTCGACATCCGTCCCAAGATAAGCGTCACTGACGAATACTTCCCGAAGAGCGAAGGGAGCATTCACGCTTGCTCGGCGGATTGCAAATCCGCCGAAACGCCTACGGAAACAGAGCTCGGCGACCGAAGGAAAAGCCAATTCACTAGCCCTGCGGCGCAAGCCCAATTCAACATTCAACACTCAACATTCAACACTCCAATCAGTGATTTCCGCGATGCGATTCGCCCTAAGAAACCGCTCCCTGACCCAGAATTCGAGTCGAAGCGTTATTATCAAGTTTACGAGCAAAAATACGGTTTTCAGCCCAATATGAGCATCCTAGACCTCCTTTTTAATGAAGGTAATGAGGCGATATTCTACCTATAAATAATAAGGTAGAGTATCGCCTCATTTCTTATTCTAATCTCATGAAGTATGCAAAAATGAGCTGTTAACTGTTAACCTGTTAACCCAATTCAAAACTTCTTCGGCAGTTCATTTCTTTATTTCAGAACGTATCCCGTTCCTCTTCCGCTCCCCACTTTCTCAATTTCCTCCGCAACGAGCATTTCCTTGAGCGTGCGCTCAATGGTGCTGATGCTGATGTCAGGGCAGAGGTTGGCGATGTCTGCCTTGGTGATTTTTCCCAACTTCTTGTGGAAGACGGCCTTGATGCGCTCAGCTTTCGAAAGCGTTTTGCCGTGCAGATGTTCCACCCTGTCCTGAAATTCCTGGTAAGCCTTGATGAATATCCCCAGATAGTAGCTTACGAATGGAAGATAAGAGTTCTGGCTGTCGTGCCAATCGATGGAACTTGATTTCAGGGCATCGTAGTAGGTCTCCTTCGATTTCTCTATGAGCATCTCGATGCTGATATATTTGCCCACGATGTACCCGCTGCGATAAAGCAGAAGAAGGGTAAGAAGACGGCTCATCCTGCCATTGCCATCGTTGAAAGGATGGATTGAGAGGAAGTCGAGCACGAACATCGGAATAAGCAAGAGTGCATCATGTTTGCCTTCATCTATTGCCTCGTCGAATGCACAGCAGAGGTCTTCCATTGCTTCGGGTGTTTGGAAGGCTGGCATCGGAGTGAACCTGATGTGCTCCTTCCCTTCGCTGTCGGTCTCAGCGATGATGTTGTCGGTGTTCTTGAATCGTCCTCCAATCTCCTTCCCGCCGTAAGAATAGAGGTCTCGGTGCAGTTGGAGAATGTTGTTGGGGCGAATAGGAATGTACTCATAGTTCTCGTGTATGGTGGTCAGTACTTCCCGGTAGCCTGCAATCTCCTCTTCCGAGCGGCTTCGCGGCTCGGCTTTCTCCATGACGAGTGCATGGATGCGCTCATCTGAGGTGTAGATTCCCTCAATGCGGTTGGAAGAGCGGGTACTCTGTATCTTAGCGATATTGAGCAAGGCTGAGAGGGTGTCGGCTTTTGCCGATACGTAAAGGTCTTGCTTGCCCTTGTATTCGTGCAAGATAGCGAGCTGTCTCACGATGGATGGCGTGAGCAGCTGCTCGGGTGTATTTTTGTAGTCGAATTGATGCATAGTCTTTTGTTTATTTGTTCTGCTGCAAATTTACAAAGAATATTCCAATTATCTGCCTAAAAACAAAATTATCTGCATCATTTTACGCTTAAATGATGCAGATAAAATAAAAATGAGGTAGAAAAAGGAAAAAATATTCATATTTTAAGCGTAAAATTTCGGATTTTTGTGTATCTTTGCATTGAGCACATTTAAGCTTGCACCGATAAGAGGGCAGTTTTTACTTATCAGAAAGTAATTCTGTCCAACTAGTGTGGGCAGTATGTGTTTGCGACATAATGGAAAAGCGTTTACTAGACGCTCTGAACTTGACTCTTAGGAACTTCGCAAACTCCAAATCTTGTCAAAGACAGTGCAACGGTAGATGCTCTCGGGATGTGTTTATCCACATTCCTTACTATGGGTATGGCATATTGCGTATAGCGAGATGTCAAATATCTGTATAGGGGATAGTATATTCATATCGGCGTGGGCTTCGACGTTGTTCGTTTCGACAAGATGGGCAATGCGAAGGCCTCTAAGAGTGGGACGGACAACTGGTAAGGTTCCCACGCTTTTTTGTTTTGGCGGAGCAAGGATAATCATTTAATTTCTAGTGAAGGGGACGTTGCTAGGTAATTCAAAAAGCTAATTATGAAACATTTTTTTATTCTAATGTTGCTTCTGCTTGGCTGTTATAATTCATTCGCTTTTGAATATAAGGGCGTGTATTATCGGGAGTCTGATGGTGGCGCTATTGTATCAAAACCGGAAACTGGTGGAACTTATTCTGGTGAAATCGTTATTCCTGAAGAGGTAGTGTGTAAAGAATATGCTTATGAACCAAGTGTAACCTATCACGTTGTGGGGATTGACGAGAATGCATTTGAAGAAAGTTATGGACTTACAAAAATAACGATAAATGCGCCTATCAAAGATTTGAAAATAAATAAATGCTATGCGCAAGAAATAGTTCTTCCACAACTGAAGTCCATTGAGTTGGAAAATGCTTATATCTCGACTTTGGATATTCCAAGTACTGCTGATGATGTCAAGCTTTATGGATGTCCTTCATTGTATACACTGGTAGTCCCAGGTACCGTTTCACATTTAGGATTATCAAATTGTAGCGTATTGGGAGACCTAGTAATACAGGAAAGCAAGGAGAAGTTATACTTAGGTATTAGTGATGATACGCCGGTAACCGATTTAACAATAAGTCGTGTTGTTAACGATAATAATGATTACTTAAGTTCCTTACAAAATCTTGTAAATTTGCACCTTGGTGACAATATAACACATTTACCATCTTTGGATGGTAAAACTAAGTTGAAAACAGTAGAAGGCAATGGTATAACAATTATTGAAAGAGAAACTTTTAATGGAACTACATCGCTAAAAACTGTGTCTTTTCCCAATTTGAAGACTATACGAGATTGGGCGTTTAAGGATTCTGGTATTAAAAGCATAGAGCTTCCTAATACTCTTGATAGTATAGGTAGTAGTGCATTTTGTGGTGCGAAATTGACAAATATAGTTTTGCCTAGTTCATTGAAAAATGTTGGGGAAAATGCTTTTGAGAATTGTGAAGATTTGACTTCTTTGACCATAAAAGGGAATGCCTCTTTTGAAAGAAATGTATTTGAAAATTGTTCCTCTCTTTCATCGGTGTCCCTCCCCAATGATTTAGAATCTTTGGGTGAGGAAATGTTTCGCGGTTGTTCCAGTCTTGTGGAGATTAGTCTTCCTC
The DNA here is from genome assembly GCA_934716995.1 of uncultured Bacteroidales bacterium. Taxonomy (GTDB): domain Bacteria; phylum Bacteroidota; class Bacteroidia; order Bacteroidales; family Paludibacteraceae; genus Colicola. The sequence continues at coordinate 2,626 of CAKUYO010000078.1, read as the reverse complement.
ACGACCTGAAGGTAATACCTAAGTCGGCTTTTCGAAACTGCAAGGCATTGCAAAGGATTTATTTTAACGGAAATGTAGAGGCTATTGAAGATCATGCTTTTGAGGGTTGCTCGAATTTACAAAGTTTGACACTGCCAACTCCTTTGAAAAGTATTGGAATACATGCTTTTGATGATTGTGAAAGTATGACAGAATTAGTACTCCCTAACTCTTTGGAATATGTGGGAGGTGGAGCCTTTTGCGGGGTTAATCTTACAAAATTGACTTTTTCTGGTAGCCTTAAGGAATGGTTAGGCATTAATTTTGACTATCTGATAATAGACCATGATTGCCCTGAAGATGCGGGAACTGGTTATCCTACCGATACGAATCCGATTACCCATGCTCAAAAATTCTATATAGGAGCAGGACTTGTTACGGACTTGGAGATACCTGCTAATGTAAATGCTGTTAACGCATGGTCTTTTACAGGGTATAGAGGATTGAAAACAGTAACGATTCCTTCTTGGGTAAAACGTGTTGGCGAAGGAGCTTTTCTTGGATGTTTGCTTGATAAAGTAACGATACAGGCAGAGAATCTGCAAATCGACAAATATGGATTTTATGTGAGCGGCTGGATCCAAGAGGAGGGAATCCATAATGTTGTAATCTCTAAAAATTTAAAGCAGGTTACAGGTGAGGGTGATTTTCCTACGGCAAATGCGATAGATTATGATGGCACAATAGAAGAGTGGCTTAATATCAAGTTCAATCTGAAGAAAGAAATGTTTGCCATAGACGGACAGGGCATTTTGCGAATCAATGGAGAACAAGTGAATGAGATAATTATTCCGGAAGATATGACAGAGATACATGACTACCAGTTTGCAGGTATGGCTCTTTCTACAGTGTACGTACCCAGGTCTTTAAAGCGAATTGGTAAATATGCATTCGCTTGGTGCCATGACTTGGAAAGGGTACAATACTCGTCTGTAAAAACGCCTGCAAGTGCTAAGAAATGTCAGTCAAAGACAGATGCTCACCAATTCATCACTATCGGCGATTGTGCTTTCTTAATGAATAAAAAACTTACGGATATAAGTTTTGCAGAAGTTGTTGACTCTATTGGAAATAGAGCCTTCTATTCAACTGCATGGTTGGATAAACAACCAGATGGCATGGTTATTATCGGAAAGAGTCTCTATGAATACAAGGGAGAAGTTCCTGCTTCTGTCGCAATACCAGAGGGCATAATTTGTGTTTGTTCAGAGGCTTTTAAGGGACAGAGCAAACTGACGGATGTTACTTTCCCTGAAAGTTTAGAATACATCTCAGATAGCGCATTTGAAGGTTGCATAGGAATAACATCCGTCGATTTTCCAGAAAAACTTCAAAGCATTGGAGATTATGCTTTCAGCCAGACTGGTTTGACGCAGATAAATATATCTAGTAATGTAATGCGAATCAAAGGCGATGGTGCATTCAGCAAGACTCCGATAAAGAGCGTTATACTTGAAGATGGAGAAAACGAGTTGGATATGAATTGGGGTATGTTTGGCAGTGCGGAAATAGCTTATATAGGTCGTCCAGGTTTCTTTGCCTTTAGTGGTTCCAGATTAAAGGAAGTAACTTTGGGTAAAACCGTGAAAGAGATTCCGCTCGACTTTGTTTGTTGTCATTACATTGAGAAATTTACCATCCTGTCGTCAATTCCACCAGTTGTTGGCAGGGAAGGTCATGACTATTTCTCAGAAGACACCTACGACAATTGTAAACTGATTGTTCCTAAGGAAAGTTTGGAGGCGTATAAGACAGCTCCAATTTGGAAATATTTTACCAATGTAGAGGAAAGTGAAGTTTCTGGTATCAAGAATGTCTTGACTAGTAAGGATTCTAAATCTTTAACATATGGTATTAATGGCTGCATAGCTACTAGTAACGGTATTATCATCGAGAAAAAATCCGATGGTTCCGTTCGTAAGTATGTGAGAAAATAATAAGCCCGATATGATAATGCCTGCTAGAGAGAAATTTGCTCTAGCAGGCATTTTTAGTTTCTTTATCCGAAAAGCTTTCTGAGATCCATGCTGAGGAACAGCTCAGGCTGAATGCCATTCTCGCCCACAACTATGGTGGCTAGCGGATTGAAGAGCTTGTGGAAGCGTTCCATGTCGGTTGTCTTGGTTTCGCCATTGCTCTTCACCTCTATGGCTACAATCTTTTGGTTCTTCTTGAGAACGAAATCTACCTCATCATTGCCTTCGCGCCAATAATATACCTCGAAACGATGGACGAAGGCTTCGCTGATGATATAAGCTCCTATGGCTGATTCGAAAAACTGTCCCCATCGCTTGCTGTCAGTTACGGCTTCCTTAAACGACAATCCGCTCAGAACGCTTAGCAGGGCATTGTTGTAAACCTGATATTTCGGGATGCTGGCACGCTTGCGGGCCCATATCTACAGAAAATTTCTGAAGTCCTGTTATTACGAGCAGAAGCACGGTTTTCTGCCCAATATGAGCATCCTTGACCTCCTTTTCAATGAAGGCAACGAGGCGATATTCTTCCTATAAGAGAAGAGTATCGCCTCGCTGCTTTTAAAATCAATGTGCCTGGTTCCGTAATTAGAAGTAGTAGGCCAGCTTTG
>CAKUYO010000077.1 GCA_934716995.1 uncultured Bacteroidales bacterium | reverse complement strand
TCTCGGTGTATCCGGCGCTTGGTTCCAAGACAAAGATAGTGCAACATCAACAGCCAACCTTGGCGAAGCTGTAACAGTTAAACTTGCAGATAAAACCTCTGGAAATGCTCCAGTTGTTTGGTCAGGGCTTTACAAAGGCGAAGCATTCCCTGGAGATACAGTTCTTGGCTCAACAAAAGTTATGCCTGGCTCAGATTCAGGAATGGTTCTTCGTTACAAAGTTTCAACAATCGTTAAAGATGGCGAAACTGAGGTTACAGAGGAATATATTAATTCCTACACAGAAGCAAATATGCCAACATATTACAAGGGCTCACTTGACGAATTCAAAGCAGCAGCAAAAGCATCACTCACACTTTTGACAACAGAAATCAATACTGGTATTGTTGCTGATGAGGCTTGGGGAACAACAAAATCAACAGAGGGATATTATTATCACAAAAAGGTTGTTGAATCCAAAAACGACATCACACTTTTTGCAACAGGAATTACAATTCCGAAAGATGTTACAAATGAAGCAGCTGAATGGACAATTGAAATTTCTCTTACAGTTGAAGCAATGCAAGCAGCAAACATCACAGATACTGCAAACCCATGGCAATCAGATCTTACAGCTGACGTTACTGCTGATATCACAAGATACAACAACGACAGAAAAGCATAATTAGCTCAACAAAAAAGACTAGGAATTCCTAGTCTTTTTTTGTTGTTGGTTAGTGCTGAAAAGCGATTTTTATTAGACAAAGCAAAGATTTTATTATAAAATAATTTTATTTGGAGTTAATATGAAAAGTTTGGATTTGAAAATTAAAAATATAAAAAATATAAAGGAATGTGATTTTGAAGTTCCTTTGAATGGTGGAATTTATGCTTTGGTCGGCGAAAACGGATGTGGCAAAAGCACAATTTTGGCAGTTCTTTCAAGAGTTATAACGGGTTATTCTTTTTCCAACATATTAAAACCTCTTGATTATTCAGAAAATTCAATAATTGAGTTCACAACGGAAAATGTCCATGAGGTTTGGGAAAATTATGATGGTAAATGGGATTATACAACATCGCACTCAGATAACAAAAATTTGAGAGTAAAGGGAATGTATGAAGGGAGTTTGTTTTATGGGACTCGCTTTAACGATCCATCACTTCTTGACCAATTGCTGAGAGAAAAAAAGATTTCGGATGAACTGATTGTTGACGCCGATGTATATGTGAAAGAAAACCTCAGCTATATTTTGCATGGAGATTATTTGCATTATAAAAATCTTAAAAAATTAAACATGGGAATAAAACAAGCAAGCAAAAAATTTGGTTTGAAAAATCAGCCACACTTTCTTGAGCTTGAAAATGGAAGAATAAGTCAATATCGCATGAGTTCGGGAGAATGTTTGCTGATTTCACTTTTGTATTTCATATATAATTCTTTTATAAAAAGAGTGGACGAGTTGCCAGATCAAATTCTTATGCTTATTGACGAAATTGAGGTTGCTCTTCACCCCAAAGCGGTGGACAGATTTCTTGACCTGCTTGAAAAATTATCCAAGGACCACAAGGGGCTGACTGTTATTTTAACGACGCATTCCCCTGAGGTTATTAAAAGAATAAATCATAAAAATCTTTATCAAATTGACAACATTAACGGAAATGTTGCAATAACTTATGGGGTTTATGCAAATAGCGTTATTCACGACATCTATAAATATGTTGGTGCAGATTTCTTGATTCTTGTTGAAGATGATTTGGCAAAAAATCTTGTTGAAGGCGTGCTTCAAAAAAATAGTTTAATTCATGGGAGATCCATTTATGTGATGCCAGTTGGTGGTTTTGATACAGTCCTAAAAATGCAAGAGGAATTAATACGCTCCAAACTGATTGGGGACCGAACAAAACTTTTCAGTATCCTTGATGGAGATATCAAAGAACAAGTGAAAAACACTCGATTACTCCATATGTTTTTGCCTATTCCAAGCGTGGAAAAATTTCTTTATGAACAAATTATTACAAAGAAAAACAAAGACTTTATAAGAAGATTAAACGACAGATGTTTCCGTATTGGATCAGTTGATGAAATTGTTGCAGATTATAACAAAAATTATAAAAATGTTTCAGATAAGAACAGAAAAAAATTTTACAATTTTTTGCTTGAACAAATGAACCCCAAAATAAGCGAAGATAATTTTATTTCATATTTAAGCGAAGACATTCTTGACATAATAAATATGGAAAATTTTATCAATCAATTAAGAGATATGCTTAATTAATAAATTTGCAAGTGAAAAAAGACTAGGGAAAACCTAGTCTTTTTTATTAATAAAACACTTCAAAAGTTTGAGTTGGAGCAGTTGCGTTTTGAGGGTAATAGTTTATGTTGTTTCCAACACGCTCAAAATGTGTTCCATCTGCGCCGAGCCAATACTCTTGCACATTTTCAATAATTTGGCTTGACTCAACAAAATATTTTTGAGTGTTTGGATCTTTTTTGATAATAAGTTTTTTGCAATCTTTTCCGACACGCATATAAACCTCAATTGAGTTGTCAGCTCTCAAGTATGCATTTATGTGAGTGCCAACTCCGAGTTCGAGACGAGGTGGATTTGTGTTGCCTTGGACATAGTGGGTCATAAAGCTTTTTCCATTTATTCTTGTTGCAAACCCGATTATGTCTTTGTTGAGTTCAAAATTGTCGAGTCGATTCAGTCCGGCACAATCAGCAAAGGTGTCGCTGGAATCTTTTATGATATAAATTGCCGAATAGACAAAGTTGTAACAAAGGTTGTGATCTTTGTTTATCGACAAAACATATGGCGCGTCAGTTGATGTGTTGTTTTTTATTGTCATGCCATATGCACCGTCCGCCAAAATGATGTAGTCGTGTGAAACATACTCCGATTCGCCGCCTGTGACTTGAGAACGGAAAGAAATGCGGCGCGTGGGGTCATAGTTGGGATAGTTCGCCCACATCAGTCCCGGATTCTCATAGCGGGTGACCACTCCGTCTGCTGTGATTTTGTAATCGAAAAACGGAGTGATAAAATTAAATTGACGATAGTTGCTGAGTTTTGCTGTTCGAAATTGCGAGATGTCAAGCGATAAATTCTCATCCGCCGCTTGCACTGAAAAGCGCGGTTTTTCGTCAATGCAAGTGGTTGTCATAAGATTTTTCCCTGGACCCGCAGCAACCATAAAGTCATGCGTTCGAGAAATAAACTGCACATTTGTGCCAAAAAGTTCAATTGTGAAAAAGTCGGGCTTGATGTAATATTGGAATGTGCTATCCGAACACGTGTTGGCAATCTTTAGTTCAATTTTGTGCCCGCCCGTGTTTGAAGTGAACATGTGAACAAAATCAATTTCGGTCTCTTCTGGTCCATTCTCATATGCAACTTTTTTGGAAAACACTTCCACATCATCAAGTTTTATTGTGGTTGTTGCTTCTCTCGGTAAGTTTTGCGGAAAAGTGTTCTTTTGGGTGAAATTGATATGCATCTTGATGCGACTATTCATCTCTGCCGCAAAATATATTAGGTGCGGATTCCAAAGACTGTCACGATAGGTGTTGTCAACGATTTTCACAATGTCATAGCTGAGAAGTTCGATTTTTTCTTCGGTGGGGGTTGAGTTTTGGAGAGTCTCAACTGCAGATGACAGTGAATTGATGTCACTTTGGGCAGTGGCAAGTTTTTGGTTAAGTTCGGTTTGTTGAGTTTCGTTTTCTTTGTTTTTTCTCAAAAGAAAGTTAATTTTTTGTTTGTTTTGGTCAACATCAAAACAAACTCGTTTTTCTTCTTGAATATTCATAATATTTTTCCTTTTGTTTTTGTGGTGTCTTTTTGGCACGGAATGTTGCAACCCCATGTCATCAACCTTTATTATTGTTGTGGATAATTGCGACCCACTCGCAATTATTCTTTTTTTGAATAAGGAGGAAAACAAAATGAATATCAATCAACAAAGGCAAGAAAATCGACAAGATTTTCAAATTGACCAAAATGAACAAAACATCAATCGTTTGCGTAAAAAAACGAAAGAACTTTCGGACGGTTTTGATGCTTTGTCGCAAAGTGCTTCTGTTTCACAAACCGACATCGCATCACTCAAAACCGATGTCGCTTCTGCCCAAGCAGATATTGCCGAACTCAAATCCACAAGCACCGCAGCAGAAGAAAAGGTCGAACTCGGGTCTTATGATTGCTACAAGACAAAAGACCGAATTTATCGTGACACTTGCTGGCTCCCGCGTCCAATTGGGTTTGTTGCTGAAAGCGGAAAAATGTTTAAGTTTCGCGTGAAATTTGATGCTGTTAGTTCGTTCACAACAACAATCACATCAACTGCAAAAATCACTTTTGACGAAGAAGAGATTTATTCTGAAACAAAAGAAATCCCCGCAGGTGGCACCCATGCGGTGGATTTTGAATATATCACTTCGTCAGAGAGAGCAGGACACAAACTCATTATTGAACTTCGCAACACCGAAACGCCCGCCCGCAGAACAAATTGTTGCATTCCAGAATTTCTCACAGTTGAACTTTGGGGAACAAATGTGCAATTCATTTCCCGCAACTATGATTTTTGCGTCATCCCCGCCGGAAATAATGTTGTTATGACAACCACAGTCTTTGACAACACGCAAGCAATGTTTTCCATGCAACCAGCAGATGCCAATCTTTCGCTTGAGCAAAGCGCTTTCAAGTATTGCAAAACAAACAATTATAGAGGCTATAATGTTGTTCATCCTGCAATTGTGCATACATTCGACACCGAAAAAAACACAGTGGTATATAGTGAAAAAGCATCATTAATAATCCATAATTTTCAAACTGATGCAACCGAAAAAAGGATTGGTAATTATTATAATGTCGATGGTAACAATGAAGACAATATCGCACCAAATGATGTGTTGTTGATAGGTTTCATTGTAAAACCAGTGTTTAGCAATTCAGGTAATACATATCCATACGGAACAATACCAAACTACATAACCATAGCAGACAGCGGATCTTTGTCACTATATGACCAAGGGAAATTATTTTCCATACTATCACATATAAAAGATACTTTAAATTGTGTTGATTGTTGCGGTGCATTGAGGCTTGACAATAATAATAACATTTCTCAATTTCATGGCGTTGCAACTCGCCGAGATGGCACGTCATTTTTATGGTCAAAAATTGCAAATTCTCAGTATAAAATCGAACTGGGTTTTGGTACGCATTCAAATGCTTATTTAATTGCAAATAACGACATTGTAATTTTTTTGAGAGTGGGAAAAAACATAAAAAAGATTATTCTTGAACCAGGCGAAGGAAGTGACTTATATCACATTGCAAACACTGAAATAATTCCAAACTGCCAAGAATATTGGTTGACACCAAATGGAACTCATTTTGAACGTGTGGGAAACAAAATAAACTTTTATCTTGCAAACTCATCGACTCCAACAAAAACATTAACAATGTTTTGCTAAATTAGTGTATTGTGCAAAAAAAGAAGGCTTTCGCCTTCTTTTTTTTGTTGGAATGTTAAACTCCTGCTTTTTCTCTTCCTGTGTTGTAAGTGTCGACAGCTTCTTTAATTTTTGCTGTCAAATCGCCATACCATGTTGCATTGTCTTTGAGGTTTGCTGCTTGGATTGCTTCAACTTCAAGATCAATTGTGATTGTCCAAAGTTGAACTTCGTTTGTAAGAAGTGGGTTCAATTTTGCACTTTCAAACAATTCAATAACACCTGCTGTTCCTGTTGAAGGGGTTGTTGTATTTCCATATACTGATTTGTAGTACATCCAGCCTGCTGTTGATGTTCCTTCCCAAAGAGTATCTTTAAGATTCAAGCCAGTTGTCATATTTGCAAGCAAATATTTGTTCCATTCTTCTGCCTTGGCAGCGTATTCTGCTGTGCCTTTTGCAGCAACCAATGCATCATAATAAGCTTGTGGATTTTCAGCACTAAATGTAACTCCTCCAACTGTAGTTGGTGTAGCCACAGCTTTCAAATCAACATCTGTACCATCAGCATTTTTAACCTTTGGTGTAATTTTTGCTCTAACAACTGCTGGTGTGTCGGAGTTCATTTTAATTTGAGTTTTTCCAATAATTTGATCTCCAGGATATGCTGCTGTCTTTGTTGAATCATAGAGTTCTTTCCAACCTTTGATTCCGTCTGTTGCAGTCGTCGCGCCAACATCTTGCAATTTGAGTTCAACTGCATGTCCGAGTTTTGCTTCACTGTTTCCTGTGTCTCTATCTTGGAACCAAGCGCCGGATACACCGAGT
>CAKUYO010000076.1 GCA_934716995.1 uncultured Bacteroidales bacterium | reverse complement strand
CCGTACAGGTTGCTTTTATTTTGGAGAAATACAATGGACTATTTTCAAAAAGAGAAAATAAAAAACATAATCAAATCATGTGTTCATGCTTTGATTGGAGCTGTTATTGCAATTGCGACAATGAAGTTATTTGGTTAAAAACAACGTAATTAATGTAGTGATAAAAGCAACTAAAGAAGGAAAAATTATATGAGTGATAATTGCTGACAGTAGATCACGCAGCCTTAAATATGAGTTTTCTTTTCCAATATACTTCAATTGATAAATATAAGGAACTCTAGTTTTAGAAACAAGATTATTATCAATTAGATATTGCATAGTTTCTTTGAAATCACATGATTTAACTTTATATGAAGAAAATATATCATTTCCAATAGTTCTGCTAGTTTCTTCAATATTTATTTCTGATATTGGATAAACTCTTTGGTTGTATATGTCTATATAAACGTATGAACTTAAAGAAGTTTGTACGTTTTTAATAGCTGTCAGCAATGTTCTTGCATCTTTAGGAAGTGGCACAGAATTCATAAATTATTACCTCAATATAATCAAATTATAGGAGATACAAAATAATAAATAAAGAGATTAGAGCACCCAACAGAATAACATCAGGATAAGGAGGATATATGGCAGAACCTAAGAGATTAGGTCGCCAGACTCCTACAAAATCCGTAGTTCTACCATATGAGAATACATATGGAAAAGAAGCAATTGATATCTATGAAAAGACTGGCAGACAGGCACAGGATTGGCAGAAGCTTCTGATCTATGACATTCTTTCGTACAACGATGAAGGATTATGGATCCACACAAAGTTTGGCTATGCAGTGCCTAGACGTAATGGCAAGAATGAAGTCATTACGATCCGTGAAATGTACGGATTGATTGAAGGCGAGCAAGTGCTTCACACGGCTCATAGAACACCTACATCATCTAGTGCTTTCTATAGATTGCTGAAGCTATTGGAAGATGCAGGCTATAAAGACAAACAGGATTATATTGCTCATAAGCAATACGGACTTGAAACAATTGAATTTCCATCGAGCGATGGAAAAGTAAGTTTCAGAACTAGAACATCTAAAGGTGGACTTGGTGAAGGCTTTGATTTGATGATCATTGATGAAGCACAAGAATATCAAGATGACCAAGAGACAACATTAAAGTATGTTGTTTCATCTTCAAAAAATCCTCAGACACTGTTCTGTGGAACACCACCCACAATGGTGTCTAGTGGAACCGTATTTATGAAAATGAGGAATAAGGCACTCTCTGGTGAAACAGAGAATACCGGATGGGCGGAATGGTCTGTTGATTCGATGACAGATGTTCACGATGTAGAAGCTTGGTATGAAACCAATCCATCATTGGGTACGATTTTCACAGAACGTATCATCAAAGATGAAATTGGTGATGATGATCTTGATTTCAACATTCAGCGTTTAGGATACTGGTCAAAGAAGAATCTGAAATCTTTCATTTCAGAAGTGCAGTGGAATGAATGCAAGCTCACTTCTCTTCCAGAACTGAAAGGAAAGCTCTATGTTGGAATAAAATTTGGAATCGATGGGCAGAATGTGGCAATGTCTATCGCATGTAAGACCACAAGTGAAAAAGTATTCGTAGAGTCTATAGACTGTCAGCCTAGACTCAATGGCAATAAATGGATGCTGCGATTTCTAAAGCAGGCAGATATTGCATCTATTACCATTGACGGCAATGGATCTGCGACACTTGAAGAAGAACTGAAGGATATGAAGCTGAAGCACATTATCATTCCAAAGACATCAGAAGTAATTACGGCCAATGACGTATTTAAAACATCACTGGATCAAGGCCTGGTTGTCCATATGGGACAGCCGTCACTTGCTCAGTCAGTCAGCAACTGTCAGAAGAGACTGATAGGCAGTCAAGGTGGTTATGGGTATCAAAGTATCAAGGAAGGCATAGACATATGCCTTATGGAAAGTATGGTTTTCGCTTTCTGGCAGGCAAAGACTGCAAAAGAAAGACGGAAACAGGTTATTCACTATTAAAGCAGCTTATCTCAGCTGCTTTTTTAGATATTACGTACACTACACGGAAAGTAGGAAAAGGAGACTTAAACATGACATTCACACCAATTGAGACACAGGAAGCATTCGAAGCAGCATTGAAAGAGAGACTTGAGCGTGAGCGCTCAACTATGACTAAAAAGTTTGAAGGTTATACATCACCTGAAGAGCTTCAGAAGATTAAGGATGAATATGACTCTAAGATCAAGGGCTTGAATACTTCAATTACAGAAAATGCGAGCAAGTATGCAGACTATGACAAACAGCTTGCAGAAAAAGATGCCAAGATCAGTGCTTACGAGACCAACTCGGTAAAAATGAGAATCGCACATGAAAATGGAATCCCTTATGAGATGGCTTCTAGATTGTCCGGAACTACAGAAGAAGACATTCGAAAGGATGCAGAAGCATTATCTAAATTCATTGGTAATCGAGGACAGGTACCACCTTTAGCAAATCACGAAGATCAAAAAGGTGATACATCTAAACAGATTTATTTGCAGATGGCGAAAAACCTAAGAGGAGAATAACAAATGGCAACAATTACTAAAACTACAAATTTATTTCCAGCAGAATTTATTCCAAAGATTTTCAGCAAAGTAGCTGGTCATTCTACATTAGCGAAGCTTTCAAAGCAGGAACCTATTCCATTTTCAGAAACATCACAGTTTGTATTTACGATGGACGGGGAAGCATCTATTGTCGGTGAGGGAGAAAATAAGCCTGCCGGTGATGCTGGATTTAAACCGGTAACGATTAGCCCAATCAAGTTTGTCTATCAGAGTAGAGTTACAGATGAATTTGTAAACATGTCTGAAGAAAAGCAGGTTCCATACCTGCAGGCATTCACAGAGGGGTTTGCAAAGAAAATTGCAAGAGCCCTGGATATTGCAGCAATGCACGGTGTAAATCCTGCAACAGGTACTGCGTGTGAAGCTATTGCCAGCAAGAACTTTGACATGGCAGCAGTTGGATCCGTAACAGTAACAGCCGGTTCTGAAGATGATACTCTCGATGCAGCAATTCAGACAATTGTTGCGTCTGATGGAGCAATTACTGGTATTGCAATGGCACCAGCCTTGGGAAGTGACTTAGCTAAAATCAAAGTAAACGGTGTAGTTCAGTATCCTGAATTCAGATTCGGTGGCAACCCTGGCACATTCGCAAGTGTTCCTTCTGATATTAACAACACTGTATCATTCAAGACATCCAAGGATTTAGCAATTGTCGGTGACTTTGCTAATGCATTTAAATGGGGCTTCGCAGAAAATATCCCAATGGAAATCATTGAATACGGTGATCCAGATGGACAGGGTGATTTAAAGAAAACTAACCAGATTGTATTGAGAGCTGAAGCATACATCGGCTGGGGAATCTTAGATACTGACTCATTCAAGAAGATTGTAAAGGCTGACGCTTAATAACTATGAAATACAGAAATATTAAAAACGGTTCTGTGATTGATATTTCCTGCATTCTGACTGATGTGGATTGGGAGGCTTTAGAGTCTTCCGAGCCACAGTCAGTTGAAGAACCACAGGAAAATGAAGCTCCATCTGTTAAAGAACCACAGGAAAATGAAGCTCCATCTGTTGAAGAGCCACAGGAAACTGAAGAAAAGTCTATTGAAGTGCCACAGGCAAAAGCAACTAAGAAACCACAAAAGAAAACCGGAAAGAAAGGATGATGATTTATGAGTGAACCATTTGCTACAGTAACAGATGTTATTAATCGGTACAGACTGCTGACATCAGAAGAAACTGCCAAGGCAGAAGTGCTTTTAAGAGATGTATCCAGTGCTTTGAGAATCAAGGCAAAGGAATGCAACAGAGATCTTGATGCAATGATGGCAGAGGATGAAGATTATACAAATGTAGTCAGAATGGTTACTTGCGATATTGTCATCCGCAGACTGGATCAGGATTCATCAAGCAATACATACAATCTACAGCAGGAATCACAGTCGGCTCTGGGCTATACATGGAGTGGAACATATGTGAATACCGGTGGTGGTACATCCATCCTTGATAAAGATCTCAAAAAGCTTGGACTTCGTAAGCAGAAGGCAAGCTTTATTGATTTCTATGGAGTCGGAAATGCAGCGAATTAAAGGTATTACTGTTACTCTTTATTCAAGAACGGATACAGGCAAGAGGGATGCTTTCAATCACCCAGTCTATGAAGAAAAAGCTGAAGAGATTGAAAATGTACTCGTGTCTCCTATCACAAGTGAAGACATTCTGAGCAACACCTCATTAGACGGTCATAAAGCTTCATATACGCTTGCTATTCCTAAGATGGACAATCATTCATGGGAGAATGCAATCGTTGGATTCTTCGGCAAAAGATGGCACGTAATCGGCATTCCACAGGAAGGCATTTCAGAGAATATTCCACTCAGATGGAATAAGAAAGTGACGGTTGAAGCATATGAATAGCAAAGTGAAATTTGAACACGATTCTAATGGATATATTGAACTGATGAAGTCACAGGAAATGCAGAATGTGCTTTCTCAGTATGGCGAACAGATTAAGAACTCTGCAAACAGTTCAGGACACGCTGGTGACAGTTATGAAAGCAGTACATCAGTCGGTCAGACAAGAGCAAATGTTAAGGTTTATCCAGGGAATCAGCATGCTGCAAGAAGCAACTCTAAATACAATACGCTGCTGAAAGCGTTAGGAAGTGTGAAAGGATGATCATAGAAGCTGTTGTTAGAAACTATCTGGAAGCAGAACTGAAGCTTCCGGTATTTCTAGAACATGAAGAGAATATGCCTGAACAGTACGTCATGATTGAAAGAACAGGCGGTGGAAGAGTGAATCTGCTAAACAATGCAACTCTTGCAGTGCAGTCAATCGGCCAATCCATGTATGATGCAGCAGTACTAAATGAGCGTGTCAAAGCAACTATGTATGCACTGCCTGGAACACATGGCGTTTCTTCATGCAGATTGAATTCTGATTACAATTTTACAGATACAGAAACAAAGGAATACCGCTACCAGGCGGTATTTTATTTAACTCACTATGAGTAGAAAGGAATAACATATGGCAACAAATAACTCAGCAAATGTTACAGCAGGAACTCCTAAAGTCGGTGGTGCTTTTTTCCATGCACCTTTAGGAACTGAATTGCCTACAGATGCTAAGACAGCTTTAAATGTGGCATTCAAAAACCTGGGATACATTTCAGAAGACGGTTTAACTGAATCTACATCTATTGATACAAATACTGTCAAAGCATGGGGTGGAGATGTCGTAATGGTCAATCAGACTGGCAAGACAACTACTTTCTCTTTGACTCTGATTGAAGCATTGAATGAAGAGGTTCAGAAGTATACACACGGTGCTGACAATGTTACAGGTAATTTAACTACTGGAATGACTGTAAAGAATGCTTCAGGCGAATTGGAACCGGAAGTACTAGTAGTTGAGCAGATTATGAACGGAAATGTTCTAAAGCGTACTGTCATCCCAAATGGAAAGATCACAGATATTGGAGATATCTCCTACAAGGATGGAGAACCAGTTGGATACAACGTCACTATTACTGCTTCTGTAGATTCTACAGGAACAGCATCATACGATTACTACATCAAGCAGGGAGAATAATAAATGATCAAGGTTACTACAAAGACAGGTTTTGAAGCGGAAGTCAATGAGAGTAAGATCCTCGACTTCCGTTTTTTAGAACAAACAGTTGAAACTGTTAAAGGCAAAGATGATCTCGACAAGATGGATGCGACTGTGCAGATGCTGAAAATGCTTTTCACTAAAGCTGACAAGGAAAGATTTCTTCAGCATGTTGCAGATCACAATGACGGCATTGCAGATATCAGTGCAGTTATGGATGAGTTCACAGAAATCATGAATCAGTGCAAAGCAGCCAATAAAAAAGTAAAAAACTGATGGTCATGGCAACCATGATTGCAACAGATGAAGACAGTCTGATCTGTGATCTTGCACAGTATTACCATGTGTTTGACTACAGATCTATGACTGTTGAGTCCGTTGCAACTCTAGCCGCAGGGTTGCCTGAAGACTCACGAATAATGCGGAAACTTTATAATCAGAATATTTCAAAGTCAGAACTGATGCTTGCTGCCATTTATGATGATTTGAATTTTTATCTCTATTCAATGACTCAAAATGCAAAGCACGGTATCAATAGACCAGCATCTATTGTAGAAAAATGGCTGAATATTACTGAACAAAAAGAAAACATGGCTTTTGATTCTGTCAACAGCTATGAAAAAGCCAAGCAGAGAATATTAGGAG
>CAKUYO010000075.1 GCA_934716995.1 uncultured Bacteroidales bacterium | reverse complement strand
GAGATATAGCCTTAACATCGGATAATCCATACTTAGTTGGCGCAATAGACCCTACGCTGCCTGTTATAACTTACGAAAAGCATAAAGCAAAAGAACAGAGATTAAACTTTAATACATTCGCAAGCTGGGATATTAAGTCATTTGATAGTCCTATCGGCGGCATTACAAATCTTGCAAGTAATATGTATGCAATGTTACCCTTATTTGACAAGGAATCTAAGGAAAGACTTGAACTCGAAAAACGCATAAAGATTATGCGTATGTATCAAGGAAACGCCATTGACAAAACTAAGGGTATTTCTTACGAACCACCCAAGAAAGAGTGGTCAAAGCGTCAGAAGTATATCCAAATACCTGATGGCGCAACAGAAGAAGAGATTGCCCGTATCAATAAGGCGAATGAGAGGATAAAATTCGAGAACTCAATTTGCTGCGATAAGAAAGCGTATTTCTTCGGATATGTATATCCTGCAAAAATGCAAGAGTACAAAAACCACAAGCGTGTTTGCGACACCGAATGTATGGTGAAATTTGGCATGGGAATCAATGACTTGGTTCGCATTGTTGATAAGTCACCAGAACAAAAGGCATTTATCAGAAACTACTATAAGTATTCTCCGTTGTTTAATTCCAAATGTACTATGAATATTTTAGCTAAGTATATTGAGGATTTGGATTTAACACAAAGACGAAACCAAAATCGCGGTGAGTTCGACTTTAGATGTTTAATGTCTGTAGCACCGGATTCTTTAGATAAAAGGACTTTGGGTAAATTTCAAAAATTGCTTCGTCAATATACCAGATTAAACAGAGATATAATGCAGAATATATCTGTTGCGGCTCCATATCTTTCTGAGGATGAACTGAAAGAAATGAAATCTGCTTTATTTGATGGGTTGTACGAAGATTTTGAAAATGACTGTTTGTTAATAGAATCTAATGTAGATATGTGTGTAAACTACGTTATATATGTATGTTATGCTATTGATAATAATTGCCAGAAGTCTTTGCTGTGGTATTGTTTCGGTGATGCTGTTGCAAATAACGTAAAAAATAACTCAAGGCATCGTTACAAGGTTGTCGAGAATCCAAATGGTCGTGACTACTTTGGAAAGAAAATGACTATAATTGATGAATATAAGGAAGAGATTGCATGATATTTGACGAAAGAATAGAAAATGCAAAGAAGATATTGACGTAGAACTCATTATCTGAGCAGCATCCGGTGGCTGATGCTGCTTATGTAATAAGGTATCTTAGATACACTGGCGAAAGTGAGGACAAGATACTGAAGCTAATTGATAGGCTTTTTGCTCAGAAGTATTATGTTCCTAGTAGACCTGATATGTCAAAATATTATAGGCCAGCCTACGCAATGGCTAAGAGATTGCCACCTGTTAGGACTGATGGAATAGTGTTATCTATGACGCAGATTAACAAGATACACGCTATTTGTGATTTAGATGCTGAGCATTTTGTGTTTGCATCGCTCTGTATCTATCTATATTATCATAATCCTGACGACCTATACACTGTGAAACTTAACGATGCGCTCAAAGTCGCTGGGGTATCTAGCGTCAAGAAGATAGCGGAGTTCGTCAGAACCACCAATCTTGTATCTCTAAAACAGTTTCATAACGTACATTATGTCGAAATTAGCCCAGAATTGTTACAAATTGATGACAAATCTCAGATACCACTTGACAATTTCATCAATCTGTGCTATTATTATGACAAGCTAATTGGCAACGGCAAGTTTACAAGATGTGCTAGATGTTGGTGCATTGTCAAACAGCCTACACATGGTAGACCAAAGCTGTATTGTAAAACTTGCGCCAGACGTGTTGACTTTGAACAGCGTAATATACGTAAGAAAAGTTCCGAAAAACGGAGCGGCGTTAAAACGCAGTAAAACATTGATATAAAACGATATTGAGAAATGTCGTTATTATATGAAATAAAGTGATTCATTTCACTAATTGAAGTAAAAGGGGATAGTTTATTGATTCTAGTAAACAGAAGCGAGTTCGATGAACTTCGTAATGCTGGCTTGATTCGTGCATCAAAGTACGACAAGAATTATCGCATTGTGAACAAGAAGAAATGTAGCAAGCGGAAGAAGTATTACGTTGTTGAGGAACGGGCGATTCTCAACTTCTTGAATAGGGAGGCGGAGGATTGATGAGAGAAAGATATTTTGGCTCTGCAAGCAATGTCAGAAATGACGCAGATTCGGATTTCCCGATGAAATTGCTCGATAAGGACAGAATGATTTCCCAGTTAGCTTTTTAGAACAGAAAGCTGATGGTGTATGACGATGTAGATGACGCTAGTATGTTTAGATGTATCTACACCCTTATGCGCATCAGAGAAGCTGACAAGAAACTCGGCACAAAAGAACCTATCGAAATTCTAATCAATTCCTGCGGTGGTACAGTATATGATGGCCTTTCACTTATTTCTCTTATTGAGAATATGAAAGACGATGGATATACTATTATTACTACCAATATGGGATATGCTTTCAGTATGGGATTCTTGATTAGTATTGTTGGTAGTGTCAGGAAAAGTTTCAGATACGCAACATATTTACACCATGATATGTCATCCATGAATTATGGAAAACTGGCATCTATGGAAGAAGAGATAAACGATATGCGCATCCTTCGTAAACGTGTTGATGATATTGTTCTGAAATATACCAAATTGACACAGGCTGACCTAGACGAAATCAATAATAAGAAGCTAGATAAGCGATTCACCGCAGAAGAAGCGCTTGCTTTGAAAATTTGTGACGAGGTATTGTAAATGGAAGAAAAGGATAAGACTTGCAAGCATTGCAAATGTGATAAATCTAATGCAGAAGATTTGAAGCACGTTTGTGATTGTTGCGAATCGGACGAGGAATACGAGTGTGGTGTAGCAGAAGCTATGGTAGACTCGGCTATTGAAGCACTTGATATTGAAAGTTTTGACGCTGGCGTTGCAGAGTTTTCTAAGCTATGCGGAAAGATTGCGGCCCTTGGTATGGTTGGTGTTGAACCAGCACAGGCTTTGGCGTATATCTCCGAGTGCGAAGACCGTGGCGTTACCTTCGATAACAACATGAAGGTTGCCAAGATGCAGACAGACGCACAGGTGGCAGTGGCAAAATGTGGTATGACAGCCACACTTTCCTAAGAAATTTTTAAAATATTTTTCAAAAGCCCTTGACAAAGGGCCGCTGATATGATATAATATAGGCGTAAGGACGAGAAGCCTTACGAAAATAAACAAAATACATAGAATAAAAGGGGTAAAGAATTATGACTTCTACTAAGATTATGAAGAGTTTCGCAACTAACGCTGGTATCACTCAGAAGGATGCCAAGGCTTATCTTGAGGCACTGGAAAAGACTATCGTTGATGCACTGAACGCTGGCGAGTCCTTTAAGGTCACTGACCTGAATCTAGCTCTGAAGAATGTTCCTGCACATGATGGCCGCAATCCTTCCACTGGCGAAGCAATGACCATTCCTGCTAAGAACAAGGTCACTGTTAAGGTTTCCAGTGCATTGAAGAGCGCCGTAAACTGATTAGACCAAATTTCCTTTAAGGGTGGGAAACCACCCTATATAATGCGGACAATTAGAGCTGATGCACTAACGAGCCTCATAAACTTGTACTAGATGGGTTTGATTCCCATGTCCGCAACCAATGGTTTCATAGTTCAGTCGGTAGAACGAAGGACTGTTAATCCTTATGTCGCCCGTTCGAGTCGGGCTGGAACCTCCATTACTGGTTTCTTTATTAGCCTTAATTTTCACACCAGTCTAAACAAAATGAAACAAGGGATAGCCTGTAGGGGCTATAATGGGGATTCGCTCAACGGTAGGGCAGAGGACTTTGAATCCTATGACGCAAGTTCGATTCTTGCATCCCCAGCCATTCAGATACGTACAGCAACACATATACTTTGGGAATCTGCAAAATTCAAGGTCGTTGGTTCGAGTCCAACCGTAAGAGGAATCTTACGTAGCTCAGTGGGATAGAGCATTAAAGGAAAAACGTATCTAATTTATTATCGAGAATGTAGTGTAATGGTAACACGCTGACTTTGGGAGTCAGAATTGCCGTTCAAATCGGACATTTTCGACCATTTGACTATGTAGCTCAATAGGCTAGAGCGATGCCCTGTCACGGCATAGGCAGTGGGTTCAAGTCCCACCATAGCCGCCAACAAAGACGATTACTGCAAATCTTTTCAAAATCAAATTTATAAAGAAGAAAACTTATTTTGCAAGTTTAATAGACCTGCCTGTGCATCTTAGATGTTTCAGGGGGGCATCCGCACTAAGTATCGGATAATTACATACTAGAAAACAATCGTCTTATTTTATATGGGGAATGGAGTTGCATGAGGTGACTACCTGTTTTGCACACAGGAAATCAGATGGGTTTGATTCCCATATTCTCCACCAGTCTATTAGAGATAGACTCCTTTCGTGCAAAGACACAAACAGCAATCTTACACTCAACATCATATAATACTTTGGGTTTATGTAATTGTGTCTTTTATATGGGCGTATGATGGAATTGGTAGACATGACAGCCTTAGAAGCTGTTGTTGCAAGACGTTTGGGTTCGACTCCCAATATGCCCACCATTATGGCCGCTTGGCAGAGTCTGGTTTATTGCGACAGTCCTGAAAACTGTAGACGGTAAAACGTCCAGAGGTTCAAATCCTCTAGCGGTCGCCATTTATTTAATCTTTTTATAAAGATAGGAAGGTCACATGGAGTACGCGGTTGGGTTCATCTTCGCAGTTGTATTTCTTTTCATCTTATGTTCACCATCTAAAGCATCAACAAAGTCTGCTAATGTTGTAAGCGTAAGCAACATGGGTGAGGTTTACGGAACAAAGCGTTCCTTTACTCATGTAGCAAGTAGTTACAATGGCAAGTCTGTTAGGAACTACTATGCAGTAACAACTAAGCCAGTTAAGACTGATGCCTTTCTTGTTAGATATAAAGATGGCAGAATTGAATACGAGGAAGTCCCTACCAATAGTGCGCTTCACGCTTATTATACTCAAAAGATGACCAACTAATTTTGCACATATACCCAAGTTGGTGAAGGGGGAAGTTTGCTAAACTTCTAGGCGGGAAACCGCGCACAGGTTCGAGTCCTGTTGTGTGCGCCAAAGTGCCAAAGATTAGAACGGCACAAAATTTATTGTCAATAGGAGGACAATTATTTATGAAGTATTACTCTGATGTATTGAAGAAACTGTTCGACAGCGAGGCCGAACTCGTAAAGGCCGAAAATGCGGCAACCGCAGAAGCTACTAAGCAGGAGAAACTGCGCAAGGAGCGTGAAGCGGCGGCAAAGGCTATTGACGAGAAGCTGAAGGAAAAGATTCGCGTTACCAAGGAATACAACAACATGTTGGCTGATTTCTGTAAGAAGTATGGTAAGTACCATAAGACAATTACTGACAGTGACATTCCTGCGTATACTGGCGGCGACCCCTTCCTCGATGCAATCCTGTCGTTTATTAAGTAAATAAGTTTCAGTTTAGACCATGCTTTCGCATGGTCTTTTTGTTATATACGGAAAAGAAAGGGAATAGAGTAATAAATGGGGTGTTATTATAGATACTGCTGTTATAGTCGCTCTTATTACCGGCTCCTTTTCTTTTGCTACGTTCATCTTTACAAGATACTTTTCTAATAAGGATAAGCAAACCGAACAGGTCTATAAAGATGATGCAAAATACGAGCAGCTTGAACAAGAGCAGAAAAAACAAGAAGAGGATATGAAGGCAATGCAAGACACAGTAAATAAACTGTTAGATTTGCAACAAGTCCAAAATAACTCTTTGACGCAACTTACCGATGCTACTCGTAGCACACTTAGAAATGATATTATACAAATGTATAATAAATATACGAGTGAAGAGTATGGGTATATGCCCATACATGAGCGTGAAAACTTAGAGCATTTGACCACAGACTATTACGCATTAGGTGGAAATGGTGTAGTTCCCGGTTTGGTAGAGGAAATGCAAAAACTACCAACAGAGAAAGCAAAAGTTTAATCGCAACTGGATTAAAGGGGTTTATATGTTAGATTTTGATTACAAAAGACACAAAGATGAAGGCATCCTAGAATACGAGTATAGAATCTGTGGATATAAAGACCAGATAGGAACTTGGCAGGATGTTGCAGACCTTTTGAACGAACAACTGGGTCAAGAATATACTGAATCTAAGTATAGAAAGCAATATCAAGAGATGAGTAAGATAGTTTCAATCAAAGATGCTACTACTTGCAGTGAATCCGAATTGCTTGAAGAAATAAAGGAACAGCGCAGACTTCTTGAAAAGGCTAAGATACAAATGCGTGATGAGCGTAATGAGGTATCGCGCCTATATAGAGAAAATGCAAGACGTGAATCATTCTCTGATATGATTAAGCGTTGTATCGAAGGCTATGAGCCAACAGGCTTTACTTGTTTTAGATTTGATTCATCAAATACAAGTACAAC
>CAKUYO010000074.1 GCA_934716995.1 uncultured Bacteroidales bacterium | reverse complement strand
GCAACCCAAGTGGTGAACAAGTCAACCTATCCGACAAACGAGTCAACCTTATACGTATTTTAACAAAACAAACACGGAAACGAGTCAACCCGAAAACGGACAAAGCACACACCCGCCTTACGCTTCCCGTTGC
The DNA here is from genome assembly GCA_934716995.1 of uncultured Bacteroidales bacterium. GTDB lineage: Bacteria > Bacteroidota > Bacteroidia > Bacteroidales > Paludibacteraceae > Colicola. The sequence goes on along the minus strand of CAKUYO010000074.1, from coordinate 6,687 downwards.
CGTCTCGTTGCCGTCTCGTTGCCGTAATTTCTATATCCGGTATTTGGTTAGCGATGCCATTCGAAGGCATAGTAGAGACGGAGACCGAAAGAGAGGGGGCGAACGGAAGAACAGAGAGAAGGCAGGGCATTGGAGACCTGCACACAGGGGACAGGATTAACAGGGTCTGTAATGGAGGAAACGGCGATGACAATATCATCCGATGCGCGGTAGTTGCTGCACACCGAGCAAGAGAAAAAGGCTTGCAGACCCAAATAGCCTTTCGGCAGGGCGAAATCGTAACCGATCTCGGTGCAGACACCCAGCCCCACCACGGGCAGACCGGAGGCATAGACGGAGGTCTGTCGGGAGGCAGTGAGTTGACCGGTGATGAGTTCGTCGGTAACATGCACATTGTATGCGGGATAGAACGCATCAATATGGGGCGAGGTCAGATGCTGGCAGGTATGCTGCCAGAGCAGCGTCTGAAGGGAAAAGCCGGCATTGAAAGTAAAGCCCTTGACACGCAGAGCCATCATCAACGGGATTTCCACAGAGACCATCTGCGAGCGGGAAAAGAGTTGCGCGGAGGTGGTATAGCGCATCAGGTTGCCAAGGTAGTCGGTATTGGTGAACTGCTGCGAGAAAGCACCGCTTGTACCGGCGGCACCATAACCGACGAGGAGACCCGTGCGGAGCCCCAACTCCGCACGGGGAACGGACGCATACCATACATAGCCGAGGTCCAACGCCCCTACTCCACCCATCTGACTATGCAGATCCTGCGCGGACGAATGCAGAAGGGTCGTTTCGCCGCCACGCAGTCCGAGCGTAAGCAAGTGGGTATTTTCCGCATGGGGCACCACACCTGCGGCACAAAGGCAAACGAAGAACAGTATCTTTTTCATAAACATGAATTCAACAAACGGCAATGATAATTTAACATAAGTTCAAGATAAAAATTCCTTTGCCCTTTGGGCAAGAAATCCAAGTAAATCTTTGTTTTTTTGCAGCCATAAATTGCCTTAAATCTTATTCGCCTACGGCGGAAAAGTATGCATTCTGACTATATCGAACTGACGTTAATATAAGTTCGAGATAACGAAAACGGATAAAACAAAACCTATAAAACCTGTCTTGCGGTGCAACATGCACCGCGCTTTGAAACAAACATATTGTCATTTCTTGACGATATAACGGAGTGTTTCGCTGAGAGAGGGGCTCTCGACACGCACCGAGTAACAGCCCGCCACATAAGCGGCTTGGAGCAGGTAGGTATCGGTGCCAACAGAGGTATAGGTAGCAAGCAACTGCCCCGTAGCACTATAGACGCGGATGGCGGTTTCTTCGGCGGGGTCGAGACCTGTCAGGTGCATCGGTTCCCCCGCAAAGGCTTGGTTGGGGCGGAGTGCCACCCTGTGGCGTTGCACAGAATGGGCATAACGGACGATGGTGGAGCGCATGAGTCCGTCGCAGAGCATACCTTGAGCATCGGACACATCGGCTACGGCATAGTAGTCGCCCGTACCCGACAGGTTCTGCGCAAGGGTGAGATAGTAGCCCGTGGCGACGGGTTGGTCGTCCTGCGGGAAAGCGTTGTGCATATCATCGGGTTCGCCGACGACACGGTACCATGTTACGGAAGAGGGGGCTACGTAATAGCCCATCCCGTTGATTGCCTGCACGTTGAGCATCAGAAGCCAGTCGTAGAGCGCGACCACAGGCCAGTTGGCATACTCCTCACAGTTGGAAGCGAAGAAAGCGATATAGGAGGCGTCTTCGGTGACTTGTATATGCCGCACGGAGTCGGTGTTGTGGTCGTTCCACTCCACGAAATGGTAGTCGGTATAGGGTGTAGCAGTGAGTTGCACCCAGTTGCCGCAGTCCACACGCATAGCGAGCGGCGTACCCTCCGCACGGAGGGTACACACGCTCAATGTGCACAGAAAGAAAATCAGCAAGCGTTTCATAGCGGATTACGGCATTGCCGTGATGCTGACGGAGCCTTGGGCAGAGTTGTCAGACTGAACAGTGATGGTGTACTGCACCTTGCGGAACGTAGCCACATAGGTGGCATTGCCGGTAACGGTAACCTCGCGGGTGGCACGGGTGTCGCCGTCGTTCCATTGAACGAACTCGTAGCAAGCGTCCGCTGTGGCGGTGATGGTAACCTGCTTACCGTAGAGGTAGGTGCCGTCGCCCGTGGTGGTACCGTGCTCGCCCGAGGTGGTGAGGGTGTAGGAGTTGGTGGTGCCGTTGTACCGGGCGGTATAGGTTGCCTCGCCAGTTACTGTCGAGACGGTCTTGTCCCAGCCCGAGAAAGTGTAGGTATGCTCGGCATCGGCAGGGCGGGTAGGCGTACCGCTGTAGGAAGGCAGGGTGCCGTACTCCCACTCCTTGGCTTCGAGGACGGTGCCGTCCCAGTTGCGGAAGGTGATGGTGTACTTGTTGGTGGTTTGGTCGAACTGAGCGATGTAGGTAGCATCCGCCGTGGCGGTATATTCTACATTCGGACTCCAACCCGAGAAAGTGTAGGTGTACTGCGCCGTAGCGGGTTTGGAAGGAGTTGTGCCCTTGTAACTGACGGCATCGCCGTGGTTGAGGGTTTCCTTCTGCAACTCGGTGCCATCATAGTTCTGAAAGATGACGGTGTACTGATTGATAGCGAAGAACGCCGTATAGGTAGCGTCTTCCGTCGGGCTGATGATACGCGGGTTGTCGGTATTGAGGTCGTTCCAGCGAAGGAAATGATAGCCTGTGGCGGGGGTGGCGGTGAGTTTGACCGTGCGCCCACAATCCACCACCAATCGGTCGGCTTGGACTGTAGCGACAGCGCACAACGCCATTAAGAAAATAGAAAAGAGTTTTTTCATTATTTGTAGTTATTTTTTGTTATCCATATAACTTGGAGTTCTCCTACTGAGATTCATTTTACTCCATTAATTACCATTAAAGAACCATTAAAATTCTCCGTTAATTTCCGTTAATTAGACGTTAATTTATTCTGCAATGATGGTTACAACACCAGTGTCAGGGGCGTCTGCTGTGGCGGTAATGGTGTATTGTTTTGGGGCAAACTCTGCCGTATAGGTAGCATCGCCTGTAACCACAATGGAACGAGGATTATCGGTATTGCCGTCTGACCATCGGAGGAACTTTCCACAAGTAGGTTCGGGAACTGCGTGCAGTTCGCACGTGGCACCATCGGGGACTTTCTTTACCAAAGGAGTTGCACACTCCGTTGCCGATATTGTCAGGGTATGCCACGTAGTAAGTACATCGTCTGACGTTCCGAAAATGGCTTTGTAGGTTGCATCTGACTGTATAGCGATTGTGCGCGGGTTATCTGTATTGCCGTCATTCCAGCGGATAAACAGATTTTCCGCCGAAGGTTTGGCTTCCAATACTACGGTTGCACCATCCGGCACGGATTGGGTTTGGAGTGTGGAGCACTCGGAAGCGCCAATAGTCAGGATATGGTCAGCATAAGCAGGCACTATTCCACACAAACAGAGAGCCAAACCACTACAGAAATATCGTATAAATTGTTGTTGCATTGTGTGTTGGGTTTATTGAACGTTGACAGAGCAGTCTTGGTTCACGGTAATAACATAGCGCATTTTGACAAACAAAGCCGTGTAAGTAGCATCAGCAGTGCCCACAGTAACGGAACGAGGATTGGTTTTGTCGCCATCGCTCCAACCTGAGAACATATAACCTTCTTTAGGAGTAACAGTCAATGTAACTATGGTGCCTTCACTATAGTTTCCACCGCCACTGACAGAGCCTTGAGAGTCATCACAGGTAGCAGTAATCTTGTAAGTGGGTGCTGCCTGCCAACCGAATATAGGATACCAATCATTGGAATTATTGGTGTCCATTACCCATATAGTACCTGTTTCTGATCCATTGAGAAGTATCGGCATAGAAGCAGATTTGAGTTGCGCTGTGGTCTTGGCTGTACCATATTTGGACGATGTAGATGCTCCACAATCGGAGTTAAAATAACAATTACCTACAGCACTTGCATTGCTGCATATGCCATATTTATAGTTTCCATTTAAGACTCCTGCGAAGTAACAATTGGTGATAGTATAGTGACGATTTGCTATTCCATAAACTCCTGCATCACTAGATTTTGTAGCAGTCGATATATAATTGCACCTGACATAGCAATTATTAATAACTCCTTTTTTACTCCAAGCATCTACATATCCATATCCAATAATTCCACCTGAAGAAGAAGCACCATATTCGGTTGTAGAAGATAAAATAGAACCTATGTTAAAACATTCATTTAGTCGACTCTGTCCATACTCATCATTTCCAATTATACCACCAGAATAAGTATGGGGTTTTACCGAAGAATAAGTTGCTCGACCTATAGATGATATCGTATCTGTGTTTGAACATTTCTCCACAACACATGTATCCTGAACACGACCTACAATTCCACCTGAACAAACAATAGGAGTTGCACCTCCGCTATAAGAAGATTCAAAAAAAGAACTAATTTTTCCATAGTTTGAGCAATTATAAATTGTCGTTGTATTAGTTTTTTCATATCCTGCTATTCCTACAATTCCCGCAGCATAATATGAGGAATTAACATTGCCTACATTAGAACAATTTGTTATAACACATTTGCCTTGGGCTTGTCCCATAATACCTGCTGCATATTTACTAGAAATAGCGATATTAGATTTATTCTTACAATTATCGACATTGGTATTAATTCCGTATGCAACAATTCCTGCGGCATAATTACGATAGGAAACAGTACTTTTGAAATTACCCTCTATAATTACGTTGCGAATAGCAGCATTAGAAATATAGCCAAACAATGCAATATAATTATTGTCATTATCCCCTGAAATGTTTAAGTTGGCTATACTTTTATTATTTCCATCATACTTTCCATTGAAAGGATAAGTTGCAGAAAGCCCTATCGGTGTAAAAACAAGACTTTTCATATCAAAGTCTTTGGCTTGCTTGAAATATTTGCCTTTGTAGGTATTAATGCCTGCGCTGACCATCTCCGACAAATAGGATAGGTGTTGCGGGGTTTCGATAAGGTATGGGTCGGTCTCTGTACCTGTACCTTTCGTCCAAGGTGCAGATGTGCCATCCCATTCGACAGCCGCAAAAGACGAGGGGCTACACAATAGCACTAACGCACAAATAAAAAAGAAAAGTCGTTTCATTATCTATGGATATTTATAGTTTCTTGGCTAAAGTTTCTAACTTTTGTAATTCAGGGGCAATAACACCTGTTTTGAGCATTTTTGTAAACTCTGTTTCCGTTAGAGGCATCCATAGTTGGGTATAGTCGCCTTTGGCTTTGTACACTTTGCCGAGTTGCCACATAAAGAGATCCAAAATATGGAAGGTGGTCATATCGGGGCGAGACCAAAGGGCAGGATCTGCTGCTTTCAACGCGGAAGCAATGTCCCATAGGGCTTTGGTATAGTCTGCAAATGTACTGTGTTTGCCCACTTTGTTTCCGAACAGGTGTTTATACACTTTGGGCAGCATCTGATTGACCAAACTATCTTTGATAGGGAACCCCTCGGTATAAACTTTAGGGTTAGTCAGGTGCATACTTTCTACCAACCAGTGCAGGTATTTGGTCATAAGGGACAACTCCATCTGCGCATTACCGGGTTTGTTTTTCACCCACGTGTACTTTTTGTACAGCAAAGTGTTAATCTCGTTTATTACGGTTTGGTCTTGAGGCGTTGGCGCAGAAGGTGAGTTGATAGTCCACAGGATATAGTCGCTTGCTTTCTTGGCTAAGGTGTAGTCGGAATGTGTGCCAGTAGCAACATCATAGCAAGCATCGTAAATGGTATCTGCCATATTCTGTTTGATATAGCAGCCTTTGTTGGTATTGGTAGAGAAAAGGGAATCTATCAACACCAAACGGCGGAAGATGATTTCGCGCGTAAGGGGGAATGTGCAATGTAGCGAACCCCGACAGCAAGGGCAAAATGAGCCAAGAATGGTACTACCGGCGACATCCAAACCTGAACGCATACTTAACGGGATATCCACACCCGCTTGTATTCCAGACGGAACGGATTGCGGGTCTTTAGCAATAGTACCGGCAGGGAAATAGGGCAACAGATCTTTGATAATGTCGTTGATCTCGCTGGCACGGTTTTTCGTATAGGAATCTTTTCCTATACCCACATTTTTAACAAGAGACATATTTTCTGTATTTAGTAGGTTAATTATCGGCTCATACAGGCACAAAGAAAGCGCAGACCTCGTGTTGCTTACTTACAACTCGAGGTCTTCGCATTACCTTAAACAGTCAAATAAACAACAGGAAACCTACGCTGATATGACGACACACCGCACCTGAACGGGCGCAGTATAGGTATGTCATACCCATAGGCATCTATTGCTACTTTGCTTCTGACTGTTTGATGAAAAGTTGCGAAGTTTTCGAGTTGTCAAACACAAAGCGTCAATAAACGCTATTCAATATGTCAAAATCCACCCTGAAACGAGGACATATCCCCTCCAGCGCAGATTCGGGTGCAAAGATACGGCAAATATCTTAATTATGCAAATTATGGTTTATTTTTCTTAAAGCGTAGATTCAACAAGCAAGTGCAAAGTTAGCGAAAAAATTGGAAAAAACACTCAACGGGTGTCATAAAATTCAATTTTTCTCGAGGTCTTCGGTTGATTTTATATTGA
>CAKUYO010000073.1 GCA_934716995.1 uncultured Bacteroidales bacterium | reverse complement strand
CTGTTAGGGCTAACATCACGGCTTACAACAATTTCGTTGCCTTTGAGGAAGATGAAGAGCAGGCGGATTACAAGAAGATTTACAAGGCTCTCATTAAGAAGCTGGACGATTACTTTGCCCTTGCAGCTGAAAGCGCCTTGCGCCAATTCTACGGTGATACCTATATCAGCTTTGCTGAGAAGTTCACCGAAGAGAAAATGCAGTCGGCTCGCGGTTCCAAGCGCAAAGCCAATAGCGGTGAGTAACTATTTAATGGACTTGTTTAAGGGGTGTGGGTTATCCACGCCCCTTTTTTGTTTAAGTGGCTTGAAAATTGCTTCGAGGGGCTTCAATGCCTATTTCTTTGGACTAACTCTTTTCTCTCTTGGTTCCCTAAGAAATTGGAAATAAGTATTTTCTCCAATACCTTTCTCCAAAATCTTTAGAAATCTATAAACAAGCACGTAAAATAAGGAGGAATTATTGTTCGGGTATATCTATAAGAAAGATTTATACCAGATAAAACCGCAGGTAAAGCAAGGTATAAAATAGAGTAAATACATTTCCCCAGTTAATTTTTTCTCCAAATTTTTCTACAGCTATAATGGTAAATAGCAAATCCAAGAGCCTAAACAGAAAGGTTTGGAGCCATGATTTACACGTCCTGCGGCATAGACAGAAAAGAGCCAAACGGAAATGGCTGGCGCGGTTTTATTTCATACAAAAATGCGGATGGTAAGTGGCGTAAGAAGTACAAGACTTTTAAGACTAGGCTGAAGCGCGATGCCGTGAAGATGCTCAATGAATGGCGTGAGCATGAGGAAGAAATGGCGCAAAGGCAAGTAACCTACAAGACTGTTGAGCAGGCGGTAACGGATTATTTTGTAAGTCAACATAACCTTGGACACATAACAAGCGTTACATATCAACGCAACATTGAACAAGCTAGTTACGCAATCTTCCCTTACATCGGCGATGAATCTTTCTATGACATTTCTACTGAGACTTTGCAAAAGTACATCAATGAGCTTTGCAAGAAGTACAAGAAGAATTCTGTAGATACCTTTTACTCAATCTTCAATAAGGCTTATTTAAACGCATTGGAGCAAGGAAAGATAATTAAAGATGCAAGGGCAGGGTTAAAACTGCCAAAAGACAAAAGACGGCACGAAATAGCCTATCTTGATAAAGAGGGAAGAGCGAGGCTACAAAGTCTGCTTAACGGCGGTGAACTAATCGGCTCACGAAATAACAACTTGTATCTTCCGATTCTGCTTGCCTACTATGGGGGATTGCGTAGTGGTGAGATTTGCGCCTTGCGTTGGAATGACGTTAACTATATCAACAACACAATTAGAATCACCAAGGCCGCAAAGCAAATCAAAGACAAGAATGGAAATAACAAGGTAGTCATTGAGGACACGAAAACGTATTCGATTAGAACAATACCGATGATGCCCAAGCTTTCAAGAGCTTTAAAAGCTCAAGAAGAAAGAGACAATCCCAATGCAAAGGATTTGATTTGCTATTGGAAAAATCCACGCATACTGGGCAGTGCCTTTGAAAAATGGGCAAAAAGAAACGAGCTGATTTCAGTACTGGACAAGCCCTTAACGATGCACGGATTACGGCATACGTTCGCAACAATCGCCGTTGAATCAAAGATGGATATTAAATCTTTGGCTTCAATCTTGGGGCATAAAGACGCTTCTATGACGCTGAATATCTACGCTTCTGATGATGAAAACGCAAAGCAGGCTAACATCATGGCGCTTGCGGCAATGATGGAGCAAGAGGAAAGCAGTGATTTCTAGTGTTGCTTAAAGAGTTAAGGCGCTATCAAGATAGCGTGGGTGAGCTTAAAGACTATTTCCAAGAAAAGATAAGCAAGGGAAAGAAGTTCAACCCTTCTATGATTTTCAGCGCTGAGCAAGCCGCATGGACGGTTCTCAACGGCTTGCAAAAGGCGATGTACAACTACCAAGAGCCTACAGAAAAAGACTTTGATTTAGTCGATGATTGCCGCACACTCAAAGAAATTATCGAGGGCAATCTAGATGAATCATGTTACGTTGAGCCGCAGCTTAGACTTTGGCTATTTCTCTTGGAGAAGATGAATCAGGGTACCTATATAGAGTTCATTTCAAACGCTTTCGTTCCAGCTTTCGTATTCATGATGAAGAACAGCCCACAGGATATAGAGCTTTACCTAGACGATTCTGTAACCTTCTGGGACAAAACTTTTGCGGCACAGTGCATTTGCGATGCCTACACAGAGCTGAACCAAGAGACAGACAAAGAAGTATCTGAGCAGTTGCGGCAAGTCTGCTGGAACGAGGATTACGCTAGGAATCTATTCAAATATATTCAATAGCAATAGAGGTCTAGTTTTCCCTAGATGCCTCAATAGCCCTATAGACAGTTGCCCTACTTAATCCGACAGCCGCACAGATTTCCGCAATAGACATTTCGCCTTTACGGTAAAGCTCTACGGCACGCTCCTTTGCGGCAATGCTTGCCTTGGGCCTACCCATCTTCTTGCCTGCGGCCTTAGCAGCCTCATAGCCCTCGCGCTGCGTTTCTTTGATTATCTCGCGCTGGAATTGCGCTACAGCGGCGCTAACGGTAAAGAAGAAACGACCTTGCGGCGTAGAGGTATCAATCTGCTCCTTGATTGAGTAGAGGTTTACACCTTCGGCCTCAAATCGGTTAGACAAATCGAGAAGCTGCTTAGTGGAGCGTGCCAACCTATCGAAAGACAGGATAACTACCGTATCGTCTTTGCGTAGACGTGAAAGCATATCGTCTAGTGCTGGACGCTCTGCCTTTGCTCCTGAGATTTTGTCGCAAAAGATGTTTTTGTCCTCAACGCCCGCTTTGCGCAATGCCTCAATCTGCCTATCAAGATTCTGCTCGATGGTAGAAACCCTAGCATAGCCGAACTTCATTTTGACCAATCTCCTATCTCCGATAGTGTCTCAATAATTCAAATTATAGAATACTGAGATACTAAATTTAGAGACGGTTTTTGAGAATCTTGTTATCAGGCATTTTTAAATTTCTAAGTGTCTCAATGCACTGTTTCAAAAAGTATGCTGCTGAGACAGTGCTAAAGCGTTAGAACATTTTTCTAAAACGTGGGCAAATTTCTGTAATTCGTACAGTCCATTTTTCAAATAGAGATAGAGAAAAAATTTCTATTGAAAAGGAGACTGTTATGGCAAAAGACACGAAAGTAACCATTCGTATTTCTGAGGAAAAGAAAAAACTCTGGGAAGATTACTGCGATGCTCATGGAAAGGGTTTAACGCTAACAGGTCTAATTGAATTAGCTGTAGACGATAGGGTGACTAACGTAACTGAGTTTAGAGATAGGGCCGCAGGAACGGGTCTTTACTGGATTCTTAAACCTAATGGCGAATATCGCAAGCAATACGATTCAAGAGTAGAGCGTTTGGGCCGCATGGAAATCGAACGCCTGAACAAACATAAGCAAAATATCTTAAACGGCATTTACGACTAGTGCTGTTCTGCTATTCAGTAGATGCTCTTAGTAAAAAGCCAAGTAATCCCAGTCCGTATCAAAGGAAAGAGAACTATCGACAAGACGATTTATCAATTGAAGATATAGCTAGACTTTGCGGCACTGGGCATTGTTGGCGTGCTGGTATCTACGATTTAAGCAACGGCACGTTTAAGAAGAAGGACGCTCAGGCCGCACAGCTGATAGCACTTGATTTTGATAAGGTCGAGACAAGACCATACGAGGTAATAGAGTATGCGGCAAACGTTGGCCTGCCTGTTTCCTTCTGGTATCCCAGCTTTTCTATGAATCCCGAAACTCTGGAAAAAGAAGCAAAAAGTGCGGATTGCACCTGTGTACTTATAAGTAATCTATTAAGTAGGCAGGTGCAAAACGGCGATTTTGGGTCTAAAAACGGAGTGTATAAAGACGGTTGGAATTACCGCATAGTTTGGTGCCTAAAGCGTCAAATCAGCCCTCGCGAATATGAGAGCGTCTACAAAGCGCTCCTAGGTCTGTTTGGTAAGTTTGGCCCCGATAAAGCCACAAAAGACTGCTCAAGGCTCTGGTACGGCGGCAAGTTTGGTTATGAGGTAATTAGCCATGAGCCACTTGAAACGGCCTTAATTGGGCGCATTATGGCCTTAGATAAGGTTTCCTCTGGTACTGAGCCTAATAAGGCAATGAGGCAAAAGAAGAACTTCATACCTGAGTATGCGGATATGCCAACGCCTGATGCCGTACTGGTCAATGAGGGTTGGTACAGCAAACTTCAGGGCCGTTGTAAGTTGTGGGACAGGTGGACTAAGGGCGATTACCTAGATTACAACGAACGCCTTGCGCTATTCAGCAACCTTCGATTCCTTAGATACAGCGACAAGAATAGGTTTGTCGTTCAGGATGTTTTAAAGTTCTTTGTTCCTAAAACTTACGAAAGCCATACGTGCGATGAAGCACAGATTAGGCAGAAATTCAGGGATAGTAGCCTAAAGCCCTGTCCGATTGTAGAAGGGCCTTTAGGAGTGCCGCAAACAATCCCAGAGTTTCTATCTCTAAACGTAGATATTCCAATAGTTCCGAATCTAAGCAAGGTTCCATTAGAGAACTTAGATAAGTGGATGGACGAACATGTACCGCAGTTTCTAGATGATAGAGGCGCTGGAATTAAGATTCTTAAGTCTCAGACGGCTTCGGGAAAGACTGAACGAATAATCAACTATCTACTTGGTAACGTTGACCTTGAAAAGAGCAAGGTGATTTATGCGGCACCCAAGCATTCCAATCTAGAAGAGGTTGAGATGCGCTTATTTCGCAAGGCAAACTTTAACCAGAAAGCGTTGATTCATCGTTGCCCGCAAAAAGAGGTAACTCAATCGGATTTACTCTATCTGCAATTGGGGCTACCCGCAAAAACGAGAAGTGCCAAGAGAAAAGGCTTCATAGATAAGTTGTTCAGCCCCAATGAAAAGGGGCTGTTTCTTTTAACACACAGTCTGCTAACAAATCTAAGCAACTTGGATGCGGATTTGATAATCGTAGACGAAGAGATTGATTCGAGCTTAATCAAGGAGACGAAACTAGGTCTTACCAATCTAGCAACGACAATTCCTTTCCTAGATTTACAAACATCCCAAGAACTTGCTCAGTTTATTAATGATGTTAAAGATAGAAAGCGTGACGAAGGTTTAGACATTGACTTAACCATCTTACGAGAGAGAGTAGCGCCACAAGTTGAAGAGCAACTAGATAGCTACATTCAGTCAACGCAAACAAGCTCAATAGCGGTCGGTCTATTTGAGTGTTACAAGACAGACGGCAGGCTTTCGAAAGACAATGCTGGGAATAACTGTGTGCGAATGGTTCGTAAAAGTACGTTAATTGGCGATGCTAAGTTAAACGGTATTCCCGTTAGGGTATTCACCGCAACGCCTTTAAGCAAGCGAACTGAAATGTACTACGGAGTAGAGATTGAGGTCATTGAAGCGCCCCTTGCAGAGAATAAAGGCAAGATTGTGCAATTCTGCGGCCTTAGTGGGGCTAGGGGAATGCACAATGACAACTTCCCCAAACTTGCGCAGTACATAAAAGAAAAGTTACCACAGGAAGTAATAGACAAATCAATTCTGATTACCTTCAAGGGCAGTAAAGAGGAAGTGGATTTTTGGCAAAGCCAAGGATTCAACGTGGCTGAGAATAAAGGGAATCAAATACACCTGCTGAACAATAGCGGTCTAGATTGCTTTAAAGGTAAATCACTAATTATCGCGGGTAAGTCCGATTTGCCTCAACAAGCCTATCAAGACTACTACGATGATTGCCATGAATCGCCGCAGGAGCTTACGAGGCAAAATCAGGTAATAGAGTTAAACGGTGTGCGGCAATCGCTCTATCTCTTCGTGGATGAAGAGATGCGAAAGCTGCAACTCCAAAACATCCAAGCCGCTGCTGAACAGGCCGCAGGACGTGCTAGGGCGTTACGCGAAGAAGGCGCAACGGTCTATCTCTTCAGTAATCTGGTAATTAGGGATGCTGACGAAGTTATTGATAGGTAGATAACGATGGGGGGCGGGGTATGTTACGGGATTTTTCAAATCGGTTAGTGAAATCCCCGTCCACCCGCTCAACTTGCCGACCAAAAGCAATTTTTGAAATTCCGAAAACGAATAGAGGTGCGGTTAAAAATGGTTACACCTCATTAGCTGGAGTACGCATTGTTACCAACTAATGAGGTGATAGTTAATGGCGAATTCTGTAATTCGGCAGAGGTGATTACTCTTTTGAGTATTCCATTCTGCTCTTATCAAAATTGCTTCCATTGAGCATGAAGTTTTTTAAATCATCCTCTGTTTTAAAAGCATAGAAATGTTTGTTGCTGACCATTGCATAGCGAATTTTGAAAAAGTATTTTGAGTTATGAGTTACCAATCTATAAACGTGGAACTTTTCGCCGCTTACGGTGTATCCGTTGTCAAAGCATTTTTCCCAACGGTAAGTTGAACCTAGATAGGATTCTGTTCCGCTCTTCTTGTAGATAAAGGTTCCATCAGAGTTAAATTTTAAATCACGTCTATCGGATACTTGCACGCTAGACGGATTATTTAGTTTCCAAGTTCCTACAATCGGTTCTTTGTTGAATAGTAGGTAACAGCTGAAAACTATAATCACGCAAACCAGTGCGAGGCAAATCGACTTGATTAGTTTCTTGCTTTTCATCTCTAGCGCCTTTCAATTATTGAAATAGCTTTTTTTCTGTAGAGAATAACGCTCATTGCTGTTTTCTATCTAATGAAATGAGTTTATTATTTTCTTTGAGTTTAGCCTTTGTCGCTAGAAAGGTCGAATTATGGCTGAAGCAAAGGAAAGAAAAACCAATAAGCCCTCTACTATTAAGATTCATAAGGCATTTGCGGAAATCATCGACAAAGAATCCAAGGAGAAGTTCGACAAACTGGTTGAGGGCAACCCTGAGTTGAAGAACGTTGCCG
>CAKUYO010000072.1 GCA_934716995.1 uncultured Bacteroidales bacterium | reverse complement strand
AGGCACTCGGAAAAACCGGAATCAATATCAAACTGTGTATTTCCAGACTGGAACACTATACGCACGGAATCAGCCCGACAGATCTCGACAAATTTATCCGGACTGCTTTCCGTTATAACCAGGAATCACCCGCCAAAGCGGAAAGCTACCTGAACGATATTCTACTGCAGCACGGTGTGAAAATCCGCCTCAAAAATCTGCTTACAGACAGTGAATACCGCTCCGCGTAGGCGAGTCCCCTCACGTCCCACTTCCCCCGTGAGTTGATTGAATTCATGTGAACCGTGACCGTCCTACGCGGCTTCACCGATGGAAAAGTCGGCGAGTTCGGCGCCGGGATCGACTACTTCATCGGCCTGATCGGCAACACCCGGAATCTTTGAATGTTCCAATCTGCTATGTAGATGAGGAAATCAAGCCGCATGAACCCACTACCGCTGCGCCCGGTGTGAAACTCCGCAGTTATGCCACAGGATCATTGAGATCAAAAATAAATTTCGGAAGAACAAGAAACAATAGGAACGAAAAATTTGATCTGATGCAATTATCACTTTCTTCAAGCCCTCTCATGAAAAACTCTCTACTGTAAAGGTAAACGATCATGGCAAATTGGTCTACCCTCAATATGGAAATTATCTCACCTGATGCTGCAGAAGCCGAAAAAATCCATACCGCTATCCGGCAGGCAAATCGCGTAGCCCGGGAAGCGAAGACCGGGATGTTTATCGGTTCAGCAACCCGGTATCTTTTTGAAAGCGACTTCGACCATCTGAACGACAGTATTTACCTTTTCGGAATGACAAGGTGGACGCCTTCCCATCAGGAATTTGCCGATTGGGTCCGATGGTTCATAAGTCAGGGCCAGATAAGCAAACTTGAAATGTGGTATGAAGAAAGCGGCAACCAGATTTACGGTTGCTATACTTTTGACGGAACAATACTTTCCGATCACTATCTGCCTTCCAAATATTTTCCGAAATACGCCGAAAGCGATTTGGATTCCTGGCCTGAAATATTGAGAACGGCATTGAATAAGTACGGAGAGCGAACTTGCATAGGTAAAATTGCAGCATGAGAAAACCATTTGCACTTTCAATAATTCTGTATTCACCATTTACGAAAGAAGTTTATCATGAATAAAAAAACAGAACTTCAGCTCAAAGCCGCAATCGCGGGCGCGTTGTCCGCAATTTGCAGGAAAGATGACAACGGCGTGTTTTATCGCGAGATTTATGCAGACTACCGGGATGCCTTGGATGATCGTACCCTCAAGAAAATCTGCAACGACGACCATCCGAGGGAGAAGTTCAGGGAACTGCTCGATGAGTGGTATTGCGACTGTGAATGGGAGTATGCGGACAATGTCATCAAGCATGTGCTTAAGGATGAAGATGTGATTGAATTCGTGAAAAATCAGGATGAGAACGAAGTTCGTGATCTGATCCAGAAACAGTTTTACGTCAGATATTCCGAAAAGCATTTTCTGAACGAAGATGTGCTGGTCGATCTGATTATCGATACCGGGGATCTGAATTACGATTTCGTTTCCAACAGCATCGGCGGTCATTACAATGCTTGCGACAACGGCATTCCGGAAGAAGCAAGTCTGCTCTGGCTGGCGCGACAGCAGGGATATCAGAAATCTGACCTCAAAAAAGCACTGGCCGATCACGGTAAATCCCAATCGCCGCTGCTCAAGTCGATTTTCGTGGAAACGTTGAATTGCGGTTCGTGTATGAACGCGCTGGTGTTTCTGGCCAAGATGACCCTGGAGCAATATTTCAATCTCCGCGACGCCATCGAGAAAGAGAAAAAGCGAAACGAAAGCTATTATCTCTCCGAGCGAACCGGCCGCGGTTATTTGATTCTCTCCAAGGATACGACCTGTGGTCTCTATGATGCCTGGAGTGGCTCTGGAAGCATCTTGGAAATCAAACTGGAAAAGGATGTTCGTCTGCCATTCCGCTGCATAGATTCGGCCAAACACGACGGGTGCCGCGGTTATGGGATCAGGGAAATTTATGGTTGTTCCACTGATTTGTGGAGCGACAATGCCGTCAAAAAAATTCATGCTATGAAAAAAGCTGCTTGAACAAAGAAAACCGTAATTCTCATACAGATTTAAAAAAGGATTTTTATCTCAATCATGAACCTCAATACCCTCAAACCAGCTTACTTCAAAGTCGGCTACAGCATTCTGACTCCAAGTTATTATCAATCAGCAGGCTGCGTTGGATTTCGAAACGATTCCGAAAGTACGGCATTTTACGCCGATTGCGAACGAATATTCAGAATCGGCGGCTGGAATGTCGAACGCGGTTATGCAATCAACGGCAATTCCAAACTGCATCTGCATCCGCAGCAGTTCCTCGGTGTCGTCCAGACGGAACTGATCGATACCATACCGGAACTCATCTCTCAGGCAAATCTGTTCACGTTCCAGCAGAACGGCAAACGGCTCTTCGAGGCGGTTTACGATATCACGCCAGACCAGCAGCAGGAATATCTTGCCGCCAGGCGTCTGGAGATTGAAGCGGAATTACTCAAGAAATTTCGCACTTCGCAACGGAAATTGTATCACGTCGTTGACGGACTGCTGCTGCTGGACTTTGAACTGCTCGGACGAAGATATGGCCTTCCGGCACTGGACGAACAGGCTAACGCCCTGGCTGCGCGGCGTTACGTTTCCAATGTATTTTATTCCCTGATCACGACCGGTCAAATCATCAGGAAAGTGATCAAGGGCAATCCCGCATACCGCACTACCATGAAGTGCGAACTCCCGGTATCCCGGAAAAAGCCGGTCAAACCATCCCCCGATACTCCGGAACTGTTTTGAAACGTAACCCCACTGAACGGTTCCTCCCGCATCCATGCGGGAAATCCTCGCCTGGCTCCGGCAGGAACTCCGCACTCCATCATAATCTGATAAGGAACATATGCGACGGCTTTCCGTCCGGAAATATGAAGTTCCGCAACAAAATGCCGCCATTTTTTTCGATCACCCGGCGGGAGGCGCCATTGGTTTGTTTGCAGGAGATCAGAACCTCACGCAGTCCGAGGCGGCGCGCGTGTCCGAGCGCAAGCCGGAGAATTTCCGTAGCATAGCCTTTGCCTCTTTCCGAAGGACGCACCCCGTAGCCGATGTTACCGCCAAAATCGCGCAGGGCCTCAGTCAACCGATGCCGCACATCGACAACACCGACCAGCCTGCGGTCAGAGGTACGGCGGACAAGCATCATATCGGTTGGCGACCAGTCCGGGGGAAAGACCGTCTCTGCCCGCCTGTTTCCGCGCACTCTCCTGAGCCAGTCGGAAAAGGACGCTATGCTTTCAAGCATGCAAGCCCCATGCAATTCATTTTCACCTACCGCGAAATGCTCTTCGCGGTAATCGAGCACGGCCTTTTCATCCTCCTCCATCGGAGGGATGAGAAGCAACTCTGGTAATTCAGGTTGCATCATATCATTTTCTCCCTATACTTTACGAAAATATCTTTATATATTACCACGTTTTCATAAAGTGTGCAAGAATTTATATATACTGCCAGAATCCTCATTTTTTCGTATAGTGGATCGCGACATATAAATGAAAGGTTGCAATTCTGAATGAGATGTAAAGGGCTTATTCCTGAACTTGCTTCAATCCGGCTGTCCTCCCCAGAACACTTTTCCGGGCAGCCGACATCATTTCAGGAAATTCAGATTCAGTCCTGCGACGTATACGGACCAGCTTAGCGCATCCGGATGCTTCAACGCCCCAGCCAATCGAAACGCCTTTTTGCCACTCGGCTTGAAAAGAAAATAATTACCGGAAACATCACGGCAGAGTTTAACCTCTTCCCTGACGTTTTCCGGTCGTTTGTCCAAAACGATCAACTGCGCAATACCGGGAAAACCGAGAGAAAGGTCTTTGCCGGACGCTTGCACGACCACTGGATTTTCCAGCATCAGGCTATGCGACGGAGACACTGTTTTGAACGCCTTTCGCCGGGCAAATTCGACCAGAGGCTCATGGCCGTCATATTCATCAAAATCCCTCAGAATAACACATGGCATCGAATTGGCATGAGCAACTTTCGACACATCGCCGGTAGTTGCCTGAAGCAGCTTTTCCGTGCTGCACTCCAAAATAGGAGCAAGCTTATCGGCAGTCTCCGGTGTCAGAACGGCATTGGGATCATTTTCCAATCTGTTGAGTTCAGCAATGGATACCCCAGATAAATATGACAACTGCCGCTGCATCAATCCCCGCTGGCAACGCAGCGAAAAAACAAGAGTATTGAGTTCAGAAGGAACTATTTGGGCTCCTGTCCGAATATTTACCAGAATCGTGTTCAGTTGCAGAATCTGCGCCTGGTCAAGTCGAAGATACTCGCAAATACGATTCAATTGTGTCTGATTCAGCACCAATTTTCCGGCAAGCATCTGAGAAACTGCGGAAGGAGTTACGCCAAGAACATTTGCCAATTTTGTCATACGGACATTCGATTCCTGCAGATAAGTTCTCAGGATTTGACCGAATTTAATTCTTAGCGGCGTCACTGTCATAATTGATGCTTCCCGACCGATTGTAATGAGCTGCATATTATTTTACTATAACTGCATTAAGTCATTTTGTCAATCTTGCATAAAGTCTTATCAAATACATCATTGAGCATTATCATAAATTACACCGGCAGCGTGAATCGCTGCCGTGTGTGTTGGGATTTGACTCGTCCGACGGACAAAAAGTGTCGTCGGACGAGTTGAAAAACAAGTCCCAATCCGTAAAATCAAAGGAGATCAGACAAATGGAAACCACGACAGTTCCCACCGAAGCCCCCAAGCCCACCGCCGCCAAAGAAACTGAACAGCCGAAAGAAAAACGCAAGCCGATGGCCCGCACGCCTCGGAACACCTCGGAACCGGTGTCCGAAACGAAATGGCCGTATGCCTGGAAATGCGAGCAGTCTTCCAATGCCGCGCTGATTCCGCTGGAACAGATCAAGTGCGTTCCCGACCGCAAAATCGACGAGCTTGCCAGCAAAAAACTGCGCAACAGCATGGCCGGGCGAATGAACAACGGCCTCAAACCGTTGATGCATCCGATCGTGGTCAGAGAAACCGATGAAGGCAATTTCAAATTTGAAGTGGTGGACGGGAAATGCCGTTTCACCGAACTGCAGAAGCTGAAGGTCCCCGGTCTGAATCTCGGCGGCGAACATCCTGATATGGTGTTCTGCGACGGTGATCCGGAAATCGTCGCTTTTGCCTCGAATGACGTCCGGAACAACCTGACGCTGAGCGAACAGGTCCAGAAAATCAGCAGCCTGATCAAAGAGGGCAAGAATTGCCGGCAGATTGCGGATCTCACCGGCTGGTCGCCCAACGAAGTCGCGAGGCGTGCCCGGCTGCTGAACCTCATCCCCGAATGGCTGGAAGCGCAACGGAACCGGATATTCGCCTGGATGAAGCTGCCCCATTATGAAATCATCGCCCGCTTTTCGCAGCCGCTCCAGAAAGAAATCAAAACGTTCTGCCAGCGCCATTACGAACTTGCCAATTACTCTATCAAGAAATTTGAAGCTGCGCTGGACAATGAATTCCTGACCGTTCTCAGCCAGCTTGCCTGGAACAAGGACCTCCACGAAACTGGCTGCGGGGAATGCCCGGCCTGCAAAGACCGGAAAGAGGGCTTTCTCTTTTCGGATATGGGAGAACCGAAAAACTGGCGCTGCATGAACAGGGAATACCTCAATGCCAAGGGCCGGGAATATGTGGCCAAACTCGCCCGGGAGAATCCGGAAATCATTCTGGTCGCTTCCCATGCGGAAAGCCTCAAAATCGACGACATCAACGATCCCCTTTACGGGACCAATATCCTGCCGCCCTCCGTGTGGCTCGAATGCCGCAAGAAGGAATCCGGCGAAAAAGCAGTCCGCATCGACGGCAACATCGGAGAAGAAGTTTATGTCAAAATCGAAAAGCCCGAACCGGCCGCAGCTCCCGCCGCCGGTTCCGCCAACTCCGCACCCGTCGGTTCGACGGTTCAGACGGAGGGGAAAACGGGAGCAGAATCCACGCAGAAAAGCATGGCAAACAACGCTTCCGGCAGACCCAAAACGATGGCCGAACGCCGGCAGGAACTCGAAAAGCGTCGCCGGAGGTACGCCATCGAACTGTTGAAAGCCCATCTGAAGAAAGAAGAGTGCAAAGTACCGGAACGTGATGCGATTTTCACTCTGGTCGCCTGCAAAGGCGCCAATTCGGCTTTCGGTTATCACTTCAGGGATGACAAGACC
The DNA here is from genome assembly GCA_934716995.1 of uncultured Bacteroidales bacterium. Lineage (GTDB taxonomy): Bacteria > Bacteroidota > Bacteroidia > Bacteroidales > Paludibacteraceae > Colicola. The sequence goes on along the minus strand of CAKUYO010000072.1, from coordinate 810 downwards.
CGGAAAACCGAATTGTCCGATTGCATCCTGAGCTTTGAAAAGGCTTTCAAACTCCCGGAACTCGATCGGCTCGTCTGGAACCGTGTGGTTCTCAATATCATTTCCGAATTGGACTACGGCCAGAACGGAGGAAGCAATAAACCCCGTTGGAAAGAGGCGGAAATCATTGCCAAACTGGTCGAATTCGACCTCGAAAATGCTTACCGGGAAGCTGTCAAAGCCAAGCCCGAACCGTCGATATGGAAAGAGTACGAAGCCCTCGAAAAAGCTGCGCAGGAGGAAGCCGAAAAAAAGAAAGAACAGGTGAGAACTCCGGCTGCGGCATAAATTCTCAAAGGAGCTGCCGCTAAACCGGCAGTTCCTTTTCTCTCCAATACAAGGATATCGCAATGTACATGGTTTATGCACAATCCGGCCCGGCCCGCCTTGGTATGCGCTCGGCGGAAACGTTCGAGGAGGCAAGAGAAAAAGCCGACCAGACAGCCCGGGAACTGTCGGACCACCTTTCCGCTCCGTATGAGGAAGTCCGAAAACATATGGTCATCGAACCTGTGGAACCTCAATCCATATCCGCCTGAGAAAAACGAAAGAGTAACATCATGAGATCAGGCAGTAAATCGCCTGACAACTTGCGGGATCCAAGACGCATGTCATAAGAAATCACCCTCCGTTTCTTCAAGTTTGTGTTTCATTTCATCTTGGTTTAAATTCTTTCTACCCCAAAAGCGAAATAGCCTTTCCCAATGCAGCAAGCTACAGCAATACAAATTTTCATTTGAAAAAGTGTTGTTATTATTAATTATTGGTTTG
>CAKUYO010000071.1 GCA_934716995.1 uncultured Bacteroidales bacterium | reverse complement strand
CTCCTCGGCCGTCTCCGCGAACTCGCCGAAATCCGCGGTATGGAAGCAGCCATCCGCCGTAGTTTGTAATAAAAACCGTATCGGATTGTTGTACAATCTATAGAATTTGCGTACCTTTGCGCTACTATTCGAAAACGCATCGGCTATGATAGATGTAGAACAATTGGCATTGCAACGAAGTCGTTATCCCGATATGTCGGATGACGACTTCCGTTTTATGTTGCAGCAGGTGGATGGACGGCAGCGTACCGCCCGCAAACTGCCTGCGTTTGCCGCCTTGGACGATTGGTGGTATCCTGTTCGTCTGTCGTGCGAACAATGCTCTTCAGAGGCTACTGCGCGCTACAAAGCCCTGCTTGCCGCTACGCACCCGCTTTTGCAACCGCAAAGTTCGGTTTGTACCGATCTGACAGGTGGCTATGGTGTGGATTCGTATTTTTTCGGGCAGACTTTCGGACAGGTGGATTACGTGGAGCGGAATGAAGAGTTGTGCCGTATTGCCGCACATAATTTCGGGCGGTATGCACCCAATATACGGATTCATAATGCGGAAGCGGAGGCGTATCTTTCGGATATGTTGCCATGCGACCTGCTCTTTGTCGATCCCGCACGGCGCAACCGTAATGGCGGAAAAGTGTTCCGTTTGGAGGATTGTGAACCTAACTTGGTAACGCTCCTCCCGCTTTTGCAGCAAAGGGCAAAAGTGTTGCTGTTCAAACTCAGTCCGATGCTCGATATTACGGCGGCTTTGCGTGCTTTGTCTGCCGTGGTGTGGGATACGTATGTGGTGGCGGTGGAAAATGAGGTGAAAGAGGTCTTGCTGCTTTCTGCTGCCGACAGTGAACCCCGACTGACCGCCGTGGATTTGCCTGCACAATGGCAGGCGGGGCAACCTTACCGACCGCTGACGGTCAGCAGGGAGGATGAGCAACGGGCGGTGCCGGCGATGGCAAACGCTATCCAACGCTATATCTATGAACCCGATGCCGCCATACTCAAAGCCGGACTGTACAACTATGTGAGTGCACATTATCATATAGCCAAGTGGTCGTCCAATACCCACCTATATACGTCAGCTGAGTTGATAGCGGATTTCCCCGGGCGGGTGTGGGAAACCTGTACGCCCGGCGAGCCATTGCGGCAGTGCAATATCGTAACTCGCAATTACCCTCTCTCGCCCGAACAACTGAAAAAGAAACTCAAAGTGCGTGATGGGGGCGAGTGGTATGTGATAGCCGCCAGGTTGGGAAACAAACCTGTTTATGTTACCGCCAAACGGGTATAACCGCTTGAGAAAATGCAGGTTAATGGATGTTTCTTGCATTTTAATGGTTCGCAGATTTGTGTATATCAATAAAAAGTTGTAATTTTGCACGCTTTTTCGGGTTCGGGCTCACAAAAGTCGCCATAGGCAGCGTATGAAATCAATGCACAAAATGCGTTATTAGCAGCGTCAAAGACCTATCCAGCCGCCCCGCACGATGTAATTTAATAAAAATTGTGATAATGTACGCAATTGTAGAAATGAAAGGTCAGCAGTTCAAAGTAGAGGCTGGCAAAAAGTTGTTCATCAACCGTATGGACACCGAGAAAGGTGCCGAGGTTGTGTTCAACAACGTGTTGCTCGTTGATAACGACGGCAACATCACAGTAGGTGCTCCGTATGTAGAGGGTGCAAAGGTAGTATGCGAAGTGCTCGACAACGAGTGCCGCGGTGAGAAAATCCTGGTTTTCCACAAGAAACGTCGCAAAGGCTACCGTAAGTTGAACGGTCATCGTCAGGACTTGACGAATGTCGTAGTAAAAGAAATCGTAATCGCTTAAAGAAAGGAACAGAGATTATGGCACATAAGAAAGGTGTTGGTAGTTCTAAGAACGGCCGTGAATCAGAAAGCAAACGACTTGGTGTAAAGATCTGGGGCGGACAATTCGCCAAAGCAGGCAATATCATTGTACGCCAGCGCGGTACAGTACACAACCCCGGTGAGAATATGGGTATGGGTAGCGATCATACGCTCTATGCTTTGGTAGATGGTGTGGTTACATTCCGCAGAAAGAAAAACAATAAATCCTACGTCTCTATTCAGCCGATAGCAGAGGCTTAATCGGCGAGAGAAACAGGTGTATTTTGATTTCTCCTACCGGTTGCTTCGGCAATTCGGCAGGAGAAATTTGTTTTTAACAAGGAATACTGCACCACGCAACGTGGAACCATCAACGCTCACACAATGAGCAACAACGTATAACCACCAACGCGAAGCCACTAACGCTCACACCCGTGAGCCATTAACGTGAGCGCAGCGAACCAATAACACGAAGTAAATATATGCTAACGCTAAAACAAATCTACGACGATAAGGAGAAAGTAATCGCCGGATTGGAGAAAAAACATTTCGACGGAGCACGCGAAGCCATTGAACAGGTTATCGCACTGGATGCCGAGCGCAAAGCCGCCCAGCAGAAGAAAGATGCTGCGGCTGCCGAGATAAACAAGATCTCAAAGTCGATCGGTATGCTGATGGCACAGGGTAAGAAAGACGAAGCAGGGCAAGCCAAGGCACAGACCGGTACGCTCAAACAGGATATTGCCGCTTACGATGAGCAGATGGCAAAAGCCGAGCAGGCACAGCGCGACTTGCTGCTGACTATCCCGAATGTACCGTATGAACTGGTGCCGCAAGGGGCAAGTGCTGAGGATAACCTCGCCGTCAAAGTAGGCGGGTTCGCCACGGGTGCACGTCTGAAAGTGCTGGAACAGGATAACGAAAAGGCTTTCTCTGCCGAAGGTGCTGCTATCGCTTTGCGCGACTGGCCGGCAGAAGAGAACCCCGAGCCTGCCAATGCCAAATTGCCCCACTGGGAGTTGGCGAAGAAATACAACCTGATTGATTTTGACCTCGGTGTGAAAATCTCGGGTGCAGGTTTCCCCGTGTATATCGGTCAGGGCGCACGTCTGCAACGCGCACTGATCAATTTCTTCCTTGCCGAGGCGAACAAGGCGGGTTACACCGAGATTATGCCGCCGACGGTGGTGAATCAAGCCAGCGGATATGGTACGGGGCAACTCCCTGACAAAGAGGGACAGATGTACCACTGCGAGGTGGACGACCTGTATCTCATCCCGACGGCAGAGGTGCCGGTTACGAACCTTTACCGCGATGTGATCATCGACGAGGACAAACTGCCTGTCAAGAACTGTGCTTACACCGAGTGTTTCCGCCGTGAGGCAGGGTCGTATGGCAAGGACGTGCGTGGTCTGAACCGTCTGCACGAGTTCTCGAAGATTGAGATTGTGCGTATCGATACCCCCGAACATAGTGATGTCAGCCACAAAGAGATGCTGGCGCATGTAGAGGGGCTGCTCAAGAAACTGGAGTTGCCGTACCGTATCTTGCGCCTGTCGGGTGGCGATATGTCGTTCACTGCCGCTATCTGCTACGACTTTGAGGTCTATTCCGAGGCACAGCACCGCTGGCTGGAGGTTTCCTCCACCTCGAACTTCGATACCTATCAGGCGAACCGTCTCCACTGCCGTTACCGTAGTGCAGCCGACAAGAAGGTGGCTATTGCACATACGTTGAACGGTTCGGCGCTGGCTCTGCCGCGTATTGTGGCTGCCCTGTTGGAGAACAACCAGACCGAAGACGGTATCCGTATTCCTGCAGCCTTGCAGCCGTTCTTTGGCAGCGACATGATCCGCTAATTGCTGATAGTATGAACAAACATATTTTGTATGCTTTGATGGGGATGGTATGTTTTGCCTTTGCGGCTTGCACAGGGAAAACATCCTCTTCCACCACGGCAGAACAGACAGACACACAGGCAATGGCAACCGATACTATATGGCAGGATAAGTATGTACGCATAGAGCCTATCGAACTGAAAGACAATGTAATAGACCTTATTAGCAGACAATGGATGCTGGTAACGGCAGGCAACCCGCAGTCGTTCAACACGATGACGGCATCATGGGGGGCTATGGGCGAGATTTGGGGCAAGCACGCCGCTTTCATTATGATACGTGATACCCGTTATACCTACGAGTTCTTGCAGCGCGAGCAAGCCTATACATTGAGTTTCTTTGCGGAGGACTATCGCCATGCGCTCAATATCTGCGGCACACGTTCCGGACGTGCAACCGACAAGGTGAAAGAGGCAGGACTGACACCTGTGGAGACACCTACAGGAATGATGACTTTCGGTGAAGCACGTATGGTTATCGAATGTCGTTCAATGTTCCAACAGCCGTTGGATTTGAATTGTCTGACTCCCGCCTATCGCGAGGAAATAATGCGGAACAGTTACGGACGTGATACAGCGCAGCATCAGTTGTTTATAGGCGAAATCACCAATGTGTGGCTGAAGAAATAAATTCTATGCAATAATTTTTAGGTATGCAGTCTAAAAAGACCGTCCAACAACACGTTGGGCGGTCTTTTTATATGTGTATATAGACATTAAAACGGATATATAGAGAATTATGGCACTATATTTGTCGCTTTTCGGAACATACGGATATAAATTCGTGCAACCAATTATTAACCTATAAATTCTATGTGTTATGAAACGTCTTTTTCTTCTTTCGGGCATTGTCCTCTTTTCCTGTTTCTTGAAAAGTTATGATGTACAGGCGTGTACGGGTATCACTTTGCGCACGCAGCAGGGCGACGTGGTTACGGCGCGTACCATCGAATGGGCGGCAGAGGCATTGCATAGCGGATATGTGGTAGTGCCTCGCGGGTATAAACAGCAGTCTTTCTTGCCCGATGGCACACAGAACGGCAAACGTTTTACGGCCAAATATGGTTATGTGGGGCTGACTGTAGAGCAACCCGAATTTGTTATGAACGGTATGAACGAAGCGGGATTGGAAGCAGGGTTGTTCTATTTCCCCGCTTACGGGCAGTATGAGACCTACGATGCGGCATTCAAATCGCAGACGATAAGCGACTTTCAGTTGGTGGCGTGGATACTGAGCAGTTTCAAGACAATTGACGAAGTAAAAACCGCTTTGCCGTTGATACACGTGGTGGGGATTGATCTGCGCAGTTCTACCGTCCATTGGCGGGTTACCGAGCCGGGCGGTCGGCAGATTGTGATAGAGATAACGGACGGGCAAGCACATTTCTATGAGAATACGCTGGGTGTGCTTACCAATGCACCGGGATTCGAGTGGCATCTGACCAACTTGAACAATTACATCAATCTTTCGACGGGGACGATCAGTACGCGCAGAATAGGCGATTTGACACTTAACGCCTTTGGCGGAGGCGGAGGATTGCACGGTATCCCCGGTGATATGACTCCCCCTTCGCGCTTTGTGCGTGCGGCTTTCTTCCAGGCATCGGCACCTAAAATGGAAACTACGGATGAGACGGTAACGGAGGCGTTCCATATCCTCAACAATTTTGATATACCTGTCGGTGTGCAGTTTGCTGACGGGCAGACGGTTGCCGATATACCGAGTGCCACCCAGTGGACGATAGTATGCGATCTGCAGGGCAGGCGTCTCTTCTACCGCACTATGTACAATGCCGCTATCCGCTGTATTGACCTGAGTAAAATCAATTTCCGCAAGGTGAAATACCAAGCCGCACCGTTGGATAAGGAAAAGAGACAACCCATAGAACAAGTGGTGATACAATAGAAAACAAGGGCTGCTTACGATAAGGTAGGCAGCCCTTGTTGTTTTTTCGGAAAAAAGCAGGATTTACTCTGCGTTTGCGTCTGTGTTCTCGCTTTCGGCGTTGAAGTCAGCAGCGGGAGCAGCGGTCTGCTGCAATGCATCGGCAGCCTCTTCCACCTGTTTGGTGATTTGGCTCTCGTTGGCGTTGCTTTGGTGCTCTTTGCCTTTGCTGAAACCTACGGCAGCAATGCTCAGTACCACGATGATGGCGATGAGTGTCCATGTGGTTTTCTCTAAGAAATCAGCCGTTTTGGGTGCACCCATCACCTGATTGCCGCCTGCGAAACTGTTAGCCAATCCGCCGCCTTTGCTGTTCTGTACAAGTACCAACAAGGTCAGCAGTATGGCTGCAATAACGATAAGAATGGTAAGAAAAATATACATAGTAGTTTATCAATTAAATTTCATTTAGGGCTATACACCATAGTAGTGTGCAAAGGTACTGCTTTTTTTTGATTCTTACAAATTATTTGCCCAAAACATCAGGGCTACCGCATCAAAAATAAGCATTTCATTCTAAATTAACACTAACTTATGCTATTATTTTGATGCGGTTGCCCTGCCCAAAACTCCTTACATCTTGCGTACTTGCTGAAATATGGATACAAAAAAAGCGGGAGAATCGCTTCCCCCGCTCCCACTTCATAGTTAGTGTTGATCAGTCCGTTTATTGGATATCTATGATACGGCTCGGATTCTTCTTGACTGTCGGATCCAACTTAGGCAACTCGATACGGAGAATACCGTCGTTCACCTTGGCGGAAATCTCGTCTTTGTTTACATTGTCCGGCAGCAAGAGCGATTGCTCGAAACGGCTGTAAGAGAACTCGTGGCGCAAATACTTGCAGTTGCATTTCTTCTCTTCCTTCTTGTCGCAGTTGCAGTCCTTGTCGTTGTGCTCTTCTTTCTTTTCCACGAGAATTACCAACTCGTCCTGGTCGTTTACGTGGATGGAGAAATCGTCCTTGGTCATACCCGGAGCGGCTACTTCTACGTGGTAAGCCTTATCGTCTTCCAAAACGTTGATAGCAGGCGTTGCGGCGTTGGTATTGTGCATTAGAGGCCATTCCTCACTGAAAAAGTCATTGAACATACTCGGTAACCAGTCTTGGTCATTTCTTCTTGATGGTAACATAGTAGTAAAATTTAATAGTTAGTTTAGTGTCTGCGGTGGCAAGCAACTCTTGCGGGGCTTTTGTACCTCCGCTTGCTTCACTCATCGTGGCATTCGCCCTATATAAATCAACTTTTGTGCCAATGCACAGTATATGCCATTTTGTCCGATTATTGCGTCAAAATGTCATATAATATACTGATAATCTGTCATATATAGTATTGTCTATTGCGTAAAAAGGAGGCGTACGGGTCATTTTGCAGGCTGGAAAGTGGGTAGTATGTCTCTATGGGTCATTTTGCAGGCTGGAAAAAATAG
>CAKUYO010000070.1 GCA_934716995.1 uncultured Bacteroidales bacterium | reverse complement strand
GACAAGAGAGGGAGAAATCGTACTCATACAAACTATTCTATGTTACCACTTTTTTGCACTTCCAAGTTGAACTTGCGATGTAGCACAGGCGCTTGTCTCCGTGTGCTTTAAGGAGTTACTCAGCCAACAGGGCTTCTTATCTCGCCATAGGCTCGAACGATTATTCCGTGTCGCTACGGCGCTCAGTGTACCACGCACACCCGCCTTACGCTTCTCGTTGCCGTGTCGTTGCCGTAATTTCTATTATGGAATTTTGCTACCCGGATTACGGAAAGGCATACCCCTATTCCGTATTTTATATAAGGCGGTTTGGCAGTATGCTATTTTTGCCGTACTTTTGTGCCGCATTTAATTCATAATTATTCATTCATAATTCATAATCAGATTATGGTACTCGAAAAGATTAACGATCCTCAGGACATCAAGCAACTCAGCAGCAAGGAGTTGCACATACTGGCAGACGAGACGCGGCACTACCTGCTGCAGAAAGTGAGCGAACACGGCGGACATATCGGTCCGAACCTCGGTATGGTAGAGGCAACGGTGGCACTGCACTACGTGTTCAACTCGCCCGAAGACAAGATTGTCTTCGACGTGTCGCACCAGAGTTATCCGCACAAGATACTCACGGGGCGCAAAGAGGCGTTTATGGACGCACGGCACTACGACGACGTGTCGGGCTACAGCGAGCCCTCGGAAAGCGCACACGACCACTTCGTGATAGGACACACCTCGACCAGCGTCAGTCTGGCTTGCGGACTGGTGAAAGCCCGTGATTTGCAGGGCGGCAAGGAGAATGTGATTGCCATCATCGGCGACGGTTCGCTGAGCGGCGGCGAGGCATTGGAGGGATTGGACGTAGCAGGGTCGGAACTCGGCACAAACTTTATCATCATCGTCAACGACAACCAGATGTCGATTGCCGAGAACCACGGCGGGCTATACAAAAACCTGCAGTTGCTGCGCGAGACGAAGGGCGAGGCACCATGCAACCTCTTCCGCGCAATGGGGCTGGACTACCTCTATGTGGACGAAGGCAACGACGTGGACGCACTTATCAAGGCATTCCAACAGGTGAAGGACATCGACCACCCTATCGTGGTGCATATCAACACGTTGAAGGGCAAAGGTCTGCCGTTTGCCGAACAGGACAAAGAGGCTTGGCACTGGGGTATGCCATTCGACCTCAAGACCGGCAAGCCGAAGTATGCTGCTCCCGCAGGCGAGGACTATGCCACGCTGACGGCGGAACATCTGCTTGAGTTGATGCCGTCGCACCCCGAGTTGTTTGCCATCACATCAGGCACGCCGACAGTGTTCGGGTTTACGAAGCCGCGCCGTGAACGGGCGGGCAAACAGTTTGTCGATGTGGGTATCGCCGAAGAGACGGCGGTAGCATTGGCTTCGGGGGCTGCAAAACGCGGTGCGAAACCCGTGTGGGGCGTCTATAGCACGTTTATCCAGCGCACCTACGACCAGTTGCAGCAAGACCTGTGTATCAACGACAACCCTGCACTGATGCTCGTCTTCTGGGGCGGTATCGAGAGCATGAACGACGTGACGCACACCTGTTTCTACGACATTCCGCTGCTGATGAATATCCCGAACCTCATCTACCTGGCGCCGACCTGCAAAGAGGAGTACCTCGCCATACTGGACTGGGCAATCGCCTACCGCGAACACCCTGTGGCTATCCGCGTACCTCTGACAATGCACAATGCACAATGCACAATGCACAATGGGATTAACTGGGCGAAGCCTGCATACGAGGTGGCGCACAAGGGCAGCCAAGTGGCGATACTCGGATTGGGCGAGTATTTCCATCTCGGAGAGGAACTGCGCAAGGCACTTGCCAAAGAGGGCATCGATGCCACGCTTATCAACCCGCGCCTTATCACCGCTTTGGATACAGAGACACTCGAAAGCCTGAAAGCCGACCACAAGGTGGTCATCACCCTCGAGGACGGACAGATAGACGGCGGTTGGGGCGAGAAGATTGCCCGCTACTACGGCGACAGCGACATGCGTGTGCTGGTGCGCGGCGAGCGCAAGCAATTCGAAGACCGCTACCACGTCGCCGACCTGCTGCAAGCCAACCGCCTGACCGTGGAACAGATGATGGAGGACGTGGTTGCTGCGCTGAATTGAGAGTTGAAAGTTGAGAGTTGAAAGTTGAGAGAAGTTGGAAAGTTAAAAGTTTAGAGTTTTGGGTTGGTTGCAGGGCATTGAAACCGCAAGCATAGATATATCCAAATTAAGAGTAAACAACGGGAGTTCGATGTAAAAACTCCTTTGCCGCAAAGCGGCAAAAAATCTAAGTAAATCGCTGTTTTTGCAGCCATAAATTGCCATAAATCTTATTCGCCTACGGCGGCAAAGTATGCTTGTATCGAACTGACGTTAAATAGAGAAACGGCTCTGCCAGATCAGGAAACCGATTGGCAGAGCCGTTTCGATATATTGTATTTTTCCGTTCGAAAAGCGTTTAAGCAAGGTGCAACCCAAGCCTATCCACCCGACATCCACCTGACATCCTCCTTACTTTGTACCGCCAGGACAAATAGAACATTTAGGAGGAGAGTATTTGACAAACCTAAAAAACATCGAGAAAACAAGCAAGTCTGACGACTTGACCGCGGACGAAGCGTCCGCGTCCCCTGCATCAATAGGGGAAGGGAACGGAAGAGGGGAATTTCTTGCGCATACGATAGCGGACGGTATAGACACTGGCGGGAGCGATACGGAAAAGCACGGCTATCTGTTCCACTGTCAGCCGCGCCTCGAAACAGACGATATAGCGTTTGTCCATAGCCGTGAGTTGCGGTACCTGCCGGAAAATATTCGCGATACGCACATTGTCCACTTGCCGGACGGCTTGTATCGCCTCCTCGCGACAAGGCGTATCCTCGGACAACTGCAGGAAAGTGGAAATCAAGTCCTGCTGTATAAGGCGGACAGGGTCGGTATCGGTACGCGCCATCATATCGCTGAGCATACTGCGGATATTCTCCTGCTCCAGCGCCGCCTGATAGAGCCTGTCCTCGGCACGGCGTTTGCGCAAGACAACCACCGCCAGCAGGAGCCCGCCCGACAGAATCACCAATACGCACGCTGCCAACAACCAAAGGAAAGCACTGTTCTTGGCTTCCAAGCGCTCCATTTCCAACTGCTGCCGCTCCACCTCGTAGCGTGTTTCAATCTCTTGCAACGCCGTGTTCTTCTCGATGTCGTAACGTAACAGGTTGTTGTCGTTGAGCAGTTGCTGATAGTGCAATGCCGTCCGCCAATGTCCCTGCTCCTCGTGGAGCATAGCCAGAAACCGATACGCCTCTCCCCGCTCGGTGATGACGGTATTGGGCGAATCCATTGCCACGGAGTCGATCTTGACCAGCACCTGCCGCATCAGTTGCCCGGCGGCACGATAGTCGCGGCGATAATAGCAGAGCCACGCCCGCATATCCATAATGCTGATATTCGCCTCCTCGACATCCACCCAGTCGCCGGCAGGATTGACCGCCTGTTCGGCTTTCTGCAGATAATACTCAATGCTGTCCACGGGCGGAGGCGTACACAGGGCATCCAACATATACGCCATATTGTAGTAGTTCCACACGGGAAGGATCTGATAATGCTCCGGATAGGGTATCTGCTCCATTGCCCCGATAGCCTGGTACCCATACGCCAGGGCTTCGGGCAGGCTGTCCTGCATGGCATAGAGCGATGCGATGGAATAGTAGTTGTAGCGCACTATCGGCGAATCGTGCTTGAGCAGCGAACGAAGCATATCCAACTGCTGCTCCACGTTCTCCCAATCGCCGATATTCAGATAGTCGATACTGCGCTCGTAGAGACACATCGACGCCCAGTCCCACTCCTGCAGGCGCGCAAAGATGGTGTATGCCTCTATCTGTTCCCGCTGCGCCCGCTCCGACAGACCAATCTTGAATGCATTGTTTGCACTGAGCCGCAACAGCATGGCACGGTCGTGATCGGGTTCGACGGCAAACTGCAACGCCTTTTGCAGCAGGCTGTCGCGCCCGGTATTGCGCTCGGCATCGCCGGCAAGCGCAGTATAGAAACGCACACTATCCTGCGGATTGCAGACCGACACGCTCCACGTGCGCAAAGCCACGAGGAGACACAACCACAGACAGAGCAGGCGGCTGTTTCTCATTGAATGGTGTCAGTAGGGAGTTGGAGGGTATAGAGAACGGCTTCCGCCTGGCGGAGAGCATTGCGTTTCTTCTGTCCGGGAGCAAAGACAAAGGTCTCGGCAGTGATGACATTGCCGCGCACCTGGTCGAGGCGGGTGAGACTGACATAGGGTCCTCCCATGGCTTCGCCGTTACGTATTTTCCACAGTCCGCGCACTTCAGTGGCATAGAAACCATCATCTTTCTTGGGCTGAAGGGATTGTACATTACGCATTTGGGGCGGGAATACCTTGTATTCCGTACCCATATACGAGCCTTTGACCGAGGCAGTGATTACGCGCGACAAGACCTCATCGCGCTTGGCATTGAGATAATCGAGTGTGAACGTGTTCGGGTCGGTATAGGGATAGGCATAGACCACCACATCACGCCGCATCGGGCCTTTGTTGTTGCAGCACCAAAGCAAACGGACACTGTCAGCCTCTTGCATACTGAGCGTAGTGTCCATAATGAGCATATAATCTTCGGGAATAAGCATATCGCATCCGAACTCCTTCTGCAGCACTTTGCGGGCATCGGCATTGGTGTTGGCGCGATAGAAAGCGGTTTGCCGCTGCAGTTCCTGACGCACAAACCAGTCGCGCACCTCATTGCCGTGCTGCAGCCAATAGTCAACAAACTCCTCCTCCGAAGCGGCTTGTATGCGATATACCGCCTGCGGGTGCGACCAGACATCGGTAGAGACACGCACCTTGAGTTGGGTATATTTCTCGGGATTGATGTCCACCAAGAGGATATTGCGCGTGGGTTTGAGATAGTCGTCAAATGCGGCATTGGATACGTGGGTCAGCACGAAATAGGGTTCCATCTGCGGCAGACAGGGCATATCCTCGCCCAAGGTAGCCCGTACGAGGTCGTAGGTTGTGGTGATAGGTTCGGCGTACGCACTGCCTGTAGGATGCTCAATACCGCTTGCAGCAATCCGGTTGAGCGATTCCTGCGAGAGCGGCTGCTTGGGCGATACGACCAGACATTCGTAAATGGTTCCCGTGGCGCTGGTCAGCACCCGTCCGCCGGTTTTCTTTCCGCACCCCGTCAGCACCAACAGGGAGACGGATAAGGTCATTAAGATGTATCGTTTCATATAGGTCATTAATAGGTCATTAATAGGTCAACAACATTCAAAAAATATCAAAAACAAAAGGTTCTATCTGTATATTAATTGCTGTAAGTTCAATATAAAAACTCCTTTGCCGTAAGCGACAAGAAATCTAAATCAATCTTTGTCTTTACATCCATAAATTACTATAAATCTTATTCGCCTACGGCGGAAAAGTCAGACAAATTGCATATATCGAATTGACGTTAATTGTTAATTTTTACCGGTTAGTTCATTCCCCGTCCGAGTTTGATGGTCTCGTATGCTTCGTTGATCGAGCGGAATTTCTCCGTGGCTTGCTGGCGCACTTCCTCGCCCGCATTGGCGACTTTGTCGGGGTGGTATTTCATAGCCATACGGCGATAGGCTTTCTTCACCTCCTCGTCGTTTGCCGAGGGGTCAATCTCGAGTGCTGTATATGCCCAGTTTGGATCCGCATGCTTGCGATAGAGAGACAGGAGCGAGCGATAATCGGCATCCTGCACATGCATATTCGTGGCAATGAGCGATATCATATTCTCCTCTGCTTCAGATACTTCGCCGTCCACCTTGGCAAGGTCGAAGAGGATATGTATAATCTCCAAGCGGGTGGAATAGTTGATGTGTTGTGCAATCTGTTGCGACACCGCTATCGGGTCGATGTCTTTTTGCAGCAGTTCCTTGAGCAGGTGGAGCGCCTCCTTCGCACCGTCTTCCCCGTAGTTCTTGAGCAAAAACGGTTTGATGTAGTTCACTTCCGATTTCATGACGCGCCCGTCGGCTTTCATGACACACGCAAACAGCACCACCATTGATACGCGGATATCGCCCACCGACGCACGCCGGTAGGTTCTGCCGTAAGTCCCGCTGCTACTGCCATATTCGGTCTGTTTATTGCCGTTGTCCTCAGTGTCGCCGCCGGTGAGGACACGGCCGCTCGAATCGAAAAGCGATCCGATAAACACACCTATCAACGCCCCGATGGGACCGCCCAGCACGAACCCCAGTCCGCCTAATATCCATTTGCCTGCTGACATATCTTTTCCGTTCTGTTTTGCGATTGCAAAATTACAAAAAAAATCCGGATACAGCAAATGGCATTATTGAAGTTTTACATCAGCGCTGTATGTCGGCTGTATCGCCCTACCACTACCCTACCACTCCTTGCTTTTGGATAGTGTTTACCCTGCTATTGGTACATAAGGTCTCCTATGCTACAAGCGGCAAAAGGAACAGGTCTATGGAGTACATTACCGCGAACGGGGCGTCCGCGTCCCCTGCGGAAGATTGATGCCAACTGATGGGTAACACACATATATCGCGGCAAGTACGGTACGTGAGATAACCGTGACTATTACAGGATTGTTGTCGTACTTAGGATGTACCTACATGGGCATTACCTCGTTGGATGTGAGTCAGCAAACGGAGTTAAATAAGTTGATGTGTAATGACAATAAACTTACCATATTGGATGTCAGTCGGTGTACTAAACTTGTTACTTTAATTTGCACTGCCAACCGACTCGAGACATTAGGTATTAGTCATAATACGAAACTTGTCTCTTTGAATTGTGGCAGAAACCGTTTAACCTCGTTGGATTGCAGTCATAATCCGAAACTGAAAAGTTTAGTAAGTGAGAGTTGCCAACTGACCTCATTGGACGTGAGCAATAACCCTGCGCTGGTTACGCTGCAATGCAACAACAACCAACTGACCTCGTTGGACGTGAGCAAGAACCCTGCGCTGGTTACGCTGTACTGTTACAGCAACCAACTGTCCTCGCTTGATGTGAGCAAGAACCCAAAGATAAGTACGCTTTTGTGTTATAACAACAAGGTTTTCACAGAGAAAATCGGCGGCATAGACGGCTTTACGCGTGCGATTAAACAATACCAATTGTGGAAATCGACAGGCGACTATGACCTCACCGGCTATACTTTTGATACCACCACAGGCGATTTGGCTCTGGAAACGGACGGTGTCGTCAAAGTCAATGCCTCCATCAACAGGCAACAAAAGTATTCAAAAGATTGGGTAAACGCA
>CAKUYO010000069.1 GCA_934716995.1 uncultured Bacteroidales bacterium | reverse complement strand
CGAGCAAAAAACAACAAAACAACAAAAATATACGTTTTTTATGATGATACATTTGGAGATAAACATAAAAAGCAATAGCAGAACCGCATAAACCGTATAAACAAACCCGTCTCGTTGCCGTCTCGTTGCCGTAAATGATATACAATGCATAGCCCTATATATTTATGCATAAAAAAAGAGACTACCTGTTTGGGATAGTCTCTTTATTAATGCGTTACAATGTAGTTTTGTAAGTATGTAAATGTCGCATTTACAAATTTACTAATTATAAAATAGGCTTATAGGTTAGCCTTCAATCGGGCTGTATTTGGGTACAAGGGCTTTCATAATCGCCCATGCGATAAGGTATGCGATACCGCAGAAGCAGAACATAATGAAATAACCTGCCGGTTTGCCCTCAAAACCGAGGAACGTGAACGCAGCCCCCGCATTCTCGGCATAGGTAAACAAACGTCCGGCACCTGTCTGTATGAGCAACGAGCCGACACCGCCTGCCATAGCACCGATACCCGTGATGGTGGCAATAGTGGATTTGGGAAACATATCACCCACCGTAGAGAACAGGTTAGCCGACCATGCCTGGTGTCCTGCGCCTGCCAAACCGATGAGTATTGCCGGCCACCATGCGCTGAACTGCCCCAACACCTGTGCAAACAGCGCACTGATAGGGAAGAAAGCAAAGATAAGCATTGCCAGCATACGTCCGCTATACGGCTGCATACCTTTCTTCTCGACAAAGAACTTGGGCAGATAGCCGCCGAAAATAGAGATAACAGTAACGATTGCATAGAGCGTAAAAATCAGCGCCTGCCCCATACCGCTCGAAGCCTTGTAGCCGAACTGGTTCTGGAAGTAGGACGGCGCCCAGAAAAGGAAGAACCACCATACACCGTCGGTGAAGAACTTACCCGCAATGAAAGCCCATGTCTGGCGATAACCAAAGCATTTGTACATCGGAATGGACTTGGTCTCCGCCTGCGGTTTGCCGGCAAGTTCCGTGTCTTCGTCCTGGTGGATATATGCCAACTCCGCCTCGTTCACATGCTTCGACTGCTCGGGTTTGTCGTACATAAAATGCCAGAAGAAAATCCAGATGAAGCCCAACGCACCGATGATGATAAACGCCATCTCCCAACCGAACTTAGCCGCCAAAGGCGGGATACACAACGGTGCAGCCAGCGCACCGATAGACGCGCCCGCATTGAAGATAGAGGTGGCAAACGCACGGTCTTTCTTGGGGAAATACTCGGCGGTAACCTTGATGGCAGCGGGGAAGTTACCCGCCTCACCCAAAGCGAGAATACCGCGGCAGAGCAGAAACAGCCAAACCGATGTGGTGGCAATCGCCAGAGCGGCGTTGGAACCATACTCCACGGCTTTCATAGCCGCAAGCGACTCAAAGCCCTCGATATGCATCGTAGCCCACCCGCAGCCCGCATGCAAGCAGGCACCGAGCGACCAGACAAAGATAGCGATGATATAGCCTTTTTTTGTACCCATCCAATCGACAAAACGACCGGCAAAAAGACACGCAAAAGCATAGAAAATAGAGAAGAACCCCGTAATCATTCCGTAGTCGGCATCCGTCCAGTGGAACTCGGGTTTGATAAACTCCTCCCATGTAAGGGAGAGTACCTGGCGGTCAAGGTAGTTGACGGTAGTCGCTACGAAGAGCAACGAACAGATCCACCAGCGCCAATTCGTCATTAGTTTTTGTTGTGTTGACATGTGTTGTTAGGATTAAGGACAAAAGACCGTTCGCTACGCTCACTAAAAGACAAAAGACATTATTAGTCTTTCGTCCTTTAGCGTAGCGGTCATTTTTCTTTCAGCGAAGCGGTCGCTTATCCGATTATCGTACAGCCTTGATTACATCAAGACATTCTTTGCATTTGCCGGTGATATATGCCCAGTCGCCTGCGGCGATGACCTCTTTTGGGAACAGTTTGGAACCCATACCTACGCAATATACGCCTGCTTTGAACCATTTCTCAAGGTTCTCTTTCTCGGGAGCTACACCGCCGGTAACCATAATCTTCGACCATGGCATCGGTGCTTTCAGTCCCTTTACCATATTCGGTCCATAGACATCGCCCGGGAAAAGTTTGGTCAGGTCGCAACCGAGTTCCTGTGCCTTGCCGATCTCCGTAACTGTACCGCAACCGGGGCAGTAAGGAACAAGACGGCGGTTGCAGACAGGAGCAATATCGGGGTTGAACAATGGTCCTACCACGAAACAAGCACCGAGTTGGATATAAAGTGCCGCCGTAGGAGCATCCACCACCGAACCGACACCGAGTGCCAACTCGGGGCACTCCAAGGCAGCCCATTTAACGAGTTCGCCAAAGATCTCGTGTGCGAAATCGCCACGGTTGGTAAACTCAAACGCACGTACCCCGCCCTCGTAGCAAGCCTTTACCACATTCTTGCACAAGTCGAGGTCTTTGTTGTAGAAGACAGGTACCATACCCGTCTCGCCAATCTTGGCCATCACAGCCAACTTATCAAATTTTGCCATATACCAATTAATTATCTTTGTACTCGTCCGTTTGCGTTACCGCCTGCGAGGGCTTCCACTTCCTCTACCGAAACGAGGTTGAAATCGCCGTTGACAGTGTGTTTCAATGCGCTGGCAGCCACGGCAAACTCCAATGCTTCGCCCTGCGTCTTCTTGGTGAGCAGACCATGAATCAAGCCGCCCGAGAACGAGTCGCCACCGCCTACACGGTCGATGATCGGGTTGATCTCATAACGTTTCGACTGGTAGAACTCCTTGCCATCATAGATAAGGGCTTTCCAACCGTTGAACGTAGCCGAATAACTCTCACGGAGCGTGGAAACCACATACTTGAAGCCGAACTCCTGCTGCATCTGGCGGAAAATTCCTTCGTAGCCCTCAGCGTTGGTCTGACCGCCCTCTACGTCTGCATCGGGCTTGAAACCGAGGCAGAGTTGCGCATCCTCCTCGTTACCGATGCATACGTCCACATATTTCATCAGCGGACGCATAACAGAGATGGCTTTCTCGCTCGTCCACAGTTTCTTGCGGAAGTTCAAGTCCACTGACACCGTAACGCCGTGGCGCTTGGCCGCCTCACAAGCCAAACGGGTCAGTTCGGCAGCCTTATCGGAGATAGCGGGCGTGATACCGCTCCAGTGGAACCACTGTGCGCCCTCCATAATTGCATCGAAGTCGAAATCCGACGGATCTGCCTCGGCTATAGACGAATGAGCACGGTCGTAGATGACTTTCGACGGGCGCATCGAAGCGCCGGTCTCGGCATAATACAGACCTACACGGTCGCCGCCTCGTGCGACAAACTCGGTGTTTACCCCATAACGACGCAGGGCATTGACTGCAATCTGACCAATCTCATGTTTCGGCAGTTTGCTTACGAAATAGGCTTCGTGTCCGAAATTAGCGCACGAGACAGCCACATTCGCCTCACCGCCACCGGGGATGATACGGAAAGAGTCTGTCTGAATAAAACGATCGTTGCCATTCGGCGACAGGCGAAGCATTATCTCGCCCAAAGTAACAATTTTTGCCATGTTTAGTAGTTATTGTTTTTGTTGTAATTGCTTTATTTTTTCTTGCTTTTACGGACTACCGCCCCCTCATGTTGCGGTGTCCACGAAAGTGCGACAAAGGTATTCATTTGGACAGGTTTTCCGTCTATCGTTCCAGGTATCCAATCAGGCATACCTGCCACAATCTGCAAGGCTTGTTTGTCCAATTCCTCATACCCGCTGGACTCCATTACTTTCGCGTTGGCGATATTCCCTGTCCGCTGCACCTGAAATTTGATTTTCGTACCACACTTGTGTTTTAATGTCGCAGGTACGTGCATTTGCGAAACCAAATACAAGCGCAGGGCTTCGCTCCCACCTACAAACTGCGGTTCCGTCCGCCATGGTGTAAATGCGATTTCCGCCCCAGTCTCGTCGAAGCACTGTCCGCCTTGGCTTTCGTTCATTTTGTACTGCTCTCGGCGTTTCAGTTGTCCGTCGGGGTGGTAATTCAGCAGTTCACCATCTATTTTTCCCTGACTATACGTTACCTCCACACGCAGTTGCCCGCTTGGGTAATACTCTTGATACAGCCCGTTTTTCTTGCCATGGTCGTATGTCGCACGACTATACAAAGTACTGTCGGCATAATAACGTGCAAAGGCTCCGTGCGGTTTGTTCTTTTGAAAACGCGAAGCATCGAATGTCTCAAAGTGTGCCACCGTGAAACGTCCGTCCTGTTCCCATTTGGTTACTACGTAGCCGTCTGCCACCGTGTCAATCTTCACTGCAGGCACATTCTCTGCCCGCATAGTGGCAGACACGACAACCAACCAAACTATCAATAACCGCACTTTCATTGCAAAAGCAAGCGGGAAAGGGCAACACGCAAGGCATTGCCTTTTCCCCTTATATTAGAAATTAAAATACTGTTTTGCGTTGTTGTAGCAGATGTCTTCCACCATCTGTTGTACACGGTCTTTCTCGTAGCCCGTGTAGGGAACAAGACCATTCTCGATGTCGTTGCCGAGGATGTTGCACAGCGTACGGCGGAAATACTCGTGGCGCGGATAGGAGAGGAACGAGCGGCTGTCGGTGAGCATCCCCACAAAGCGGCTCAGCAAACCGAGATTCGAGAGTGCCATCATCTGTTTCTCCATACCGTCTTTCTGATCAAGGAACCACCAGCCCGAACCGAACTGTATCTTGCCTGCCACAGAACCGTCCTGGAAATTGCCCAACATCGTAGCAATCACCTCGTTGGCACACGGATTAAGGTTATAAAGGATAGTCTTAGCCAACTTGCCTTCCATATTCATTTCGTCCAAGAAATGTGCCATGGCTTTGGCAGTCGTGAACTCGCCGATAGAGTCAAAACCAGTGTCCGCACCGAGCAGATTGAACATCTTGGTGTTGTTGTTGCGGATTGCCCCATAGTGGTACTGCTGTGTCCAGCCGGCATCGTAGTCCATCTCCGCCTGCATGTGCAGAAAAGCGTGCTTGTACTGACGGATTTCATTGGTAGCCAGAGCCTTGCCGGCGAGTGCCTTATCCATAATGACATTGATCTCCGCCTCGGTGTAGGGTTCGTCGTAGAACTCCTCGATACCGTGGTCGGACAGGCGGCAACCCATCGTTGCAAAGAAATCGTGGCGTTTTTGGAGGGCATCGGTTAGGTCGGCAAACGTATGTATCTCCACTCCGCTCACTTGCGAGAGTTTTTCGATATAGCCTTTCCATGTAGCGGCATCGATGTTCATCGCTGCATCGGGACGCCATGCGGGGAGCATACGGGTTTTGCAAGTCGGATCGGCAGCCACTACTTTGTGCCATTCGAGACTATCGGCAGGATCGTCGGTAGTGCAGACAATCTCCACATGGTAATGCTCCATCATACCGCGCGGGCAGAATTTCGGGTCGGTTGCAATCTGGCGGTTGCACTCGTCGTAGATCTCGCGTGCCGTCTCGGGGTTGAGACGCTTATTGATACCGAAAGCCGTCTTCAGTTCGAGGTGCGTCCAGTGGTAGAGCGGGTTGCGGAAAGTATAGGGCACGGTCTCCGCCCATTTCTCGAATTTCTCCCAGTCGGTCGTGTCTTTGCCTGTACAATAACGCTCGTCGATGCCGTTGGAACGCATGGCACGCCACTTGTAGTGGTCGCCCATAAGCCAAATCTGTGCAATCGATTCGAAGCGTTTATTCTCGGCAACCATCTGCGGAATGAGATGGCAGTGATAATCAATGATCGGCATTTTTGCCGCATGTTCGTGATAGAGTTCCTGTGCAGTCTCGGTCAGCAGAAGGAAATCCTTGTCCATAAAGGTTTTCATTTGTTGCGTTTTGTTATAGGTTAGTTATATCTTGGTTATACGTTACTAAATTTGCAAAGTGTAGTTTGCAGAATTTTACGACTGCAAAGGTACAACGGAAAAACGAAGAAAGTGTGCAAAAATTGACACAATTATTACACAATCACCCTTTCAACCTTGTTTTGTACGATTTTGGCATATCCTATCAATGCCAGATTGCTACAATGAGAGCGGCTTATAGTGGTGCGTGCTTAAGCACAAAGCAATGCTTTGAACACCTTATCCCAGCGAAATACTATCCTATGCGGAATCACCTATCAATCACCTATCAATCACCTATCAATCACCTATCAATCACCTATTCCTGATAGCATAAAGACAATACACAAACAACAGGCTGCTCCCGAGAGGAAACAGCCTGTATTGCAGGTTGGGTTTAACAGCAAGTTATTTCTTGAAATAGCGGTTGTAGAGTCCCTCAAAGCCTTTGCCGTGGCGAGCCTCGTCTTTAGCCATTTCGTGAACGGTATCATGGATAGCGTCCAAACCAAGTTCTTTGGCACGCTTGGCAATACGCAGTTTGTCTTCGCAAGCACCAGCCTCTGCCATCATACGTTTCTCGACATTGGTCTTGGTATCCCAAACAACCTCACCGAGGAGTTCGGCAAACTTGGCGCAGTGTTCAGCCTCCTCGAAAGCATAGCGTTTGAACGCCTCTGCAATCTCGGGATAGCCTTCACGGTCAGCCTGACGCGACATAGCCAGATACATACCCACCTCGGTAGCCTCACCCATAAAGTGCGCATTGAGGTCGGCTTTCATCTGATCGTCGGTATCTTTTGCCACACCGATAACATGTTCGCAAGCGAAAGCAATGCCTGCGTTCTCGTCCACTTCTTTCCAAGTAACCACTTGTTTGCATTGCGGGCAGCGCTCAGGTGCCTGTTCGCCCTCAAATACGAATCCGCAGATCGGGCAGATAAATTTCTTCTTCATAGTGTTTTTTGTTTTTTGAAAATGTTTGTTTATTGAATGATGTTTTGATAACTACACATTATCTTTGTGCGTTGCTTTTTGCACAATCGGGGCAGAGCCCCATATAGTACAATTCCTCGTTGTCCAACGTACATCCCTCGGGCAAATGCACCTCACCGATAGACGGCATCGCCATATCGATGATACGCCCGCAACGGGTGCAGCGGAAATGAGCATGCGGCGAAAGGTCAATGTCGTAATGCGTCTGCCTGTCGTCAATGGTCAGAGCACGTACCGCCTTATTCTCCACGAGCGCATTCAGCACATTATATACAGTGGCACGCGATACCGACTCATCCCGTTTGTTGACACGATGAAAAATCTCGTCCGCCGTAGCATGGAACCGATTGTTCAGCAAGTCCTCAATCACCAAGATACGCGGCGTGGTAACTTGCATTCCATACATTTTTAACAATTCACGTGCATTCATCTCCTATTGGTTATTTTTAGTTAGTCTTTATGGCTTAATTTTCGTATTCAATATTCCAAACAGACTACTTAAATTCGACTTATTCTAAAACTGGTGCAAAATTACTATAT
>CAKUYO010000068.1 GCA_934716995.1 uncultured Bacteroidales bacterium | reverse complement strand
TTAGAAATAGCATAAAGAGGATCAGTTATTTTTAAAAGTTAGAGGCTTTTTGATGTCAAATCATAAAAAAGTCAGAACTTTTGTAGCTTCCAAGAAATTAACAAAAAAAGTTTTGTGAGTGGTGGGGGAGAGGGAGATAAACAAAAAAGAGGGTGTGTCATAAGTTCATGACACACTCTCATTTGTCTTTTCAGGGCGAACTTGAAAAATATCTCTGAGAAATAATAAAATATCTCTGAGAGATAAAATATTATCTCTGTGAAATAAAACTATATCTCTGAGAGATAAAATAATAGCGTATTGAAAAAATCTTGATTCTTTGGAAAAAGAGGGAAAATAAAAAAATAAGACACGAAAACTGAAGGCACTGAAGGCAAAGTTTTTTGGAGTGTTAAAATAGGGTTAAAAAGTAAAGAGAATGGATAAAAATGTTGGCTGAAGGACTGAAGGCACTTTTTGAAAATAATAATATCCTATCAAAAACTGCATTTTAACACTTGGTATAAATATCGGTTATTATTCTAATAATCAGATAATTACCTCATTTTTGCTTTACGCTGCATATATATATGTTTCTTAAGTTTCATCCTTCAGCCTTTTTTTTATGACCTATCCTTCACAACCTTCAGCTTTTCAGAGGGTATCCTTTAATAGTAATTCTTTACAAATTCTAAAATCTTAAATCTGCGTTATCTGTGAAATCTGTGGAACGATTAATGAAACGAAAAAGAGGATGTGCCATGGACTCATGACACATCCTCTTCTTAAAATATAGTTTGATTGAATTTATTTAATCCAACGTGGGTCACCTGCTGTGCCATACTTGTCTACATAGGCATCCTGGAGGTAGAACTCATTCTTTGCAGGGTTAGTAAATACTTCTGTACCCTTGGCACCGATAGCATCACCAATCTTACCATTGCTCCATGTACATTCGCTTGTAAAGTAAGTATTTGTACATGTTACCTTCTTGGTAGATACAGCCTTCATTGCAATAGCAGAATCCCAACCCAAGAGACATGACTCGAATACTGGTACAGGGTTCATTTTATTCAAGTTAATGAAATTCTTGGTTGCTATACCGCAGTTCCAGAATGTACAGTTGGTGAATGCCATGACAATATCATTTTGCTGCGCATTTACAATACATCCATCTGCTTCTACATTTGCAATTGTAGAATTAGTTATCTTGATACTCTTGACGCAGTTGTCATTTGTAATCTTAGAGTTTACAATACCATAGCTACCAATGTTGTTGATAACGCAATCATTGATGTTAACTGCATCAGTCTGCTTGGTATAACCATTGAATCTGACAACGCCACGTGTATTGCTGATATTACATTTTTCCAATTCGATAGAACCGATATTGCCTGCTTCTGCATCTGGTGTGATAACGTAATCGTTATCTGTTCCTGCGTTCTTCAAACTCATGTTCTTGAACTTAACGATACCTTTGTCACCTTCCAGTTTTACAACTTTTACTGTCCACTCAGGTTTGTTGTTTCCTTCAGCACCCCAGAAGTAGATGTTCTTGATGTTTGAAGGAACTGTTGTAGAACCTTCGTCAATTTTGGCACCTTGTGGGAAGATAATGACAACGTCGCTCTGTGTTGCACTTGCCAAGAGGTCTGCGATGGTAGTGTTTGCATCCCAGTTGAGATATTCATAGTTCTCAGGCAACTCCTCTGTAGTGCGGAATTTTAATTCGCCACGTTTCTTATCACCGGCAAAAACTCTTACAGTGTAGCTGTAGTTAGCCTTCAAACCTTCGATATTGTAAGATTTTGCTGTAGCTAAATCTGCACCATTTATATCAACAGAACCTTCTTCAGCTTCCTCTCCATTACTTACATGATACCATGCGATGCGGGTTACATTGCTGAGGTCTTTATTCTCGCCGAATTCTACTAATGCACTTTTGGCTTTAGGAGTAACTTTAGAGATAATCTGCTCAGCCTTTGTTGTAAAGCTCTTATCTTCGAGATATACCCACTTTGAAGTCTTCCCCTCATCATTCATACTGCGAAGGCGCAGATAGTAAGTAGTTTCTGCTTCCAAACCATCAATAGTAGCTGGTGTGGTAGTCAGGGTTGCAGTCTTACTGTTTGCAGCTGTACCCAACTCCATTTCGTCATTGAGCTCTTCTGTACTGTATTCCACCTGATAACTGGTAGTATTAGGTGTTTTGTCGAATGTAATTTCGGCAGAGTTCTCGTCAGGACTTACGCTCAAGCTTGTTGTATGGAACAGACGGTCAAATGATGAGTCTACATCCCAATCGTTCTGGTCAGCGCAAGAACTGAAAGAAACTGCACCCAGGAGCATGAATGCTCCTGAAAGTGCTATGTTTGTTATTTTATTGAGTTTCATCTTTCTAGTCTTTTATGTTTAGAAACCATAAGAGTTTTGAATCATATTGCGTGAGTCTGCAATAGTAGATGTTGCGATAGGTAACAAGTAGCGGTTCTTGACAGTAGTGTTAAGACCTGCACTGATATATGGCAACTTCTTCAGGAGGTTGTCCTTCTTCTTGTTCTCATTGCCTGCTCCCCACCAGTTTGCGCTCTTGTAGCCGCTAGTGCTTGATGGAGCTGCATACCAGCATACAGAATTCATGTCAATGCTGATGTTACCTTCTTCGTCTTTGATTTCCTTATAGTACAACTTGTCAGGATATTCATTGATTTCTTCCTGATACTTTGCCTTGAACTCATCAATCTTAGAACTCAGGAGATTCCAGCGCTCCAAGTCGAACTTGCGGACACCTTCGCCTGTGAATTCCCATGCGTTCTCGTCAACGATGGCATTGAAGAATCCTTCTTTGTCTGTTGGCAAGCTGTTAACATAATCCTGGGCTGCAGACTTTGCGTTCTCTGCAAATGCACGGGTATGAACCTGTGCCAATGCCTGACGTGCTGTCAAACCAGCTCCATCTGTAGCGTCATCAGGACCGCCATTCAACTCGTTGATACACTCAGCATAGTTAAGCAATACCTGAGAATAGCGCATCTTGATTTCGTTGATACCGGTAGGTACCTTTTCTGTACTAGCACAAGCTGCATCGCGCCAGTCCTCAGTCATCTTACGAACATCCCATTTACCGATATACAACTCGAATGGTTTGTTGCTGTCAAATGTTTCCTTGGTCAAACCACCGTTGTTCTTAATCTGATAAGGTACACATGTGATATCGCGGCGAGTATCCTTCTTGTCGAATGACCAGAACAAAGAAGCGGTAGTCTTGATCTTACCAGATGAGTTACCCTTAGGTCCGTATTTGTTGGTATTTGCTTCAACGCGTACACCCACAGTATAACCACGCTCACCACTCTTGTTCAATCCCATAGGAATTTCGAAGAGATTCTCCTGATACTCGGTGTCCAGTTTGCGCTGGTTTACAAGATACCATTCGTTTGCAAAGCTTGGGTTCAACTTGTGAACGCCGCTGTTGATAACCTCATTAAGGTTCTGCAAGGCAATCTTGTAGAACTTGGTACGGTCAGCCGCAGATGGGCGCTGTGTAGGGTAGTTTGGATCGCTATTCTCACTTGCGGTCTCGTAACCCTCTTTTGTTGTCTCACGGATAGCCCAGCCTGCACGCTGCATGGCAATCTGTGCGCAGAGAGCATGAGCATAACCCTTAGTTACGTGCTCTGTAGTGTAACCATGGGTGCCTGCCCAAGGTAAGATTTCGGCTGCGTTCTGAAGGTCTGTGATCAGACTCTCCAAGATGACGTCACGGTCAGTCTTGCCAATGAATGCATTGTTCAAATTATGTTCTGTACGGTCTGTCTTGAAAGGAACATCACCGAAGTTTTTAACCAGGTCATAGTAACACATGGCACGAATAACAAGAGCTTCTGCTTTGTACTGTTTCATGCTAGTTGCATCAGAACCCTTTGCATCTGCATACTGACCATGGTCTACACCATAGACGATATTGTTGCAGTTTTCAATAATCTGATACATCTTGTCCCATGCGTCAGAAATCTTTGACCATCCACCGGCTACAGCGTTATAGTTCATAACACCACGCTCACTTGAAGTCTGTGTAGAAGCACTGGCATCAATACCATCAATGATTTCACAATCACTATTTGCTGTTACAGTGAAAGCCATCACCTGGGCGTATGCAGCATCTTCTGTCAACTGACCATATACCTTATTCAGGGCGAGACCTGTATAATAAGGTGAGTCGAACACATCTGTTCTGTCGTGCTCTGATGGTGAGGTCTGGTCGAGGAAATCATTACATGAAGTAGCTCCGATGATAAGACCACCCATCAATATTGATTTGATAATATTTGTTTTCATTATTTATATCCTCCTTGCGATTAGAATGAAACGTTGACACCGAATACGAAGAGGCGGCTCTTTGGATAAGCTGCATAATCGATGCCTGGGCACATTGGGTTCTTCTTGCTGCTTACGTCTGTTTCTGGGTCAGAACCAGAGTAACTTGTGATGGTGAGCAAGTTATAACCTGTAACGTAGAAACGCACATTGCTCAAGTACAACTTGTTGACCAGAGCCTTAGGAAGGGTATAGCCAAGTGTTACGTTCTGGATACGGAGGAATGAAGCGTCCTCTACTGCGTAATCCATCAATGACATGGTTCCAACTGCTGCTGGATTCCAGATACTTGCACCCTGATTCATTTCGTTGAGGCGAGTAATTGCAGCCTCCTGTGTGCCATATGCAGCGATAGCATCATCTGATCCAGGGTTGGCTGCAATGTTGATACCTGTGTTGAGATCAAGACCTGTATAACGACCAATAAAGTCGTTGTTCAGGTTGTAACCCTTACGAGAACCCCAGTTGAAGCAAGAAGCCAACTTAGTACCATTCACAATCTTATTACCGAATGAGTAGTTGCAGAATACAGATGCGTCAAAACCGTGGAAGGTTGCATTAATACCAAAACCACCCTGCCATGGAGCAACAGTATTGCCAAGGCGCTTCTTAACGGCATTGCCATCCTCATCTGTTTCGAGTTTGATGGCACCTGGTATCAATTTGCCGCCGATGGTCTTATAGCTGTTGTCCTTAATGCCATCACGCAAAGCCCACTGCTTACCATTCCAGATAAGTTCACCATTTGGATTTGTTGTCTCGTCGTATGCGGTATAGAAACCATTATACTTGTAGCCATATATTTCACCCAAGCGACCGCCTTCTACAACCTTGAAGTTTTCTCCATCATTGAATGTTGAACCAGCCCACTTGTAGTTCTGATACTCAGATGTGGTGTTCAGCTTGTCGATGTGGTTGCGGTTGTAAGAGATGTTGGCATTCACTGTCAAAGTGAAGTTCTTCTTCTCAATTGCATTATAATTAACAGCGAACTCAAAACCCTTGTTTGAAGTCTGACCAAAGTTCTGATACTGGTAGTTGTAACCTGAAACGGATGTGATAGGTACCTGCATCAGCAAGTCCTTGGTAGTGTTCCAGTACAAATCGATAGTACCATTAATCTTGCCGTTAAAGAAACCATAGTCGATACCGAAGTCACGGGTAACGGTAGTCTCCCATTTCAAATCAGGGTTGTAAAGCTTGCTCATATCGAGAATGGTAGAAGACAACCCTCCGAAGAAAGGAGTCTTGTCTGTTGCTGTTCCCAATGCATAGGTTGGGTCGATAAGACCAGAGCTGATACGGTTGTTACCAGCTGTACCATATGAGAGACGGAGCTTCAGGTTTGACAACCAGTCTTGAGTATCCTTCATGAACTTCTCATCGCTCATTCGCCAAGCGAAAGCTGCTGATGGGAAGTACCCCCAACGGTTGCCCTTAGCAAACTTAGATGATGCATCAGCACGAAGTGTAGCAGTAAAGAGATACTTTTCGTTGATGGTATAGTTTAAACGACCGAAGAAAGAGAACATGTTGTCTTTTCTTGCGATATTGTTTGAGTTTGCCAATGCTGTACCAGAGTTCTGGTTAGCAAGTGCTTCCTTAAGCCCGAATGAGGTAGGGAATGCAACAGTTGTAGATGTATATGTCTCATCCTGTGAGCTAGACCACTCCTGACCCAAGAGGAAGTTCACCTTATCTTTCTTGAAGAAGATACCCTTGTTGTCGTAAGTGAAGGTGTTGGCATTACGCCAGTTCTTGTTGTCCTTGCGGTCAATCTCTGTCTGAGGCATACCTGCATAACCGAACTTAGAGTTACGGCTTGCCTTTGTACCCCATGCCTGCTCGGTCTTAGCGAAGGTCCATCCATAACCAAACTCAGAGCGGAAGGTAACATGTTTCCAAGGCTTCCAGTTCAAACCAAGGTTGTAGTTCTGACGGAATGTGCGCTGCTGCTTGTAAGTATCAAGCATACGCTCATATGGACTAGCCTCGTAGCTAGAACTTGAATCGTCATCATCTTCAATACCTGCTGTGATTGGATCGATAGGGCGGAAAATGACTGTACGTGCAACGATAGAATTTGCAGCGTTGCTCTCGTTGGTGTCTGCACCAGAACCGAGACCATTCACCTTCTGATAGCTCAAACGGGCATTGAAGTCAAGGGTAAACCAATTGTTGAGTTTAGAATTCAACTTAGCATTGATGTTGTCCTTGCTATAATCAGAACCCATCATGATACTCTTGTCGTTGGTGCGGGCATAGCTGATGTTGAATTTTGTATCCTTAGAACCTCCGCTGATACCTACATTGTAAATCTGCTGCAAGCCAGTACGTCCAAAGAGTTCGTCCTGATAATCGTTACCCTTTACAGATTTCCAGATGTCAAGGTCGTCATAACTTCCATAAGCTGAAGTCTCACCCAACTCATACTGGTATTTAGCATACTCGTATGGGTTAAGGACTGCAACTTCCTTGATAACTTTTCTTACACCTACAGATGCACCAAAGTTAACCTGAACCTTACCTTCCTTACCACTCTTGGTAGTAACGATGATAACACCATTGGCACCACGGGCACCATAGATGGCTGTAGAAGAGGCATCCTTCAATACGTCGATAGTCTCGATGTCGCTAGGAGCAATATCGCTGATAGAATTTACAGGGAAACCGTCAACGATGTAGAGAGGGGAGTTGTCCTGAGAAAGAGAACCACCACCACGTACACGGATTTTTACATCAGCATCTGGTGAGCCTTCTGTTTGCATAACAGAGACACCGGCCATTTTACCCTGGATAGCCTGTGCTGCGCTTGATACTGGCACATTGGCAATGTCCTTTGCTGATACAGAAGATACAGAACCTGTAAGGTCCTTCTTCTTCATTGTACCATAACCGATTACTACGACATCGTTGAGGGTGGTGTTGTCATCCTCAAGCTTGATGTCAATCGTTTCTTTACCTGCAACGCTTACTTCTTTAGCTTTCATACCAATGTATGAAATCTTCAGTTTCTTGCTCTTGCCTTTTAAGTTTACTGTGAAGTTACCGTCAATGTCGGTCACGCCACCATTGCCAGCTACACCTACCTCCATGAC
>CAKUYO010000067.1 GCA_934716995.1 uncultured Bacteroidales bacterium | reverse complement strand
TAAAACAAAACCATCAAAACCTTGTCTTGCGGCGCAACACGCGCCGCGCTCATAGTCATACAGACACTTGGTGTCAAGCACTGGGTAAGCACTGCATAAAAGTCTATCTCGTTGCCGTGTCGTTGCCGTCTTTTTGCCGTAAATGGTATTATGAGGTATGGGAAGCATAATCTGTATATTGGAGGAATATCATCCGATTGGGATATGGTTGCCCCGTTAAGTCCATCTTTGCATTTTTCCTTTTGGATAAGAATTTTGGAAAATACGGGTACGCGAAAGATAGAATGAATGCGAATTTTGGCACAGATTTTGCCAAATTATGTTGTATAGCACATAAAATTGGTGAATGTGGTTTTCAAAACACTTTTTGCCCGGCAAACGTTTGCCTAAGCAGATATTTTTTTGTACCTTTGCACGGATTTTTGCCGAGAAAGCCTGTTCTAATGTGCAAAATGTAACCTAACAATCGTAAAATATAAAATCAAAATACAATGAACTTATCAGAATTGACCGACAAAATCTACGCGGAAGGCGTGGAGAAAGGTAATCAAGAGGCACAACAGATTATTGACAAAGCCAATGCGCAAGCGGCTGAGATAGTAGCCAATGCCGAGAAAGAGGCACAAGCCAAAGTGGCTGAAGCCGAGGCAAAAGCGCAAGAGTTGGACAAGAACACGCGTGCCGAGTTGAAACTGTTTGCCGAGCAGAGCGTGAACGCATTGAAGACCGAGGTAACGAACCTCCTGACCGACCAAGTGGCACAAGAGAACGTAAAAGCGGCCACGGCGGACGCCAAGTTTATGCAGGGCATTATTCTGAAACTTGCCGAGCAGATGGTCAAAGAGGGCGAAGTGGAGATCGATGCGAGAGATGCGGAGGCACTGAAAGCCTATTTTGAAGCAAACGCCAAAGGTCTGTTGGATAAGGGAGTGAAAATCAACGAGGTAAAAGGTATCAAGACCGATTTCGCCATCAAACCTGCCCAAGGCGGATACAAACTGGCTTTCGGAGAGAAGGAGTTTGTAGAGTATTTCAAAGAGTTTCTCCGTCCGCAACTGATTGAGTTGCTGTTCGGGAAATAAAAATCCGGAAAATCCAGAATAACTAGAAAATCTAGGATAATATGGGATATGAATGTTTAATGGCGGGTTTGCCCGAGTTGAAAGCAGGGGGCGAGGCTCCGATGACTATGGAGTCGCTTCTGCTGTTGCTTGAGGAGAACCTGTCGGAAAAAGACAAGGCACTGCTGGATTTGCTCCGTATGAAAAGCGACGCTCCCGAGATAAGCGAACTCATCGAGCGATACGATGATTCGATTATCGACCAGCCTGACTGGTGGGAGGATGCGCGCAACCATCTTTCGGAGACCGATTTGCGTATGCAGTTGCTGTACGAATACGGGCTGAAAAGCAAAAACAAGTTTGTCCGTACATGGTTTGCCTACAATCAGGATATGAACAATGTGCTGGTAGCGACAATTTGCCGCAAGCACGGCTTTGATGTGCGCAAGATGATTGTCGGTCAAGGCGAGGTGGCGGAGATATTGCGCAAGAACCTGCAGCAGAAAGATTTCGGTCTGGGAGGCGTGATGGACAGCCTGCAAGAGGTGATGTCGCTGGTGGATATAGACAACCTGATGGAACGCGAGAAACGTATGGACGCTTTGCGTTTTGCATGGCTTGACGAAGCAACGCTCTTTGTCGATTTCTCGATAGAGAACGTGCTGGCATACTACCTGCAGGCGGAGATGCTCAACCGCTGGTCGCTGCTGACGGTGGAACAGGGCGAGAAAGTGTTCCGCCAGTTGGTTGCCGATATGAAGAAAGGCGTCAATCTTGATGCCGAGGCATAATTTGCGAAAACAAAGAAAATAACAACAAAAGATATGACAACAGGAAAAGTAAAAGGTATTATCTCCAACCTTGTTACGGTGTTGGTGGATGGTCCTGTCGCACAAAACGAAATCTGCTACATCACGTTGGGAGACACCAAACTGATGGCGGAGGTCATCAAAGTGATTGGCGACAATGTCTATGCGCAGGTGTTTGAATCAACGCGCGGACTGAAAGTCGGCAATACGGTAGAGTTTACCGGACATATGCTCGAGGTTACGCTCGGTCCCGGTTTGCTGAGCCGCAACTACGACGGTTTGCAGAACGACCTGAACAAACTGACGGGCGTGTTCTTGAAACGCGGTGAGTATAATTTCCCATTGGACAAAGAGAAACTTTGGAAATTTGAACCTATCGCCAAAGTCGGCGACAAGGTGGAGACTGCCGCTTGGCTCGGCGATGTGGACGAGAACCACCAGCCGCACAAGATAATGGTGCCTTTTGTGTTCGAGGGCGAATATACAGTGAAGAGTATTGTACCCGCAGGCGAATACAAGATATTGGACACTATCGCCGTGCTGACCGATGCCGATGGCAACGACCATGAGGTTACCATGGTGCAGAAATGGCCGGTGAAGAAGGCTATTCTGGCATACAAGAGCAAGCCGCGTCCGTTCAAACTGCTCGAGACGGGTGTGCGCACAATTGATACCGCCAACCCGATTTGCGAGGGCGGGACGGGCTTTATCCCCGGTCCTTTCGGTACGGGTAAGACGGTGCTTCAGCACGCGATTTCCAAGCAAGCCGAGGCGGATATCGTGATTATCGCAGCCTGCGGTGAACGTGCCAACGAGGTGGTGGAGACCTTTACGGAGTTCCCCGAGTTGGAAGACCCGCACACAGGGCGCAAGTTGATGGAGCGTACCATCATCATCGCCAACACGTCGAATATGCCTGTGGCTTCGCGTGAGGCGTCGGTTTACACCTCGATGACGATTGCCGAATACTACCGTTCGATGGGATTGCGCGTGTTGCTGATGGCTGACTCGACGAGCCGTTGGGCACAGGCGTTGCGTGAGATGTCGAACCGTCTGGAGGAATTGCCCGGTCAGGACGCTTTCCCGATGGACTTGTCGGCAATCATCGGTGCATTCTATGCGCGTGCAGGATATGTGTATCTTAATAACGGCAAGACCGGTTCCGTGACGTTCCTTGGTACGGTTTCGCCTGCCGGCGGTAACCTGAAAGAGCCTGTGACGGAGGGTACAAAGAAAGTGGCGCGCTGTTTCTATGCCTTGGAGCAGGCACGTGCCGACCGCAAACGTTATCCGGCAGTGAACCCGATTGACTCGTACTCGAAATATATCGAATACCCTGAGTTTGAGGAGTATATCTCCAACCTGATTGACAAGGAATGGCTCGGCAAGGTGAACGATATGAAGACCTACCTGCAACGCGGTAAGGAGATTCAGGAGCAAATCAACATCTTGGGCGATGACGGTGTGCCCGTGGATTACCATGAGGAGTTCTGGAAATCGGAGGTGATCGACTTCGTGATTTTGCAGCAGGACGCATTCGACAAGATTGATGCTGTTTGCCCGCTGGAACGTCAGGAATATATGCTCGATCTCGTGATGGATATCTGCCGCCACGATTATGATTTCCAAAACTTTTTGGATGTAAGCGAATACTTCAAGAAAGTGATAAACCTCTGTAAACAGATGAACTACAGCGAGTTCCACTCGGCTGAATTTGAAGAATACCAACAAAAACTCAACGCTCTGCTCGCTGGGAAACAAATCAAAGCATAACGACTATGGCAAAAGCATTTCAAAAAATTTACACCAAGATTACGGCTATCACCAAAGCGACTTGCTCGCTGAAAGCCGAGGGGGTGGGTAACGACGAACTCGCTACCGTAAACGGCAAACTTGCCCAGGTCGTTAAGATTATGGGCGACGAGGTTACACTCCAGGTGTTCCAAGGTACGGAGGGTATTCCTACCAACGCCGAAGTGGTATTCCTCGGCAAGGCTCCGTCGCTGCGCGTGAGCGACCAACTCGCCGGACGTTTCTTCAACGCCTATGGCGAACCTATTGACGGCGGACCGGCAGTGGAAGGCGAGGAAGTGGAAATCGGCGGTCCGAGTGTGAATCCCGTACGCCGTAAGCAACCGTCGGAACTGATTGCTACGGGTATCGCCGGCATTGACCTGAACAACACCCTCGTTTCCGGTCAGAAGATACCTTTCTTCGCTGATCCCGACCAACCTTACAACCAAGTAATGGCTAACGTGGCGTTGCGTGCCGAAGCCGACAAGATCATCTTGGGCGGTATGGGTCTGACCAACGACGACTACCTCTATTTCAAGAACGTGTTCTCCAATGCGGGTGTGCTCGACCGTATCGTGTCGTTTGTGAACACCACTGAGAACCCGCCTGTTGAACGTTTGCTTATTCCCGATATGGCACTGACGGCAGCCGAGTATTTCGCTGTACAGAAACACGAGAAAGTGCTGGTTCTGCTGACCGATATGACGCTGTATGCCGATGCGTTGGCAATCGTCAGCAACCGTATGGACCAGATCCCGAGCAAGGACTCTATGCCGGGTTCGCTCTATTCCGACTTGGCTAAAATTTACGAGAAAGCCGTGCAGTTCCCCGAGGAAGCAGGTGGCGGAAGTATCACCATTATTGCCGTTACGACCCTCTCGGGTGGCGACATCACGCACGCTATTCCGGATAACACGGGTTACATCACCGAGGGGCAGTTGTACCTGCGCCGTGATTCCGACATAGGAAAAGTCATCGTCGATCCGTTCCGTTCGCTGTCGCGTCTGAAACAGTTGGTGGCCGGCAAAAAAACGCGCGAAGATCATCCGCAGGTAATGAATGCCGCAGTTCGCCTGTACGCCGATGCCGCCAATGCCAAGACCAAGAAAGAAAACGGCTTCGACCTTACCGACTACGATGAGCGTTGTTTGGCATTTGCCAAAGACTACTCGCGTGAGATTTTGGCTATTGACGTCAATATCAACACCACGCAGATGCTGGACATTGCATGGACACTCTTTGCCAAATACTTCAAGCCGGAAGAGGTCAATATCAAACAAGCATTGGTTGAAAAATACTGGAAGAAAGCATAATTTTTATGGCTATTCAGTTTCAATATAACAAAACATCCTTGCAGGCACTTGAGAAAAATCTCAAGATGCGGCAGCGCACCCTTCCGACGCTTCAGAGCAAAGAGTCGGCACTCCGTCTTGAGGTGAAAAAAGCCAAAAAGGAGATTGCCGAACTCGATGAGGAGGTCAACCGCCGCATCAAGGATTATGATCAGATGCTTGCTCTGTGGGGGGAATTTGATACGAGCCTTATCCACGTGGACGATGTGCGGATGTCTGTCAAGAAAATTGCAGGTGTGCGTATCCCCGTGCTGGAAGAGGTGGTCTATTCCACCAAGGATTTCAGTCTGTTCTCCAGCCCCAAATGGTTTGCCGACGGGTTTGAGCAACTCAAGGCGATTGCCGATGTCGGTATCCGTCAGGAGTTTGTGCGCCGCAAGGTGGACTTGCTGGAGTATGCCCGCAAGAAAACCACGCAGAAAGTGAACCTATTCGAGAAAGTACAGATTCCCGGATATCAAGACGCTATTCGTAAGATCAAACGCTTTATGGAAGACGAGGAGAACCTCTCCAAATCGAGCCAGAAGATAGTAAAAGCCAAGCGCGAGGCAGAAGCCCGTGAGGAACAGGAAAGGGAGGCTGCAGTATGATTACACAAATGAAGAAATACACCTTCTTGGTGTTCCATCGCGACTATGAGTCGTTCCTCGAGCAACTCCGCAACCTGGGAGTGGTGCATATCACGGAGAAAGCCGCAGGCGTGGCTGATGATGCGCATTTGCAGGCACTCTTGCAGAAAGCCTATTTGCTCAAAAAGACTATCGCACAGGGTGCGCCCGACCAACTCTTGCAGGAGAAATCCTCATTGGAACAGCGTATTGCCGCCACTCGCAAAGAGGCGGAGCGTATGGCTGTCTGGGGCGATTTTTCGTCTGAGCGTATCGCCGAACTGCGCCAAGCGGGCTATGAGTTGCGTTATTACACGTGCGCCAAGTCGAAGTTCTCGGAGGAGTGGGGTATAGCCCTCACAACTATCGGTGCTACCACCTGGTTTGTACAGGTTATCAAAGCGGGCGAGACTCCTGTTGAGTTGCCCGATTTCTGTCAGGAACAGACGCTCAACGAGAAGTCGGCAGCCGATCTGCAAAAGGACATCGAGGGGCTCAACGGTTTGCTGGCGGCGCAAAATGCACGCATCGAACTCTGGGCAAAAGAGAATCTGCAGAAGCAGAAAGACGAACTGCAAGATACACTTCATCAGATTGATTGGCAGCGTGTTACCCTTAATACGGACACTATTGCCGAGGGCAGTCTGAAACTCCTCGAAGGTTTCTGCCCGATTGATAAAGAGGCGGAACTCAACCAACTCCTTGAGGGACAAGGCGTTTACTACCAGGAGGAAGACCCGACGGAGGCAGACAACACACCTATCAAACTGCACAACAACCGCTTTACCAAGATGTTTGAGTGCCTGACGGGTATGTACGGTTGGCCGTCTTATGGCGAGTTCGACCCCACGCCTATTCTCGGACCGTTCTTCCTGCTGTTCTTCGCCATCTGTATGGGCGACTGCGGCTATGGATTGCTCCTTATATTGATAGGTATCCTTATCTCGAAAGGCAAACTCAGGATTCAGATGTTCGAAGGTCTCGGACCGATCATCACTACGTTGGGTGTCGGTACGGCTGTCGTCGGTTTCTTCTTGGGTACGTTCTTTGGTATTGACCTCTATACCGCATCGTGGGTGCCGGAGGCACTCAAATCGGTGATGATCAAGGGTACAGTCAACGTCGCCGGATCGTCGTATGATATTCAGATGATTATGGCACTTTGCATTGGTGTCTTCCATATCTGTTTGGCTATGGTGGTGAAGGCTATATGCTACACCAAACGCTTTGGCTTCAAGGAGAATATCTCTACATGGGGTTGGCTCTTGCTCATTGTGGGCGGACTGATTGTACTGCTGCTCGGTATGACGCACCTATTCCCCGAGGAGGTTACCAAATGGCTGCTTATCGGTATCGCTGCTGTCTCGGCTTTGGGTATATATATATTCAACAAGCCCGGGCGTAATCCGCTGATTAACATCGGTGCAGGTCTGTGGGACACCTACAATATGGCCACGGGTATCTTGGGCGATGTGCTTTCGTATATCCGTCTCTATGCCCTCGGTTTGGCAGGCGGTATGCTCGGTGGTGCGTTCAACAATCTTGCCGAGATGGTGCTCGGCACCAACCCCACGTGGCAATGGTTGCCGTTTGTCATCATTCTGCTGATCGGGCATGCGCTCAACCTGGCTATGTCGGCTCTCGGTGCGTTTGTTCACCCCCTGCGTCTGAGTTTCGTGGAGTATTTCAAAAACTCGGGTTACGAGGGGAAAGGTACGCTCTATAAACCTTTCGCCAAATAATACCTTAAAGGACTTTAATGACCTTAAGGACTTTACTACTAAAATAATAAACAAATAAAAACAATACACTTATTATGAACGAAATTTTAGGTTATCTCGGTTGGGGACTGATGTTGGGTCTCGCCGGAATTGGTTCTTCCTATGGTACCACTATTGCGGGTAAGGCTGCAGAAGGTGCGCTCAAAAAGAACAAAGACAAATCGAGCAGTTACATGATTCTTTCCGCTCTCCCCGCTACGC
>CAKUYO010000066.1 GCA_934716995.1 uncultured Bacteroidales bacterium | reverse complement strand
ACTCGGTGCTCGGAACCGCTACGCTCTAAGGTTGGCGGACCATCAAAGGTCTTCGCCATGTTGTGCGGGATGGGACCACCTGATATTGTTTTATGTCAGC
Source organism: uncultured Bacteroidales bacterium (assembly GCA_934716995.1). Lineage (GTDB taxonomy): Bacteria > Bacteroidota > Bacteroidia > Bacteroidales > Paludibacteraceae > Colicola. Next base: position 7,778 of record CAKUYO010000066.1, on the reverse strand, counting down.
CTATCTTTCTCAAAAGGGCATTACCATTAAATCTTTAAATATAGGACTATCTTGTAGAATTATATCAATATCATTATTTATATTTTTGACTATTATTGAATCTTTCGTCAACTCTACAACTTCACCTAAATCTTTATCATGTTTCATATCGAAAAGCCGATCACCGACTTTCACTTTTTTACCATTTGGCAAAGAAACATCAATGATAGGACTTCCTAAAGGAGTGAAAACTGATCTTCTGCGAATACCACGATGAACATCTTCTCCTAATTCTCGAATTGCTTGAAGTATTAGAGTACTTTCATCCGACAGTTTATGACCTTCTGGCAATGTTGCAGGATTCTCTATTGACAATAATTTCAACAACGAATTTAGCTCGTGTTCGCCCATATCACTCGTTTCCTTTAATGCCTTAACCAAATCATCGATAGCTTTGTTTACCAAATCTATTCTTAGAGTAGAATCATACTGAAAAGAACGAAGACCACTTATATCAAATGGACGGTCGGTTTTATCATCAATCATCAAAACAGTTTTCTTATTGAAAGCTTGACGAAACCCCAATTCATAAAACACATTAGGATTACGGGCACTTAAGTCACAGATTGCCATTTCACACTCCAATACATTTTTCAATATATCTGCTATAATCACATTTGCTTTAGCTGTCCCATCTGCACGAATAACTTCATAACCAGCCTTTTGACATGCAGGTGCTATAATATACTCATAGACTCTATCGAAATGTCCTTTTAGATAGCCATCCACATCACTTATGGGCATTATTATAAAACATCTCTTCTGTTCCTGCCCTATTGTTTTTCCTTCAGAATTAGTCATATTCTACCTATTTAAATTTTCAACATAATATTTCATATTGAAATCAGTATTTCTAAGACATGCACATGCACCAGCAGAGACGATATGTGCTTCTGTATAGTTATAATTATACTTGCCTTGTTCGTTTAAAACAGGTTTTTGAGCAAAGATAAGAGCATTTTCTACCAAATCACGGTCTTCATCTAAAGGAGCACAAGAGTAACACAACTCTTGACCTTGCAAAAGCAGTGAGGAGAACTCAGAATACTTTTCATGATTATTATGTCTATCATGAATGTTATCTGCTTGACCGATATATATTATATCAACCAACTCAACAGAATTACTTTGAGCATTATAAATGCACCTATATACAAAATAAATTCCAGAGTAGGAAGGAAGTCCACCTTTATTGATGTCTCTCCAATACCCTTCAAAGTTTAGTTTATATTCTTTCATAATCAATGAATAATTGTATATCTCACCAATACTGCATCCCCACTATATTGCAAGTAGTTACACCTATCAGTTTTTTATATTTTGTATCGTTATTGTAGAAGATAAGCTGCACTCGGCAATTTGAAAGTCAGCTTTCATTGCGCTCATTTGCATTATCTTTAGAGTGAAGGATTGCTAAGCACACTGTTTCACCTCATCTATTTTTTAACACCATAACATGGAAACATAGACTTATAATCCTTATCCTCATCTTTCATGCGGGTAAGAGGTAGCTTTCAACAGGTCTAGCTCATGCTTTTTCTGCAACAATTCTTCATTCATCCGTTCTCTTTCCTCACGAAGTTTCTTTGTTTCAGACTTGATTTTTAAGGTTTCCTGCATTATTGCCTTACTCTCGTCCTTCAAAGAAGCCACAGTAGATTCCAAGGCAGTAGCCTTTAGTTCCAACTCTTTTATTAGAGCTTGGTGAAAATCAGCCAAGGACGCATGTTTCTTAGAGAACAAACGTTCCACCAGATTTTCATCAAGACGCTTTAGAGCCTCCTCAACTTTCTGCCAAGAGGCAACAAAATCAGGATCTTCTATTTCAATCATCATAAATATACATTTTAGATAGTATTCCTTTGTTTCCATGATTCTGACATTTAAGAATTCGGATGCAAAGGATAAATACATTATGTGGTAAAGCCTTATGCTGCAATGGTGATATACCTTTTTATCTCCCAAAATCCAGTTCCTTCAAGATGATATGATAGAGTAATTCCGCAGAAGTCATCGCCCCATATTGTTGGTAATCATCTGACTTGTTTGCATCTGCAAAATCTGTTGCAGATTTTAAAGATGCAACAATTAGAGGATGCGGTTTCATAGAATGTTCTACTGCATAATACATACCATACGCTTCCATTTCCAAGCCTAAGAGTTTTCGTTCCTGTCCTTTTAACGATTCTATAACTTGCTTGTCTGCAACTACAGCTGGCACAGAAGCAACTGGCCCAACTATAACCTTCAAAGTATGATCTGGATTTACAACCTTCGGACGGTTCATATTCCGAATTTTCTCCATCAAATTCTTATCCTCTTTCAACTTGCGTATTTTATTTAAGAAACCAGCAGGAGTGTTTATCACCTTATAATCTGGCACAAAAATATGTTCTTCTCCCTTGTTCGCATATTTGCCACTTGCACCATCTATAACACTCTCTGCTACAATTACATCTCCAAAATTAGCCTTTTCTTTAGAGATTCCAGCACATATTCCTGTCATAAAGACATACCGAGGACGAAAATAATTAATGACCTTCGTTGTCAATACTGCAGTTGCTACCATTCCCATTCTATCTGCATAAGCTGTAATACAACGAATTTTTCGACCTTCTTTTTCCAATACTGCCTCATAAAATGTAACCGTATCATCTGGTATCCCTTTTACTTCTTGCCAATCACAATCATCCCAGCAACGAATCATCTCATTCTCTTTTTCTTGTAAAGCATTAATGACCGCAACATCATAATTGTAATCAGGATTGTCTATAAGTTGCATTTTGGAACGAATCAAATAGGCCAATTTTCTTTCCAACCTATCTTCCCAGGCGCTAGAATCTTCACCATACTTTAACAACGCCCAAAGTTCATTACTGAATGTTTCTTGAAATTCTGCAGGGATCTCAGTCATTCGTGTTATTCCCAAGATATGAGCTGGAGTTTTAACATTTTCCAATTCATTGATTAGTTCCAATAATTCTGCCGCATATTTAGGTGATTCTTTTTCACCTTTGCGTTTTGGAATGAACAAATCTAAAAGAACCAAATCATATTGTTTACGACATATTGCATTCAAGCCATCATTGGTCGTACTGGCCACATCAATATCTGATTCATGAATCTCATCAAAATTCGAAAAAATAAAATTCTTCAAAATTTCTATTTTTCCAGGCGTATCGTCTATAATTAATATCGATAACATAACTTGTCTATTTTTGTTTGTAACTGATTTTTCCACTCATCCTCATTACTGTTATATTTAATGTAGCCCATATAAACCTCCCCACAATCTGTTTTTAAACGCTCATCTATGGTGTTTATGGTCTCCTCATTAAATATATCATACTGAGTGAGGACTATACTCTTTGACAAAATACCCATATCAAAAAGTGTATTAATAATTAACTCACCACCCGTAGGCAACGTGCGATTCTCACCACCTCTACTCTCGTCATATTTAGGAATTGACATATCCACAATCATAAAATCATATTCCTCTGACGAAGCTTTGATCATTGCACTCTGATAAGAATATGCTACCTCAACTATAATTTGAGTATTATACGTGGCAGAAAGGAACTGAATTACTTCCTGCTCCTTAAAATGATTATCTTCAATCAATAATATCTTGAACATCGCTTACCATATTTAATTTGTAAATACTTATAGATACCACAAACTGATTATCTCTAACCAATGGGGTGAACACATTACCTTCTCCCATCAATTGATGATAGACGATCGTATCTATTTTATATAATCCTGATTTACCTTCTAATCTTGAACGAGATTGTTTATTTTGTCCATTGTGATAACCTTTATAATTGCTAATTTTCTTTTCTGCATCAGGAATATCTTTTGCGCGAATCAGATTTGAAACTTGAATATTCAACATTTTTCCTTCTTCATTCACCACAACCTCACACGTTGGTGTCTCATTTTTTTTGTCAAAATAATCAACGACATTATTAAAGATATTATGGAACAAATCAAAAAGAACTATCAAATACTTTCCTTTAAAGAAAGAATTGGAAGAAATTTGAAGTTCAAAAGTCAAATGATTTGAGCGCACCTTATTTATCGCCTCTACAGAAGCATCCAAGAGTTGCTGCATTTGAAAATTTTCATTTTGTTGCTGTTTCCTCTTAAACCATTGAGACACCAATTTTATATCTTCATGAAGATGAGTTAAGCACCGACCAAAGGTTGTTTCAAACAGATGCCATCCCTCAGTGTTTGCAGAAACACAAGCTTTTACATTCCGATATAATAAATCTAATTCGTGCTTTAGTCTTGTTTCTGTCTCAGAAACTGCTGATACTACAACAGGAAAGCATGTTTCCGTTATTTCCCAAAGTTTTTTGAAAACCTCATCTAAAATTAACTCATAGCTTAATCCATCATTATCTATGTATGTCTCAAGTATTGCATCACTTATTTTGTCATTAGAAAAATCAAAACATGCAAGTAGTTCCGTATTATGCTTTTCTGTTTTTACTTGTATTTTATTTTTGTTCAGGTCATTTATTATCTCATCAACATGTTGTGTAAACAAGAGAAAAGCCTCCATGCATTTTACATGTTCCTCACCTTCCAAATGAAAGATTTCATCGACCCAATATAAGTTCATATCATAGTTTCCAGAAATACCTTTTCTCGTTGTTAATTTTAAATCTTGGAAATTAAAACGTAATTGATTGGCAATTGTTCCATGTCTAACCCTACTACTAAGATAATAGTCTAAACCAGCATTGTCATTCAACAAGAACTCATCTCTTAGATACAAAAAGAATCTAATGAAAATCAAATAACGATAAGAAACTTTTGTTTTTTGCTCTTTATCTTCTTTCAATAAATTCTCCTCCCTTTCACCAGGGAACAATGCCTTATATGCTACAGCATCTTTATATACCATCAAATCGGCAGGAATTCCATTGTATAATTCAAAAATTTCTTTCCCAAAGGCTAATTCATGCCGCTTGAGCATATTCTCGTCGACATCTATTTTACTAGCATCAACTGTCTTTAGCATATTCATTATGCCTAACTTTCTTACAAGCGAGTTTCTTTCAATTGAATACTTCTTGTCACTATCTCCATAAACATTTTTTAAATTGTCTATGATTTTTACTCGTTCCTCTATTGGCTGCGAAGGTTCTGGAAAAATCAAAGGAATTGTTGTTAATATATTTAAATCTACTACATTTTCCAAGAAATATTTAATTTTCAAGTCACCATCATGGATTATAATTTCAGAAGGTTTCTTCACACCCAGTTGATTCAAATGTCTTAAAACACTAGACAAGAGTTTAGGTTGTTTAGCATTTATTAAAGAATAAAATATTGATAAATCCAAGGGTGCATTTAAACTTGCAGCTAAAGTTCTCGTAAAGATCCTTTCAATTTTATTGACATCTATAAAGATATTAATATTAGGATAGTTTAATTTATTATCAACATATAACGAGATGGCTTTTTTATACTTACCCAAATTTATTAAAACAGCGAACACTGTACTTAAAATAGCTCCTTTCAAATAATATGGTACAAGTTGCTCCTGGTAGTAATCCAATAATAGATTGACCACATCTTCTGAATCTTTAAAACTCTCTAGAACAATAATTTGTCTAAGAACATTCGAATTCAACAATTTGCAACTATTTATTTGGTCTACCAAAAAGAAGTTATGAGTTTGCAAGAATTGCTTACGTATAGATTTATCTGCATAAAATACTGCATCGAAATAATTTATGCCATAAGAATAAAACCAATAACGATCAGATATTACTGCCAAATTTCCTTTTTCGATATTTTCCGTAATTATATAAAGTTGGCGAAAGCAAAGCAAAGTCGGATTTGAAAAGCTTATCATCTTTAGCTTATTCAAGTTCGTCACTTTATTTATTCCTTTTAGATAGTCGTATAGCAATAAACCTATCGTTGAGAACAATGATTTCTCATGAAACAAGCCTATATCTTTCTTATGGTTTCTAACCAAATAGATTACATACTCAAATAATAAATCAATATCATAAGGATATTCTTTAAAATATAGCTCTATATTTTTGGTATCATATATAGTTTTATCCAAAGAGAACAAATCCAACAATGATTTTCGCTGTTCTGAATTTTCAAATTCACACAAGTTTAGAAAAGCTGTTTTTTTTCGCAACATATCATCCTCTACAGCCCCCATAATAGTCAATAGATATTTATTCAACTGGGCACTAGTACGATACTCGTTAACAATTGCACCAATATTGTATATAAAATTGACATATAAGTCAACTATAGAAGATTTTAAATCATAACTCATCCAAGTGCCAGATTCAACATTTTTAAATGGATAATAATGTGCTGTAAGAAAATCTTTTTGCCATTTCTTATTTGAATATTTATTTATGTCCTCAAGATATTTTTTTTCCAAAAATGTATCCATTGAGGTTTCTACAGAAGCGGTATCTTGCGCAGATTCACAGGTTTTCTTCATCAATGGTTCCAAACCTTGTTCATATAGTATATTCAAAACCTCCAAACTTTTATCTAACCCGCCTTGAAGTCCTGCTATTTTAATTGTATTTATTGCTGCCCATGCAGAATAGCCATCATTTAAATTAATTTCTTCTATAATCTGTGAACACAAATCATAATTTCCTAATAGATAATTTCGCACATACTGCTCACGTTTTTTAATAAAGTCATTTATCTCTACTCTAAACAGCGGAAAGATATAAGCTAATAGTCCAATGTAATCCAAAGGTTCTTTTAAACAACCTATAGGCTGCTTATAAACTTGGCTATACGATGTACACTTCAAGTATCGCAAACTATACTTAAATATTCCTTTTAAAGAGGCAGGTGTATTCTTTATATAATACAAAATTTCCTCATAAGTACAATAGTCAAATATTTTGCGGACCATACTTGCCCTTTTTTCACCAGACAGGAAAAATAAGTGCTTATAATCAGTTAACTTATATGGTTTCATTGCTTTTTAATTATTCTCCCAGAATGAATCATCCCGTCCTTAAACATTTGAGCTATATCATGTACAGCTTTATTTACACTCTCTTTTGCCACATGTTTCTCTCGTTCTGTAAGAGATGAAGCCTCTATATTTTGCTTAGCACATTCTATAGCAGAGTCTCTGGTTTCATCAAAGGTATATTCCTTTATATTGCCAGAAGTCGTTAGTTCTTTTATATATTCTGCTATTGCTGTATCTGCACGTTGATATGCAACAATTTGTTCTTTTGTCATCTTTTCTAAATCCATAAAAAACAGATTACGTTATATAATTAACTTGCCAATGAAGTCGTACTTACTTTGCTCTTGAAGTATAACTTCTTATCCTTAGAAAGTAGTACTTGACAAAAAGTATATCACCAATACAGCGTCCCAACTATATTACAAGTAGTTACGCCTATCAGTTTTTTGAAAAAGTTATATTGGGGTCCTCATTGCAGTATCGCTCTGCACTTGTCGCCACTCGAATGAGGAGTTTATTCTATCTAATGTCCCACAGATTGCACAGATATCTTAAACCAATGCGGTCTGGGGGATTAAGGGCACGCGGATTTCGCTGATGACGCAGATCTTTGAGTTCTTAGGGATACGATGGTGTTTAATTTTATTTTGGTTCCTCATTGCAGTATCGTTTTTCGAATCCCTCCGTCTCCCTTTAGCCAAAAGGAGAGTTTTCTAAAATCATCCCGTCCTTCTTTACCATTAAAGAA
>CAKUYO010000065.1 GCA_934716995.1 uncultured Bacteroidales bacterium | reverse complement strand
TCACCAAAAAGTCCCCACACACGATCCTTATAATATGGGTTGCAATGGTCAAACTGCACGGCTTCCAGCTCCGCAAACTCTTCAATCAGCGCCTCGTCAATCACCAGTCTCTGATTACCGTCTCTTCTCGGTGCCTTGTATTCATGCTCACCGATGCGCTCCTTCAGAAACTCCGTCATCATGAAATACGGATTACCCAGCAAGGCAGGGATGCCGACTGTAGGAGCTAACATTTGGGCAAGGAACGCTCCGCAACTGTTGCCAAGAAGCAAGTCGGGCTGCTCTTTGTTTATAATAGAACGTATTTCATTCAACGCCTTCTTGGGATGCAAAGGCAAGTCGGGAGTCTGCACCACCGCCGTCCCCTCGAATGCCTCTTTCAATGCCTTCGCCATCGGACAACTACCCGTGGCGAAGAATCCGTGTAAAAAAAGTATCTTCTTCATGTGTGCAAAGATAGTGCAAAACGAAGACAATACAAAATGAATGCAAGTTCATTTATATGAGAGGAAATAAAAAAAGCATCCTGCGTCTTCTTGCCGATGGCTGTGACAAAGTCCTTCAGTCGGAAGGTGTCCACGAAACGACAAGCGGTTGCATACCTTTTTTATTTTGTAACAGGTTTTTACTCTTTGGACAATATTTGTATGGTGGACAAGAAGATTTTGTGGCAGGACTTACTTTTCTTCAGCAATTTGCGTGATGCGCCTGACGCTTCTATTGCTTTGGTCGATTATTAGCGGCACACGTTCTACCACCACCATAGAAGTGTCGAGACCCAATGCCTTAGGCTCGTCGATGCCTATCTTGCTGATAAGAGCGTAGAAAGTCATCAGCAGGTTCTGCTGGCGGTTGTCGGAACTCTCCGGATAATATACGCGATGAATGATGATGAATCGGAAATCGCCAGGTATTCCGTTTTTGCGAAGCGAAGGATAGGTGCTTCTTAAATCTACCATCTTGTTTGCCACAAGGTCTTCCACCACTTGTCGAAGATATAGACTCACACGTGGTTCTATGCGGAAACCTATGTGCATTGTTATGCTGTAAAGCGTGTCGGGCACAAGGGTTTCGCAGCTGTATTCCAATGTGTCTGGTGTATCGGCAAACTCCATGTTGATAAGCCAGTAATGGTCTGCACGTTTAGGCTGCTTGTTGATGATTGAGTAGAGCAGTTTGTCGTCTACGGTACCTTCCTGGTTGGCATGGTTTACATAGACAAGATTGGAGGCGTACTTGGGGATGCTCTCGTCGGCCTTTATGTCAGAGATAATCTGATAATAGTCATCCAGCGGTTTGGTGCTGACATAATGTCGGCGTATCTTCATGGCTCTCACCCATACATACATCATAAGGAACAGGATGCCGCCTATGAGCATCGTACACCATCCTCCTGCGAGAAACTTCGACAGGTTGGCTGCCAGAAAGATGGCCTCGATGGTGCAGTATGCGCCCAAAAACAATATCGTGAGGACTCGCGACACGCCCTTGCTGTGCAGGTAGAAACCGAGCAGAAGGGTGGTCATCAGCATGGTGATGGTGATGGCGAGTCCGTAGGCTGCCTCCATGTGCGAGGAGTCGCGAAAGAGCAGGATGATGATAACCACGCCGATGTACATGGCAAGGTTGATCATCGGGATATAGAGCTGTCCCTTTACATGGGTAGGATGCTTGATTCGCATGCGGGGCCAGAAGTGCAGGTTCATGGCTTCGCTCAATATGGAGAAGGTGCCGCTGATAAGTGCCTGACTGGCAACGATTGCCGCACCCGTGGCCATGATGATGGAGAAGAACAGTAGGCTCTGCGGCATGATGGAAAAGAATGGATTCACGGACAATGCTGTCGGCACATGGTTCAGCACCCATGCTCCCTGTCCTAGATAGTTGAGAATGAGCATGGTCTTTACGAAACCCCAGCTGATGGTTATGTTCTTCCTGCCACAATGTCCCAAATCGGAGTAGAGAGCCTCAGCACCGGTGGTACAGAGAAATACAGCGCCTAGGATTAAGAACCATTCAGGTGATTGTGCCAGCAGAGCAATAGCGTAATAGGGACTGAAGGCTTTGAGTATCAGAGGGTAAGACGTGATGCTGACAGCTCCCGTCACGCCCAGCAGCAGGAACCATAGCAGCATGAACACTCCAAACGACTTGCCTATGCTTTCGGTGCCAAAGCGCTGCACGAAGAAGATGATGGTGATAATGGCAAGTGTAATTGGGATGACCGGAAGCTCAGGACTGATGCTTTCGAGTCCTTCGATGGCTGTGGTAACCGTAATGGCTGGGGTGATGATTCCGTCAGCCAACAAGGTGCTTGCACCGATAATGGCCAATATGTAAATCCACTTGTTCTTGAGTCGGCGCAGCAAGGCATAGAGGGCAAGAATGCCTCCTTCGCCATTGTTGTCGGCTCGTAGAGCCACGCATACATATTTAATGGTGGTCTGTAGGGTGAGTGTCCAGATGATGCAGGACAATGCCCCAAGAATAGTGTTTTCGTTGATTGTTTCGCCTGTATGGAGGATGGCCTTCATCACATATAGGGGTGATGTTCCGATGTCGCCAAACACGATGCCTAATGTGACGAGTAGTCCCAGAATGCCTGCCTTATTATGGTTGCTGACAACATGGCTTTCAAAATCTTTTCTCATATTTTTTGTCTAATTTAATAAAAATGTTATCCTTTAGATTATAAATAATTGCTCAAAGGTATAATTATATTAAATAAAATATGATTGTGTTTGACAAAAATTATTGAATTTAACTTCCTTTGTCATGAAGCAAACTTTGTGGCTGTGATGATATGGCTCTTTGTCTTAAGCAGCCTCATCGGCAACTATCATTATGGCGAGACCAACGAACATAATAACTACCGTGTCTTGTTGTTTTACCTTTGCGACATCTTACGCGACTTTTCCTTGGCGAAAGCCTGCATGTCCACAGCCACGTCATCCTCATCCACGATTTCCACGCCAGTCATGGTCTCTATGACGTCTTCCATCGACACCACGCCACGCAGACAGCCGTATTCGTCAAGGATGATTGAGATATGCTCGCGCTTCTCCAGCATCTTCTCCCAAATCTGATACACCGAATCGTCCTCGTTGAAGGAAAGGATGGGGCGCATAAGGTTGGAGAGTCTTGTCTCGAACTTGTCGTCTGACAATTCCTTCAGCACCATGTCCTTCAGCACATAGCCGATGATGTAATCCTTGCTCTTGTCGTATACCGGTATGCGCGAGAAGTTCCATGTCTGCTGCTCGTAAAACTCCTTGATGGTAAGGTTCACGTTAGCTGTTTCTACTACTATGGATGGAGTCATCACCTCGCGTGCCTTCACACTCGCCAGACGGATGCAGCTCTTTATGATCTTGCTTTCCGATTCGCGGAAGATGCCCTCCGTGGTGCCTACGTCAACCATCGCCGACACTTCTTCGCGGCTCACAGAAGCCTGATGATTCTTCGGTGTGAACACCTTTGTGATTAGCTCTGAGAGCAGAACCAGCGGATAGGTGATGAAGATGAGTACGCGGATGATCTTTGTCGACGGCATGGCGAGCGAACGCCAATAAGATGCTCCAATGGTCTTGGGGATGATTTCTGAAAGCACAAGAATCAATAGCGTCAGAATGGCTGATATCAATCCGAAGTATTCCTCGCCGAAGAGCTTCATCGACTCCGCGCCGACACCTGCCGAACCGATGGTGTGGGCAATGGTGTTGAGCGAAAGAATGGCACCTACGGGGCGGTCCACGTTGTTCTTATACTGTTTCATCAAAGTGGCAGTCTTATTGCCGCTGGTCTCCTTCATCGAGATAAACGACATAGGAGTGGATAGAAGTACCGCCTCAAGGACGGAACACAAAAAGGATAGTGACAGAGCACCTAAAAAATATAATATGATTAAGCCCATTAAATATTTTATTCGTTAATAATAAGTTGTCTGCAAAAGGGGTGGTTGGACAACTCACTATAAACGAAGGGCATTATGGTGTATGTATAATCGATGTGTCATTTACACCACAAAGATATCTGTTTTGTAATTGTTTCGATGTTTTGAGCACCATTTGTTGATAATCTTTAACTAAAAGCTGTGAAATTTATGTTTTGTTATTTTTTCTCTTGTTATTATCTTTCTTTTTTACTCCATCACCACATCAAGTACCATCATCAGCACGAAACCAATGGCGAAGCATATGGTGCTGAGGTTGCTGTGCTGGCCGCTTGAGGCCTCAGGTATCAGCTCCTCCACCACCAAATAGAACATGGCGCCAGCTGCAAAGGCGAGCATGTAGGGTAGGGCGGGCATAATGAGTGAGGCAAGCAACAGTACGGCAATGACTCCTATTGGTTCCACCACTCCGCTCAGCGAGCCTAACACGAACGATCTCAATCGGCTGTTGCCTGCCGCCCGCATGGGCATGGAGATGATGGCGCCTTCGGGTATGTTCTGAATGGCAATGCCCAATGACACGGAAATGGCAGCGGCTAACGATATGTGTGGAGCGCCGTTTTCCGCTCCCGCAAACACCACGCCAACGGCCCCATGCCTTCGGGCAGGTTGTGTATGGTTACTTTTAATGCTGAATTTTTTACGGTTGCCACCCGCTTTATATTATAGTTTTATGTTTACGCTTGCAAAGCGTATTATATAAATTTGTTATTGCCAAATTTTTCGATTAAAAAGTTATCAAACACATTTGTTTTTAACGTTTATCTACAATTACATATAGTTTGTTTACACTTGTTTACAAATATATATATGATTATATACATTTTTATATGGCCGTTTTTTGGTGTTGGTGGTGCTACTCTATGGTGCTGGTGGTGCCTCTATGGTGCTGGTGGTGCCTCTCTGGTGCTGATGGTGCCTCTCTGGTGTTAGTGGTGGTGCTCCCAGGTGGTGCCGGCCGCATATTTCCAGCCGATCACCCAGGCGGGCACGCCCAAAGTTCCTCAGTGCGGCGGGCAGTCTTGCTTCAGAATCAAGGTTTCGGGGTGAAGTTTAAGGATGCGATTGCTCTAATTATCAATTATTTAGGTGCTCCTTTTGGGTGAACTTTTACAGAGCGGTATGTCGGCTAAAACATTGATTATTAGCTATTTATAGGGGTGAAAGAATAATTAAAGCACCAGTAAGTACTTATATTCCAACTCATTTTTCTCCCAAAAATATACAGAAAAAAGATATATCTTAAAGAAATAATACAAAACAATACAAAAATATTAGATTTGTTGAATTTTTCTTGCAGAAATAATAGGAAAGTATTATCTTTGCATACGGATAATACAAAAATATAATAATTATGAATATAGTACTTGATGTGCTGCGTTATCTCAACGAGCACGACATCACTCTTGTTAAAGCTGCCGAAGCTACAGGCGTAGCGCAACAGAATATAAAGAAAAGTATTGGCAACAACCCGAAGACAAGCACATTGCTTGCCTTGGCAAAAGGCTTGGGTGTTGACCCTCGCGAGTTCTTCTATGATTTGGATGAAGAAAAAAAGAAAGAACATACGAACTCAACTATATTAGACGAATCAGACTCCTGGGGCGCATCAGACGCTGCTGAAGAAAAAAAAACAGACACAATGGGGCAAACGCAAGAAAAAGATTCCGATTCAACAGATACGGAAGTTCTCGGCATCAACGATACCGCTGTTCAGCTCCCCGACGCAGAGCCTACAGTTAACACCACCACCTTCTGCCCTCATTGTGGCGCAAAGGTTCGTGTCGGTGTGGTGCTCCTGCCCGAAGAATAAAAATCCTACGGCAAGCGCATTGTGCCTACCGTGGAAAATGTCAAAGCCTCCGTGTGCCTGTCTACCTTTAAGTCTCCATTTGACCGCTGCCGACAGGGTGTGAACAGTTATCGGATGAGCCGGATGACGGGAGCCTTCGCATGGAGAAGACTAATGATATAAAAAACATATCTGTTTCTTCAGGTTCATCCGGTAATTAAAAAAAATATAAACCTACAAAAGTACTAACGTATAAAAATATCAATGTATGAAAAAGATTTTCAGTTTTTTGCTCATGGCAGCCATGCTGCTTGCTGTGGGCGCGAGTGTGACGAGCTGTGAGGAAGAAGACTACGGCTACTACAAGGTAGAGAAAGCGCTGTTTGGCGAATGGGAGTCGGACGAGCTGGAAACGAATGAGTCGAATGGCATCGTGTGGTATCTCTTGCAGATAGCGCCGAGCGGCAAATATTCAGTTAGTCCTTTTCGTTTAATTGTTAAGCGCAAGGACGGCCAACTATATCTTTATGGTAAGGGTACGATGGGACATCGGAATGATGATCCAAACAATCGTATCTGTTTTAGCGATTACTATAACAGAGATTCATGGAATATCGACGTAGAATGGATTGACAAAGATAAGAAGCATGCCATATTATACTATGACCGCAACGACAAGCCTATCGTATTTCACAAGACAAAGGATTCTACGGAATATGAAGAAATATGGAAAAGGGAGTAAAACTTGCAAACACAAAAAAAATATTGTACCTTTGCAAAGTATTTTATTAGAAGACATATTCTGTAAAGTATTTAAAATGTTATTGCCGCTCTTGGTCCGCGAGGATGAAGGGCGGTTTTTTAGTGTTTTTATTCTTTATTCTTGCCAACATTGGCACTCGAAAGCTCGGCGTTTCTTTAAACCTTCTAAAGGTTTACCATTTGCATAAATCCAGCGGCTAAACTGGTTTAGAATAGCCTCGACTGTAGCCGACTGAAGAATAAGTCGATAGAGTGTGGACTTACGGAAGGTTGCGAGACCAAGGTTAAAACAAAAGTCTACACAGGCATCGAAACGTCCTTGAGTCTTCGTAAAATGAGGAGATGCCGAAAGAAATATCTCAATTGGCATAAGATCGTCAAAAAGCCATTCTTCAGCTTTTGCTGGAGTACAGGAGGTATGGGCTGTAACTTTGCGTGTATGTCCATAACCGCAAGTCCACACTCCAGCAGGACATCGGTAAGCTTTTGATTTGTAGCCTTCAAATTCCTTATTTTTTTCAATTAATCTGTTGCTTGCTTTCGGCAATGGCCGGCATAGCCGTCTTCGACAGGTGCGAGCGCATGCCCTCGGGCTTGTCGGTTCCAATATGTGGTGTGGTGTCAGCTCGTCGATAAGTAGCAGGAAGCCTACGGCTGCCGGCATTATAGACCATGCGCCGCTGTCAGCTTCCGTCTCCATAGCCGGAATGAGCAACGACCATACCTTTTTTATTGCTTCTTGCATTTTACCCAATTACTTTCTTGATTTAATGTTAATGTATATCCTTACTCAGTACCACTTTTATACCACCTAACTGGTACTGGAGTTTCACATAGGTGGTACTGGAGTTTCACTTATGTGGTACAGAAGTAACACTTAGGTGGTACAGAAAGGGTACTTACATGGCATAAATCAGGCATTCCAATTGATTTGTTCTTCGTAGCTATCGAAGTCCATTTTTGGGTCAGCTCCAACCTTTTCGAGTATCAATCTTATCACCTTTTGCTCCTCTGGAGGAAGAAGGATGGTGCCACGCCTGCGCTTGTAGTATTGGTTGCGTCCGAAGTGGAAAATGAGGGTTGTCATAAACTTGTCGTACTGCTCAGGATACATGTGCTTTTTGAAGTTTGTGAAGCCTCTGGCAAATACTATGGGCTTTTTATCTCTATAGTATTTGCACGCTTCGTCTTTGCTGCATTTTGTAGGATTAATCAGACGCAGATACTCTTCATTCTCAATCAGAGTGGTGTAGGTAATTTGGCGCAAGCATGTGGTTGCCATAGGGCAGTCGTGATGTTTGCAAACGGGATAGTCGTGAGGTGTAGTTTGATCGTTGTTTTTAGTCATAATGTTATTTGTTTTAAAATTGTTGTTTTACTTTGTTTTATTCATATGCAAAAATAAGGCTTTTTATGTAAAAATCACTCAAAAAACAACTTTTTTGAAACTTTTTTCTTGCTACGAAAAAAGACTTCACTCTCCCTTTCTACCTTTGCATCGT
>CAKUYO010000064.1 GCA_934716995.1 uncultured Bacteroidales bacterium | reverse complement strand
ATCATGCCTTGTTAAATTATCGTGATATTTCAAACTGATGTCTAATGTTTCATGCTGTCTGGTGACACATCGGATAGTAACTTCTGTTACTTCCCAATCTCTCCCAGTATATAGCACTACCTCTGAAATATCTTTGTTGCATCTCTTTATAAATGGCTCCAAGTCGAATAACGTGGCGTATTCAGCTATGTTCACTTCTTTACCAAACCAATCTTCATAGTTATGGTAATATACCGCGTGACATTTATATAATCTCATTTAGATTACTCCAATACACTGTAATCCAAGAATCAAAACAATAAGAATCCAAGAAATTGCTACGCCATCATACTTCTTGTGGTAGCCGAAGTAACCACTGTACGATGCAAGAATAACGCACAAAATGGTATAAATATTCATTAGATAATCCCCTTTCCTGCAAGTGCAACAGCGACAAGAAGTACACACCCACCAAATATAGCATCTACAAACTTTGCATCGAGCAATTTATCTCCGATGTATACTCCCATGCAAAACGGAATTACATTGTGCATTAAAAATTCATAGCTCATTCATCATCACCGACTTTCTGATTATTACGAATATCATAGATTCGGTCAACGCTGTAGTCCATAATATCCTTAATGGCATCACTTATACCATCAGTAACACTAGATGTAGTATCTTCAACATACTCTGTAACGGCCTGAATATTCTGCGGTGTTGCGTACTTTGCTAAAGCAATCTTATAGCAAGTATCTTCTGACGGGCAGAAAAGACCAAGAAGAGTAACAACGATACCGATAATGATACATCTAATAGATGGCTTTACCAGATTGCTTCCGCGCTCATCGAGTGTACTACACAATAGAATAGTCGCCAAAAAGATTGCTGTGCATCCAAAAGCAATTAAACTAAATCGGAGTGTATCTGCAATTCCAGCGAAATAGAAAAACCAAGGGCTAATAATAGGTGTGTTCATTTAAGACTCATCTCCGTTCTTATTCATATCTTCATACTGTTTGACCAGCTTATAGAAGGTAGTGCGCTTCAGGTTCAGACTGTCCATTGCTGCCGTTGCTGTAATCTGACCGTCCTTCCATGCCTTATAGGTCTGTTCCCATCCATCTGGAAACTGTGCTGCTGGTCTGCCGAACTTAACTCCGTTTTTATGTGCAGTTGCAATACCACGCGCCTGTTTTTCGTGTATATCGTATTTCTCTACTTGTATCTGCATTTGCGATGTTGTAGTTTTTGCTTTAACGGCTTGGATTGTGGATTCAATTTGTAATACTTTTTTTACAAGTTTATCCCTTGTGTCGCTTCTCATCATTCTACCGTCTGTATCGGAGTACCATACTATATCGTCCGGTAAATTAGTAACTACTTTGATAATATCGTCCAAAGAAATCTCTGCTAGTTTACGGTTTGACTGTTCGTATTCACGAACTATTTTATTGTTCATGCGATATTCAAAGTCAGTATAACGCACATCGCAAGTTTTGCCATCTATGACTCCTTCACAAACGTAGGTTTGATACCATAACCAATATTCATTGTTGTTATTATCACGCCCGATATAGTTAATTTTTCCGTCATCTACGTTATGATGTTTGCTAACATATTCAATAAGACTGTCTATCGTACGTTTTCTATCTTTTAAATCGTCATTTGCGGCCTTAATTTTGCTAACGTATATTTCCTTTAGCATCGACCAACCAATCACGTTATTCGGGAACCATTTGCCAAAATACACAGGAATCACAAACGTAATTGGGAACAGCGGCGAATCAAGAGGTGTCGGTGCTTTTGCATCCGGTGTCATAATTCCGTCTTTTGTTATAGTGAACAACTCTCTTTTTCCAAAGCTGTCGTAACCATAAGATAAAAACCGGATAGGTGTCGATTCGTATTTTTTATAGAACATGATAATTTCGTCACTATCAATTCTATACATATCTTCAACTGGGCATGACGCTACACTATTCACAGAATCTATGCTCGCATTGTCGTAAATAGACGTAGTATCTGTAATATCTCTTAAAATAGCCGACAGAGCTGTACGCTTATCAGATAACGTGCGTTTTGCTTCTGAAATCTTCTCGTCAACATCCTGTTGCTCTTTCGCGAGTGTTTTAAGCAAAGTGCCACAGCTATTATTGAAATTTGCATTAACATCGCACCTACGAATGAACCGCCTCCATTTAGGAAGCGTAAATTCAATCGGTGATTCACCATCGACTTTATCTTTTTTATTGAGAAACGGTTTATATTTGTCAATAAGCAACTTTTCAATATAATCACCCTGAACTTCATTTGCAAGCTCAAGATAATACACTACGCTTTCGTGTAACAACGTCTCATATTCACGCGATATATTGTCAGTTTTACACATATCGTGTTGATATATTCTTGTTTTTAGATTTGCCGCCTTGCCAACGTATAACCAAGGGTAATCCGGGTGCATATACCGATAAACGTAATACGACATTTTACTCCACTCTATAATTCTTTAGATATTTTACCTCTTTTGTTGCTGGCATACGACAGTAAGCCCAACAATTACGATGTTTGTCCCAAATTTCACCAATAATTGTGTTTACATCCATTGCTTCATATTGAATACAATAGTATAACCTAGTTTTCTTTGGCAAATATCTCATCCAATCTTCAATGCGACTGTCACCACGAATACTTCCACGATAAACAGTGATTCCATAACCAAGTTTTAATAGATGAATTGCATAACTTCTGTCTGGTGTAGACTGTTTTGTTCTCCAAATGTAGTATAGAAGACTATCTGGATTCTTTTTCATATATGTCTCTTTTACAGTTTCAATTCATAAATAGGCTTATGGTTTTTGTCAAACCAGTTTAACTTCTGGCCGCATCTTCCACAGTAATTATTTGGAACACCATCTTTATTGAATAGCATTTCCAAACTTCCACAGCCCGGACATACAAAACGTCCTCTATGAATGTCTACAGTCTTAGATTCATTCATTTTTACAATTTCTCCTTAAAATTTAACGCACCTACGTTATTTTTTCTTACACAAAAGTCAAATTTTATCTAAAAAGTAATGACCGTAATCTCGTTTATACGGATGTGAAATTTCTTCCATATCTTTTGCTGAATACAGGTTGTGATAAACGTCCACAGTGATGTCACCAAGAAGTGCATCTACGGTATCAGATACAGAAACACCATTCAAGAGCATTTCCGACATTCTTCTCCAAAGAAGTTGTCTCATCTTTTCATATATTTCCATTTACGTTATCACCTCAAAACGGCCACAGCCACTCAAAAATATCGACAACGACACTAAATCCTACATAGACAAGCCCTACAAGTCCACCAAGGACAAGTAAGCTGATGACAGCATCAATTACCTCTCTATAAATCTCCATCTTGCCCCTTTGTCGTATTTATTCCAGACTTCTTTGGCCCTCTCGTAAGAAATACCAAAAGTTGCTGTACTTACAATACCTTCGTCTTTTTGCATACCGAGGAAAGTCTTGTCGGTAGTTTTGTAAGGAATCTCAAATTCTACCAAGCCGCCATCAATAATGCAGAGAATAAGGTTGATTAAACAAACCGGGATAAATATAATTACATAGAACCAAGTTTTAATTTCTTGCTTTCTATATAGTGCTTTATCATCATCTAAGATGAGATAGTAGTCGCAAAGCCCTCGCGCCCAATCAACGCAGTTATTATACTTGCCGATGTACGTCCAGTCCGACAATGTAATACGTTTCTTAATCATTTTTGCCTCCTATTATTGCAAAGTTATAAGCGCACCAACAAGAGAATCGCCAGCCAAACATCCCAGCAAATATATAGCAGAAACAAAGAGGCCATTTGGAATGGCAAACACTATGAAGCCATGAATCTCGAACAATACTACAATCGCAAAAAGACTAAGTGTAAATATCATACCGAAAACATCTGAAATCTCCATATAATTCAACCTCATTCTGTATCAATTACGATTGCCCCATCAAAGCCCTCATAAATAATAGCATCGCTAAGTTTACACGTTGCAAGTTCTTGTACCCAAGCGGCTTCTTTGCCACAGTGCGGACATTTATACGAATGATGCTTGCCAGTTTCAATCGTAATTTCCTGCTCCGGGTTCTCTTTCGCAAGTTTCTCTAATTTTTTAATAACTTTCCAAACTTCCATATTACTCACCTGTATAATTCGTTACAATCGCAATCTATGGTTTCATATTCCCAGTCCGAGATGCAGTATTTTACCGGACGACCATTAACATGAAGTCTATATCCATCATAGGAATCAGTTCCATAATGCGCCACATACTCCATTATTTGAGTGCGAGTTGTGCGCATCAAGGCGAGGGTCGCATCATTGCGTCCAGAGTGTTCTCTGCAATAGATAGTGTTTGTAAGTCGCGTCAAATCATTTGACAACTCATCGTTTGCACAATGCCCCTTGGCTTCTGCCTTACACTTTTCCAATTCTTTTGCAAGCTGTGCTTTTTCTTTCTTACACTGACTTATTTTCTCATAAGCACGGACTAAAGCATCTGCATAGTTTACCTTGTTATCTACTGCCGATGTGGTAGAGATAAGTGTTACGTCTGTGCCACTTACAGGCTTGCTGACCGCTTCCGTTTTGTAATTCTCATCGAAGTCACCATTGATTTTAGCAAAATTCTTGATGCCTTCAATATCTGTAACAGAGACGGAGTTATTTTTAATAAATGTTTCTATATCCGCAAGCATTTTGGAAAAGATGCCGCCGTATGTGTCTCTGGTTTTACTTACAAGGTCACTATACAAAGAAGTCGATACGCACCCATCAATCGAATCGAGGGTATTTGCAAGTTCTTTGCAGTATACCGTATAGAAACGGTCGAACTGTTTTAAGTCGTATTTTATAAGATACTCGTCAATTTTCAACATATATCTGCTGACGATACTATTGACAATAACGATGTGATTTACGCATTTATTATACGCTTCACGCTCAGCCCGTTCTTTTGCACGGGCGCTCATCTCACGTTCAACTTTGGTAATATATAGCGAATACCCCTCTTTTGCTTTGTCCTCGTCCTCGTGTGCATCGTCATACCAAGTTGTTCTGCATAAATCAGCGATAACCACAACAGCTACTATTGCTACAATGAGAAAGATTGCAAATCCACACATCATAAATTTTAAACCACCCATAAGTACCTCCATCATCGTATACCTTTCTTACACTGATATTATACCATAGTAAGCAAGAAAAGTCAAGGGAAATCTAAAGAAAAAGACTGGAAATTTCTTCCAGTCTTACAACTATTAGTTGTTTTATTCAGGAAAATTGCCAGCTCCAAACAAGCGACCAAGCGTGAAGTAAATGCACATATATCCGTCACTTGAAAGCGGAATAAAAGCATCACAGATTTTTACTGCGGCGATTCTGTCCTGATAAAAAACAGCATCGAGCGTTCTATCACCTTCCCAACTTTCGCTGAAAATATGGTCACGGATTGTTGACGCATCGTTGCTATCAAGATGCCAAGGCCCATCGTCTGAATACACAACGAGATTCTGAACACATCCATCTTCGTCATCGTCTACGATTGTATATAGAAGTTCCTCTCTATACGGAGTTGCTTCATATTTATCAAGAGTTATCTGTCGCGTAGTAATATCTTCTGGATTAAAAACGTCTACACATACCATAATTAGTACACCATATCCTTATCAAGACGACTTACATCAATGGGAGTGAACAAGCAGTCTGCATCAGTCTCTAAATGCTTCTTTGCTTTAGATTTCGCCTCATTTACAGTCACGGCATATACGATGGCCTTTGTGTTATATTTGTGACAACCATCGTCCATATTGCCGCGAACAATATACCAATCGCCCATTAGTCCTCCTTGTGCCATTCAGAAAACACCGAGGTATCGTCAGAGTTCGCAAATACCTCAACGCTTACAACATCAGCAGTGATAGGATTACCATTGATGTCACTGCCGAAAATCTGTCCCTTGAGCATCTTCTGGTATTCATCACGAATCTGTCCTGCGGCGGTTGTCTCCTTGATACCAGCGGCAATAGCACGTTCGCAATTTTCATCAATCTGTGCAGCATCCATACTGTTTTCAATAATAAACCCAATTTTAACCTTCATAATCATTTCTCCAATCTATTTCCCAAAATATCGTAGTTGTCGTAGTAACGATACATAGAAGTAACCCAAGGACGCTTTTCGATACAACCGTCATAGAAGACAAGCGTTCCGGCCAAATTAGCGCCGCACTCATTGAGTGCTTTCCGAATAACTGCTTCTGTGCGTCCCATAAAATAGGAATCGTCAATAAGCACGTAATTCTCACCGGGTTTTATATATTCGGAAAGGTCTAACTTTGTATTAGATTTACGTAAGCCGCCCGGAACAATCAAGTCTGTAGTAAAACCATAGTTGAAATATGCAACACCAGTTTTGCCAGTAACAACGTATTTATATTTATCATGTGGATAGGTTAGTTTAACATCATGGTCAAGCATCGCCAAAATTTCTTTGCTCGTTCTGATAGAATCATCAAGCTGGTCAAAGAAAATCTCTCCGCCAACAAACTTTTCCAAAAGCGCATTTACTCTTATGACAGCAGTATCGTAATTCATTTCGCTTTTATCTTAGCCTTTCTGTCGCCAATAATGCGACTTTCAATTTCCAAATTTTCAGATGCAATACTCTGCATTTTCGCAGTTTCCTTATCTTGTACCTCGCGAATTACTTCTCTAATATCTGCTAGATTCTTTAACTGTGCATCAACCGTTTCTGTTGCACACAAACTCTTCAAGCCCTTACTAACAGCCAAGCACATTGCGAAGTAATCAAAATATGTTGCGGGGTTTAAAGAGATATGTTTGTTATTTTTACTAGCAATATGGCAAACCACAAAACTATGTCTCACATCTTTGTAAGACCAGTCATAGTAATCATCGTATACAAACTTATCTGCGCTGTAGTCGCAGCTAACATAGTCGAAGTCTGCATTAAGCTCTTTAACAGACAATAATTGTTTAATCTGCGCGTACTTCATCTTGGGCAGAAGCTCGTTCGGGCAATGTAATCTATATCTACAAAAACTTCGATACTGGGGAATCTGTGACCCAGTAGGCGACAGCTTAATCCACAAAAGGATAAACCAAGCAATAATTACAAGCACGTACAATTTTGAGAACTCAGACACGAAGAGCGCGATAACAGCCGGGAGAACCCCAAAGATTGTGTAAGTCCAGAAAACAATAGTGCTAATCATTCTTCTACAACCTTTCCACCAAAATAGTCCCATTCAGAGCCATCAGCAAAATACATTGCGTCACTAATTTTAGCCTTCTCTTTTAATTCGACCTCATTAGGAGTGGAATTAAAAAGAGCGTTGTAGACCATCCGATAACAATTCATATTCGGACTATACTTGGGACTACGAAAAATAGGCATATCGTCACCAGTGATGTACTTCATAATCGCCGCACACACACCAGCAGAACGACTACAGCCAGCTTCACACTGAACGATGATTTTTTCTACGTACACCTTACTCGTCCAGTCCTTAACAAATTTCGCTACTTCTGCACCCTGCTCGTCTGACATAGCAGTTTCCCACTTGGTACTAACTTCGCAGTCATTGAACTGTAATCTAAGGAAATGGATATTCCCCGCTGTGCAATCATCACCAGCAAGCGGTGCGCCAACATCTGTGATGGAAACCACAAGGGTTTCAACATCGTCCGGGTTCATAAGGTAATCTTCAAGCACATACCGACTCATCACCTTAAAATCAGGATAACTCATATTTCCCTCCTCACAGAACGGACTCTTCACTATCGTGCGTCATCCGAATCATATAGATATTTTCACGAACGAGCATGAGAGTCTTTCCAAGCCGATTACGACCAACAGTACAATCATAATCCATGCCCCAATAGCGGTCATTCCAGCCGTTACCCTCAACCAAAGTCATATCCTTAGTTGCCAGCAGTTTATCGGCCAACTGAGGATTCTGAATAAACTTCGCCATGACAATTTCAAACATAACCTTGTCTTTTACACCGTCCCAGTCAGAACGCAAATCAACAAGGCGGCGACCCTCTCGCTTAGATTTAGACGGGTCAAGTGTTCCAAAATACTTACGCTTTTCAACATCAAGAGTTTTCTGTGCCTGAAAAGCCGCTTCGGAACTGCCATAAGCAATTCCA
>CAKUYO010000063.1 GCA_934716995.1 uncultured Bacteroidales bacterium | reverse complement strand
AATGACCCATAGAGCGGTTCTGAACGTCGATTTTTAGTCTGAACCTTTTGAATCGTCTGCAACGCCCTATTCATCGGCTATGAACCCACTTCTCAGCCTGCAAAATGACCCATAGACCCGAATATCGACACAATATCCTCTGCCGAACTCGGTGCAGCCACCGTCGAGTACATGGGCGGAGACCGTGCAGCCGCCGTCGCATACCTCGAAGCGGAGCGCAGCAAAGCGGAAACCGAGGTTAAGCGTCTTGCAAAACAAAGCGTAAAGAACTACACCGACATTGCGGATTTTAAGCGTCAGAATGACGAACTGCAAGCCGCCAAGAAAACTGCTGCCGACCGATACACCAAGTTGCAGAACGCCATCACTGCCGCCAACCACTATCAAACACAGGCAGAGCAAGCCGCAGAAGCCGCCCGCAAAGCACGTGAAGAAGAAAAACGTGCCGCACGCCGACAGACACAGACCGCACAACTCTCCAATCCCGCTCCCGCAGAGCGTTGGCAATCCGCACCGAAAACAGATGGCAATGCGGTAACACGCACTCTGCCCGACGGCACGACTATCCGTGGGCATTATGTGTTGGTAGAAGCGGGTGCAGCCACACCGAGCCACGACCCGTTCAACGGATGGAACACCTCCAGCGGTTTCCCTGTTACCGAGGACGGCAAGAATATCAACGACCGCGACTACAAGAACGACACGGACGCACGGCAAATTACCACGCAGATTGCACAGACCTACGACGGTCAAGCCGTTGCACAAGTACCTGTCGTCTCGTCCGAGGGTATCGTATATGACGGCAACGGACGCACCATTGCAGGCAACATTGCAGCAGCTAACAACACCGACGGAGCGTATATCCAAGCCCTTGCGGATAATGCGGGTAACTTCGGCTTTACAGCAGAGCAAGTGGCAGGTATGCAGCACCCGCGTGTCTATATGCAGACAGACGAGGATTTGCCATACAATACTACAACCTTTGCCAAGTTCAACGCCCAAGAGAAAAAATCGCAGGGCAGCACCAATCGTGCCGTAAGCAGCAGCAAGAAACTGACCGAAGCGGCTCGCGACGGAATGTTGCGCATAGTGGATAACTACGGCACACTCGATGCATTCTTTGCGTCGGAGACAGGCGCAAAGGATATTGTCCGCTCGTTGCTGGATAACGGGATTATCACCCAACAAGAGGTGGCAGGATTAACCGAAGCAACCGACAAAGGTTTTGTTTTCAGTCCCGCAGGAAAGGACTATGTAACAGACCTGCTTATCGGCGGTTTGTTCGATGAGCAGACTATCCGTATGCTCGGCAACGACAAAGGGCTGAAACAATCTATTCTCCGTGCAATGCCGTCCATTATAGAGAACAGGCGTTTGGGCGGCTATGCGCTCACCGACAATATCAACGGAGCAATACGCTTGCTCTATGAAGCACGACAAGCAGGTGTGGCATACCCTTTGTACATACGCAAAGTGGACGCTTTCGAGGGAAAAGTAAGCGACCGCTTCACGCCTTTCGAGATGTTGCTCGCAGAGGAGATGTCATCGGGAGTGGAGAACTTCCGACAAGTACTCAACCTCTACAACAACTCCGCACGGGACGATGCCAACGGACAAACAGGATTGTTTGAGCCGCGCACCATTGAGGATATACAAAACGAAATACTACAGCATTATGCAAACCGAAAACAACAACCAACCGCAGCAGCCGAACCGGCAACCCAACCTGCAAACCCGCAAACTCAACCTCCTCTACCAAGCACACCAACAGGTGCTCGGCAAGAGCAAGACACAGCCGATATTCCTGCAAGTAATATCTTAGAGCAGATAGAAGCAGAGGCAGAACCTTTCGAGGAGATAGAACTTACACCCGAGAATTGGTATGCTCTGTTTGGAGAGGACGGTATAGTAAGCACGCCTATCGGATATGTCAAGATGGGCGAACATCAGTACCTCAAACTTGCGCAAAAGGGCATAGACGGCAAACTCGGTATGATTAAACCTACACTCGAACACCCGAGTGTAGTAGTGATGGATAAGAGCCAAGCCAAAGACGGACAAACCACCGAGCGGGAGTTCTCTTATGTGTTTGTCAAGGCGTTTGTCGGGCAGAACGGAGAAAGACTGTACTATTTCACATCGATAACCGTCAGCAAAGACGGACAAGAGGTCGTAGTATCTAATCAAGAAAAAACGGCAAACAGAATAGCCAAACTAATCCAACAAGGTAAATTAGTCTGGCTAAACAATTCCAGCCTGCATCCGACAACGCAGGTCGAGGAGTCAGTTCCTCTTAACCGTTCCGCAAGCCTACTCAAACTGACAATCAGCCTACCGTGCTCGGTATCAATCCGTCTGGAATTTCTGCCCACAAAGGTACAAATAATATACCAAACCCGCAAACCTCCGAGCAAAAAAACGCAGAAAATCTACCCAACGCAAGCCAAATAGCCGATGAGGTAAACAAAATCAGCAATACACGGATGTCTATTGACGATAGCCGCGTTAGCACGGAGCAGTTAGCCGAATTGCAAGCACTATATACCGCTTGGCAGAATAGCACAGAGGAAAACCAAGGCGAAAACTACACCCGTCTGAAAGACAGAGTCACTGAATTGAGCAACCAACAATACTTCACTATGCGCAATATGGACGAACTGACCACGCGCATAGACGAAGAGTTAGGCGGACGTGCAGACCGAAAAAGCGGATATGCCGCTGTTCGATACCTACTGACCAACAACCCCGAATTGGCACGAGAGTTCCTCCGCCAAAATAATATCAATAAGGTTGAGGAATTAAAGGAATGGTGCGCAAAACGTCAGTCCAAACTGCGTGCAGGCAAAGGCAAGGAAGCACGAGAGGCTACTGCACAAGCAAATGTCGCTGCTATCCTCGGTATGGCACATCGTGCCGCCAAAGAAAAACATGGAAAAACGAATAACCCGAATAACCTGCCAACAATACAGGAATACACCGACTACATACAACAAGCGTGCAGTCAATATGGCATCAGTACAAACGAAGCCCGCGAACGGTACGGGCTGTACACGGTCGGACAGTGGGAGGAACTGCTGAACCAAAATCCGCAAACAACGGAAAGTGCAGAACAAAGCGGACAATCCCGCTCCGACAATCACCGAAGGAACTCCGAAGGATGAGCAGAGCAAAAATCAACGTCTTGAGCAGGAGCGGCGGGAACACATTCTGCGAGAGGGTACAGGTTTTGACAAAGCCTTTGGTCTTGTTTCCCCAAAGGACATCACCTCCCCGCAGCAGATTACCGACAACATAGAGGCAATCGTCAGAGGACTTGCGCTCGCCGAGAAAGCACTGGGCGAAAAAGGCAATACCAATACCGCAGACATAACGCACCCACTATCCAACTATAACGGTTGGGTTTATGGCGAGGGGCATATCGCCAATGCAAAGCACCAGATAGAGGGTTACCTCCAAGCACTGGATGTCTTAGACCCTGCTATTCTCAGAGAATGGCAAAAGCAACTCGGCATAAAAACCTATGGCGACCTACGCAACTATGTAGAGAAAATCTATAACGAAACCAAAGCCGCTCAAACAGCGCAACTCGAAGCAGACCTCGGCAAGCCGCTCTCTTTGGACGACAAAAAGAAACTCATCCGCAACATCTCCGACGGCAAAACAAAGGTCGTACTGGTAACTGACAAAAACATCGTCAAGAAACTTGCCGAACTCGGTGCTACACGCAAAACCATTGCTGATGTGGCAGCCGCTCTCTCCCGTGGAGAAAAAGTAAACGGCTTCTGTGCCCGAGGTGTAGTTATCCTAAACACAGATGCTCTGCAAACGGGTAACGACATCATAGCAACCTATGTTCACGAGCGTCAGCATATGCTCACCGCCGCCAACCCGCAACAGCTGTCCGTTATTACCGACAATGCTACCACCGACGAGTTGGCACAGATATTGCGTACTATCACGGGTACCACATTCTACGACCAATACAACAACGGTACTACCAACGGGCATTCAGCACTTGCAGACGAACTCATATCGCACGTTATGCAAGAAGCGTATGCCACAGGCAAAGACGCTGCAGAGGTGGCAAAAGGGTATGGTATCAACAACGAAACAATTCTACAAACTCTTAATAATATAGATTATGAACAACGACAAAGTAACAGTCTATCCAAGGCAAGACGGGATAACATTCTCGGTCGAAACACTCAAAGTAGTAGCCGACAGAGCGGCAGAAATAACCAAACGCAATCCCAAGGAGGATTGGCTCAACAGGGGTCTCGACCTGCTGGAAAAGGCTCATCAGGAACTCCAAGCCGAGGGCAAACTCCCGAAAGAGGAGAAATAGCCGAACCGGATATTGAGCGTGATGAGTATATAGAGGCACAGAACAAGTTAGTCTCTACACTCGGTGTCGAAGACTATGCTCAATGGAAAGAGGAATACGCTCAATCGGTGCGGGAACAACAAATCCAAAAACAAAAGAAACTTGCAGATGATATACTTGCAAAAGGAAAGGGAGAGTTCCAAAGGGGTGATGCCGTCTATGATTTCAACTATTACGGTTTCAACGTATATCCAAATGCCGGGCAGGTTCATATCAGTCTCGAAGAAAAGCACACCCAAGAAGGTAATTGGAATCCATATCAACTGACATCAATAGACTTCCCTGACATAGAAGCGGCACGCCGTTTCCTATATGGGCGAATAGAGTATCAAAATAGTTGGTATGATATAGTCCCGACCTACAAAGCCCTACTGGAAAAGATAGATGAGACAACCATACCTTTTAGCGTAGGAAATGCAGGCGGAAACTTGCATAAGTCCCTAAAAGGCAGTACCTTTGCAGGCGGAAAATCCCGCATCCCGAAAGCCGAACTGGCAGCAGCATACGCCGATATGTTCCGCAAGCAGGCACAAGGGCAATTCCCCGACGGAAACGGCTATGCCTACTCGGCAAACTATTTCCATAAGTTCAATAACGGACGTATTGTGCAATCCGTTTTTATTGACGGAAATGAAAATCTAATCGACAAAATACAGCAGAAATATGGAATTGACAGCAGTACAAGACCAACTGATACAAATGTTGAAAGACCACAAGGTTCACATAGACCAAGCCATTCCGATGATGGTCTTTCTCCAAGACAACGAGGCGGGAATGAACGAGTTGATAGACTATATAGAGCAGAACAACCCGACCGCACACGAGATAATCAAGAAATCGATAGAGATACTCAATCGGGAAGCCAAACAGGAGTAACCGACCCCCGTTTTTCTATAAGCGGTACACAAGTCGTACCGCTCAGTGAGCGCACATTCGTGGGCTTGCATAACATCAGTTCCGACAAACTACGCAAAGTTCTCAAAGCAGGCGGATTAGCCAATCCGTCCGCTGCAGTCATAGACATTGCCAAACAAGACCACCACGGCTATGGTGAAATCTCCTTGGTAATGCCCTCCTCACTCGTGGATAGCAATAGCGGCAACAATGCAGGTACGTACACGGGAGATATGTGGTCGCCTACCTATCCCGCTACAGAACGCAGAATGAGCGACAAGGGGGCGGACGCTTACTACAAAGCACTGAACAATGCTTTCGGCAATGACCCCGCACGGAGAGGATTATGGAATAAAATCAGTCTCGGTTTTTCCAATTGGCTGATAGGTCAGCACGACCCAAAAGATTTTGCCTACTGGTATATGCTTGAGAAAGGCATTACCCCCGAAGATGTCTTGTATAATAGTGGTGTCCCCGCTTCTGTTAAGCAACGCTTTGCACCTATTGCAGGAAAGAGGTTGTACGAGTATTCCGAAGAGGATAAGGCACTTCTGCTATCCCTCATTGCGGAGCAGCGTGGTATTACTGTCGAAGAACTGAAACAAGAGGCGCAGGAACTCCGACAGCGTTATCAAGAGACACTGGACGACCCCGATAGCAAAGTTTTCCAAAAGAGAATAGCGCAAGAGGCTATCAAGGATATAGATACGTATGGCGTTACGTACAATGTACTGCAAAAAGGCATTGATAACATACAGAACGCTATCAAGTATGACGGCAAAATTGATATAGACGCAACACTTTCAAAAGCGAAAGAACAAGTCCAAGCCGACTACAAGGACGATTTTGATAAATGGCTAAGCGATTTTGACGAGCGTTTTGGCATAAAAGAGTACATCTTTGACGGTTATACCCGAAACGGAGACCGGAAATATATCCCCGACACACTTGCTAACGCCTCTCGCTTGATGAACCGCGAAGAACTGCAAAACGCAGGCTCTCACGGCGGATTTAATGCCACCAAAGGACAGTTAATCGAGCGTATGAATACGCTTGCCGATATTCGTGCCAACAAATACCGGCTGACAAGCCAAGAGGGAGAGAAAGACGAGCAATGGGAGCAGTTGAGCAATGAGTGGTTTGATAACATCATTGACCCGCTGGCAAAAATGCAAAGGATAAGCGACAATCCGTTCAGTAATGTGGATTATGCCGAGCAACGCTTGTTGGAAGCATTGCGGCAGAAAGACCCTATCGTCCACCTCAACAAGGAGTACGGATATAGCATAGCCAAGGATAGTGCGTTTGCTAAAGCGTTGAATGATTTGGTACAGCGTATCAAAGACCTGCCCGCAAAGTATTTCGAGACCAAGTTCAAACGCCCTGTCTATCTCAACGAGTTCCGTAATGCCGTTGTACCCAACACTCTGCCGCAAGACCTGCGGGACGGATTGCAACAAGCAGGACTCGGCTTGTACGAATACGACCCGCAGACAGAGGGCTCTCGCCGTGAAGCAACACTGCAAGCCACCGAAGACGACGGCATACGTTTCTCTGTCGGGACAACTCTCGAAACCGACAAGACGCTGACAGAGGAAGCCCGCAAAGAAATGCAGGCTATCACCGAACAAGCGAAAGCCGACGGCACGTTTATGCAAGCCCCCAACGGCAATCCCTCCAACCTCAACGAGCGGCAGTGGCTGCAAGTCCGCACACGCGCTTTCAAAAACTGGTTCGGTGACTGGAACGCAAAACACGAAGCAGAGGTGGAACTGCCCAACCGCCTTGCACAATGGTTGTCGAAAGAGAATATCGAAAAAGCACAAGGCAAATCCCGTGCAGAGATAATCAAGGAGTTTGGCAATGAGCCGCAAGCCATTGCCTATATCCCTATGCAGTTCCTGCCGTTGGTAGATTCCAACTTGCGGGATAACAGAGTGTATTCGGGTATGGGGTATTTCCTTGACCACGCCGTTAATCACCACCCGAATATCGCAGCAGATAAATATCAGAACATACAACAGGTGCTGAACGCTCCCGATGAGGTAAAAGCCATTGTGGATAACGGTAATAACTCCATTGTGTTTATCAAACAGATAGACCGCTACAATGCCGTTGTTATCGAGGTGGAGAAAACGGACGACGGGCGTATCGTATGGCATAAGTCGTTCTATGACCAAAACAAAAAGCCGTATGCCAACAAAGGCACACGACTTTATGAAATGTCATCCGAGGGCGGCATATCCCCGATTATTCGTACAGATGAACCTGTACACGACAGCAGCCTTTCTGTTCTTGATGACGCTGCAAAGATACGACAAAATAACGAAACTACAAAATCCGTAGATAATTATCTGCGCCCCGAATCCGATTTCTCCAAGGTTGTGGATGCCAACGGAGAACCACTTGTCGTCTATCACGGGACAAATCGTAATACTCGCAAGCGTTTCTTCGGGTTTGATACAAGCAATGCTGATATTTGGGTTACTCCGGCAAAAGGATATGCCGACATCTTTGCTGATAGCGGAGACGGAAAGGCAACGATATACCCGTTGTTTGCCAATATCAAAAAGCCTGCCAATGTAGGTTATATCGGTAGCAGATTTGATAACAGCGAATTACAACGACTTGCAAACAGCCTGAATATCCCGCTCGAAGAATTGATAGAGACTGCGGATAAAGTTGGCAATCCCGATTATGTATGGCAGTTTACGGCAAGCAAAGCCTTTGCCGACCTTGTCAGCAAATATGGTTATGACGGCATACAAGCACGCGAATCGGTATTCGACACGTACGCTGCTCTCTCCCCCGACCAAATCAAATCCGCCACGGACAACAACGGCTCTTTCGGCGAAAACAGCGACGACATACGCTTCTCTATTATAGGGGAACATAATACCCCCGAAGCCCAATACACCGAGTTGGACTACGATACCGACAACCTTACTGACGCACAGCAGTTGGCTACCGACACCGTATTAGACGCTTTGGATAATGCAGGCATTTCCGTAGAGCGTGTATCAGAGGAAGAGGCAGAACGAGAGGTAACGGCACAAAAAAAGTCATTGGATGATACCGCTACATGGAGTGAACTAATGGTTCGCGCCAACAAAGCCGCCGACATAACATCTAATGACAATGCAAAGGTACTACAAAAAATTGAGACCACCAAACAAAAGATAGCAAATCAATCGGGAAAGAATATAAAAAACATTGTTGGTGTTATTGCTGACGCTGCTGAACTTGCTCAAAGAGGTAGCAGCCACTATGGCACATTCAAAGCCACCAATGGTGATGTGTTCACTATTCGTGTGAGCAATCATAATACTACCGTTAGTAATTTTGATAACGAAAATGAAACGGATGGCGTAAGTATTGTAATATCGAATAAGCCTAATGCTGGTATCAATAACGACGGTTCTGCTCATATTGTGGAGTATTTCTATCGGAAAGCAGACTTGTTGAAATCTTATGGAAATCCGATTGCTGACATACTCGGGGCAATGAAAACGCTTATTGAGAGTGGAGAATACACCGACCCGACTGGACTTGCACAACGCCAAGAGGTGAATATCCCCACCGAGCCGTTGCGCACCTCCGGTGGCACTATCTACGGCTACGCCAAAGACGGCAAGATTTATCTCACCGACCGCGGTTTCAACCCCAACACGCCTATTCACGAGTACACGCACTTGTGGGTAAAAGCCGTGCGTAACAACAATGCCGAACTATACGGCAACCTGTGCGACATGTTCAGCCGAGAGAACCTGCCCGATATGTGGAACGAACTCGACCACGACCCGCAATACCGCGACCTTTCGGACGAAGCCAAGTTGAGCGAGATTATTGCCCGTTTCAGCAGCAAGCGTGGTGC
>CAKUYO010000062.1 GCA_934716995.1 uncultured Bacteroidales bacterium | reverse complement strand
CTTGTATTCCTTACACAGCATATCCTTAATCGTCACACTACTATTTCCCTGTATGGAAACATACATCTCAAACGAAGGATCATCCGGTGCAGTGATACGATAAGTAAATATCTGGTCACCATATCCCTCGTCATTAGCACCTGCTCTTGTGATTGTAAGATCACCAAGAACTGGAACAAATTTTGCATAGAATGTTGTTTCTTTAGGTTTTGGCTTCATTTTAGCTTTGATAGGAATAAGTTTATTCGAAAAATCAACTATAGCCTCATCTGTAACTGCAGTTGTGCAAGCTTCATCTGTATACCAGCCATCAAACTTATAACCTTTATCTGCTGTTGGTACGGAACCTTTAAATTCACCTTCGCCTTCTTTTACCTCAATTGTAGCACTCAGCTTTCCTCCACCCTGAGACCACACTTTATAGTTTGCCTGGTACTGTAACGGAGAATAATAGAAAATGATATGATTCTGATTATTATCCGAGCGGATCTGAAGCTTCTGCGTTGTCTTGGACACGCAGTTCATACCGGCTATATTTACTGCCTCCTCAGTTACTGTTTTTCCAAACTTCGCTGAACCAGTTTTTGTTTTAGCAAGTACCCCATTTGCATGAGTGGGATCACTTGGATTAAATGTTAAACTGTCCAAATTATCAATGTTTGTATTATATTTAAGATAGTATACTTTATAATTCTGCATGTTGCGAGTATAGAAGATATATATCTCAGTACCCTTCGCTCTGATTGTAACATCAAAGTACTTCGTCTTGCCATCAGTCGAAGTCTTTAATTGTTTATCTGCCTCGTCACTACCTTCTGCATCATACGCCAATGCCTTATCCTTGACCGTAAATCCACCAAAATCCTGTGCTATGATCTCTCGCGTACTATTGATCTCTGCAATTCCTTCTGTATGTGCATCACTCTCTGTATAGTTTTTATAATTTCCATATGTATCATTTTCAAGAGAGTCAGATGTGGCATCAAGGTTCTGCAGCATGTAGTGGACCGCATAGTAAGCATTTTCTTCATTCTTTGAATAATAAAATACTAGTTTATTATCAGGGGAACTCACAAATTTACCAGTTGAATCAACCTGTACTGCAAGGATCAGTCGTTTATAAAATGCATCCGGAATGTAACCTGACACAACTGCAAAACGCTCCGTTACAACTGCATTTGTTGACGATGTCTCTTTTACTCCATTCTTGCCAGCAGTGGTTATCAACTGATTCGTATCAGCATAACGGTACTCCACTGTATAACCAACATTTTCTGCATGAACATAAGTAAATGTATATACATTTTTTTCCGGTTCTACCTTGTTACCTTCATATTCAATCGAAATCGAGTGACTGGCAACGGTTGGATAAAATCCGGTGTTGTATGTATTATATAACTGATTGTATGGGGCACCCGCCTTTGCATAGAAGGTTCGAGTGTTACCCTGATATGCATAACCATTTGCATCATCGGCGATCTGAAGATGATAACCTTTATCTGAAGCAAGATATACATAGTTACGCTTCTCGGTACCATTTATTACCGTATAGGTTTTATTATCCGATGGGGATGAGGCTGCAGCAGCAGCTAAAAATCCTGTCCAAGTTGAATCTGTCTCTTTTTCATATAAAACATAATGCACTTTGTAAGGCTGTGCTGTATGAGAACCCCAGTCCGCAAATACATTCAAATTGGATGTGACCGGTGTACCACTTGGCGTGTAAGCCTTTTTTTTGCCATTTTCTATATAAAACCAGCCGCTAAAAGAATAATCATTTCCTGTTTTATCCGTTGGATTAGTTACTTCTTCTGCAATTACTTTACCGTGTTCTACCTTTCTAGTTGCATATAAATTCGTCGATGGCGTTGCTTCTGGATTATAATTTAGCATATCGTCATAAGTCTGAAAGAAATTAACCGTATAAGTAACCGGCTTCCACTTCGCATATAATGCAATATCATTGGCAGGCATTTTATCCGTAGCCTTACACTCTGTTCCATCATAACATCCTGCTGTGTAATACCAGCCAGCAAATACATATGCATCCTTTTCCAGCGTATCAGGATATTTTGGTGGTATTGCAATATATTTTTCTAATGAAGTTTCAAACGGAAGTGATATAGTACGTAGTACTTTATTATAATTATGATAGGTTATTGTATAGTCATCTCTTTTATAAAAAAACCATGCTGTAAAAGATTTTCGTCCATCGGCAGTATAATTTGAATTCTCAACTTTATCCGATCCATTTTTTGTAAATCCATTCAGCGTTGGCTGTGTCTGATCCCCAATACCTGCATTGTTATCGACCGTATCAATAGATTTTATCTTTTTATAATCTACTCCTCCATAAGACAAATCACTGGTGTCTCCCTCCATTACCGGTACATACAGTTCATAGATCCATTGATAAGGAAAGCTCCATCTTATATTCGCACCATTATCAAAGAACCCAAGAAAGTTCACTTCAGTTACAGCCGCATCATCCTGACGCAACAATTCTTCATCCAGCTTCTGAAACATTCCTTTAATCGTAGAATTTTCATTATCCTTTGTGTATTTCACCCTAAATTCGCCGTTCCAACCTGCCATGTAAGCATAGTTCTTCCACTCACCATCCATCTTATTTTGGCACTCATTCCCAGAATAACCATACGCTTCTGTACGACTATAATCTATACCCACTTTATCAAACACTGTACCCGGCCACTTATCCGAAATATCCTCCCCATAACGTCCATGCAATGTCAGATAATAATATGTATATCCATTAGCCTCCCTTGTCTTTGGTTCAACATATACACTTTTGTAATCTGCGCTTATTTCTGGTAAACTTTTAACTTTACCCCAATCGTTTACTTTGCTTAGTAAATTATCTATCGTATATGGATTCGGTTCTGTTTGCTTTTTATTACCAAACGGATGAGTCGTTCCACCTACAATTTCAATCTTTTCATCCTTTTCCCTTGCGTAATAAAAGTTTAAATTATATTCCCGTCTATTATAATATATATTAACAATAGTCGATCCATCACCGGAAACCGTCACATTTTTATCAGTTTTATCATTATTATACACATAATATTTAAAATCCGTAGGATAACAATCTGTAGTGTGCGTATGCCCCTCCACACTACTGTTACATACAGGGGTAGTCCCTGTTAAATCATTTTCACCTGATACAACACTGCCACTCTCTACATTATTCATAGTTACACTACCGACATAACTGTAGCCATCATCATCCGCATTCTGAAGCCAATACACCTTCGTATAGTGAGTTTTAGCCACTTCCCAGATTGCCTTATAAGATTTATTAGCTGCCGGAACTGTTCCAGGCAAAGTTGCTATAGTAGTTGATTCAGGATCGTCTGTCACATCAGCCCAACCCTTAAATACATATCCATGGCGTACCGGATCTGCTACAACAAACGGTGTGCCATAACGGGCATAAATCGGATCTATACCATAACCGCCATCCATATCGAATTTAAGTATATAGTAGTTTCGATCATAATAACACTGGAAAACAGTAGAGCCATCCGCAGCTACTGCTTCAGGATAGTGATACAGTTTTGTAAAACCTTCTGAACCACTTAATTTCAGCTCTTCATCCGATATGATCATACCGGTTTTTGCTTTTTTGCTTTTATATAAATCTGTGTGCTCGGTATATTGATCATCATTGATGTTCTGGAAATAGTAGCGGATTCCGTATGGCACCTCGATTGCCTTATAATAAACATTGATCACATATGTATCATCGGTATATGATTCATTAATGTTAATATGAATCACTGTGGCATCATCAGAAGCCTCTACTTCTTTATTATCTCCCGGTACTGTAATTGTTGGATTTCCAGCATTATAATATGCAGCATATCCAAGCAAAGTAGGTGATATTACATTATTCGTATATGTTGATCTTTTTGCAATCTGTGCATGAAAGTTCGTAAATACTTCAGCCCCTGTAATCGCATCCAGGTAATTAATCGTAATATCTACATACTCCGAACCGGCTTTTGGTGCACGCAGAGGTGCCCTCTTTGCAGTTGTCTGCGGTGTCACGACTGCCTCCGGTACCGTTGTTACCTGATCCGTATAAGTCACTGTCACCCATACACCATCTGAATAAACTGCATTCCCTCCATCTGTCACTTTGCAGCGAACATACGCACTGTCTGCATCGTCCAAAAGAGAAACAAGCATGGAGTAGGACAGCGTCAGACTCTGTTCCTTTCCATCATAGATGTCTACCCAGAAATCAGACTGGATATCTGCAAGTATCTGCCACTGATAAGTGACCTCTGATGTGCCGGCAGCATATTCCGCTTTGACGGTCAACCGCTCATCCTGCGGCAATGTCAGGTCTTTTACAGTCTCACCTTCATATGTGATTTTCACTGCATCTGTTTCCTCTGCGGCAAAAGCTGTTGTTGTCGTCTTGGCCTGAAAAATGGGTATAAGCGTACAAATGCACAGAAGAACTGCTATCATTCTTCTGAGCCCGGTATGTTTTATTCTGTTAAAATGTCCTGATCTGTATTTACCTTTCACCTTATCCACCTGCTTTCTGTGGGACTTTATTTACCTTTTACTGCAGCCCAGGCTGCTTTTTCATCTGCAAAGCCACCATATTGGACGGCTGTAACATTGAACTCTATCGATAAATTCTTCGTCATAGTATCTAGCTGTGACCTTGTGAGATTTTCGCTGACAGAAATCTTACCATCATCTGCCAATATAACATCGTTTAACGGGGTGTTAGCTTCTACTAACTTCCAATATACGACATCGTCTTTATTTTTTGTGCTATCTTTTGTACCGTCAAGGTATGTCCAACTATTGTCAACTTTCCAATCTAAACCTGACAATGTACCATCTGAATAGGAGTAGCTATGATTATCAGACGTAGCATCAGACCTCGTCCACCCTTCCGTCTTCACCTCACAAAACACATAGCACGCCATCTCACTGCCTTCAAAATTCACAGTGGCCTGCTTTTCTATATCCACTCCGGGAGTAATGATCCACTTGCCATCCGATGCATAGTTTCCGGTTTCCGTCACGGTAAGACCTTTTATCTTTGCCACTCTGGCGTTGTCGCCTGCGGATGTGCTTATGACGTATTTGGAAAAAGTAACGCCG
Organism: uncultured Bacteroidales bacterium; assembly: GCA_934716995.1. Lineage (GTDB taxonomy): Bacteria > Bacteroidota > Bacteroidia > Bacteroidales > Paludibacteraceae > Colicola. Next base: position 4,079 of record CAKUYO010000062.1, on the reverse strand, counting down.
GATAACGCTACCACAACGACTGCGAGGTACATGAGTACAGCAGAAAAGGGAATCCGGAATTTCGATTTTTGATTTTGTTTTTCTGTGCGTTTCATTGTTCCGCCTCCTCTTCTAAAAAATCAGTTTTCCTGCTTTTCGCCCAAATGACGAAAGAATTGAATGATATATGAAAGCTCAAAAATCAGAGCCAGGATTGCCAGCAGGCATATCATCCCCATTGGGGTATGTGCAAAACGGATCACGACTCCGATCTTTGGGATCGTGACGATCACTTTGCCGATGATGTTGTCCTTCGAAAGGTAGATGCCATCGTCGGTATTGTTGGCGTCGCCTTTTGTAAGGTAGCCATTTTCATTTATGGAAATGATCCGGTGGGTTACCGGTGTGTTGCCGCCGATCTGGTAGGTGATGATGTCACCTTCCGCGTATTCGCTCTGTCTGTGGGTGATGATCAGATCATCCGGCTCGATCGCACCGGACATGCTTCCGGTCAGCACCACTGCGGAAGCATAACCGCACACTGTCGGTGTGTTCTGTCCAAAAAATTTCTGTGCTACGATGCGGTATATCGTGCTTATAAGGATAAGGAATACCAGCACAAAAATGATTGTCTGAACGATCTGTCTTATGATGGTTCCTGCATTTTTAGTCCTCATCCCTGTTTTTCTCCCTTCGCGTAATGCCGAAGAACAGACACAAGCCGCCGCTGATGAGCATGAGCACAATGTAGCCGCCCATCATGGTATCGCCGGTCTTTGGAGCTGCGGTGATCTCGCTGTTATTGTCGTTGACGACCACGTAAAATCCGATCGTTGCCTCGTCTGCTTTGCCCTCAGCAGCTCTGTTGCCAAGGTAGGTGTCGATGCGGTCACGCTCGGAAACATTTCCTTTTTCTTCATAATTCCAGAACCAGTCGATGTCAAAATCCTGCATTTTTTTGGCATCAAGCTTTCCGCTCACGGTACGGATCACATTTTCCTGCTTGATCTTCGCCGGCAAAGTGTATCCGGTCACATCCGTAAAGCCTTCCCCCGAAAGGGATACGCTGATATTGAGATTTGGTGAGGTTGTGATCGAATAGAGGATCGCTGTATAGCTGACCTCTTTGTTAGAATCATTTTTCAATCGTATTACGCTGTCTTTTCCTGTACCCGGTGCAAGGACTTTCTGTGCCTTGTCAGCGTTGACGTTTTTGTAAAGCGTTTCAAAAAAAGAAAGCTCCGCTGAACCATCCGGACGGACAATGTTATCTTTCTCCCAGACAAGTCTGCCCGGTGTGTAGGTAAGGATATGTTCCGGTCGTTCCGCCGGCACTGCATAGGTAATCCCTATCATCACCGGTAACAGCATCGCCTGTAGTATAAAAAGTATTAGTATTGCAGGGAACAGCCATTCCCGCATTTTTTCCGTTTTATTCATAATGCTACCTCGTTTCTGGCATCGGAATCTTTCCCGAAATGCGGTTCTTTTGATTTTAAAATGTTTTTGAATTTGTTTGAATTACTTGATTTATTTGAATTTTTTGATCTTTTGAAACATATGTAGAATCCCCGATCACCTTTATGTACCGGGAGTCCTGCATACGGCTCAAATCCCCCGCCCGCCACATGGCAGGGGGAACATCTGCTATGCAGATAGCCGTAGGATTATGAAATCAGATTAGTCGATCTGAGTTACAGTAGCTGTAAGTTTAAGAGTAACCTTTGCTGCAGTTGCAGTTGCAGCCTGATCACCAAGATAAGTATCCTTAATATCGTTCAACTCTGCGGTAACTGCTGTGCCCCCAGCTGGAGTATATGTTGTTTCAAATGGCCACTCCCACGTCACATTGATGTAATCATCTTCAATTGCCGTATCAGCAAGATTTTGATTTGGTGCATATATTTGAGTATGCGCCTGAATCGCGTTTTCTACAGCCGTCTCAAATGCATCTGCAGAAACATAATCAACACCCTTATAACTTGTTCCATTAATCGTGATAACTAATGGACAATAATAATTATTACCTGAATCCTGCCAATTGGTCAATTCTAAATCAGCTGTATAGCTCACTTTTACAGCCACTTCTGGCGTTCCTGATACAGCCAGTCCTGTTAAGCTTCCACTAGTTCCAGGTGCTACAACATCTTCAGTACTTGAAACAGAAATTCCTGATGTTACTGTTGTTGTTCCATCAGCAGCACTATACTCTTTTTTAAACAAATCGTTACCTGTTGTATTAACCTTTACACCAAACTTAGCTACACGAGCTTCATCGCTAGCAACTCCACTTGCAACATACTTTGCGAACGTACCGCCAACAAAGCTTGAAGTGATAAGTACGAGAGCAAACATGAGAACCGCTGCTCTCATCGTCCAATTATTTTTTGACTTCATTTTCATTGAACATTCCTCCTTTGAATGAAATTATTAAGACGAATTCTATCGTCATCTTATTTACTTGAGGCGACAGAATCGTCTCCCCTTGAGGGTTACCCTCATATATATCACCGCTTCGCCCGGCTGTGGCTCCGTTCGTGCGGAAAATACCGTAATTATTCGCTGTCCTTCTCACCGGCAGCTGCACGGAGTCTTTCGATCTCCGCCTTCAGTTCTTCTGTTTCCTTATCCTTCTTGCCGGCACTTCTCTGCCTGCGGATAATATCATATATAATAAATGCACATACCGGAATTCCTACGAAAACTGCCATTCCAAGCGGCTCCTGCAAAAACATTGCAAAATCACCGAGTCTTGGGATACGTCCCTTGTACAGACCGAATACTACGTCTTCACTGATCGCAGGGTCTTCCACGTTGTTGGCATCTCCCTTGGTGACAAAGCTTCGTTTGCCATCCTCTCCGACACTGATCTCAACGATCCGGTGGGTTACAGCCATCTTTCCATCCATATAGGAGATGACATCTCCGACCTTCAGTTCATCGATCTTGGGTTTCACTGTAAAAATAAGGTCTCCGACCTCGATATGGTCTTCTGCATTCCCGCTCATGGATCCGGACTGGACTACCATTGGTGTAACGCCGATCACGGATGGCGGAGTCTCCGGGCTGATGACGCCCTTTATGATGATCGTCAGGTTGCATGCGAGCATTATGGCAAATATCACACATAATACCGCCCCAATGACGAAAAGAATCTTCTTTATTATACTGTTTTCTTTCATTTACTTATCCTCCGGAAGCGTTACAAAATCAGATTGTATGTATGGTCACTTCATTTTACTACAACGATAAATTTTACCATTTTTTTCCATAAAAATCAATCTCTCGCCGCCTTATTATTAAATATTTATAAAATTTTATCAATTTTTCCTAAAACCGAACAAATATCTATATCTTAACTATTAAAGTTGTATCATTTTATTGGTTTTATTTTATCACACCACCCAAAAAAATGACCGTTTCTGGCGTGAATTGTAGATATATGGCGTGAATCGCACGCCTTTTACTTGCTTTGATTCTCCAATTTTTTTATAATTATGATTAGGTATTTGGAAAAGGAAATTGATACAGAGAATGCTATAACCTGTGATCAATGGGGAGGATTTTATATGCTGCTTCAGATTTTAACTATTACGCACCACATCACGACGATGCTTTTTGGCATTTTTCTGTCTGCTTTTTTCCTTGGGGTAAAGCAGAACCGGACGAATACTCTTTTTCTTCTTTCTGTCAGTACGGTTTATGGCGTTTTTTATCTGATTTTTATGGCATTCTGTGATCCTGCTTATTCAGCGATCCTTTATCCGCTTTGCGTCCATCTGCCTCTTTTTCTGCTACTCGTTTTTTATTATCATTTCCGCTGGCTTCCGGCTTTACTTTCAATCCTTACTGCATATCTGTGCTGCCAGTTCAGCAACTGGATCGGCATCCTTGCTTTTTCCAACACGAAGCTTGAATGGGTTTATTATCTTGTCAGAATTATCGTGACTGTTTCCGTTTATTTTATATTGAGCCGTTATCTGTGCCAGACGACAGCACTTCTTTTTGCCAAGCCGAACCGGCAGCTCTATATCCTCGGAGCTGTACCATTTATTTATTATGTTTTTGACTATGTCACCACGAAGCTGACAACGCTTCTT
>CAKUYO010000061.1 GCA_934716995.1 uncultured Bacteroidales bacterium | reverse complement strand
AGTTATTCCGTGATGTATAAAATCAGCTGAAATACTTATGTAAACTTGTTTTGTCATATAATGTCTTATCGCCTTTGAAATTTTATCATTGAATGTCTTGTAACCGACAATGATCAGTAAAACTAATATGGTCAATCCACCACTTGACAGATGTCACAAAATTGTAAATTGGCCAAATGGCAGATCTTATTAATTTGACTCATAGATCTTTTTTTAGTCAATCAGATGATCTTGCATAGGTCGATCTCATTATCTTATAGCCAAAAAGCACATCTCTAACAACGGTTATTGTACAGTTAGTTTGTGACGAACCTTTTAACTTTGGCTATACCTCACATTTCTTTTTCAAGGATATGAGGGAGCGGGGAGAAAAGAAAACCTTTTCTTTAACCAGCTTTCTTAAGCTCTTCACCCTTGCCTACATTAGCCCATTCACCACTATCAAGCTTTTGTCCTCTGATCTTGTTTTTAACCTTTGATCTTCTAGAGTAAAAAGGCATAACAACAGCCTTTTCATGCATCTTCCAGAATTTTCTCTTGCCTGTAGCTTCAGCAAAAGCTTTCTGCTTTGAATGTCTCTCATAGAATTCTTCCATGATCCTGTTACGATTGGCCATTAGTTCTTTGCCTTTGCTGTCATAACTGTCCTTGGGCGTTATATAGCAGATGCCACTGTGACGGAGCTTATTGTTGTACCAGTCATAGTAACTATCAACCCAAACACGTACCTGCTCCAGAGAGTCAATACTCTCTGGTATAAGTATCTCATAACCATGTTTGAGCAGTCTGAATGAGGCTCCATATGTGCATTATCATTACTGTGTCTTGGTCTGTTGTAGGTGCATGATATTACAAGTTCCAGACACTTGGATACGTGGTTGAACCTCTCATTGGAGCACCATTGTCACTGTGCAGTTCCAGGACGTTTCCAAAGATATCAGAGTTAGCTCCGTCAGTATTCAGCATTTCATTTTTAGGCTTTATAAAACCAATCTTTTTAACTGCCTTTTCTATGAATCTGGCAACAATATCAGCTGACTGAGTATTTGAACTTCCCAGTATATCATATTTCTACTGAATAAATCCATGACCGCATAAAGGTAGAAATATTCACCTAAAGGATTTGTTTTGTACAGGTATGTAATATCCCATACCCAAACCTGATTAGGTCTGGTAGCAGTAAGTGTTCTGCGCTCTACAGAGTCATCTTTGTTGCTGTTGCTAGAACAACCTCTTCTGGCATTTCTCTTTACCTCCTCAAGCAGACGATAAAGCCACTTTGCTGAGCCTAAATAAATACCTTTCTCATCAAGGTATTTAGTAACTAGCTCTGATTGAGAAACATCAGGATTGAGCATTAAAGCACAATATGCCTGCAGATGTTCTTCTTCAGTGTATTTCATATTGTTAACGTGCTTGGCACATTTACGCTTATCCTGAAAGCTTTTCTTCCAGTTGGTATAGGTATTCTTACTAATACCAAGGTAGTCAGCCATATAGCTTACTGTAAGCGTATAAGAACGGTTAACACAAAAGGTTCCACAGGATAACACGACAGTATCAATATGAACGCTGATACGGTTGTCATCTATGAACTTTAAAATACGCTGTTTATCAGCATCTGAAGTTAGCGCTCCTCTTTTTTTTTCGAAGAGCGCCTGAGCTTTTTTTTAAGAATGCCTCCTTAACCGCATATTCAGCTAAGGCATCTGTCATTCTGCTAAGCTCTGTTTCTTTGTTTTTCAGGCTCTTCTCTGATTTAGACTTATACTCTCTAAGCTCTCGATTCTAAGCTCTTAATCTCTGTAGCTCTGCCTCTTGCTGTAGGACCTTCTTGTTATTTGAATACTTCCTTAAATCCAGTTCTGTTGAATAGATGCCATTGCTTCTGCAATAGGCGCCTATCTCCTCTTTGTTCATTTTAGCCGTATCTACAACTGAATTAAACTTCTCTACTGAATCAAGCTTTACTGAAGTCTCAGAATTATTGTCAGTATATGTAGCTGTACCTTCTAACTGCTTTGAATACTTATTGAGCCACTTGAATAAAGTTGATGTCTTATATTCAGAATGACTCATAACAAATCTGTATTTTGTAAGCCCACTTTCTAGGTATGTTTTTGCCATCCCAAGTTTCTCACCTTCAGTGTACTGCTTTCTTTGCATAGTTTATGACTCCTGTTTTATCCTCAAGCTCTGTCTTGAGGTTCATTTGCGTGTCACAATCTATTATGTCTCCTAAGGCTTTAAGATATTTAAGAACAATCCTCTGTTAGCCTTAGCCTACCTCATGGAATACTTTGATACCCAGTATGTAGAAGTCTAATCAAAACCATACCCAAGAACTTAAGAAATTAAGTTCTACTCTTTATTAAATTACCTATAGTTTTCACAACTGTAGGAAGATCTTAAAAAGATTGTTTCTTTTGCTGACTTTTTTTCTGGTAAGGGATTCAATGATCCTGTCTTTCTCTTTATGGAGAACATCGTATATTGAGCTTCTGGTTCCATTTGAGAACGCTCTTATTATCTTCTCTGACTGTTCAAAGACAGTATGAATTCTAAGAATACTGAATGAACCGTTTGCCTAGGCTATTCTTTTAGCAACAGAAGCTACCATTTGCTTAAAGGTATAGGTCAACAGTTTACCAAGCAAGAATGTCACAATAATATCCTTAATGCTTGAGTTAATTGCTCTCATGCCGTCACCAGACTGTAAAGCCTTAAAGGTATGCTCAGAGCCTTCCCATCTGCATCTGTAGAGCAGATACAGAGCTTTAGCAGGAACCAAGTCCTTTGACATGTTTGTGCCATAGTAGGATGAGTTTCCATCAGGAGTTCTGACTCTGACAACCATTACAGGATAGTCCTCACCTTTGCGAACTACCATCATCTCGATATATTCTGCACTGACAGTTGAAGATAGTTCACAGGAAGGGCTTTATCCAATAAGCTCTGGTATAGGAGCCATGGTTATTCCATCATAGGCTTCAGTAATCACTCCCTGAATGTTATCTCTGTAACGTATCAGGTGAAACTGATTTCTCGTTGAATAATCATTCTCTCCGTCATAGTCTATGTAACCTCTATCTGTGGTAAACAGAGTTCCTTTAGCATACTCATCAGCTCTGACTTGAGCTCTTTCAGAACCGGTGCCCTCTGTTATAGTCACATGAGATATTGCTCCTGTGAGATTTGAAAAGACCACATGTACCTTTATACCAGCGTTTTCCTGCTGCACTCCTCTTTGCGTACGCTTTCTGCCTACTGTGTTACAGTCAAAGTGGTTTCTGCAGGATGATCTTACAAAGAAGATACAGCCATCAACTGAAACATCATCAGATATACCTAATGATGAAAGCAGATTAGCTAGATCTTGATGTACTGTCCATGGATTATCCATTCCTATATAAGCTGAGAGTCTTATCAGTAGCCTTTCAATAAAGGTTATGAATTCAGGCTTTCTGATTTGATTATGAAAAGCTTTGTCTGAAATACTGTTGGTTGCGTATTTACCGTAGTAATTCAGTCTGAAGTTGTTAATCGTATACTTTGAGGTTGAAAGACATCCTCTATCATTGAAATCGAGAAAAGCGCATATAAAAGCAACTACATCGAAGTTTCTTTCTCGTTCGATTAGTTTGCTTTCTTTTGCAATTCTTACAATCTCAGTAGCATTGATCACAATTTCGAGTCTCTTTGCTACGTTTGCATTTTTATAGATGGATGTTAAGAAATTAAGATTGTACAATTAAGTCATGAGCTTCTACCTTATGTGTTTTGGTCAATTGTTATCATAACTTGGAAGCTCTTTTTATTTGATCCGAACATCTCAAATCTCGTGTCCAAATTCAGATACAAAATAAACTTTTAAAGACCTACATTCCTGTGAAAACTATGGGAAAAACTTGTAAATATTGGATAAAAATGCCTTTATATCACAGTAAAAAACGAGCATAGATCACATTGTTATGGATATTTGTCTTTTAATTCAATAAGTTGCCATAAAATCGAGAGCATAAATCAAAACAGATATTCAATCAATCAGAACCGAGTACTTAGTTCTGAGAATTTCCTTTTCTCAGTACTGACATTTACCCTTAAAATTCAAGAGAAAAACATTTTATCAAAGAACATCACATCTGGTTTACTGATGGATTTTAAAACTGCGATATCAACCTACTTCATTCTGTGATCATGGTAGGGATCGTTTGGTTGTCGTAAGAATATTTTTTTGTACTCTTGAAAACTCATTAAATTTGAATCTTTTTCGCTAATTATTAGATTCATATTGCCATCAATCATTTCAAAAGGCCATTTTATTCCGATCTCAGGGTCATTATATTTGATTCCAGAATCACCTTCAGGATAAAACACTTCACCAGCTTTATAACTAACTATAGAGTCTTCTATAACTAGATAACCGTGTCCAAAGTAAGAAGGGATATACAGAGATAATGTGTTTTCTCCTGTTAGGTGAAATCCTCTCCATTGACCAAATGTAGAAGAATCAGGACGCAGATCTACAATCACATCATACACATGCCCACTTATACAGCGCACTAGTTTTGGCTGTTGTTTTATGAGCTGAAAGTGAGTACCACGAATTACACCTTTTTTAGAAATTGCATAAAACACCTCTTTTAATTCATGATCAATCCCATGTGATTTAAATGTCTCCACGTTATAATCTTTAATAAATCCTCCTCGAACATCCGTAGCATAAAATGGTTTGATCAAGTATGCTCCTTTTAGATCTAATTCTTCAAAATTGAACTTTTGTAACATATTAATTCTCCATTGTTTCGTATAACTGCAAAGATCTTAAAATAACTTGATCCATATTATAGTATTTGAATTCTGCTAAGCGTCCACATAAGATCAGGTTTTCAAATTCTTGAGCAAATTTTTTATAAGAATCGTACATTTTTATGCTATCTTCTGTTAAAACAGGATAGTATGGTTCATTGCCGATCTGAGCACTTTTATTATATGAAATAGGATATTCATAAGTTGCATTTGTCCAACCATTACACTCTTGGAGAGGCATCTTACTATACTCGGTAATTCTTGTATAATCATCTTCTTGTGGATAAGCGACAATTGCGACATTTTGGAAACTTTGCATATGTAGTGACTTAAACTCAAAGTGAAGTGAACGGTATGGTAGTACTCCAAATTTATAATCAAAAAGCTCGTCGATCGCTCCTGTATACACTAGTTTTACAGTTTTTCCGTCATACAGAACTCTATGAGAGTATTCATCTATTACAACATGATCAAGGGCATCTACACCGAGTTTGATTGTAATATTTGGATGATTTACAATATTCGAATACATTGCTGTAAATCCTTCTTTAGGAATAAACTCGTATTTGTCATAAAAATATGTGTCGCCGTATGATAGGACAATAGGAACTCGTTTTAAGACTGAAGGGTCTATTTCTTCAGGCTGTAGATTCCATTGTTTTGCTGTATATAATTTATAATCTTTTTCAAAAAGAAATTCTGCAAAATGCCTAATATCGTCATCTATAGATTCCAGCATCTCTACCACAGTTACTGAAGATCGATGATCATAATACCTAAGTAGCTTAGCTTTTAATGTTTCAGCTTCCTGTTTTGAATAAAATTGATCGATTGTTTTGAAATTGAATGGTGATGGAGTGTTGATCCCATCTATTACTGCTTCACATTTTGTTTTATATGTAACTGGTTCACAAAATTGAGTTATAAATTCATAAACTTCTTCACTATTTGTATGAATAACATGAGGTCCATATTTCTGAACTTTTATGTCATGATCATCGTTATAGTCAAAAGTATTACCTGCTATGTGGTTACGTCTTTCAACGATTAAAATTTTTTTATTTTTTTGATCGGCAAGTTTTCTTGCTAGTATGCCACCAGCTAAACCAGCACCAACTATTATGTAATCATACTTTGACATCGTATTAATATTTCCTTTTTATTGTTGCATATTCAAAAACTACTTACTTTGTAGTTTTAAAGTATGTGCAAAATTAGTAATTCTTGAGTGTATATCTAATTCCTTCTGTAAAAGACTTTGATACATAATTTCCAATATCATTTATAAGACTTTCGGTTTTGAACATATCCATCGAGTACACAATACCATCATCGGGACGAATACCAATTTTGATCTTATCCTCTTTTCCCATTTGTTTACCAATTTCAAAAAGGTAATTTTTAAGAATACGTGGTTCTCCAGAACCGATAAAGTAGAAGTTCTTAGAATTATTACATTTTCCCAGACGATAAACAGCATCGATCAGATCATCGACATATATGAAGTCATATGGTTGAAGAGCTGGACCAAATATTGCATCTTTTCCATTTATTAACTCACCTATAGTATAACTTACAAGATTTCCAGTTTTATTGTTTGGTCCATAGATATTTGAAAACTGCATCCATATAAAATCTAATCCGATATTTTTGCAATAGTTTTCCAACATGAGACGGGTACAGTGTTTTGCGACACCATACATCATTCCTCCGCTTGTCTTCTCCAAATTATGTAAGCTGTAGGTAGCCTGTTCTGCTACAGTTCCAGCGCATAAAAATTTCTTGCAGTTAATTTTTTTTGCAAAAGAAGCGCATTTTATTGCCATTTGAGTGTTGTTTATCTGAACAAAAGGATCTGATTTATCTGCTCCATTTACACCTTTCCAGGCAAAATGAAAAAAAGCATCATAATTGTTTGTAGGGATCTTACTACTCAGTTCTTCCGCATCATCAAGGTGGGTTTCAATCTTAGTTATATAGTTACTTTCTTGTAGGTGACTATTTTCAAAAGAAATATCTAACGCAATAACATTCACCTTATTTTCAACTAATTTCTTAACCATAGAGCTACCAATAAAACCGTTTGCTCCAGTCACAATTACATTCTTCATATTTATAAACCTTTTATGAATTCAAAAATTCATCTATTTCTGGCTCTTCGTGCATATTTATGGGTAAATAATTGAAAGCAGAACACGTTAGAGCCTTAATCTAAGCTACTTTCAGTCCCTTACCACCTCGATTAGGAAGTGGAATTATAATTTTTGAACATCCAAGTAAGATCACATCGAGCATATTTTGGATGTTTCTAAAGACATAACCTTTACGTAAAAACAACTTAATCTTGTTGTTTATAGCCTCAACTCTTGCATTGCTCAGTTGAGTCTCTATTGTATTGATAATGAGTCTCTATTGTATTGATAATGAGTCTCTATTGTATTGATAATATGCTTCTCATGTCGCCAAATTTTATAGGCAAGCTCTTTGAAAACTTGAATTCTGATGTGAGTAGCTCTCCAAAAGAAAGACTTAAGCTCAGCTTTAGCTTCATTTAGCTTTTTAGAAGCAGTATCAGACTTTTTAGTTTTACCTTTCTTACGCTTGGTCTCCTTAGCTTTGTCTTTATAGCTTGAGTAAGCATCTCTCCAGGCTTTTTTACGAAGTTCATCAAAGCCCCATAGCCCATGTAACCACATGAAAGGAATCAACACAGAGCTTGGCATGATGTATGTACTTTTCTATACAGGCATCAATCCATTTGGCACCATCACCTGATACTGATTGGATGTTCTTTCTATGTTCTTCTGTAAGGTCTTCAAAGAACTGACTTAGAACTTCAGTACTGTGTCCTGCTGACACCATACTACTTCGTTAGTGTCATGGTTAACTACGGTAGTGACATAGTTATGTCCTTTACGATAGCAGGTCTCATCTATACAGATGTTTAACAAACCGTCATATCGCTTCTAGATGTCAGGCTCTAAAACTTCTCTTACTCTTGAGATACACCTCATGATGGTGTACCAGTCACACCTTAGATATTCAGCTGCTACCTTCTTATTGATATTCATCGCAAGAAAGGTGTCTGTCATATCAAAGTCTTTGGTGAACCTTGAGCTAGGATATGACCATGGTACTGATGCTGTCTTAATACCATGCTCTTTACAACATACTCTTTTAGTATAGCTGTAAAGCTCAACTACAAGGCATCCTAAGTCCAATGCTCTCTATTTTTCGGCATATAGTACTTCTGTCATGGACAGGACATCTCTTACCACATACTGGACAACAGTTTGAGGGTCTTTTTAAAGGATGCAAAAAAACTCTTAAAATTGTTACTCCATCAATATCTGTTTCAAAATCAAATCCATCGATTACGCAGTTATTGACTGATAACAATTTCTTTATTAGACAGAGTATTAGCAGAGACCATTTCATTTCCTTATTTAGTTTTTGTCGTGATTAACAAAATAGAGGAATGAAATGGTATTTTCAATTCAAGTTTTCAAAGAGCTTTTAAGATCATGTTAAATGAACTTAAAGGGTAAAATATATTATTCAGAGGCTTCTGCTTTTACCCTCAACTATGCTCGAAGCCTCCTATTTCTTTGTCAATAAAAGCTCGAACATCATCTCCTTTAAACCAACACTCGCTCCACTCTAAAATCTTTTCTATTGCTTTATATAAATGCCACTGAGTTTTCCATTTAAAAGTGTTTTTTAGTTTTGAACAGTCAAGTTTTAGAAAGTTAGCTTCTTGAGGACCACCATCGTACTTGCCCTCCAATTTAACTCCAACACCCCAGAGTTTAACGAACAAATCCACTAAGGCTCCAGTTTGGAAGTAATCTTAGTCTTTAGGTCCTACATTGTAGTAGTCAGCAAACTTTGTATCTTCATACTGTTTAGCTGCAATCATTAGATAGACATAAAGTGGTTCAAGAATATGCTGGTAAGGTCTGGTAGAGAAAGGACAGCGTACTATTATAGTTTGGTAATTTTGCGCAGTCCTAATACAATTTGGAATAATTCGATCATTAGCAAAGTCACATCTCCAATTACATTTCCTGAGCGAGCTGCAGATATTGCAACTTTTGCATTATTGAAAAAACTATTCTTATAACTATGAGTCACTAACTCTGAACATGACTTAGAATTTGAGTAAGGATCAAAACCATCAAGTTCTTCATTCTCACGTTACCCCATGTCCACTCTTTATTCAAATAAACTTTATCAGTAGTAACATTTATAAAAGATTTTACACAGTCAGAATTTCTTAAGCATTCGTAACTATTCAGAACCCTCTCCCAAAATGATTTTAGCATTACCGGAAAAAGCAGCAGTTAAAGCATCAAATGCGTTAATACCATGCTTGTTTCCGGTACTAATGAAAGACATTATTTTGAGGAAGTCCTGAGCTCCTTTAATACTTCTAAAACACCCTGAGACTTTTGTCTTTGTTTTTACATTGCGAACATCACGCTCT
>CAKUYO010000060.1 GCA_934716995.1 uncultured Bacteroidales bacterium | reverse complement strand
TATGAAATCTCAATGCTTATCAATGATAAGGTTATGGGTGTCATGCTACCGAAGCTTTTTGTCCCGATAGCGGAAAAATCGAATCAGATCGTTCAACTTAATCTTTGGGAGATCGAAGAAGCCTGCGAAGCGATTAAACGTTGCGAAGAGCGAGAGGCGGATCTTAATTCGATTATAGTGCAGATTTCCGTCAAGAGCTTTTCGAAGAAAAACTTCGTTGCTCAGGTCAAAAAGATTCTGGATAAGCATGGCATTTCTCCTGACAGATTTTGTTTTGACATTAACGAAAGTATTCTTGAGGCCGTCAAGGATCAGGTAATGGAAAATATTACTGATTTCAGAGAAATGGGACTTAAGGTTTCCATCAATGATTTCGGTCTTGAATATACGTCTCTGACACACCTCGCTCACTACGATGTCGATTACATAGGACTTCACAAAAGCCTGCTTGACGGCATAATGACGAGCGAAAAGGTTCAGAACACGGTGCAGGGAATCATAGATTTCTGTAAAAAGATTGATGCGCAGGTCAGGGTCGACGGAATAGAATCCAAGGAAATGTTTGATCTTCTCAACAAGATGGGAGCGGATCAGTTTACAGGATCTTATTTCGGCGAGGCGATTAAAGAAAAACAAATTAACTAAGGAGTGATCGGCTTTGGCAAGAAAAGATAAGAACAAACCTCTTCCTAACGACGGTGCAACCCCCGAACAGGATCGCATGAGCCGATACGGAGTTCGCAGAGAATCCAAAAAGGTTAAGAAAAGAGAAGCCGTTATCCGTATTCTCCTTATAATCCTTGTTCTCCTTTTGATTTTCCTTTCTGTTATGTTCGGATGTTCTTCATACATAAACGAACGAAGAGAATACGATGAACTTATCAAGAGCGCAATGCTTGACGAGGTTCCCGACATCAAGAGTTTTGATGATCTGAAAAGGGTTGTCGATAAGATGGACAGAGAAACTCAGGCGGTCAGCACGGCAATCAACACGCTTGAGCTTACTCCGGGTCAGATAAGCTTCATAAAAGCAAAGCTTACTCAGATCAGAGACGATATCAATAAGATTCTTGATGCTGACATTGATGATATCGGCGGAGCGACTACTACGGCAAGAGAAGTTACAAGCATCCGTGAGGTCACAAGTGTCAGAATTCAGACTCTCCAAAGAATTCAGCAGGTAACAAGAGTTATTGAGCAGAGAGTTGAAAGAATTGAAACGGTTATCAAAACCGTTGAAAGAGAAGTTACCAGTGTAAGACCTGTTGAAATAACACGCTACAGTGACATCACAAGATACAGCGATATCACACGTTATTCAGACGTTACTCGTATCAGTGAGGTTCCGACATTTGTAACAAGATACAATGATGTAACCCGTTACAGCGACGTAACAAGATATAGCGATGTAACTCGCTACAGTGATGTTACGCGTATCAGCGAGGTTCCGTCCTACGTTACAAGATATAATGATGTAACTCGCTACAGTGACGTTACACGTTATAGTGATGTAACTCGTTACAGCGATGTTACACGCTACAGCGACGTAACCCGTTACAGCGATATTACGAGATACAGTGATGTTACTCGCTACAGTGAGGTCCCGAGCTACTCAGTTGTAACCAGCATCAGCGAGGTTACAAGTATCCGCGAGGTCGAGGAAATTAAGGAAGTTATCAAAGAGGTAATCAAGGAAGTTGAAGTTATCAAGGAGATCATTAAAGAGATCGAGGTAACGACGATTGTTCCCGTAACCAGCATCAGCGAGGTTACAAGCATTCGCGAAATTATTGAAAACAAGACCAGTGTAACCGATACCGGTGATTTTACCGCAATGATTAACAAGTCCGAGCAGACGAGAGGACTTCTTCTTTCGGAATCGGGAGATTTCTCAGACATGAAGGCGGTGCTCAGCGGCGCGAGTGTAAATGATATGGGCGATTGCACATATACATGGCTTCCGTCGGCAGCAGAGCTTGACAGTGTTGACGGTTCGCATAACCGTTCAAACGGTAAGGAATTCTTCGCGTATACATTCTACGCAAAGAACGTCGGAGATGTTGACGTAAGCTACACGGCAAATCTTCAGATCGAATCAGTAAATCTCGGTGCCGATGAGGCGGTCAGAGTTATGGTAATCAGAGACGGCGGAACTCCCACGATTTATGCTAAGCCGAAAAAGGGAACGACCGACGTATTTGATATCAATGATAAATATGATAAGGACGACAAGCTGTTCATAAACGATTCAACGGTTATGCAGGACAAGGACGTTCTTACAAAAGCAGGCGGCTATCATAAATATACGATAGTAATGTGGCTTGAAGGCTGGGATCCTGATTGTGTCAACGACATTTTGGGTGGAAGTATTAAGCTTTCAATGAAATTTGATTACGATTACGTTTAAACTTGGTGACGGGAAGTTTATTCCTTTCATATCAAATTCATTGAGCAAATACTGAATTCAAAAAGTCAGAAACACTTTGGATAAAATTATGCGTTTGGCGGCGCGTTAACGGTCGCCAAGGCATGAAATCTTTATGGAGGTAAAGATAATGAAAAAGACATTCAAAAAGCGCGCATTCATTTCTGCCATTGCAATGCTTATCGTATCTGCTATCGTTCTTACGTCAGCTACATATGCATGGTTCTCAATGGCAAAAAGAGTTGAAGTCGAGTCCATGGAATTGAACGTCACATCACCTGAAGGTATTCAGATTTCTGCTAATACTTCAGCTTTCACAACAAAGCTTACAGCTGATGAGATCGCTGGTATCACAACAACTCGTTTCTCCGCATACGAAGGACATATGAACAATATTCCTGATACAGTTAAGCCGTCATCATCCAATATGAATACAAACGGATATCTTCCGAGATTCTTTGACGGTTCAATCAACGATGCAGGCAGAATGGACACTTACAGCAGAGCAGATGTTGGCAGCGGATTTGTTGCATTTGATCTTTTTGTAAAGGTTAAGAATGAAACTGTTGTTAAATTCGGTTCATCAAGCGTTACATGTGAGAGCAACCCCGAGCTTCCTACAGCTATGCGTATCGCTCTAGTAAACTGCGGTACTGTTGCTGAGAAGGCATCTGCATCTGCGATCCAGAGCGTAGTACCTGGCGTAAATACAGCTAAAAAGGTTGTTTACGAGTTGGATGCTTCCAGCCATACTGCAGCTGCAACTGCTTTGGGCGCAAGCGGTATAATGACTACAAAACCCCTTACAAAAGCAGGTTTAAATCTTGCTACTGACGGTACTTATAAAAATATCGTTTCTAACACAGAATACTGCTATAATCTCGAAGCAACACTTGCAACTACTTCCTCACAGGCAAGAGTTACATGTGCTGCAGGTATCACCCGTGTAAGAGTTTACATGTGGATGGAAGGTAATGATGTTGACTGCGCAAATGATATCGCAGGTTCAACCATCAACTTCAACCTTGTTCTTGAAATAGACTAATTTCGGTTTATCAAGAGCGTCAGGAACAAAATCCTGAATTAACCCGTCACTTTGGGTGGGTGACGCCATACGGCGTCACCCTTGACCCTGAGATAAAAGGGCGATTTGTCCGCATATTGACTGTGCCGACAAATGACCTTTTTAGGTAAAAAAATACAGGAGTGAATGTTGTAAATGAACGAAAAAGGGAAAAGCATCTGGGGTGTCATTTCCGATATTTTGCTGATTATCATAATTATAATCGCAATAATCATAACGGTTATGACGTTTACCTCAAAGAACTCGGACATGGGTATAGGCAATGTTCTCGGATATACGCCTTTTGCCGTCCAGTCTGACTCAATGGATTCCGGCGAACCGTCGGGATTCGGAAGCGGTGATTTGATAATTTCGAAGGAAGTCAAGGATCCGAGCGCATTAAAGATCGGCGATGTAATTACATACTCGACGATTATAGAAGGACAAAGTGCAGGCAAGAAAATCAGAGGATACAATACCCATAGAATTACTGATATTATTCTTGCGGGAGACGGTTCAGTTTATGCCTTTGTAACGGCAGGTGATGCAGTAGGCATGGAAGATACGGTAAATGTTCTTCCTGATGAGGTTATTGCAAAGCAGGTCAACTCCGGTGTTGATGAAAACGGAAACAGGCTTACAGGAATGAAAATAGCGAACTTCGGTTCGGCACTCAGCTTCCTTCAAAGTCGAACAGGATTTATGATTTGCATTATTATCCCGTTGGCTCTGTTCTTCATCTGGCAGATATATAAGCTTATCTCAATGTTTATGACCGCTAAAGCCGAGAATCTCAGTGAAGAATCAAAACAGCGTGTTATTGAAGAATACATCGCTCAGCAGAACAAAGAAAGCTCCCAAGAAAAAGAAGATAAATAACATTCAACTCATATCAATATAAACTAATAAAAAACAGAGGGTGACCGAAATGACAATCACAAAGTTCCTTGCAGAATTTTTAAATCAGTTTTTCGTTAAAGGTGTCTGGGGTATTTTTAAGGGAATCGGCCTTGGCATTGCCAACATTTTTAACATTCCGCAGTACATAAAGATATTTAAGGCTTGGTCAGGCAAGTTTACTATTGTTGACTGGCTTCTTGCAGTTGTGGCAATTATAGCAACAGTTGCGGTTCTTGCGGCAATCGTTATACTTGTTGTTGTTCTCATCAAGAAGTATGTCAGAGTCAGAAAAACCCTTGTTGACCAGGAAGAACTTCTTATGGAAGTCGGTAATCTCAATCGTGAGGTTATTAAGCTCAACAACGAAAAAGAGCGAATTCTTGCCATGAAGGTTTCTCAGCTCGGCCTTAATCCCGGTGAGAGTCCGTATGACGAAAACGGCGAGGCAACCGATGAGGAGAAGAAGGACGGCGAGATTGACAAGACTGCCGATGATTACAGCCGTTTCTACAAGTGTACTCAGGTCGATCTCGAGATTGAGAATTATGTTGCTCCCGAATTCGATAATGAAATTACTCTTCCCGAAATCTGCGACAGATTCCGTAACTTTGCATGTTCACGTCTCGGTCTTTTCTATGAAATCAAGATCATCAGACTTTTCCTTTCGGCATTTGCTTCAACAAGACTTATAATTCTTCAGGGTATTTCAGGTACAGGTAAAACATCACTTGCTTATGCATGGGGTAAATTCCTCAG
Organism: uncultured Bacteroidales bacterium; assembly: GCA_934716995.1. Lineage (GTDB taxonomy): Bacteria > Bacteroidota > Bacteroidia > Bacteroidales > Paludibacteraceae > Colicola. Next base: position 4,393 of record CAKUYO010000060.1, on the reverse strand, counting down.
AAACCCTGTTACGATCGCATCGGTTCAGCCGTCATGGCGTGACCGTACCGAAATCTTCGGTTACTTTAATGAATTTACAAAGCGCTTTAACGAGACAGAAGTTCTTAAGAAAATGTATGAAGCTACATTTAAAGAGGAAATTTTCGTAACGGTTCTTGACGAAATGAATATCGCTCGTGTTGAGTATTACTTCGCCGAGCTTCTCTCAATTCTTGAAATGCCGTCACGAGATGAGTGGGTTGTATCCCTCGTTCCCAGCGTATGGCCGACCGACCCGAAGCACGTTATCGACGGTAAGCTCAGACTTCCCGAAAACATGTGGTATATCGGCACAATCAACAACGACGACTCGACATTTGCCGTTTCCGATAAGGTTTACGACCGTGCTATTCCGATCGACCTTAACAGTAAAGGTAAGTTCTTTGAGGCACCCTATACAGAGGAGCTCAACCTCAGCTACAAGCATCTTGAGGGCATGTTCCGCGAGTGCCAGACAAAGTACAAAGTATCAGATGAAAACCTTAAGAAGATCGAAGAGCTTGACGATTATGTTATTGAACACTTCCGTCTTGCTTTCGGTAACCGTATTGTTAAGCAGCTTAAGGAATTTGTTCCGGCATATGTCGGCTGCGGCGGTACAGAAATTGACGGTATTGACTTCGTTCTTGCAAAGAAGGTTTTCCGTAAGTTCGAAAGCTTGAACCTTTCCTTTATCCGTGATGAAATCGACGGACTTGTTACATATCTCAATAAGCACTTCGGCAAGGCAAACATGAACGAGTGTAAAGAGTATCTCCAGCTCCTTAAGAGACTTATGTAATCCCGAAACCGTTATTATAACTTTTGTCAAAGGGGCTATACTTAATGAACAAATCGTATCTTGAATTATATCTTGAATACAAGGACTATCTTGCGTCCGCAACCGCTGACAGCGAGTTCTATGATGAAATGGATACTGCCATCAAGAGCGGTACGAACAGCTATTCCTTGTTCAACAGATATTTTGATAAGAAGATTGATCTCAAATGGGTTGAGGAAATCGAAGCTTGTATTATCCCCCTTGACAATATCATTCGTGTTCCCAGAAAGTTCATTGTTCAGGAAGAAGAAATAGTTCCTATTGAGCGTGCAAGGAAGATCACCAACGAATCGATACGCCATCTTGCTCAGCACACCAATATGATTGCAAAGGTTGAGGGCGACGATGTTACCCCGAACCAGATCCTTAATGTTTTCCGTGAGGAGAGCTATGAGGTTTATGAAAACAGATTCGTTTTCACGCTTATGCAGAATCTTGTTCGATTTATTGATGTAAGATATAATGTCCTTTTCAACATTTCGGATGATGATAACATGGCATCGCTTAAGATGGAAAGCGATTTCACAAGAGGCCGCGAAAAGATTCAGTATAAGCTTGAAGTCTCGGCACAGTCAGCAGGAAGCGATATCGGCGGTGAGGCAGGTCCCGAGGGCGAGAATGCAACGGCTTTCCAGCGTATTGAAAGAGTTAAGAGAATTATCAATGAGTATGCAAATTCCTCTTTCATGAAGGAGCTCAGGAACTGCGTTCCTGTCAGACCGCCTATCATGAGAACGAACGCTATTCAGAAGAACCCCAATTTCCGTGCATGTCTTAAATTGTGGCAATTTATCCAGTCGTACAATGAGTTGGGTTATGAAATTACGGTTAAAGAGTCAAACGATATGGTCAGCGAAGAATACATGGATCAGCTTAATCGTATGACTGCAATGAATTATATGATGCTTAAGGCAAACACCCTTTCTGAGGATGCCGTCGGTAAGCAGAAAAAGCGTAAGCTTAAGCCAAAACTTCTTAAGAGATTGGCTGAAGAGCTTGTCATGGACTACGACATGGAGGAAGTAGAGATCCAGCGTGTCTTTGTCGATGAGGTTAAACGTGTCAGCCGCAAGAAGATCGAAGGCGAAAAGAAGATTCAGGAGGCTATTCAGCGCGCACTTGATGCAGAGAATGCACGCAAGAAGGCCATTGAAGATAAAATCAAGGCGAAGATCGCTCACGAAAAAGAAATGGAGCGCCGCCGCATAGCGAGAGAGAAAGAGAGAATCAGAAAAGAAAAGGAAAAAGAGAAGCAAAGACTCAAGAGGGAAAAGGAGCGCGAGAAGGCTCGTATCGCCAAGGAAAAAGCTCTCGCCAAAGAAAAAGCAAGAAAAGAAAAAGAGAGAGCCGCAAAGCTCAAGGCGCAGGAAGAAGCTCGTATTGCAAAGGAAAAGCAGCGTGAAGAAATGCGCATAGCAAGAGAAAAGGCGGCAAAGCTTGCAAAGATAGAGAAAGAAAAGGCCGCCAAGGCAAAGGCGAAAGAAAGGGAGCGCAAAGCCAAAGAGCTTGCCGCCCAAAAGGCTAAGGAAAAGGCAGAAGCCGCTAAGCAGAGAGAAAAGGCGGCGATTGCAAAAGCAAGAGCTGCACAGGCTGAGAAAGAGCGTCTTGCAAAAGAAAAAGAGAAGCAAAGAGCCGCTGCCGCTAAAGCCGCTCAGGCTGAAAAGGATCGCATAGCCAAGGAAAAGGCCAAAGAAAAGGAAAGACTTGCTAAGGAAAAAGCGAAGCAAAAGGAAGCCGAAGCAAAGGCCGCTCAAGCTGAAAAGGAACGTCTGGCTAAAGAGAAGGCAAAGCAGAAAGCTGCCGCCGCCAAAGCCGCACAGGCCGAAAAAGATCGCATAGCAAGAGAAAAAGCCAAAGAAAAAGAGAAGGCGGCTAAAGAGAAAGCAAAAGCTAAGGAAAAAGAGCGCATTGCAAAAATGAGAGCTGCCGAAGCTGAAAAACAGCGCATAGCCAAAGAAAAGGCGAAAGAAAAAGAACGCATCGCACGAGAGAAAATCAAAGAGCAGGAGCGTCTCGCCAAAGAGAGAGCAAAAGAGAAAGAGCGTATAGCGCGCGAAAAGGCGAGAGCGAAGGCTAAGGCTCAGGAACAGCTTGCGCGAGAGCGTGCAAAGGCAAAGGCTGAGAAGCTCAAAGCAGATAAAGCCGCAAAAAACGGCTGATATAATATAAGTTAAAGTGTCATTTTTGAATCGTGGAGCAGAGATGGCAAACACAGTGGAGGTTTTATTATGATTAAAAGGAGATTAGAAAGGGTTGCGGTAACGTTGCTCAGCGTAGCAGTGTTGCTGTCGTCAACCGGAATTGCGTCATCTCTCGCAGTTAATGAGGGAAACACATTCGGTTCTACAACTGTAACTTCTTCCTCCACGACAAGCTCCTCCACGACGGTTTCTCAGGAAGGCGGCGCGATTCAGACCACGACAGTTGCAACAGAGGGCGGCGCACTTTCAACAGAGAACAAGGGAAGCGGAACTGCTTCGGATCCGTATATTATTTCTGATGCGTTTGACTTCCTTAAAATTCAGGATAAGGTCAATCTTACGACTTCAGCAAACAAATTTTTTAAATTAACAGCAGATATTGACCTTTCCGGAGTAAGCGCTGATGATTTCACTTCAAATTCTGTTTATTCGGGATCGCTTATATCCGTAAGCAAAAATCTCAGCTCCGCTTCAAAAAATGTATACATCAACCTTGACGGTAACGGACATAAGATAAAAGGTCTTAATGTCACATTTACCAGGGGCGAGAATTTTGCAATTTTCGGCTACATTAACAGCAACTCTGTTATAAAAAATCTTGTGGTTGAAAACTGCGTTATCAATGTCAATACAGATTCAAAAAATTGTTCTGTGCTTGTTTCTGAAAATGACGGTCAGATTTTGGACTGCGAAATTCGAAATCCGATTCTTTCCATGAGAAATGCTGCAAAAGCAGGTCTTGCGGTTGCGATGAATTCAGGAACAGTTTCAGGCGTTAAGGTTATCGGTAAGCAGTCGAACACAAACGGTGCTACCGCTTCGTCACATACTATCAGCGGTAACGGCACGATTGGAGCAATTGTCGGCGAGAACAGCGGAAAGATTACTCGCGTATCTGCGGTAAACATTGGCGAGTACATCGCTTCCAACCTTTCAGGTAAAACTGTTTACGGCGGAATTGCGGGTTCAAACTCAGGTACAATTTCTAACAGCTTCGCATCGGGTAATGTTGTTGGAGGTAAGTCCTCGGATTACGTCGGCGGACTTGCGGGAACAACATCAAGCAATGCAAAATATATTAACAACTATGTGCTCGTCGCGTTGAAATGCAATGCTACGGGTAACGGTCTTGTTGGCTTCGGAGCAAATGAGGACATGTTCAGCGATTGCTTCTGGTCAAGCTCGATCAGCGGCAGGACCACATCTGCAACAAACATTGTCTTGGATTCCAATGACATAGATATGCTCAGATTTAAGACCGTAAGAGTGGGGGAGACGGTAACTGTTTCAAAATCTACCCTTTCGGCTTCATGGGGTAAGGCAAGCATTGACA
>CAKUYO010000059.1 GCA_934716995.1 uncultured Bacteroidales bacterium | reverse complement strand
CTCAATGATGTCGTCGATATAGCCGCGGTTGGCAGCCTGATACGGACTGGCAAAGAGTTCGCGATACTCCGCCTCTTTCTCTGCAATGAATTTCTTTTTCTCTTCGGGGTCTTCGATAGCCTTGATGGCTTTTGCCTGAAGCACGCCCACAGCACCGCTTGCACCCATCACGGCAATCTCCGCATTAGGCCATGCATAGCATACATCGCCGCGCAACTGCTTGCAACTCATAACGATATGACTGCCACCGTATGACTTGCGAATAGTAATGGTAACCTTGGGTACGGTTGCTTCGCCGTAAGCGAACATCAGTTTTGCTCCATGGTCGATAATTCCGGCGTACTCTTGTCCTGTACCGCACAAGAAGCCCGGCACATCCACAAGGGTAAGAATCTGAATGTTGAAGGCATCGCAGAAACGTACGAAACGCGCTGCCTTACGGCTGGCATCACAATCCAACACACCGGCGATATAGTTCGGCTGGTTGGCAATGATACCCGTGCTGCGACCGTTGAAACGTGCGAAACCGCAGATGATGTTCTTGGCGTAGTCTTTCTGCACCTCCATAAAGTCGCCGTTATCCACAATCAGGTTGATGATGTCCTTCATGTTGTAGGGCTTGTTCGGATCGTTAGGCACAATGTCGTTCAGGCTTTCCTCAATACGCAGCGGGTCATCGGTGCACTTGAGTACCGGAGCCTCCTCCATATTGTTTTGCGGGATGAAACTAACCAGACGGCGAACTTCTTGCAGCGCCTCTTCTTCGGTAGCCGCCACAAAGTGGGTGACACCCGATTTGGTAGCGTGTACACGTGCACCACCAAGGTCTTCCACGCTAACGTCTTCACCCGTAACCGATTTAACAACTTTCGGACCGGTGATAAACATATACGAGTTCCGCTCTGTCATCATAATGAAGTCGGTCAGCGCAGGGCTATAAACGGCACCGCCGGCGCACGGACCGAAGATGACACTAATCTGGGGAACCACGCCGCTGGCGAGGATATTACGCTCGAAAATCTCGGCATAACCGGCCAAGGCGCAAGCACCCTCCTGAATACGCGCACCACCCGAGTCGTTCAGACCGATGATAGGTGCACCGAGTTTCATAGCCTGATCCATCACGTTGCAGATTTTCTGTGCCATCGTCTCGCTGAGCGAACCGCCGATGACGGTAGCGTCCTGTGCGAAAACGAATACCAGACGACCGTCGATGGTACCCGAACCTACTGCCACACCGTCGCCGAGGAAGACTTTTTTCTCCATACCGAAATCGTGGCAACGGTGGGTGAGGAACATATTCACTTCCTCAAACGAACCTTCGTCGAGGAGCATATTGATACGCTCGCGGGCGGTATAACTGCCCTTAGCGTGCTGTTTTTCGATTGCTGCTTCGCCGCCTCCGGCTGCTGCCTTTGCGCGGTTGTCAATCAGTTTTTGCAGATTATCTTGATTCATATAATTATTTGTTATTGGTGTTACGTTTTTGGCTGCGCGTTAGTGGTGAACGAGTTTCACGTTTTTGGCTACGCGTTGGTTCTTTTTTGTTAGTGGTGAACTTACGTTCACGTTATTGGTTTGACGTTTTTGGTTTCACGTTCCTTATAGGTTTGGGTAGTTTGGAGCGATTTGATGAAATTCTCTATCTTAAACTCTATGCTTATGCAGTTTTGTCTTAGACGTTGAGCATCATCTGCAGATATGTAACCTAAATCTTCGGCTAAATAGAGCATGCTTCTCACTTCTCCACAGGAGCCATACGAAATTGTTAAGTAGTTGATAAACGTTTTGTTGTCTTTTGTAAAACGATGCTTTTGAAATCCCTCAGCGATATTGTTCATTATCGAAACTGCGGCCCTTTGGATTTGATCCCTAAAGCCCCAATCTTGATTTTGTCTCATCAGAGAGTATATTTCCCCGATAAGTTTTCTAGACAACTGCCATATCACCAAGTCTTCAACGTTATGTATAGTCATAACTTTACTTTGTATGGCGGTGTAAACCGCTACAAAACTTTCAACAACGTATAACCATTAACGTACGTACAACCACTAACGTGTAAACCATTAACGCAGTTTTACTGCCATTAACGTAACGCAGTTACTTATTGGGGTTGTTGGCATAACTCGGTCAGGACGCCTTTGGTGCTCTTGGGGTGGAGGAAGGCAATCATCAGGTTCTCGGCACCTTTGCGGGGAGCCTTGTCTATGAGTTGGATTCCTGCTGCCTCGGCTTCTTTCAGAGCTTCTTCTACGTTCTCAACGTTGAATGCCACGTGGTGAACGCCACCGCGACCGCCGTTTTTCTCGATAAATTTGGCGATAGTGGATTCTGGGCAGGTAGGCTCCAGAAGTTCTATCTTGGTTTGTCCGACTTTGAAGAACGCCGTGCGTACTTTCTGGTCAGCCACCTCTTCGATAGAGTAGCATTTTTCACCGGTTAAGAACTCGAAGAACGGCATAGCGTCTTCCAAATTAGTTACAGCGATACCAAGATGCTCAATATGAGTTGGTTTCATTGTGTTTTTGTGTTTATGTTAAACAATAGATGGGTTAATAATTGACTATAGTAGATATATTATATAAGGTATATAAACACCATTTGCCTACAAAGTTACTGCTTTTTTCCGAACTTCCCAAATATACCCCTAATTTATTTGTTTTTTGCCTTTCGTACCTTTCAAAATCACTCAAAGAGCAAACAGACACCGATATGGCTGAACGAACGGAGGTTGCGGAACTGCCCATAAGGACAGTTGCCGTGGTAGGCACGAAGCCCTAATGCAATGCGCGAGAAATAACCGTCGTAACGGGGTGTATTGTAGCGCGCACCGACAAATACATTGTAGGTGAAAACCCGTGTTTCATCTTGCATTATAGGCTCTGTATCTGTTGTTTTGTTGTCCAAGTTGTAGCCGTACAGGGCACGGTTGCGCACCTCGGCGGAGACAATCCCCTGAAAGCCGTGGTGCGAAGTGGGCGACTGGTATTGGTATTGCAGATAGGCTTCCCACGGCGACAGACGAGGGCGGGTAAGTGTGCGGTCGCCGTCCTCTTCGTCCACTTTGTACCAGCCTTTGTGCCAATCCCACAGGAGCATCAGTCCCGCACGGAAACAATGATTCTCGGTGTAGCGGTTTTCCGCCTCGTTGAGCGTGAAAGTAAACTCCGTATAGTTGTACGACACATTCACACGCCGCAATGCCCTGTTTTCCGCGACTTTCTGTATCTGGAGTTCGTCGCCGATATGGGTGGATTCGTGTTTGAAAGGCGACCAACTGACAGCATAGTTGCGGGCAAAACCCCGGTTGATGCGGTGCATAAATGCGACGGTGGGCAGGGCAATACGATAGTCGGTATCCACAATGGGCGAGGTCTTTCCACCGAAAAGATCCATCCATATATTGGCAGACATAGCTGCCGTAACACTCAGAGCCATAGCGGAATCGGCAAGTTGTCCGTACCAGAGCGGCAACTGAAAACCGAAGATTCCGAGCGTCTGCGTGCGGTAGTCTTTGCCCGAGTGTTCCCAGTCGTAAACGGGGTACATCTTGGTATAAGCCACATCCATTCGCACAAAATCGGGGTGTTCGTCAGCATAGAGACTATGCCCGAAGGGGCTGTAACGAAACAGCCTGTCACCGAAAGCGGTATGGGCAGCAGAAAGAGTGGACGCAATAAAAAACATCCACAAAACGCATACTATGTGTTTCAAATGTTGCATTTTTCCAACTGACAACCTAAGCCTATCCTATAACCATCCTCCTTACATCCACCTTACTTTTCTCAAACGAAGATGTTGTATTTTTCTATACCTGTAAACGGTTTATTTTTTCTTCTTTTCGTTTTTCTCGTCGGGGGCTTGTGCCACTTCGGGGAGGAGCGGGCGGCGAAAGGCACGGATGATGAGATAGAGACCGAGAAGGATAAACGGAATACTGAGCCATTGCCCCATATTGAGCAGGTGGTTTGCCTCGAACGCCTCCTGATCGTTCTTGATAAACTCCAATCCGAAACGGGTAACAAAGACAATTTCGAAGAATACACCGAGCAGCAGTCCCTCACGGCGATACGCCTTAAATTTCCAATACATCACCTGCGTAACTACCATAGCCACAATGCAATAGAGCATTTCATAGATCTGCGTGGGGTGGCATGGAACGGTCTGTCCGTCGCGCACGAAGACAAAGCCCCACGGCATATCGGTAGGACCGCCATAGATCTCGCTGTTCATCAGGTTGCCGAGACGAATGAGCGTTGCCGTAAAGCAGACACCGATACAGAGGCGGTCGAGAATCCAAATCCACGATGTTTGGTATTGCGGATACTTGGAGAACTCTTTTTTATTGAGGAGTATGGCGGCAATCATCAAACCGATAGCCCCGCCGTGGCTGGCGAGACCGCCCTCCCAGATCTTGAGCAGCAACAGCGGGTGCTCGATATAAGGGTTGCGGTAGTTGATAGTCCAGCCGAAAATCTGTACGGGGTCGGTGGATATATTCATCATCTGGCAATAGCGGGCGAGGGCGGGATTGGTTACATCGTGCCACTCGTAGAACCAGCAATGCCCGAGACGTGCGCCTATGATGACGCCAAGCACCATCCAAATAAAAAGTTTGTCCACCCAGTCGGAAGGACAATGCTCGTGTTTGTAGATCTTTACCTGCATCAGATAGCACAAATAGATACCTACCGCCCACAGAAGTCCGTACCAGCGTATGCCGCCATCGCCGATGTGTATGAGAACAGGGTCAACGTTCCAAGTAATAAAATCAAGCATATTGTGTGTAGTTTATCAGTTGATTGGTTTATTAGTTTATGTGTGGTTGAATAGGGTTTAATTGTGCATTGAATCATCTTCCCCAATTGAGTTTGTCGCGGAGGGATTTGAGGAAACTGTTTTCGCCCACTTGCACCACTTTGATCGTATAGGGTGCACGCTCAATATGGAGGGTAACATCGGTGCTGAGTATCTGGCTGCGACCGTCCACGCTGATCATATAACTGCTGTAGCGACTGGCAACTCTCAGGTCAAATTTCCAATCATCCGGCACAACCAGCGGGCGGACAGTAAGGCTATGCGTGGCAATAGGAGCCAAGATCAGACCGCGCGTCTGTGGCACCAGCAGAGGACCTCCGATAGACAGGTTATAGGCGGTACTACCAGTAGGAGTGGATATGACCAAACCGTCGGCACGGTAGGTGTGCAGCACTTCTCCGTTAGCCGTTACTTCCACCGAAATCATACTGCTCATACCCTGTTTCATAATTGCAATCTCGTTGAGCGCATTCGGTGCCATAATCAGTCCTTCGCGTCCGCAACTGACTCGCAGCACGGAGCGTTGCTCAATAGTGTATTGCCCATCAATCAACTGATTCATAATGACATCCACATCCTTGGTCTGCACGTCGGCAAGGAAACCCAACTGCCCGCAGTTCACACCGATGATAGGGATATTTTTGCAACCGATAGCGGCGGCGGTGGTCAGGAAAGTGCCGTCTCCGCCGATAGACATGGCAAAATCGATTGGCTCGTTGTAGGGACTTACCGTCTCGCCCTCGCCCGTCCAGTCTTCGGGGAAAGGCGGAAACTCGCGTAAGTTCAATTCCTGGCGCAGTTCCTGCGAGAGCAAGATATTCACACCGCGTTTTTCCATAAAAGCAAGGATATGCGACACCTCTGTCAAGGTGTTTTCTTTCATCGCATTCCCAAATATAGCAATTGTCATACTGTGTCTGATTTATGTTGTGCGACAATGCACAAATATCCGCGACAAAGTTACTGCTTTTTTAGGAAATGTGCAAGTGCCGGTTGCTAAATCTCCTTGCGGTTTCCCTGACCTTTCCCGGATGCTGCGCAAGGCAAGTGATAAGACAAAAAAACAGGCTGCCTTTTTCAGGCAGCCTGTTTTGCAATAAAAAGAGTAGGGGATCTTTACTTTGTCAGAATACGGTATTCCCATGGTTTGAGTGTCATCGTCTCATTTGCTGTGAGTGTTTTCTTCTCGCCGCAGTTGAAGCAGGTGTAGGTGCCTTCGTAGCCGGTGAGGTCAAGAGCCACGGTCTGTTCGTCTGCCGACATGTTCATTACGGCAATAACGGTGTTTTCACCGTTTTCCAACGGACGGACACAAGCAAAAATCTGCTTGTTGTCAGCCATCAGGCGCAACATTTTGGCTCCGAGTTCAGGACTCCACAATGCCTTGTTGGCTTTGCGCAAACCGTTCAGTTTCTGATACATAGCATATTGCGGTGCGCCCTCTACGCGGTCGATGCAGTCTTTCTCGAAGAACTCCAAACGGTGATGGTTTCCGCTCAACTGACCGGTGTAGATCAACGGCATACCGGGCACGACGTAAGTAAACGCTGCGAAGAGGTCAGCCGCATCACCCATACGCTCCAACTCGGTGCCGTTCCATGAGTTCTCGTCGTGGTTCGAAGTGAAGTTCATACGGATCGCATTGGCACGTGTGGTGGTGTCGGCTTTTGCGAAGTAGTTCCACAAGTCTTGCACACTGCTCTTGCCTTGTGCCACATTGTTCATAAGGTGGTGGAGTTCCCAACCGTAGTACATATCGAATGCCGATTCGGTCAATTCATAGTTCTTTGCTTCGTCTTCTGCCAGCGTAAACATATCGGGGTGCGTCTTTCTGAGGTCGCCCATCGCCATATTCCAAAAATCGGTCGGCACTTCGCCTGCCACGTCGCAACGGAAACCGTCGATGCCAATCGAATCCATCCACCAGTGCATGCAGCGGCGCATCTCCCGGCGCATCTCCTCATTGTCGTAGTTCAGTTTGGAGATGTCCGTCCAATCGTATTGCACCATCAGGTTGCCGAGACTGTCGCGATAATGCCAGCCCTCATTCTCCGTCCATTTGCTGTCGGGAGCGGTGTGGTTAGCCACCCAGTCGAGAATAACCTTGAACCCGAGATCGTGTGCCGTGGCGAGCAGGTGCTCAAAGTCGGCACGAGTGCCAAACTCGGGGTTGAACCGGCAATAGTCGATAATCGAATAGTAACTGCCAAGTGTGCCTTTGCGGGTCAGAACACCAATCGGCTGACAAGGCATAATCCACAGAATATCAATGCCGTTCTCACGCAGTTCGGGCAGGCAAGCCTCGGCTGCAGCAAACGTGCCTTCGGGTGTCAGTTGGCGTGTGTTGAGTTCGTAGATAGTGGCATCATACGCCCATTTGGTGTGTCTGGTAGGTTCCTCCTGTTTGGCGCAAGAAGCCAGCGTCAGCAGTCCTAACGCAAAGATAAAAAGTTTCTTCATTGTTGATTATAATTTAGTAATTGAGTAAGTCAGATTGTTGCGGTCAATCTCCACGCGTATGGTCTCGCCGAGATACACGCGGTCGAAGCAAAGCACGTCATCGGTTGCCGAAACGGGGATATAGTCGCCATAGAGCAGCGGCATAGACGAGCGGCGCAGATGTATCAGGTCTTTCACCTGACGGCGGAAATTCTGTTCGTGTTCGTCCAGTCCGTCGAAACGCATCATGTGCCGGTTATCGGGGTCGTTGGCACCCACTTCGGCATATTCGTCGCCCTGGTAGATACATGGCACGCCGGGGAGGGTCAGATTGAGCACCTCAAGCAACAGCGCACATTTGTACGCTTCCTCTATCCGCTGTGTGTTGCCGGTTTGGTCGTTGGGAACGATACCGCAATAGCGTGTCCAGCCCGCCTCTTTCGGATCTTCCCAAAAACTGACCGCCCCGCCGACAAACGACGCAAAGCGAACCTGGTCATGATTGCCCGAGATGTTGCCCATCGTATGATGTGCTCCGTAGGTGGCGAGAGAGGTGCGAATGGTATTGTCCAAGTTTTGCATACTGCCGTCGTTGCATAATGCGTGTATGGCAGTAAAATATACGTTGAAGTCAAACTGCGCATTGAGCATACCCGTTTTGACATACGAGTTGATCAGTTCGGGCGAACCATAGGTCTCGCCGATCATCCATATATGGCGGTCGGGGAAACGTTCTGCCATCTTTTGTCCGAGCATACGCCAATACTGTTCGGGGATATGTTTGCACGCATCGTGGCGGAAACCGTCAAAGTCGTAGTTGGCAAGCCAATAGAGGGCAGAGTCGGTCATCGGTTGGCATACCTCCTCTCGCTCCAAATCCAATGTCGGAATATGGGTATCAAACCAGGTGGTCAGGCGTGCCTCATCCCAAAGTTCAAAGTTACGACGTCCGTCCGGCAAAATTGAATCCGTGTGCCAATCGGGGTGCTCCTGCAAGGTGGGGGCGTTGATATGCATGTGATTGGCAACATAGTCAAGCACCACATTTATATTGTTCGCGTGCGCGCACGAGAGAAGTTCTTTCAGTTCGCGGTCTGTGCCGAGACGCTTGTCGATTGCCGTGGCGTAGATAGGCCAATAGCCGTGGTAACCGGAGAATTTGGTGTAGGTCTTGGTGGAGTCGTACTTGTTGCCGTGGTGGAATACATACTTGCCCCATGCGTCCCACGGGTTCTGCGTGATAGGACTGATCCATAGCGTATTAACGCCCAAGTCGGTGAAATAACCTTCTTTGATTTTCTGCGTGATACCTGCCAAATCGCCGCCCTGGTAGTCCACAATATCCAACACTTCGGGCGAATTCATTTTCCAGTCGTTGCTTGTGTTGCCGTTTTGGAAACGGTCCACGAGGATAGAGTAGAGCACTTGTGCCTGATCGTCGTGGCGGTTGAGCAAAGCCGCATCGGTTACGGGTTTGCCGTCCTGCAGGGGGATAAGAATATCATTGTACAGGTAAGTGCTGTCCTCTGCAAAAACACGCAGATAGGCACGCCCTTTGCTGCATAGTTTTACCTCCTCACTCTTGGAAAGGTCTATGGTGTAAGTGCCGTCTTCGTTTTGGGTGAACGATGTACTGATAATAGGCATATTCTGCACATACGCCACGATCGTTTCTGCCTTTGTCGTATCTGTGAAACCTACAGTAATGCAATTGGTTGCACATATCGGATTAGACATAGAAACCAAACCTTGTTTTACCGGTTTATTGGGCAGAATCGGTATTACGAATCCTATATCGTCATTACGAATAGATATACCTTCGCAGGTATTGCCGTGATTTACAATATCCATTTCCTCCGGCAAAGCACCTTCGCCCACAAGGTTCAGTATCTCCAAACGGTCGCTTACCAGCCAATCCGATTCTTTGTCTTTTGTCCCTTGTCCTTTGTTCATCAAGAGCGGCACATAGTCGGTCAGCACCACGTGTGTGGTGTCGCCCGTCATTCGGACAGGGGTAATCGGTTGCCCTGTCGCAATACGCAAGATCGGATCGGGAGTGGTATTGCACGCCACAAGGAGCGGCGCAATCAGCCATAAGAATTGCTTTTTCATGGTATGAAATGTATTAGAGACTTACATTTGTTAAAAAACGCTGCAAAGATACAAAATAAAACACATATATGCAAACCAAAAGCCAAATTATAGGGGCAACCGTCTAAAAACAATATCTATACAGTTTATGCTTTACCTTTGCAGCGTGAAAGGAGAAGTATCAAAAATTAAGATGAGGAGTCAATAAGAATGTG
>CAKUYO010000058.1 GCA_934716995.1 uncultured Bacteroidales bacterium | reverse complement strand
CTCTCCCCGCTACGCAGGGTCTGTATGGTTTCGTGGCTTTCCTGATGTGGATGGGCAAAGACTTCGCTGCTAATGGTGCTATGTATTTTGCTGTAGGTCTGGCAGTTGGATTGGTTTGCCTCTTCTCTGGTATCCGTCAGGGGCAGGTCTGCGCCAATGGTATCGCAGGTATCGCAGCAGGTCATGATGTACAAACCAACACGATGATTTACGCCACTCTTCCTGAGTTCTATGCTATTTTGTCGTTGGTAGCTGCCCTGATGATTTAATCGGTAACAAACAAATTTTTCTATATCAAAAACGGTCTTCCCTTTGTGGAAGACCGTTTTGGTAACCGCCTTTCTCTATTGTCCAAAACACGCAAAATCTGCATATAATTACGCATTATGCCTTATACATTACGCATTAAGAATGTCAGGTGGATGTCAGGTGGATACCGTGTGGATGGGTAGAGATTAAGGCGAAGAAAATTGGAACATTCCATGTATGTTAATTGTTAATTATTAATTCTCAATACTATGTTATTTCATGTCTATGGCGCAGATGCGCTTTCGCAGTGGCTTATGCTGCTGGCGGTTTTGGTCGGTCTGATTCTTTTCAACGAGTTCGCCCGTCGAACCAAGTGGGGTGGGATTATCACTTTCGGTGTTATTCCCGCGGCTCTCACAATCTATTTCCTGGCTATCGCCATCGGTGCGCAATGCGGTGCCGAATGGGCGCTTAACAACCCGACACACCTCTATATGGGTGGTTGGTTCCATTATGCCAAACTCTATGCCGCTCTTGCGGGCTGTATCGGTTTTATGCTCATCAAGTACGAGATCGGTATCGGCAAACAGCACTGGTTCCGCTGCTTCCCGTTTGTTATTGTGGCTATCAATATCCTTATTGCCGTCTGCTCTGATTTCGAGTCGGCTATTACGGGATGGGGTGTGTGGCGTCTCTCCAACGAGGGCGTTTGGCTCTACGGCGGTTGGCACAATGTGATGAACGGCATCGCCGGTATCCTTAATATCTTCTGTATGACGGCTTGGTGGTCGGTCTATTCGTCGAAGGACAAAACCGATATGCTGTGGCCTGATATGACATGGGTTTATATCCTTGTCTATGATGTATGGAACTTTGCCTATACCTACAACTGTCTGCCCACCCACTCGTGGTATTGCGGTGTCGCTCTGTTGCTTGCGCCCACTATTGCGGCTATCTGCTGGAACCGTGGCGGTTGGATTCAGAACCGTGCCAACACGCTGGCTATCTGGTGTATGTTTGCGCAATGCTTCCCCCTGTTCCAGGAGGTATTTGCCGCTACGGGCGAAAAAGCACACAGTTGGGTGGTTCTGCCGTCGCTCTATGCAGATGGCACCCTCAATGGTATTGAGGCAGGTACAAGTGTCAATGCTGACCCTACGGCTATGACCGTTGTCAGTGCTTTGGCTCTGATTGTCAATGTCATTGCTTTGGGTTATATCATCTACCAGGCTAAGAAACGCCATATCAACCCGTACACCACCGATGTCTTTGTCAATCAGAAATACTACAAAGACGCCGCTGCCCGTATGGCATAATATCGTCCGTTTACTATAACCAAAGAGGCTGCTCCACAAGGGTAGCCTCTTTTGCTGTCTCCTGTAGCCAACCGTATTCGGTTGCTATCGGCGATTACTTGTTTTTCATGATTTGGTAAGACCGGATATTTGCACATTCCATTTTTTTGCTGTACCTTTGCAGAGTAAACGAGAATTTCTGTGAGTCAGTACCCCTCGATATTATTGGAAAATGCTGTCAACCAATTTGCCTCCCTTCCCGGGGTGGGGAGCAGGACGGCACTGCGCTTGGTGTTGCATTTGCTCAAGCAGTCCGACAAAGATGTCGAAGCGTTTGCGGGGGCTCTGACACGGCTCAAAACGGATGTTCACTATTGTCGTATATGCCACAACATATCCGACCAGGAGGTTTGCCCGATATGCCAGTCGCACCGTCGCGACAGACAGACCATTTGCGTAGTGGAAAATGTGCAGGACGTGATGTCCATAGAGAATACGGGGCAGTACTCGGGGCTGTATCATGTCTTGGGCGGAATTATCTCTCCTATGGACGGGGTCGGTCCCAAAGATATAGAGATCGACTCTCTTGTCTCGCGTATCGAACCGGAAGATATACAGGAGGTTATCCTCGCTTTGCCTACCACGATGGAGGGCGATACGACCAACTTTTATATCTACCGCCGTTTGCAGAATGCGGGGTTTGCCACAATGCCAAAAATCAGTCAGATTGCACGCGGTGTGGCGGTAGGAAACGAACTGGAATATACCGACGAGATAACTCTCGGTCGCTCAATTATCAACCGAATAGATTTCAAAGCCTGATGGAACAAAAGATTGCCCGCCAATTGAATTGGTATTATTATGGAATGATGATGCTTGCCCTGGTGGCAATGGTAGTAATGTATCTGTTGGTCTCCAAGGGGATGATCGCTGTTATTGATACGATGTCCACGGCAGGGAAAGTGATACAATACATCGTTATTTTTGATGCACTCATTACTATCCCGTTTGGGTTATATGGTTTTAAGCGTATGTGCGACAAGATCCGCAATATGGAAGACGAAAACAGGAAATTCTCGCTTTATCGCCGTTATGCCGCTATTCGCATTGTGCTTGTCAGCAATGCTATGGTGTTCGGTATCATTGCTTTCTATTGGTTGGGCTGCTATCGTTCTATGTTGTGGGTGTCCGCTATTGCGGCTATCAGTTGGTATTTTACCAAACCCACTGCCCGCAAGATTCAAATTGAACTTGCCCCAAAGCAAGACAACGAGGAAACCTACTAATTTCTATTTTCTATCTTTCTATTATTCTATCTTTCTATCATCCTATGACAATCGCTGTTGATTTCGACGGAACCATTGTTACCCACGAGTACCCGCGTATCGGAAAGCCGATTCCGTTTGCTATTCAGACTTTGAAGAAATTGCAAAACGAAGACCATCATCAGATTATCCTCTGGTCTGTTCGTGAGGGAGAATTGCTGCAGGAGGCTGTGGATTATTGCAAGTCTCGAGGCTTGGAGTTCTATGCCGTCAATTCCAACTATCCGGAGGAAGACCCTGCTACACGCCCCAACCGCAAACTGACAGCCGACCTGTTTATCGATGATCGTAACCTCGGCGGACTGCCGGACTGGGGGGTGATATACCAGATGATTCATACGGGTAATGCGTTGAAGCCCGTTCCGCAGGCAGACGTTGAGACTGCTGCTACCAAGAAAGGCTTTTTTGCTAAATTGTTTGGGGCATAATGGTGCGGCTGCGTAAATTGGAGCCTTCAGACCTGCCGTTTCTCTACCAATGGGAAAACGATGCTGTTGTGTGGGGGGATAGCGATACCCATAACCCGCTCTCGCAGCAGGACTTGCGCAGTTATATCGAAAACACCACAGGCGACATCTATCGTGACGGGCAACTGCGCTTGATTATTGAGAACGATACCGATCATACTACCCTTGGTTGTGTTGATTTGTTTGATTTTGACCCGCGCAATCGCAAAGCCGCTCTCGGATTGTACATCTCGCCCGAAGCACGCAGAAGTGGGGTAGGGTATGAGACAATGCAACTGTTGGAACAATATGCGTTTGGTATCCTCAACTTGCGGTTGCTCTATGCGGTAATACGCACTTCTAATGTGGCTTGCTTGTCATTGTATCGCTCGTTAGGGTATGATCAGACCGCTGTGTTACCCCAATGGACATTGGAGGGAGATGCCTGTCTGCTGGTAAAATACAATAAATAGCAGAAAAAATCGAAAGACGCTTGCACAAATCGGAAAAAAGCAGTACCTTTGCACCCGCTTTCGATGAGAGATACGGAAAGTTGTCTGAGTGGTCGAAAGAGCCACACTCGAAATGTGGTGTACGCATTATGTCGTACCGGGGGTTCGAATCCCTCACTTTCCGCAAGCAGAAAACTCGTGAGACTGCAAACAAAGAAGTAGAGATTATTCTCTACTTTTTTTGTCTCCGATAGTCTGCGTTGTAAGTTTGCTTACAAAAGAAGACTGTCGGGGACAAAAAGGAGTGAATAAAATGAACGGTTTGTTTGCAGTACCAACTCTTCCGAGTATTCTGCTTGCCAAGGATGCCTCTGGCAGCAGATAGGGTGTTGGGGGAATTGCCACAGGCAAGGTGGCGTCCCAATCCCTCACTTTCCGCACACAACAAAGCCCAACCGAACGGTTGGGCTTTGTCTTTTTAGCAGCATTATGCTACTCTGTGGTATTGGGGGTATTCTGCACTTCGGGTTCGCCCATCAGTGCAACGAGATTGTCCCAACGGACAATGGCATCGTGTCCGTATTTCCATATCTGCTTGCGTATTTTTTTTATATCCACGGTCTCTCCGATATGACCTTTTGAATAGAACTTGTCAGCATAGCAGACTATCTTTTCTTCCAACGATACCGGGCAGTAATCGCGAACCGGAATAGGTAATTGTTCGCGTATTACTTGCTCCATGGTAATACCCGTTCCTGTATGACGTTCTGCTACCAAGGCATGTTTGGGCAATCCCTCTTTGCGGAGCAGTTCCGCCCCTAAATACCCATGCTCTATATAGGCGTGTGCGCCTACGCAGAATATCTTCGGTGCATTGCAATAGATGATACCTATATCATGCAGCATAGCAGCCTCTTCTACAAAATCTCTGTCCACTTCTCCGCTTGCCGTCCATTCCGGATGTGCGTCCACAATGTGCAAAGCACGGTCGCGCACTTGCATACTATGCGCCAATAGTATATTTTGCAGTTCCGGCGAGGTGGCGTAGTATTTGTCTATCAGCGTACGATAATCAACCATAGTCTTTTTATTTCAGTCCGTTCAGTAGCGCACGGGCGTCCATACGTTTTTTCCCTGGCAGTTGTAACTCCAATATACGTATATAGCCGTCAGCGCAAGGGACGGCAATATCTTTGTCGCTTGGGGCGGCACATGGCTCCACACGATAAACCTTTACATTCTCATACTCCTTCCCGTGAATAGTCAGATTGCACCACGCGGCAGGGTAGGGACTCAACCCGCGTACAAAATTGTGTATTTCTCTTGCTGTCTTGCCGAAGTCAATCTCGCACGTTTCTTTGAAAATCTTCGGCGCGGGACGCAGATCCCCCGTTTCTGTTTGCGGAATGGTCGGTACAGCCACACCTCTGTTTTCGCAATCGATAATCAGATCCACCGTCTTCAGCACCAAGTCTTTGCCTATGAGCATAAGTCGGTCGTGTACACTGCCCACGTTCTCGTCTTCACCTATCGGCATACGTTCCTGCAGAATGATGTTGCCGGTATCAATCTCGTGTTTGAGCATAAAAGTGGTTGCCCCGGTCTCCTTGTCGCCGTTGATAACCGCCCAGTTCAGCGGGGCTGCTCCGCG
The DNA here is from genome assembly GCA_934716995.1 of uncultured Bacteroidales bacterium. Classification (GTDB taxonomy): domain Bacteria; phylum Bacteroidota; class Bacteroidia; order Bacteroidales; family Paludibacteraceae; genus Colicola. The sequence continues at coordinate 4,478 of CAKUYO010000058.1, read as the reverse complement.
GTATTGGGGCAGCAGAGCTGCATGCAGGTTGAATGTCCCCAGGCGCGGCATTGCCCATACCGCCTCCGGAAGCATACGGAATGCAACCACTATTTGCAAATCTGCGTGATAGGATTTTAGTTGCTCTAAAAATACGGGGTCTTTCAGTTTCTCTGGTTGCAGAATGGGCAAGCCTGCCTCCAAGGCATATTGTTTTACGGCGGAGTACCGGATCTGGTGTCCCCGTCCTGCCGGTTTGTCGGGCATGGTAACCACAGCCACTACATTGTAGCCGCCCTCCACCAATGCCCGCAGACTTTCCACGGCAAACTCGGGCGTACCCATATAGATAATGCGTAAATCTTCTTTTGTCATAATATCGTATCTGTCAAAGGATTAACAGGAATATCCACCGCTTTGCCGGCATCAAAAATTCCGAATACGGTAGAACCCGAACCGGACATGGATGCGTAAACGGCTCCTGCATCCGATAGTTGTTTTTTCAGACGGGCAATCTCGGGATGAAGTGGAAAAATGGTTTGTTCAAAGTCATTCACCAGCACATCACGTATATCCTCTATCGGTTTGCCGGAAAGCAATGCCTGTCGTATCTCGCCTGCGTGTTCCGGGTGTAGTGTGATACCTGCGTATGCTTCGCGTGTGGATACCCCGCAATCGGGCTTGTATAGTACCAGTCGCATACCTCGCAGCGAAAAATCCGTCTCCGTTAATTCATCACCTATACCTTCGGCGTAACAAGGGGTGTTGTATATGAAAAACGGGCAATCCGCCCCGAGTGTGCGTACTTCTTCTGCCAGCGCCGCTTTGCTCAGTCCTAACTGATACAACTCGTTGATTGCCAACGCCATATGGGCAGCATCGCTGCTTCCGCCGCCAAGTCCTGCGCCGAATGGTATGTTCTTGCGGAAACGAATAGCAACATTCCCTATCTGCGGATAGTGTTCCTGCATTTGCCGGTAGCAACGCACTATCAGGTTCTTTTCCGGCGGGCAATCTACGGCAATGCCCTCTTGCACAAAGGAAAACACATTTGCAGGATGTATCTCCAATTCGTCGTGCAGCGCATAAACAGGGTAGAACAGGGTCTCCAAGTTATGATACCCGTCCTTGCGCTTACCCACTACGCGCAATCCTATATTTATTTTGCAATTAGGATACAACAACATAATTCATTACGCATTGCTTACACTGTGTCCATAAACGACCGTTGCACTTTGTTGAATACCACGATTCCTATGGTGAGCAACACTACCATAAAACAGAAACTGTACCCCAGCATCCACCATTCGTGGCAACCTACACCCAGCATTCCGTATTTGAAAAACTCCACAATACCGGTCAGCGGGTTTAGTTGCATCACCAGCAGCAGTTTCGGGTTGGTGATAGTGGAAAGAGGGTAGATAACAGGCGTTGCGTACATCCACAGGCTGACAAAAAAACTGAGCAGCAACTGCAAATCGCGGTACTTGGTAGTCATACTCGAGAAAAGAATACCGAAACCCAATGCCAGCCCTGCCAGCATCATTATCAGGACAGGAATCAGCAAAGCATACCAGTTGGTGTGAATAGGTGCGTCCGTGAAAATCATATAGTATGCATACACGCACAGAAACAACCCGAATTGTATGCCGAAACGTACCAGATTGCTGATTACATCGCTCAGCGGGGTAATCAGACGCGGGAAATAGACTTTACCGAAAATGCCGGCGTTATTGACAAATGTATTGCTGGTCTTGGTCAGGCAATCCGAGAAATACTGCCAAAAACTGATACCCGCCAAATAGAACAACGGTTGCGGCAATCCGTCCGTTGATATTTTGGCAATTCCGCCAAACACCACCATATACATCACAGTGGTCATCAATGGTTGTATCAGGTACCAGAGCGGACCTAATATGGTTTGCTTGTATTGGGTGATGATATTGCGCTTTACAAAGAGCATCATCAAGTCTCTGTATCGCCAAATCTCCTTAAAATCAACGCTTAATAATTTGTCTTTCGGCTTGATGACAGTAGTCCACTGTTCTGTTGTATTGTCCATATAATTTGATGCTGACTCCTTTTTTATATGTTTAATTTTGCTGCAAAGTTACAATAAAAAAATCACATACACAACCTATATCTGTTTTCTGCATCCCAAATAGTCCTGTCCTATCATACAATATACGAAATATGCAATGAATATGCATCCCTTTGTGTCGTAATACCGATTACGTAGAAAAGACGTAGAAAGGACGTAGAAAGAATAGGTTTTTATAATGGTTTTTATGCACTTATTTATGCAATGTATGCATCTTTTATCAGATAAACAAATCATGTTATCCATAACCTCGATTACAGAAAGGCATACCTGTTTTACGTATATGCTCTGCTTGTTTTGGGTGGAATATATTTTTATTGTATCTTTGCACCGCATTAGCAACAATCCCATTTATGCATATGAGTATAAAAACAACCTTGTTTCTGTTGTTCGGTGCCATTGCACCCATTTTTGCTGTCGAGACAACCCGCACAGATTCTATCCCCGAAGTGGTGGTTACCGGCGTGCGCAGCCAAACCGACGTGCGCCATCTCTCGCAGACCGTCTCCGTGATTGACCGCACAACTATCGGACAGACGCAGCAACCGTCATTGCTGCCTATCCTTACCGAGCAGGTGCCGGGATTGTTTGCCACGGCGCGCGGTGTGATGGGTTATGGCGTGTCGGGCGGTGCATCGGGTGCCATCTCTCTGCGCGGACTGAGCGGCAGCACGGGGCAGATGATGGTGCTTATTGACGGGCATCCGCAGTATATGGGGTTGATGGGGCACCCGATTGCCGACTCCTACCAGTCGTTGATGGCGGAACGCGTGGAAGTGCTGCGCGGACCGGCTTCTGTCCTGTACGGTTCCAATGCCATGGGAGGTGTCGTCAATATCGTTACCCGCCGCCCGCAAGAGGGCGTACAAACGCAGGTACATGCCGGCTATGGCGCATACAATACGGTGGAGACTGAAGTAAACAACCGCCTGTATATGAAAGGAATAACCTCAGTGGTCAGTGCTTCGTACAACCGCACCGACGGACACCGCGAGAATATGCAGTTTGAGCAATACGGCGGTTATGCCAAACTCGGTTACGACATCTCCCCGCAGTGGAATATCAACGCCGATGTCAATGTTACACACTTCAATGCCTCGCAACCTGGAACGGTGTCGCAGCCGTTGGAGGACGCCGACCAGCATATTACGCGCGGTATGACCTCCCTCTCGGTGAGCAATACCTACAACCGTACATCGGGCAGTATCAGCGGTTTCTATAATTTCGGACACCACTACATCAACGACGGTTATGCCGCGGGGGCTGCACCAAAGGCGTATCGTTTTGATTCTCACGATTATATGGCGGGCGTTTCTGCCTATCAGAGTGTCCGGATGTTCCGCGGCAACCGCTTGACGGTCGGACTGGATTATTTCGCTTTCGGTGGTCGTGCCCGCAATGTGTTTGTTGAGGGCGACCGCAACGGACAAGCCGACACGCTCATCAGTCGCACCGTACATGAGGTGGCTGGTTATCTCGATTTTCGTCAGCATATCACGTCTTGGGTAACGCTCAATGCGGGTGTACGTGTGGATTATCATACGCTTACCGGATTGGCTTGGGTGCCGCAGGCAGGCGTGGCGGTACATCTGCCATACTCTATCGAACTCAAACTCTCTGCTAACAAGGGCTATCGCAACCCGACACTCAAAGAGATGTATCTCTTCCCGCCGCAGAACCCCGACCTGCGCCCCGAGAGTCTGTGGAGTTACGAACTTTCGCTTTCCGAGCGGTTGCTTGACGGGCGTCTGACCTATTCCCTCAATGCGTTTTATATCGATGGCAAGAACATCATTCTCACGTTGCCCAATCCCGATGGTGCGGGTATGCTCAATCAGAACTCGGGCAAGATAGACAATGCGGGTGCCGAGGCGCAGGTGGCGTGGCGTATCAACGGGACGTGGTCGGTGGATGCCAACTACAGTTACCTTTATATGAAAGTGCCTGTTGTCGCCGCTCCCGAACACAAACTCTATGTAGGTGTGCTCTATCGCGACAAGCGTTGGTCTGTCTCCACTGGTGTGCAGTATATCAATGGCTTGTACACTTCCACCTCGCCCGTGCAGAAACAGAATTTCGTGCTTTGGAACCTCCGCGGGCAGGTGCAGGTCTGCAAATACGTGAGCCTTTGGGTGCGTGGCGAGAACCTCCTTGCCCAACGCTACGAAATCAATGCCGGCTATCCCATGCCCCTTGCCACCGCTGTCGGAGGTATTGATATCCGCTTTTAGCCTCCTGTAGTCCTTGGCTGAACATCCTTTTTGTTAAAATTTTCATCATTGCCGAGAGCAAAAGCAGAATGGAACATTGGCAGGGGTAGGGGGCAAGTTCAACTTGGAAGTGCAAAAATATCGGTCATATTGTAATGGGTCGTATAGATACAATTAGTTCCTTCTTG
>CAKUYO010000057.1 GCA_934716995.1 uncultured Bacteroidales bacterium | reverse complement strand
GCTGGTGGACGCAAAGTAGGAAAATTTATTCGTGTAATTAAGCTAAAGGTGCAACGTCAAGAACGCGAACTATTTAGCTTTACAGTTGACACCAATACCAATATGGTTGATTTTCGTGACATTGCTAATGGTAACATATTTACAGTTCAGGGAGCGAACGATAGTGATATACGCATTGTGTACGAAGGCGCAACTAATAGTGCCGATATTCAGTATGAACCTGTGATGTATTCATACGGAACGCCGACTACGGGCGCAGGAACTTTTCACGGCGCATGGAACTGGAACGCTTTATAAAGGAAGAAAATAATGGCAACACTTTTAGGAAAATATTATCGCAAATTTGACGATTCCGATAATGATTTTAGTATTCAGGATGCGTTTTGCAAGGCTCGTAAATATCTCCCCGATGGCAATTTTGTTTTCACCGAATCGACCTTTTTGTGTAGTGTAGATGAAGTTGTATTCAATGGTGGTGGAATTGACGGGTGCTGTGTTGAAGGAAGTTGTGCAAAAGTACACACGTACAGAGTTCCGTGTTGGAGTGAATTGTACATTTTCAAGGGCTGTAGTGAACAGTATTACTACGTAACAACAAGATGCTTAGACCATGAGTCTGGTAGCGAGTTTTATGTTGAGTTCGTGTTCAGGCGTGAAATGTACCCCCGGACAGCTAAACCGCAAAGCCATAGTAAAGTTCGTAGAGTAATTATTACAGAAAGGTGAGAATGTATGCCGAACAAAGATACTGAGTATATTAGCATATACAAAGAATATGTAAGGAAACTTATTGCGTCTGATGGCAACAATCCTGCTGAGTATAATTGCACATATCAGCGAATTGATGAACAGCGTGAAGAATACAAGATTGGCTTTTTGTGGCCTACTGCTGATGGTGGGACACACGAATGTGGATATTGGCCGCGACTCCCTAATATCGAAGAGGAGCCTTCTGGAATAATCTATAAATACATTTCTACGGATGGTGAAAACACATATCTCATCAACGTATTTTCACCGAAATGGTTTAATCGTGTTCTTATTGTTCGATTTGTCCGTGATAGTATGCTTTGCGCGGTATAAGGAGTGTGCTGGTGTTAAATTATAAACGCAGGAGAGTAATTAACTCTTTTTGGAATAACTACGGGTGTGCTGGATTCAATAGAGAAGATTGGCGAGAAACATCTAAAGACCAATATCGCTATACTAATATCGAACAAGATAATGGTGAGCTTATTGTTGATGAATTGCGTCAAACTTCGTCTGCAAGAATACCGTGCGCTATTTCCGATGTATCATTATTTTTGTGGACTAGACCAGATAAAAAATACATGTGCTTGATGTTCCATGAAATTGGACAAAATGAGCTATGTGTCCATAGATATTATGCGAGGAATTATAGAAATGACTGAGCTTCTTGAAAAATATAAAAAATATGTCGAGCATCTAATCACAATTTCTTGTGGTAATATGTCGGACTATAAGTTTGATGAAGCAAGAGCAGATGACATTCAGGGGCAACCGCTGCATGGATATAACTGTGCGATATGGGAAGAAAGCACCAATGAAAATTGGACGCGGATTCCTAGTCCTGATTTTGACAAAGGTAGCGTAGTATATTACTATTGTGGGAACCTATATAATAGATGGCGCATGATGAATGTGATTTCTGACGCATATCCTGACAAACTGCTTATTATCTCTTATACCCATAAGGATTGATTGGTGGTGATTTATTGAAAAGAGAATTAAAGAAAGCTCTTGCCATTGAGTACAAGAAATTTGCAGAAGATTTAATCAAATTGAAGGGTTTTGATGTCAGCAACTACAAGTTTATTGAATCCAGATTTCGTAGAATAAACGAACTTGCGTCTGCTGGCCCATTGCATCCCATCTATAATGGGGAATCAGTACCGTTTTGGTTTAGGCTTCCTAATCCAGACTTTGACAAAGATAGTCACATATATATGTACTACGATGATGTTCCTGAGCATGTCAATCCTAATACCATAATTATAAATGCTATTACAAACGAGAAACATCCACAACTTATAGTGGTTAGATATAATTATATTGGGTGAGCCTAGCTCACCTTTTTCTATATCGTTAATTTTTATACGGATGAGGTTTTGCCAATTCTCGTAGACATAAGGGCTACGTGTCCCACGTTGTATACAACAGCCCTGAGTTTGTAAACCCACCCCCACGGTGGGTTAATGGGTTAGTCACCGCTAACTGCGTTCAGCCCCTGACGGTTAGTTACGACTAACTAACTTCATCGCTTTACTGTACTGAAGGGATTGATACATCTTTGATTAGATACAATGAAGTATACAACGTAACAGAACAACGATGTATGCAACGTGATAGTGCAACGATACAGGCCCACCATGTATACAACAAAAAATATTATAATAAATCTAACATGATATTCAAACATGAACATATCCTTATATACAGCGTTGTACACAACAAAATATATAAAAAATTTACCACGCTAAAGCGTTGAAGGATTCGTTAAAACCCTGTCAATCACTTTAGCGTGGTAAAGTCAGCTTCGTGCTGGGCTGTTGTTGTTCATGTGTTCATCACTTGAGCGGCTTGCAGTCAATAACCCACCAGACCCACGGGTTAGTAGGTTCACCGTTCACGTCAAAGAACACGCGGACTTCTTGCCCAACTGTAAAGTTAGTACCATCAAACTCGTACACGTTGCCGCCCACGTCCACGGAAACAGACTCGCCGCAGATTGCAACGATTTTACCATTTTTTGCCAGCTGGTTAGTCGGTTCAAACTCCCCTGCGCCCACGTTGCAAGCGGTGAAAGTGAACAGGACGAACAGGACGGAAACAACGATGAAAAACTTTTTCATAATAAAGCCTCTTTCTTTTCTTTAGATTATAGCCGACTTGCCGCCGCTCGGCGGTAGTATCGGCCTGTTATGTATTGTTAGATTTTAGAATTTTGTTCCTTGCGCTGGTAAGTTGCGCGGCCTTCGCCGTTTTTTAGAAACTCGCGCTCGATACGTTTGGCGGCTTGCTCCACGCTGATTTCGTCATTGCAAAAGCTACGCAACACCTTCGCCCATTCCTTAATCATCATGAAACACCATGTAATTTGCGTGGGATTCACATAATGCGGAAGGCGGCACTCTAGGCGGTTACTATTGTTTAGATTCATCCAACAACCGTGATAATAACCATGAGAATTGTTTGCGTAGTAGGTAAACCCACGGCCAAAAACCTTTTTAGTCATTTCGGGGTTTCGCTCCATTGCGTTTTCCACTCGTTCAAAAAGCGCGTAACGGTTGTTCCAGATTTTTTCATGGTCTGTATAAGAAAAGCCCTTCCAGCTAAAATTGATATGGTGGCCGCAATTTTCAGCCGTCATATCAATATACTTTTCCATGTTCCGGTAGCGTTCCTTTAGGCCGTGCAAGTTTGCAACTGTAAAGGGATGAAACTCGCGGTAAACCGTGCAATCGTATTCAGCCCACATTTGAAACTGTACCAAAAAAGCGGCTCGCTCCTCGTCGTTGCGATAATTGCCGTAAAACTCGGCGGCCTCGATTTCTGGAGTCATAAGAATTTCTTCTTTGGTTTCTTTGGTGTTGCCAAACATGGGACGCTCAACACCAGAAGGGGAAGTAAAGCCCTCGTGATACTCGCGTGTTTCAGCACAATCACGATGAACATACACAATCGGGCAAGCCGGAACGCTGGTCTTAATCCAGCTCTCGCGGTTATTTACCTCGATAGGCTCGCCGCACAACTTGCAACGTGTTCCGATACGGGGGAGTGCTATTTTGACGTTCTCGCCGTTAATGGTGTCAATCATGTTTTCGGATTTCATATTTTGCTCTCTTTCTCGGCTGTACAGCCGTTTCAAAATGTTTTGTTCCATGTGGAACATTCGGACTTGCTAGGGACTGTATTCAGTTATCAAGGTGCTTTGCTTTGTTTCTGGTACAAGTATAGCAGTTGTTTATGAACGTGGTATGAACAAATTATGAACAAACTGTAAACAAACCATTAACTTTCCATTAACAAACCATGAACAAAGTGTTAAAATTATGAAGTATACAAGGCAATTTGTGCATGATGTACAGAAAATATTAACAAAACGCCTGTATAGTGTACAATTTACATAACTAACTTTACAACGTGCGGTTGTATGCCGTTTTCTTGCACTCTCGGCTTGTGAGTGCTAAAGATAGAAACAATTATCGGTTATAGAAAATTTTACGGAATTAAAGGGAAACAGACGTAGAACATTAAAAAGATAAACAAAACATGATTTTCAAATATCAAAAGTAAAGTTTAGCTGATGTTTAGCAGTCCAGCAGGACGAGTGCTAAACTGACAAATTTTTAACAATCTGCTGGATGCAATCATGTGTTTCACGTTGTATACATAGCACTCCTGCCGCTTGAGTGCTAGAGTTAGTTAGTCTAAACTAACCACTGGGGTGGTGTCCAGTTAGTTATAACAAACTAACTTTAACACTTTAGCAGGATGAAGTTAGTTAGTATAAACTAACCAGTATACCATGATGTATACAACGAAAAACCTAATTAAATATTTAACAAAGTTAGTGCTGACTAACCCACAGGGTAGCTAGGTTAGTCGTGACTAACCAATGGGGTTAGTGGGTTAGTTATAGCAAACTAACTTCAATGCTTTACACTGCTAAAGTTAGTTAGACTAAACTAACTAATACCCATTAGTCCAGTAGGTTTTAGGTAGTTAGTTAGTGATAACTAACCATTACCCACTTTCCGAGTAGGGAATAGAGAGTTAGTTAGCGTAAACTAACTTTAGTGCTTTACTGTGGTGAAGTTAGTTAGACTGAACTAACCGCTGTGTACAGCGTTGTATACAAGCTAGTATTCCTTCTTGTGCGCAACGCGCCTTCGCGTCTACATTCCAGCCCTGCCCATCTATACGATTGATTTTTGAATATCAATAACTTTTGGGCCTCTATACTCTTTAGATTCATATTCAAATATCATCTAATTTACAAATGCAAAACGCTCTATCTGATTTTCAAATATCAAAACAGAAAAAATTGATATAATTGCTGTAACAGAAAAAATTCAATAAATTTACAAATACGCTTGATTTTCAAATATCAAAAATCTAAAACGAAAAATTTTAGAATAAATGATATTCAAATATGAGAGAATAAATCTAAAAAGAAAAGCCCACGCTTTTTAGCGTGAGCCTGTCTGTTTACTTGACTTCCTTAATCTGGATAAATCCGAAACGCTCCGCAATGACGTACTTCTTGTTACGGTCGAGTTTCGGGGTTTCATAGGGCTTAACCCATCCTCTGCCATATCCTGCCAGCGTCCACCAGAGGCCGTTTTGATACAGTGCGCGATTCATCTCGCGGCCTGTCATCGGGTGGCATTTCGTCCACTTTTCTTCTGTCGTCCAGCCGTTCTCGGTGGTGGTGATTTGCACGAAGGGCTTCGTCCATGCACGATTGATTCTCGACTGACTATTCAATTTTGCCATCTTGCTCATGATATGTACCTCATCTGTCGTTATGTATTCGGTTTGGGCTTTGGCCTGTTGCCCTTTCCGTGATTCTATTCTACCAGAACGCAACACAAAAATCAATAGCAAATTGAAAAGTTCACAAATTGTTCACAATTTAGTACAGTGAAGCATCTACGCCTCGTTTTCATGATATTCAAATACCAAATTCTCTCTTTAGATTCAATTCGTTTCTTGATATTCAAATATGAACAAATCAGTTCTCGCCTATTAGATTCCTGCTATTCAAATATCAAATCTTCACTTCTGCACTCGTCTCTATCTGATTTTCAAATATCAAATTTACAACAAATGATATTCAAATATAATTTATTAAAAATTTTCTATAAAAATTATTTTATAAAATTTTTTCTATCTTGATTTTTGAATATTTAATTTATTTTTTCTTGTTTTGTATTCTACAAGCGTGGAATTGTACGAAAATTTTGTATATGTCCTTATAGTATGCGGAAATGCTGGAATGTTTTTGTAAATCCTTATAGTAGCCCACCGAAGTAGAATAATTTTGTTTATTCCTGCTCTAGTAGCCCTGTGAGGCTCTGCAATGCGTTTTCTGTGCTGTCTAGTACAGTTTGCCGCATAGCAAACAAGCCCTTTATAGCCGCTCTCTGTGGCCTCTCTGTTCCGCCGGGGCTACGCGGTTTTGGACTATGATTATTATACCATACTGGGCGCGGAATGTCCCATGAATCAAGAATTGTTTACAATTTCATTTCGTGATTTTCAAATATCAAAAATTTTTGTAAATTGAGTTAGTCATAACTAACCATAAGACTTTGTTAAATTTTTATCATGGGTTAGTTTAAGCTAACTAACTTTGTTAAAAATAAAACGACCTGATTCTTCTCATCAGGTCGTCAGGGCAGGGACTTTGTTAATTATTTCACACCTCCCAAGGGATGTCATGCTGTCTACAAATGTCATGCCAAAGTTTACCATTTACGCTTCTAGCAAGTGGCACTGTCAACATTTCTCCCTCGCCTCTGCGGTAAATGTGATGCGAGCCGCTAATGTGGTCAAGTGTAAAGCCAGCTTTGCGCAATGCTCTTTGCACCGTGATTCTTTTAATTTCTTTCATTTTAGATTCCTTTCTGCCTTTTGGCTTTTGAGTAGTGAATTTCGATTTATTTATTTTAACCCTGCCCTCTGATTATATTATAGCAAAACACAATTCAAATGTCAATAGTCAAATTAAAAATTTTTGAAAGAATTTATATTTAATTTGTTTTTTATTTTTTGATTTTTGAATATCAATTTTTGTATTTGTAAATTGTAAATCATTTGATATTTCAATATCATAGAATTTAATTTGTAAATTATAGAAGTTGATATTTGAATATCAAATTTCAGGCACGACTTTGTTAAATATTTGGTAAAGTCCAAACTTGTATACAACAGAAAGATTGTTACATTTTTGGTTAAGTACATTGTTGTATACAACGTACTGTAGCAAAAAGATTGTTAAATATTTGATTAGGTACAACCATGTATACAACGTGATATTCAAATATGTGTTTTACGTTGCACTGGTTAGTCATAACTAACTCACTTCACAAAAGTAAAGCAGGGCTTTCGCCCTGCCCACTTTATTCAAGTGAACTTCACTTAGATGAAGTCACATTCCTCCTGCACAGCTTCGAGCATAACCGACTCCTGATTAAATGCGGCCTTCGCCCATTTGCACAGCTCCACAGCGGCCTCTCGCGTCGTGTAGCACAGCTCAACACGCAAGCTAGGCTCTCGTACCGTCTCGCCGTTGTTGTGCTTATACACGCCATCAGCGGACATCACGGTTGCGCCATCGAAACGCCTTGCCACTTCATTGTTCAAAAGTGCCTGAGCGTTTGCCGGGTCGATTTCCAGCTTCTTGCTATCCTTGTCGAACAAACCGATAGTAACGATAAATTTGGTAGTCATGGTATGTAACCTCCGATATGTATTTGTGTTATCCACTGTCTATATTATAGCATATTCAGCGGATTCTGTCAATACCCAATTTTTAGATTTTTGGGATTTCTTTTGTTCTTTTTCTTGTTCCCTCCTTGCAAGTATATAATACCATATCCACGCAAAAATAACAATTCGCAGAATAAACAAGAAATAGCATTTATTTTTGTGCAGAATTGTGCAATAGGGTTAGTCGTGACTAACCGCGCTGATGATGTGTGATATTCAAATATCAACAATATTCAATATACAGCGGTACGCTGTCATATTCAAATATCAAATAAACTGAAATACAAGAATAGAAAAAGTGATATTCAAAAATCAAGAATTTACAAACTCGGAAACTATAAACTTGATATTGAAATATCAAACTAGAAAAATCTAAAAAGAAAAGCGTGGAGAAATCCACGCTTCAGGTTTAGTATCTTTCCATCTGCTCGGCGTATTCAGCAGAAACTTCGTAGCCGTGATATGTAACCATGTCGTTTTCCTCGGCCTCCATCTGTGCTTCACGCTCGGCCTGTTTTGCCATCTCCTCGCGCTCGTCCTCGATTCTCGCCCACGCTTCAGCCGTTCTTAATTTGCCTTTAACCATCATCGTTTTGTACCTCGCTTTATGTATTCAGGTCTTCCCTGTGATTATATGATACCACAACGGCACACAAAAAGCAATAGTCAATTTGACGAAAAATAAGAAAAGTTTTTGTGCAATCTGCTATCAGCCCGTTTTCCTGTACCCTTGCATGATATTCAAATATAAGTCTCCTGTACCCTCGTATCATATTTGAATATCAAGTATTTGATTTTGCAATATCACTTTTGTTGATATTCAAATATAGAAAATCTGATATTCAAAAATCAATATTCCAGAACGCCCACTAGAGCAATTTGATATTTGAAAATCACAACCCGCCATCTACAAGAATAGCCGGGATTTCTCCCGGCTTTCTATTAGTCCAGCAGGACTCCGTATTTAGTTTGATGCGCAACGTATCTACACCACGCCTCGTTCTTCCACCGTTCATTCAGATGCAAGTGCTTTGCCGATATGTCCAGATTCATCTTGTTATCAGGTGTCGGATTTTCTGCAAAGATGCGCGAGTCGTTCAAGAAGATTGCTTTCCATTGTGCGGTCTGCTTCGTGAGCATGGTCAGCTTGTCGGCGAGTGCCTTTTGTTCGATTGCAAGTTCCTGTCTAGTCATTATGTATACCACCTTTCTGTGATTATAGTATAGCATACTCTGCGCTAAATGTCAATACCCAATTTCAAATTTCTTTTAGATTGATATTTGAAAATCAGTTTTCTAATCTAAAAGAAAAGGCCGCTTTTCAGCGGCACAGTTCTTAGTATTTGTCAGTGCAGACGCTATTCAGTTCCACAACGCCAGTGTCCTCGTAGCGGTCAAAACAGGCCACAAGGCGGTCGCCAGTGCGCCAGTAGTCCTCCCTGTCCAGCATATCCCACAGTTGCCCGTCTGCGGTCTTGACAGTAACAACATATACGCCACGAGAGCCATCGTAGCGGCTTTCTACGACCTCGCACTCGCGGTACTCCTCCACGATACCGCACTCGGTAGGAACGCTAATGTAGGGCTTGCAAAGGGCAGGAGAAGTGGTCAGAATGGAAAGAGCCATCATGATAGAAGCAATAGTCAGCATAGTTAAACCTCCTCAAATTCAGCGTCAGCAGTTTCTTCGAGTCCATCAGTGATTGCCCAGTAGCACAGGCAGACCGCGATAGCGACCATACCAAAACCAGCAATTACGGCGTAAAAGTTGGTAGTGCAAATAAAGCAAGCACCGATGAACATGAGAACAAAAATCAGAATAAATACGTTTTCCATTTGTTTTACCTCGCTGTCTGTAATTATATTATACTCTTTATTTTAGATTTTGTCAATAGTGTTTTTCTAATTTTTTAAGATTTTTGTATTTTTTGTTTTTAATAAAGATTTTCGGTTTTTGTAATTTGATATTTCAATATCACGGTTTTACCGTATATTGTCCACCAAAGGTGGAGCAATATCAATTTTGTAAATTGCAAACTCTTGATTTCTTGATATTCAAATATCAGCTAATTTAATCTAAAAGAAATGGGCGGCTTATCACCGCCCAAAGTTTTACTGAAAAGCCTCTGCATCGTTTACGATAACCAGAACGTCAGCCGTTTCACACTCTGCCAGCAGATAGCACATCTGCGCTTTCCGTTCCAGTGCCTCGCGCTCTTCCTTGGTGAAAAACTTCCATAGCCGCGTGATGCTCTGTCCGGTGTAGCAGTTGAAAACCTCAACTTTCTGGTCGTCCATCAGGTCTTTAATCATCTGTATGTATCTCCTTTAGATTTATTTGTTCTCCTTGGAACAATTATATTATAGCATACTCTTCAGCATTTGTCAATACCCTTTTTTGAAAAAAGTTTTTCTGATATTCAAATATCAATTCAGTCTTCCAAAATAATGATATTCAAATATAATATATTCTTATAACGCAAAAGTGATAATTTGATTTTCAAATATCAGGTTTGTTCTTTTGCAATCTAAAATAAATGATATTGAAATATCAAATAACCACAGGTAAAAGAAAGCCGCCCAGAAGGGCGGCTGATTGACTATACTATGGCGATGATACTGTCTGTATTTA
>CAKUYO010000056.1 GCA_934716995.1 uncultured Bacteroidales bacterium | reverse complement strand
CATGGCAAAATCCTGGGCAACTTTTTGTTGCTCAGGATATTATAAAAGTTAATATTTATAGTGTTGCGGAATTAAGGGTATTTTAAAATGGAGATTTGACGTTAGCACATTCCGGCTAATCGGTCGCGATTTAATAACAGATCGCGTTACCGCTCTATTTGAGCTGGTGAAGAATTGCTATGATGCAAACGCACAGCATGTAAATGTCATTTTTGAGAATGTTGGAGCAGGGAAGAGTCAGTCTGTCATCCGAATAGAAGACGATGGGTACGGAATGTCATTTGAAGACATTAGAGACAAATGGATGGTTATAGGAACCTCAAGTAAACGTGTTAATCCTTATTCACCAGAGCCATATCATAGGAAATGTGTCGGAGAGAAAGGTATTGGACGTTTTGCCGTGGATAAGCTTGGCGACAATGTTTCTATTATAACTAAGAAATCTGGAGCAGAAAAGTGGCTTAAGGTTGATATTGACTGGTCTTCATATTATCAAGACTCAGAAGACGAATACGATTTGCGCTTGTTTACCGATATAGAGAATGCATACTCATATAGGGACGCTAGCGATTTGAAGGTATCAGGTACAAAACTTGTAATTACCTCTATCCGTGAACCTTGGACGAAAAAGGAAATTGAGCATCTGATGCGCGAAATATCAAAGATTGTATCGCCATTTGCCAACCTAAGCTATCCGTTTAAGGTTCGAGTGGTTGCACCTGAATTTCAGATAGACAAAGAGTCTATCAAGACTTTGGAAGATTTCAACAATGCGACTTTATCTCTGAATGTTGATTATGACGTAGCAAGAAAACTTCAACAAAGTATTTATTACGACAAAGAGAAAAACACCTTTGGTTACCACCTCATTCCATTCAAATCATTTGGTGGAATAAAGATGCGTATATATTTCTTTGACGAATCAGCCCGTAGAAATTACCGAAAAGCATTTCCCAATGATCCCATAGATGGGTTCAAGGTGTATCGTGATGGTATTATTGCCACACCATTTGCAGAAACAAATGAGAACCCTGACCAAAAAAGAGACATCCTTGGTGTTGACAAAAGGTTATGGCAAGATATATTCAGCAGGATAAGTACTCGTGAATTTCTTGGCGTAATCGAAATCACCAAGAACGGAAACCCTCAGATAATTGATGCTACAAATCGACAAGATTTTGTAGACAATGAAGAGTATCGAGAGATGAAGAAATTCATCATCACCCAACTTAATGCTCTTCAAGATTATAAAGTGAAGATGCGCTCAGCAAGACGCGATAATGCTCAAGAGGGTCTTCAAGCAGCATCGGACGATATCAACTCTTTGGTGGATGCCATTAATGACATGGTGGCTCAAAAACCAGAATTGAAGCCAGCGGTAGAACCCTTGATCAAACAAGTCCGCAAGACAGGTCGCAGTGTTAAAACTGCTATCAGCGAACAGAAAAAAGCCTTGGAAGATTTTACTCGCAAGGAGAATATCTATATGAGCATTATGTCCTTACAACAGTTTGCCATCAATATCACACATGCTGTTCGGACAACTCTAAATCAGATTCGCGATCGTGTAGAGTTCTTTTATCGATATTATCCAAATCCAGATGAGGAAGAATGGTTCACACTCTATTCCAAGGAAATGTATGAACGTTTCAAGGTGCTTAATCGCGTAATAAATTATATGCTTAGTTATTCACAATCGAATCTGAATCCAGAAGAGGTTGATTTAAAGGCTACGTTCGAAGAGATTTTAAGCGATTATGATGATGTTTTTATACGCGAGGGAATCTTGCTTCATACGGACTTTCCAGACAAACTGGTTCTGAATGCAAACCGACAATTCTTCAGGGATATATTGCAGAATCTCATAGATAATTCAGTGAAAGCAATGACAGCTTCTAACCAAAAGGTGATTCGATGCTCATACGAGGTACGAAATGAAATACTGGAAATACTCGTATCTGACACTGGCGTAGGAATCCCTCGCGAAGACAGAGAGCAAGTGTTTGCCTTGTATTATACGACAACAGAAAAACAAGGCGGTGCAGGAGTAGGACTATATATTGTTAAGACACGTGTACAGTCTCTTGGCGGGTCGGTTGCTGTCGTTGACAGCGAATTTGGGGAGATAGGAACAACAATAAAAATAACAATACCTTTCAAAAAATAAACGATTATGGATTTCAAGATAGTTATCATTGATGATAATCTGACGGAGAAAGAACCGTTCGTTCAGAACATTAGGATGCATTATAAGGATGCTGATTATAACCATGTGTTCCAAAACCCAGATAAAGGATTGGAGTATGTTTTGGAAAACTTGAACAATAAAATGATTGTGTTCATTGACTGGAATTTCAGTGGTCACCACAAAAAAGGTATAGACTTGTTGAAAGAGATCCGTAAAAAAACATCTCTGCTTTATATCGTGATGATGTCTGCCAATCAATTGCGCTCAGACATCCCTCTTGATTCAATCATTGAAATGATGAATGAAGAAAACTTCTTCTATTTAGATAGGAGCAATGATGATTTTGAATCTGTTGTTACAATCATAGACAAAATACGAAATCATTGGAGTACGAAGTTTGATTGTGTTCTTGAACAATGGTTAATCCGACATCCTGAAGACAATAATAAGGAAGCCTTTAGTGAAGCATCTACAGGCAAGACATACACATGGGAAGATATTCTTGTGGAGTTAAGAAATCAGACATCTGTTGGGAAGTCGTTCGAGCAAAAACTTAATGAGTATTATATCTATCAACTAAACCGTTCGAAGAAGTAAGTATGGGAAAGGTAATGATAGCATATAACAATGATTCTATGACTGTGCTCCACGACTTCCTTGAATCGTGTGCTGATGAGGCAAAACAAATCTGTGCTGATAATGGCATTGACTTCTCTTCCGTTTGTCCTCTAGATTTGAATGAACAGAGTGTTGTTGGTGTTATGCCAGACCATCATCTTTGTTTTATTGCTGCTCACGGCGATGTTGATGGGATATATAACGAGAATGACGAAGCCATTGTCTCTGTACATACGACCAACTACAATTTTAAAGACAAGGGCCTTTATAGCGTAGCGTGTTTATGTGCCCATAATCTTTATCCTCATTTGAAGCTCCTTGGACTACGATTCTTCGTTGGATATAACGACACTTTTAATGTGCGAGGGGAGCGTGAACCTTTTGTCAATAGTGCTCTGGCAGGACTAAAGAGTTTCTTGTCTGGAGAGAGTGCTGATGTAGCGAAAGAAAAGATGCTCACAACTTATGATGAGCAAATAGTAGCCTTAGATGCAACTGATCCGATGGCTGCTATTGAGCTGGTTCATAATAAAGAGGCGTTAGTGTTTGACGGAGAAGGCACGTTAGTGTTTTCGGATCTGCAATAAAGCAATAAATGTCATAACAAAATAAGAACTTTAAAGAGGGATAACATTATACTTAGTGGGTAACTCGAAAATGAGAGAATAACGATTATTGAATGAAGAAAAGTAGAACAATGACCTACGACAAGGATTCACATATCAAATCTGTGGAGGACGTTAAGGCGTTCTTTCACCATCGTGTGGATGAGCGCAAAGTGAACTTCCACCCTGATGATGACTTCGCAGACTACATCAACTACGATGATAAAACACCCACCTTCACTATAGAGGAAGTGACTGTGTATAATCAACTGATGGAGAAGTCATTTAATGTATGTGATGCCGTTGGTGTAGATATATACGAAATTGGGTTACAAGAACTTCAAGAAGCCTTAGGAGTTTAGTGATATTTGATAATGACATGAATATATTACAAAATACGAAAGAGAATATAGATTGGGAAGGAACTTCTTGGATCGTTAAGCAGTTCTCCCATCCCGAAATGACTATTCGCCTTGCTACATCTTTCAGTGGTATAGGTGCTATTGAATATGCACTTAAAAGATTGGGACTTAATACTAAGATTGTGTTTGCTGGAGATATCAATGAGAACTGCAAGAAAAGTTATTTTGCAAACTATGATATAACGGAAGAACGGTGGCACACCGATATTCATAATTTTGATGCTAAACCTTATAAAGGAAAAGTTGATTTGTTCGTTGGCGGTGCTCCATGCCAAGCATTTTCTATAGTTGGTGATCGGCTCGGATTTGAAGATACTCGTGGAACACTTTTTAGAGAGTTCGCACGTGTAGTAAAAGAGTGCCAGCCTAAAGTCTTTATATTTGAAAATGTCCAAGGTCTTCTTAAATATGATCAAGGTAGAACTTGGGAAGTTGTTTATAACACATTTCGTGAATATTGCGGATATGATGTGCATTATCAGCTATTGAATGCACGAGATTACGGGATTCCCCAGACACGTGAGCGTTTGTATTGTATCGGGTTTAGAAAAAAAACTAATTTTAAATATCCTGCTCCTATACCGCTAAAGTATAGAATGTATGATTTTCTTGAAGATTATATTGAAAGTCCATATTATGTGGAAAAAAGAGGGGCAAAGATTTTATCGCAAAATGAAGAAAGGCGAAAGATAATCATAGAAGATGAAGAATGTGAAAAGTTCAATGACTTTATATTTCAAATCGCAGATGTTGAAGATAAATACTATCTATCAGAAAAGGTAGCTAAATATGTTCTATGTGAAGGAACAAAAACTTTCAAAACGCCTATAAAGACAGATTTGGATATAGCGCGTCCATTATTGCAAACAATGCATAAAATGCATCGTGCAGGAGTTGATAATTATGTCACTTACAATAAGAAGAAAGGCATAAATGGACTTCGTAAACTTACTCCAAGAGAATGTCTTCGATTAATGGGCTTTAAAGATGATTTTAAAATAGTTGTAAGCAATACATCTGCATATATGGAAGCAGGCAATAGTATTGTTGTTGATGTATTAATTGCAATATTAAAACAGATGGACATAACAAAGTACGGCATAAATGAAGAATAGATTTGAAAATATACAAAACACCTCAATGAACGTTGATTCTGAAAATGATTGGCGTGAAATGGAATTCTCTCATCCTGAGAGAACAATTCGTCTTGCAACATCTTTCAGTGGTATTGGAGCAATAGAACATTCTTTTCATAGGCTTGGCTTGAAATGTCAAATACAATTTGCTGGTGATATAGATGAGAATTGTAAAAAAGCATATTTTGCAAATTACCCAATAAAAGAAGAACAATGGCATTCAGATGTTCATAATTTTGATGCGAGGTCATATAGGGGTAAAGTAGATATCTTTGTAGGCGGTGCTCCATGTCAAGCATTCTCGCTTAGGGGAAAACATGGTGGATTTGAAGATACGCGCGGAACTTTATTCCGAGAATTTGCCCGTGTTGTAATAGAATGTCAGCCTAAAGTTTTTATTTTTGAGAATGTAAAAGGTATGCTGAGCCACGATAAAGGACATACGTGGAAAACTATTAAGGAAACGTTTGAAAATGATTGTGGATATGATGTGTACTATCAAGTCTTAAATGCTAAAGATTATGGTATACCACAAAGTAGAGATAGAATATACTGCATTGGTTTTAAAAAGGAGACTGAATTTAAATATCCTGCTCCAATATCATTGACAAGTACTGCATATGATTTCCTTCAAAAAGAATTCGATACGAAGTATTTGTTAAAGGCAAAAGGTGTCAATTTTATAACTCGTAGTATAAACAATCAAAAGAGTTATACTCAAATTAATGGTGATATAATACTTTGTCAAAAAAGGAATCAGCAATTTAATTGGCATGGGGATTTTATTTTTCATCCCAAGTTGAAGACAGAGTTGAGTACACCAAGCACTGATGAAAATCTTTTTTCCGTCAGTGAATACGAAGAAAATTATTATGCTCAAAATGATCCTTCAAGGTATGCGATTATAAGAGATGGTGATTTAGAAAGAATTGTAAATGTATCAAAAAATGATATTGATCCAGCCTATGGCAGATTCCGAAAACTAACTCCTCGTGAGTGTTTAAGGTTAATGGGATTTGATGATACTTTCAAAATCGTTGTTTCTGATACTGAAACATATAAACAAGCAGGAAACAGTATCGTGGTAAACGTACTGATAGCATTGTTAAAACAAATTGATATTACAAAATATGGAACAAATATATAACGAAAAGATGAGCCTGGTTGGATACGACCAGTTCGTTTGTGATATATTCATAAATTGGGAAGACGTAAAGGATGAGATACTTTTACCTGATCGCAAAAAAGGGTCAGGTAATGGCACTGTTCATGTCTTTTTAGGTGCTGCTGATTCTGAATTAAGAAAAGAGTTTGCAAATTATTATAATGCTGTATCTGAAGGAGAAGATACGTCTACGGGAGCAGTATCAATAACACATTATTTTATGAAAAGTAATGTGTTGAGTATGTTAGGTTTTTTATGTCAGTATAAACAAAGTAAGTCCGAAGATTTCTCAGATACAGTAACTAAGGTCCTTTTAGGTATAGAGGATATAGATACTGAAAATGGTTTATTGGCAACAAAATCATTATTTAAATTGTCCATAGGTTCAAACAAATTGCGTCCATATTTTAAACAGTTTGATGAGAAGGGTGTTTTTTACAAAGTAATAAGACAGTTGCTCTTGCCAAATTCAGCTTATAAAATAGCTCTATATAAAAATTCCAGTAATGAATATGCTGCATTTTGGTTGATAGGATTTGATGATTTAGATGATTTTTCAGCAAATCCATCAAGTGAAAATATAAGGCGAAATGAAATACATATATCACTCAAAAATGTTCTCCAACAAATTTTCTACGGTGCCCCAGGCACCGGTAAGAGTCACACTATAAAGGAGCAGACGAAGGGTGAGGATGTTGTTCGCACTACGTTCCACCCGGATAGCGACTACTCAACATTTGTGGGAGCATATAAACCGACGACCAAGACTGTGCCAGTAACGACTGTTATTGGTACGAAAGCTGTACCCGTTGAAGGAGCTGACGGCAAGCCTATGACGGAAGACAAGATTGTCTATGAGTTTGTAAGCCAAGCGTTTCTGCAAGCCTATATAGAGGCATGGCAGAAATTCAACCAACTTGGTGCCGGTCAGAAGGCAAAGAAAGAATACTTGATAATCGAGGAAATCAACCGTGGTAATTGTGCTCAAATATTTGGCGACCTGTTCCAGTTGCTGGATAGAGGCGCACATGGCTTCTCGGAATATCCGATAAAAGCGGATGCCGACATGCAGAAACAGCTGCGTAAAGCATTTGCCGGAGTCACCATACCGCAGGAGGACGAAATCAATAAACACTTTGATGAAGAAGACATCGTATCTCAGGTGCTGAATGGCGAAGTGTTGTTGTTGCCGAGTAATCTGTATATCTGGGCAACGATGAACACCAGCGATCAAAGCCTCTTCCCGATAGATTCAGCCTTCAAGCGTCGTTGGGATTGGAATTATGTGCCAATAAATGATGCCGGCGAGCGTTGGACGATAGACGTAAATGGTGCGAAATACGATTGGTGGCAGTTCCTTGTAGCAATAAACAGCCGTATCTATGATGCCACATATTCAGAAGACAAGAAACTTGGTTATTTCTTCTGCAAGGCAGAGAATGGCGTTATCAGCGCGGAGAAGTTTGTCAGCAAGGTGGTGTTCTACCTTTGGAATGATGTGTTCAAGGATAGTGAGTTTGAGGGCGAGGCTTTCAGCGACGGAGATAATGGCAAGTTGTCATTCGACAAGTTCTATATTACTGAAGCAGGCAAGACGGAGGTCAACGAGGAAAAGGTGGAACGGTTCTTGAACAATCTGGAGTTGAAACCAGTTTCAGGAAGTGATGACGATGAGGAATACAAGGGTCAGAAAGAAAGCACAGATGATGGAGAACAGAGTGAATGGACGGAAACCGAGAAGAAACGCTATGAGTATTGGGATGCATTCTTGAAATACGCTCCTGAACATAGCCAAGATTTTGCAACCTATTTTGGCGGAATAAAGAAATCCACCAAAGGCCATTGGAAGAATTTCTTTGTGACTGGAACGGATTTTTATCTTGTTGCCATCCAACAGCGTAGAAGACATGCTATTGAAATGCAAGTTTATTATGACCAAACAACTGATGAATACTATAGGTTGTTTGCCCATAAAGACGAAATAGAAAAAGAGATGGGTGTAAAATATGAATGGAATGAAATTCCTGACAAGAAATCAAGTATTATCAGCGAAGAGAAACATGATGTGGACTTTGAAAATAAAGAAGATTGGTCAGTTCAGTTTGATTTCATCATAGACCGTCTGTTACGCATGAGAGCGGTGTTCCTTAAATACGCTAAAAAGTAGAAGTCATGCGCATACTGATAGAAGAATACCAATACGATGTCGCCGATGTGCGTGATGTACTGCAAGGTATTGATGCCTTGGAGAACGTGGAAGGAAAGGTATCGGTGCATTATGTGGGATATTTTTATAATGTCTCGCAGGGCGACTGCGTGTTTATTCTTCCGAAGGTGCTGCTGCGTGATGTGGACGGACAGGAACTGGCTTTCGGGAAGTATCGTCCGGAAAGCATTGTAATGCCCGAAGGTCAGAAGCAGTTGACCAAGGATGAGCGGGATTTTCTGTATGGATTCGCAGTGTGGATATACCGTGCGATTGTTGTATACAAGAATGACAAGACGAATGATTCCACCATCGTCTATCAAAAGAAAATCACACAGGCAGGGTTTGGCAGTCGCAAACAGAGCAACACCTTTCTTGACATATTGCTTGCGTTGTTGCAGTTCAACAAAGACAACCAGAGCTTCTTCTTCTTTGTGCTGAAAAATCTCCATGCAGGATACAACAAGATAAACTGGACACGCACTATAGGCACGACAACGGCGATAGTGCAAGACGGAAATGCGGTGTATCTGAATCCCGTGAACAAGAAAAGGACGATAAACTTTGATGAGGAACTGCTCGTTATCTTTTTCTCTATTCTGAACTATATAGGCGACACGTATGGATTCGAGAAGAATATCAACTGCAACTTCGAGCTGATTCGCGGAAAGCAGTTTGAGAAATACCGCAAAGGTTATGGCAAAGTACGTTTGCAACAAATCAAGTATAAGTATTTTTCAGACAAGGCATTGCAGCTGTGGAAACTCTGTTATGCCTTCTTTGATGAGTCAAGACAGGTGTTTGTGAATACCAACCAAAAAGAGTATCTGTTGGTGAAGAGTTTCCATATCGTGTTTGAGGCAATCATCGATACATTGATAGGAGACAATCCGTTGCCGGATGGAATGGACAAGAAGCAGGAAGACGGCAAAATCGTAGATCATCTCTATACTGCCAAGAGTCTTGTCGAGGGCGATACCGGCAATACCTATTATATCGGAGACTCAAAGTATTACAAGATGGGAAACGAACTCGGCAAAGAGTCCGTTTACAAACAATATACATACGCCAGAAATGTGATACAGTGGAATCTCGACATATTCAACGACGGGCGTATGCCGTCATCAGGCGTGAAATTGCGTGATGACGAGACAGAAGGATATAATATCATTCCAAATTTCTTTATCTCGGCAACGATGGACGAGAAGTTTGATTATGGCAACGATGGAATAAAAGAGACTGACCGCAAGAGCAACCGCTATATGTCGAAGCAGTTTGACAACCGTCTGTATGACCGTGACACGTTGTTGCTGTTCCATTATGATGTGAATTTTCTGTTTGTGCTGTCACTGTATGCCAAGAACAATGGAGGCGAGCAGAGGAATTGGAAGGGAAAGATACGCAAGAAGTTCCGTTCGGAGATTCAGACATGGCTACAGCAAGACTTCCAGTTCTATGCTATGAAGCCACGACCGATGGTGAACATAAAGGAATATGTGGAAACGCATTTCAGACAAGTGTTGGGTAAAGTATATACCCCGTTTGAGGAGCAGGATATTTTCTCCCTTGCCCTTGACAAGAATGACAAAGAGAAGAATGAGGTGTTGCTTGCAGAATTAGGTAAGTCGTTTGTTATACGCGAATGTGAGTTGGGTACAAATCCAAAAGAAGTGTTGCCTGCGACAGAATCCAGCGCCATACCGGCAATGCCTGGTGATGCCGATGAAAAGAATGTCTTTACCTGTCTTGTACGCAAGAGTGATGAGAATTTCAAGGCGTTTGCAGAACACCGAGGAAAGTCTTATGTCATGGAGAGAATACCAAGCATAAACTTAATAGGTATCAAATATCTTTTGCCGATGGTCGGCGGTATGATAGATGGCTATTACGATGTGCAAAGAATCGGCATCACAGAATATGATGGCAAAGCGGCACTACGTCTTAGACTTGGTGATTATCATTCGATAGGCGAAAAGTGGGTGCAGATATACAGAGTGAAAATGCAGCCAGGAGAATTGATTTCGCTGGATTATACTATGAAAATGTATACAAATTAACCAAATAAGTATATGGAAGAAGTAAAGCGAGGAAGAGCCAAAAGGAAACTTCTAAGGGTGATGTTTCCTGATGGAAAAACAATATGCTATAAAAACGCTACAGACACGATGATTGCAACGTTGCAAGAACTTGGCACGGAAGTCATATCTGACATTAAATTGGAGTTGTGTCATCTGCCTTTGTTGTCAAAAGAAGTTTATCCAAAATACAAAGAATACCCCAATTCGGGATAAAATAGCGATTAGTTGCATGTGAAGACAGATACGCGAGTTCTCTTCCCATGCCATCA
>CAKUYO010000055.1 GCA_934716995.1 uncultured Bacteroidales bacterium | reverse complement strand
GCTCTGCATATCACGCAAGTGCTTTCGGAACGCACATTCACTTTCTCGCCTGCAGAATTAGCCAATATCCACAGACGCCTTTTCACAGGAGTATTGCCCCATGCGGGAAAATACCGCGACGTGAATATCACCAAAAAAGAATGGGTGCTCTGCGGCGATACTGTGCTATACGCCTCGTGCGACTCTATCTCGGCAACCTTGGCATACGACTTCGGACAGGAAAAGCAATTCTCGTATGCCCGCCTGTCCAAAGAAGAGATGATAGCCCATTTCTCAAAGTTTGTCAGCGGGATATGGCAGATACATCCGTTCAGGGAAGGCAACACGCGGACAACAGCGGTATTCGCCATCAAATATCTGCGCAAATTGGGCTACCGTGTTACCAATGAGCCGTTTGCAGACAATGCCAAGTATTTCCGCAATGCCTTGGTACGCGCCAACTACCAAAACTACGAGAAAGGAATAGAGGAAACGACCGAGTTTTTGGAATTGTTTTTCCGCAATGTGCTATTGGGCGAACAACACCCGCTCAAAAAACGCTATCAACATATAGACTGGAAACAAGTAGCATCGTCTTGGGGTTCGGAGAAAAGTTCGGAGAAACAGCAAACAGGTACAGAGAAAAGTTCGGAGAAAATACTGCGGATAATGACGGAGCATCCGACTATCACTACTGCCCTGTTAGCAAAAGAAATAAGCATCAGTACCCGTGCTGTTGATAAACAAATTGCAAAACTAAAAGCCTTGGGGCAACTGCAACGTGTAGGAGCCGACAAAGGCGGATATTGGAAAGTTATCAAATGACCAACATCGCCGTCATATTGGCAGGGGGAACAGGCAGCCGCGTAGGGGGCGGGCTGCCCAAGCAGTTGCTGCCGCTGGCGGACGGGCGGAGCATACTGGAACACTCGGTCGGGGCGTTTGAGCAGGCGGCATATATAGACGGGATTGGTATCGTTATGCACCCCGATTATATTGCGTGCGCGGAAGAGATGCTGCTCCGCAACGGCTGGCAGAAAGTGTCGTTTATCATCGCGGGCGGAAAAGAGCGTTGGGAATCGAGCGTCAATGCCATTCGGGAAATAGAACGAAGAATACAGGACAAAGAACAAAGGACAAAGAATAAAGAACAAAGAATAGGAACACCTGTCCTCCAACCAATCGATGATAAGCCTATAACAAATATACTTCTACATGATGCCGCACGCCCGTTTGTGAGTGCACGTATCATTGAAGATGTCTGCAAAGCATTGGAGACCCACGAGGCAGTAACGGTCGCGATCCCCGCTACGGACACGATGTATTCCGTTTCGGGGGATACAACCGACCGGATAGTGCAAGCCATCCCTCCGCGGGCAACCCTGATGTGCGCCCAGACCCCGCAAGCGTTCCGATTGGAGACCATAGCCGCAGCCTACCGTTATGCCCTACAGGACCCGCACCTGCAAGCCACCGACGACTGCGGCATCGTCCACCGCTACCTGCCCACCGTCCCCATCCACATCGTCCCCGGCGACCCCGCCAACCGCAAGATAACCTACAAAGAAGACCTATAACCATTCAATTCGGGACACAATGCGCCCCGAATTGAAAAAAATATATAAACAAGAATAATCCAAAACTATGTATAACGGGAAAATAGTTGTTTATACAAGCGGAACATTTGATATGTTCCATTCGAATCACGTGAAAATGATTGAGTATGCCCGCGGATTAGGCGACACGCTGATTGTCGGCGTTTCGACTGATGAGTTGGTTGCCAGTTACAAAAAACCGCCTATCATTCCTTTTGAGGAGCGATTGGCAATTATCAAAGCACTCAAATACCCAGACATAGTCATCCCGCAACGCTCTCTCGACCATACGGAGATTGTCAAACAACTCAATATCGATGTGTTTGTGGTAGGAGATGATTGGGTAGGCAAATACGACTACCTGAAAGCATTAGGCGTTACGGTTTTCTATTTCCCGCGCGGAGAAGGTGCGTCCACAACCAATATCAAAAAGAGCATCCTCGAACGTTACAAAGACACTATCAATAGCATTGATAATCAACCTAATCCCGATGTAGTCAAATGAAAAATGCCATTATCACAGGAGGCACGAAAGGCATCGGATTGGGCATAGCCAAAGCCTTGCTCAAAGAGGGGTACTTTGTATATCTGACCTACGCAAGCGACCAAGCCACCGCCCGACAGGCAGAAACCGAACTATCTACTATAAGTTCGTCTTTTTCCATTCATTGTGTCAATCAAGCAAAGGCAGAGGCAATCCATTCATTTGCCAAAAGTCTGGCAGGAGTACCAATCCATTGCATTATATGCAACGCAGGCACCACGGTTCGCAAAGCCACACAAGATTTGACCGACGAAGACTGGAATCAAACGATGCAAGTGAATGTCAACAGCCATTTCTTTCTCATTCGCGACCTGTGGCAACAGATACCCCCCGCCTCACGCCTTATCTTTATAGGCTCGATGATGGCAATACAGCCACATGCCACCTCCCTCCCCTATGCCGTTACCAAAGCCGCCCTGCACGCTTTGGCAAAGAACCTTGTAAAAGATTTTGAAGGGACAGGCACGACCGTAAATGTGATTGCCCCCGGGTTTGTAGAGACCGATTGGCAAAAGAACAAACCGCAAGAGATACGTGAGCGCATCTGCGCAAAAACTGCTATACACCGTTTTGCCACCATCGAAGAAATTGCCGACACGGCACTATTCATCATACACAATCCGTTTATTAATGGTGCTGTCATTGAAGTAAGCGGAGGATATTGCTATAAATAATAATGATACTATGCAACAGATATTCAAAGATATTATACATTCGCTAAAAAGCATTGCTTTCTTACCCCAATGGTGGGCACAAAGGTGGCATAAGAGAGACCCTTATTTATGGACTTTCGGAGATATGGAAGGATTGCGCTATGGCGATAGCACGCGGGCTTTGTATGAATACGTATTGGCAAACTATCCGGAAATACGTTGTGTATGGATGACACGCAATCTCGTAGTTTACAAACAACTCAAAAAAGCAGGAAGACCGGTTGCACTATGCGGAACCAAAGAAGGTTCTGACATACAATATAATGCAGGCTATTTCTTTGCCACTCATGGCAGGACACATGGTATCTACGATGGCGATGAACGCTATATGAATGGCATTCAATTTATTGACTTGTGGCATGGAGTTCCCTTAAAAACCATCGGAGAAGATGAACGTTTTGCAAAATATGGAAAGCACACTCTTGCCAAGCGTATCAAAACGGTCATACGAAGGGGCATCATGCCTTGGGAATTTGTGTCTGGCAAAGTACTTTGTGGTTCACCATTCTTTGTATCTTTCTATCAATCTGCTTTCCAAATACCGCGAGATAGAGTATGGGTGACACCCGAACCTCGATTGGATAAGTTTCATTCCTCATATACAGAACCACTTATCCGGCAACTAAATGAAGACTTCTCTATGCCAACCAAGGTGCTGTATATGCCTACTTTCCGTGATAATCAAAAGTTCTTCAATCCTTTTGAAAACACAGACTTTAATGCAGAAACATTCACCCAAGTATTGGAAGAGCAGAATATCGTTTTTATATACAAGGGGCATTTTTTTGACGGCAGTGCACTCAAACTGAATAACAATAAACGTATTATCTCTATTGACGACTCCAATTATGATGATCTATACACGTTTATCAAAGATGTGGATATTCTGATAACAGATTATTCCAGCGTGTATTTTGATTTTTTGTATCTGCGCAAACCCATCATCTTGTTTCCGTTTGATTATGACGATTATATGGTACACTCGCGCCCGTTCTATTTCGACTACAATCTTATGAAAGCACGGCGTGTGCTTTCCTGGAAAGAAATGGAAATATGCTTGGCAAACAAAGACTATTACCCTCCGACAGAAGAGGAAATACAACTATTCCGCCCGCTTCCTGCTGAGCATTGTTGTGAAAATATAGTACGCGAACTGCAAAAATCATTGCCACCCAGATGAGTGAGAACGCACATACCCCATCCGTCTCCATTATTCTTTGTACATACAATGGCGAGAAATATCTGCGTGAGCAGTTGGACTCCCTATTGGCGCAGACGTACCCATTGCACGAGATAATCATTCAGGACGACCAAAGCACGGACGGCACGATGTCCATCCTCCGCGAGTATACCGATAAGTACCCGATTATCAAAGTCTTTGTACACGACACGCACACCTCAGTAAACGACAATTTCTTCTCGGCTTTGCAACGGGCAACGGGCGACCTCATTGCCATTTCAGACCAAGACGACATTTGGTTACCGCACAAAATCGCCACGTTGGTAAACGAGATTGGGGACAACTTGTGCTGTTTTCATTTTACAGGGCAGTTTACCGCTACGCCCGACTACCAACTGAAAGACCCGCGCATCATCAATGTAAACCTCGAGCGTATGCTTTTCTATGGTATGGTACCGGGACATACTATGCTGATACGCAAAGAGTTGCTCACCATTCTATTGCAACGTGTACCCGCTGAAACCCTACATCATCTTGCATCATCTTTCTACTACGACTCTATCTTGAGCATCATTGCAATGGCGTATGGAAAAATAAAGTACCTACCCATTGCCTTGGATTTCCATCGGGTACACAGTGGTTCGTGCACATCTACCAACCGCCGCGACCTCTCCAAACGAACCGTCAAAAATGCTTTCTTATTGGTGCTACGCAATCTCAAACCAAGCCGTAGACGTATCATCAAACCTCTTATAATCAGACGTATGCAATGCGAGAAAGCCCTATTGGACTGCTTATCCGATGCTAAACCTTTATACACCCGACAGGCATATCAATTTATCAACGCCTACACCAAAACTGCCTCCCTGCGGCACCCGTTCTTATGGCTCATCGGTGAGTGCCAATTCGTATGCCTGTTAGTACAAAGCCGCAACGCCCTTTTCTACACCACCGAAAAGAACCAAGCCGTTGCTACTCTGCGTGCACTCACCTATCCCATTACAATGTACGACCTCTTTGAGGCTGCATATCAACGGACTCTCAAACAAAAACAACCATGAAACTACTCTCCATCATCATCCCTACCTACAATATGGCGGCACTCCTGCCACGCTGTCTGGACTCGCTCATCAAGGCGCAGCACGCCGACCTATTGGATGTCCTTGTGGTCAACGACGGTAGCAAAGACAACTCCTCTGCTGTGGGGCATCAGTACGAGGCGCAATACCCCGGCATCGTGCGGGTGATAGACAAACCCAACGGCAACTATGGTTCCACCATCAATGCGGCACTCCCTGTGGCTACAGGCAAGTATATCAAGGTGTTGGACTCCGACGACTGGTTCGACACGCAGGCACTGGACGAGATGCTCCTTTGCCTCGGCAAGCAAGATGCCGATATGGTCATCACCCACTTCACCCAACTCGGACCCAATGGCAGCCGCGAGGTAGTGCGCTACAACACTATGGGGCGCGAACCATACACATATAATAAAGTGTACGACTTGGACAACGTGCTGAAAGACAAATACATCCGTTTCTTCCTTATGCACGCCCTTGCCTACCGCATCGACCTCTTGCGCCGGATGAACTACCGCCAAACGGAGGGCATCTCCTACACCGACACCGAGTGGGCATCACTCCCCATCTTCCACGCCAAGACCATTCTCTTCCTCAACCTCAACGTCTATCAGTACAACCTCGACCGCGCGGGACAGACTATGGCACCCGAAGTCATTATGAAGTCGCTACCCCAGTTGGAGAAAGTTACAGACAATATGCTTGACTACTACCGCACACACCGCAGTACACTCACACCCATACGTGCCGCCTTTATGAAGCAGTACTTCGAGAACCGCCTGCGAATCCTCTACAAACTCTATCTGTTGGATATGCCCCGCCGTGATTTCCATGCGGAAGACTTGCAGCGTTTGGACGACAAACTGACGCCCGTCTGCGCCGAATTGGACTTGCACCCGCACCTTTATCCCGAAAACAAACTGCTCCGTATCGACTACATCGCCTACTGGCACCGCCACCACCGCCGCTGGTCGCCCTGCTTGGAGCACATCAACCACACATTGGACACCATCATGCGTTGGCTGTATGTCCGTTTATTCAGGCAATGAACACAGAAACCTTGTCGTATCAAAAGTAGGTGATTAGTGGGTGATTAGTAGGCGATTCCCGAGACCTTACCGAAAAGATAGCATTAGCAAACAAATACAATACCAAGCAACATAATATGAAACAATACGACTATCTCATAGTAGGTGCAGGCTTGTTCGGAGCCACCATCGCCTACCGCGCACGCCAAGCGGGCAAGCGTGTCCTTGTCATCGACCGCCGTCCCCACCTCGGTGGCAACATCTACTGCGAGGAAATAGAGGGCATCCACGTACACAAATACGGGGCGCACATCTTCCATACCGACAACCGCCAAGTATGGCAGTTTGTCAATTCGCTGGTCGAATTCAACCGCTACACCAACTCGCCAGTAGCCAACTACCGCGGACACCTTTACAACCTGCCGTTCAACATGAACACCTTTGCCGAAATGTGGGGCGTCATCACCCCCGCCGAAGCACAAGCCAAGATAGACGAACAACGCGCCGAAGCCCTGCAAGCCCTCAACGGACGCGAACCTGCCAATCTGGAGGAGCAAGCCCTCACCTTGGTCGGGCGCGACATCTACGAGCGGCTTATAAAGGGCTACACCGAGAAGCAATGGGGACGACCCTGCACAGACCTGCCCGCTTTCATTATCCGCCGCCTCCCCGTGCGTATGGTCTTCGACAACAACTACTTCAACGACCCGTACCAAGGCATCCCCATCGGAGGGTATAACCTGCTTATCGACAAACTATTACAAGGCTGTGATACTCGCTTGAACACAGATTATCTTACTCGTAAAGCCGAGTTCGACGCTCTTGCCGACAAGGTAGTCTATACCGGTTCCATAGACGAGTATTTCGGTTACCGGCTCGGACACTTGGAATACCGCACAGTCCGCTTTGAGACCGAGGTACTGGACACGCCCAACTACCAGGGCAATGCCGTCATCAACTACACCGATGCGGCTGTTCCCTACACGCGAATCATTGAGCACAAGCACTTTGAGATGTTCGGTGCAGCAGTGGATGCGTGTCCCAAGACGGTCATTTCCCGCGAGTATTCCACCGAGTGGCAGCAAGGGATGGAGCCCTACTACCCTGTCAATGACGAGCGCAACAGCCTGCTCTACACGCAGTATGCCGCCCTTGCCCGCAAGGAAACCAATGTCCTCTTCGGCGGCCGCCTTGCCGAATACAAATACTACGACATGGACGACATCATCGCCCGCGCCTTGGAAGTGGAGATTTAACAGAACTTTCAAACATCAAATCGCAGATTTTTCTTGCAACAATCGCAGATTTTTACTACCTTTGCAGAAAATATGATATTATTACATAACTATAATACAATCAAAAGTATACAAATAAACTTTGAGAATTTTTCAAAAGTACTTTGAGAATTATCGAAACATACTTTGAGAATTTATACTATGATAATCCGACCGCAACTCAAGATATTGCAAAACCGTTTGGAGGAGCCCCGCCGCTTTATCCAAGTGTTGGCAGGTCCCCGTCAGATAGGCAAGACCACCTTGATAGACCAATTAATAGCACGTTTGCAGGTACCTGTTAGCAGCGTAACCGCCGATACCATAGCCCCTGAGAATACAGAATGGATTGCAGACCAATGGGCTGCAGTGCGCAAAACTATGGAATTGGCACAACAGCAAGAACATGTGTTCATTATTGATGAGATACAACGTCTCAACAACTGGAGCGAAATGGTGAAGCGCGAGTGGGATTATGACACCCGTTATCAATTGAATATCAAGGTTATCCTACTTGGCAGCAGTCGTTTACTGATACAAGACGGCTTAAATGAGAGCCTTACTGGACGTTTCGAACTCATCCATATGCCACACTGGTCATTTCTCGAAATGCAGGAGGCTTTCGGTTTCACTATGGAGCAGTACATATATTTCGGGGGGTATCCGGGAGCCGCCACATTGGTTTCTGATGAACGACGCTGGCGCAATTATATGCGCCGCACCATCATCAACCCTTCTATTGAGAAAGATGTGCTGATGACCAAACGCATACTCAAACCGGAACTTATGCGGAGATTGTTTGAACTGGGTGCAAGTTACAGTGCCGAATTGGTGTCATTCAACAAACTCATCGGACAACTGCAGGATGCAGGTAATACCACTACGATGGCGAATTACCTCACGGTATTGGACGAAGCAGATTTGCTCTGTGGGCTGCAGCAATACTCTCCGGACAAGATACGCCGCTATCGCTCTATTCCAAAGTTTCAAGTATTTAATACCGCATTGCAATCTGCCTGTCAGGCAACCCCTTACAACAATATCTATATAGACCGTCAACGTTGGGGAAGATGGGTAGAGAGTGCAGTGGGAGCACACTTGCTAAACGGGGCTGCGGATGGAGAATACCAAGTGTATTACTGGCGTGATGGCGATGACGAAATGGATTTTGTCTTGGTTCGAGGTGAAGAGGTGCTGGGCTTGGAGATTAAAAGCGGAAGACGCACAGCAGGCAACGGAATGGCTGCTTTTAAGCGACGCTTTCCAAAAGCAAAAACATTGGTTATCGGTACTGGTGGCTTGGCATTGGATCTGTTCTTCCGAACTTGCCCTGAACAATTATTTTGAGAACAATGGCAAAGGTAAGTGTAATAGTACCCGTGTACAACGTAGAGCAGTACATAGAGCGGTGCCTGACATCGCTCTATGGGCAGAGTATGCAGGACATTGAGGTAATACTTGTGGACGACCTGGGTGCGGACAGGAGTATGGATATAGTGCGCAATTTTATTGATAACCATCAATTTACAGAGCATTGGCATATCATAACAGCCCCTTGCAATCAGGGTCCCGGGAAGGCACGCAACATCGGTATCCGCTATGCCACAGGCGAGTACATAGCCTTTGTGGACTCTGACGACTGGATAGAGCCGGATACGCTGCAAGCACTCTACACTGCGGCACGCCGATATGATGCAGACATCAGTTCGTCTGCGGCAGTATTGGATTATCCTGACGGCACGCACCGCCTTATGACCAACCCGCACATCGGTAGCGGCGCAGTAAGCGTACAGGCACGAAAGTACTTGCTACGCCACTTTGTAAGCAACTTTACCACCATGCTGTTCCGCAGAGAATGGTTAGCAAGCAACAACCTGTACTTCCCCGAAGCCAATAGCGGGGAAGACAGTTGCTTTATGGCGCAGTGCTATCTCCTTGCGCATAACATCGCCCAAACGGACACCCCTTACTACCACTATATCATTCATCCTCAGTCTATCAGCCACCGAAAAAGAGTCTATCGCGGTCGGGAAAAACGCAAAGCCTTCGGGGCTCTGTTGCAGTTTGCACGCGAAAGGGATATGATGAACACCTACGGCTGTGTACTCCGCTGGGTGTATTTCAAGAAAGCAATTCTTTCATCTATAATGGATTATCTCCGCAGTTTATAGAGGATAGTTATTTATTCCCCGTTTTGCGCATCAGCCATTCGGTCAGTTTCCATAGGTGTTTATTGCGGCGGGCAAGGGGATAGAGGGTCTGCATATAGAACTGCGACAGGCGGTAGTAGAGGCTGCGCATATATGCCTTGCGTTCACGCTGCCGCTCACGGACAATACGCGCTCCCCAGTAGGTGCGGTTATACCGTTTTGCCTGCTCTTTGTCCTGACTGAATATATTCTCTAAAAAAGCGTCCAGTACCACTTTGGCTTTTGCCCGCATTTGCGGGTCGTTCAGTGCGGGTTCGCGGAGGTATTGCCGCAGCAGGTCGGGATTGTCGTCTATCTCGATAACACGCTTTACCACCTCGTCAAAGGACGCATAGTCCGCACAATTGACAAAGGCTTTCGGGTTAAAATCCTGTTCTATAGTGGGGTCGCCATAGTAAATAGGAATGCACCCCGAAGCAAAGGCTTCCACTATTTTTTCGGTAGTATAGCCCGGATAGGCTGTATTCTCAAAGGCAATGGCAAAGCGGTGCGAGGTCTGGAAAGCCATCTTGTCCGCCACGGGTGCACCCGTATTGTTAAGCAGTTTCCCTCCCGAATCCACTCTCCGCACGGCATTGAGCGCATTAAAGAATGCAATGCGTTGCTCTGCGGCACGCCCATTGGAGCATACAAAAGCGCAAAAGTCTTTCTTCGCCGCAATCTCCTCCTCGGTCAGCAAATGTTTCCGCTCCATCTGCGCAAACGCCTTGCTGTTGTAGGTATAGTAGAGCGGATAGCGCAGATAACGGTCACCAAAGTCTATATGGTCAAAGCCGATGGCATAGTCGCAAAGGTTAAAATCGGGTGTCTGGCACTCTCCCGTCCAAAATATCTTGACGCAATCGTTATATTTCAGGTGTTCCTCTCCGAATACGGAAAACACCAGATAGTCAGGCTTATCCGACAACTCCACCTCATACCCGTGCTCCTGCAGCCACAGGTATATCCATGTCCGCGAGGGATTGAAATTGGCAAAATAATCTACAAAGCGTATCCGTATCTTCTTAGCCATCTGTCTCTATTTCTTTGCATTTCTGCGGCAAAGTTAGCAAAATTTATCGGATTACACAAGTTCTCAATACTAACTCGCTATAATACAAGCAAAAACAGCCGAATCACATACGAATCACATACAAACCACATACCAACCACATAGACC
The DNA here is from genome assembly GCA_934716995.1 of uncultured Bacteroidales bacterium. Classification (GTDB taxonomy): domain Bacteria; phylum Bacteroidota; class Bacteroidia; order Bacteroidales; family Paludibacteraceae; genus Colicola. The sequence goes on along the minus strand of CAKUYO010000055.1, from coordinate 80 downwards.
TGAGGCAAGTTCAACTTGGAAGTGCAAAAATATCGGTCATATTGTAATGGGTCGTATGGATACAATTAGTTCCTTCTTGT
>CAKUYO010000054.1 GCA_934716995.1 uncultured Bacteroidales bacterium | reverse complement strand
GTGTGAGAGTCACCAAAGACCAGACGAACACCGAGGGCAATAACCAGAACGAGCGAGATAAACACATTACTCATTTTAGATTCTCCCTTTACCATTTCCAGTTACAATTTTGATAGTGAACGTAGTTGTAAATGCAGAGCATAATGCCAATAACACCAAGAACTGCATCAACGAAGTTAAAGCCGTTGATAATAATACTCGAAATATTTATACCAACACAAACACCATAGGCGACAGTATTTGTAAAAAAATATTCCTTTGTTCCGGGTTTCTTGCTCAATACCCATACAATCAAGGCAAGAACAATCGCAGTAAACAGTATGTCATGAGCCAACTTAATCACCTCCTTAATCAACATAGGCCGTAATTTTGCTGACCTTGCCACAACCATCCTCATCATTAAACCGCGTGAGGTAGCCGTACTGTATGCTGATAGCGTTATAAGAATCAGCACCACGACTTACAACAGGGAGCTTCATAAAAATCTCGTAGCCCGCCATATCGTCACCACGATAAAACTTTGTATAATCTGCAAGCCGACCAAACTTCATGTTGTCGCCTTTTGTGATTTCAAACTCAGTATTCATTATGTGTTACCTCCATCTGTTATGTTCCTTTCGGTGATTCTATTATACCACCTTTTGAGAAAATGTCAATAGGGAATTTATATTTTTTTCTATTTTCTTTGGTAGAGTATTGATATTCAAATATAGGTTTGATATTTCAATACTGTAAATATGATATTCAAAAATCAAACTCGTCTTCTTAGATTTATGATATTGCAATATCTACGATATTTAATGCGGTTACAGGACATGATATTCAAATATGATATTCTTAATCTAAAAGAAAGAAGGGCTTTTCAGCCCTTCAAAACGATGTATTCATCTTTGCGCCAGAGCAACATACCATAGAACGGAACAGCGGTGGCGATAGTCACATGATAGAAAAACCCATAGTCTTTGATAATCCAGTACATAAGCACCTCACAGTTTTGTCATATCTTCAGGACGGAAAGAGTGCATCGGAAGGACTTCGCCATCATCAAAACGCAAGGCCGGGAACCACTGCATAGTGCCGTAAAAGCGGTATTTGGTAACAGTGGCGGTTTCACACCACGGGAAAATAACACGGTCGCCGGGGACAAGTGCTTTCTGTTCGTCGTAAGTCATTTTAGAACTCCTCCTCTTCGTAACCGTCCTCATCAACGGTATCTTCGCTGGTATAGCCGATAGCATCAAGAATTGCATCTTCCTCAAACCACAGAAAGTCGTTGACTTCGGTTTCAGTGGCCTCATCGCCCAGATAGTCCTCAATGTACTGCTCGGCCTGTTCCATCGCCCCATCATGCTCAAGGTTGAACTCCTCAATCTTTCTGAGGGTTTCAGCACCGCCGCTCCATGCCTTAAAGTCGCGCAGACTAAACTCATAAGTAACCTTCATTATGTACGCATCTCCTTTTAGATTATGTATCAGGTTTTCCCTGTGACTATATGATACCATATCGGAGGCAGAATGTCAATAGTAAAACACAAACTTTTTCAAAATTATTTTAGCACAAACCTCGCCCCGGCTTGTGTCATCTGACATCCGTTAATCATCATAATCATGCACGAATACCTTCGTGCATGATATTGCAATATCTACGATATTCAATATATGGCAGAGCCATGATATTTCAATATGAATCTGAGCAGAGGTAACAAATGATATTTGAATGTAAGACAATCTGATATTTGAAAATCAAATAATCTAAGACAAAAGAAAACCGTGGGAATCAACCCACGGTAAGAGAAAGTTGTGTAGCAAGAGCCTCGTTGATACACCTCATAGTGCGGCTTTTAACATAGCCTACACGGTCTTTGATACGTTCTTTGTCAACGGTGCGAATCTGTTCGCACAAGGCCGTAGAGGGCTTGTTTAGGCCATCACAGTCGCCCTTATCCAGTGATACATGACAGGGTAATCTGACCTTTGTAGCCGTTGTAAGCGGCACGACAGTAACCACGCTGGAATGTGTATTGCACAGACTATTAGACACGATAACAGAGGGGCGCAGGTCGTTCTGTTCACTACCTACACCACCAGAAAAATCACACCACCATACATCACCACGCTTTACTACATCGGTTTTCTTCACTTATGTATTTCTCCTCTCTTTATTGATATGTAATTTCTTCAGATTTAGGGTCTTTGATAATCACGAATCCGATACCAATGCCGACAGGGTAATTGATACCATCATCGCCAATCAGAATCAGGCAATCGCCATCACGATAACCCATGTATTTGTGACCTTTCTCGAAAGCCTTTTCACCATCAGGCTTCAGAAAATCACGCATAGCATAATATTCTTGCATTAGTTCACCTCCTTACTGCACAGGGTAAACGTCATTAACAGTCTCAACGCCATAGGCAGGACGTACAGAATCCTCAACGTATTCAGGGTCGCACAGCATCAAATTGATAGGGTTGTTGTATTCTTCCAGTGCCTTGCGGATAGCCTCATGAGGGTTGTCTGCATCAACACGAACGCGGCAACCATATTCAAATGTAAGAGGAACAGAGAACAGCATAACTTACACTCCTTTATAGTTCTTCAAGATATTGTCAAGGTTTCCCATATCAGGCCACTCGGACACAATGGAGTAGTCACCATCTTCGAGAATCCCACCACAGCAAAGACACTGCACTGTATTCTCGTCAGTGTTCAAAATGCCGTAATGAAAATCATTCTTCTCAGGGTCGTCCTCCAACTGTTCACGGAAGTAAACCAGATGAAAAATATTGTCGTTTTTCATATTAACCCTCCTCGAAATATTTCTGCCATTCACCGTCTACGAGACACACATCATCACCGTGTTCATCTTCAACACGAAGGTCGCCATAGTCGTCAATATAGCCTTCGTAGTAGTCACCCTCGTAGAAAGCATCACGGCCTTCATCGTCAACCAAACCGTCTTTGATACACAGGAAACTGTCCATTTGTTTCACCGCCTTTCTGTATCTATATATTATCACACTTGGGATGAAATGTCAATAGTGAATTTCAATATTTTCTTAAATTTTTTCTGTTCTGACATTTCAATATCACATTTATGTAAAAATTTTTGATATTTGAAAATCAACAAGTGCCACATCTATGATATTTGAATATCACCCATCCACGGGTAAAACCAAAGGGCTGGAATTTTCATCCAGCCCTCGGCTTCTCATTTGTTAGGTTTCAAAGTACATCACCATGTCAAGGCTGTCTTTGAAGTTCTGCGCTTCAAGTTCCTCCTTAATTTCTTCCCAGCGTTCGGGGAAGTTTTCCTGCATCGCCTGCATATTGCTGTACAGTCTACCATAGTAGCCCTGACTCTGTGCAAGAGAACGAATAGCGGCCATAATCTGTTCAATATCCATAATATGTATTTCCTTTCTGTCAAGCTCCTCTTGACACCATTATTGTACCATACTGAACGGCAGAAGTCAATAGTTTTTAAGAATTTTCTTCGACTTCTTTTTTGTCCTCGTCTTTGCGCTTCTTGCGGTCGTAAGCAGTCTTTTTCTTAAAGCGCACAGGTCGCCCCATAATCTTGTGACGTGTCTCCTTGCGCTTGAGCTTTTCCTTATTCTTTTCCAGCATTATTCTTCCACCTCAATTTCATCCATGTTCGTGATACTGATTTCGCAACCGTTATAGTGGTCGGCTTCGTACTCCTTTGCGTTCGGGAAACAGATAGACGAACCAAACTGAGTAACATATACCTCAATCCAACCGTCAACAATCTTGTCAACGGCATCTGCTCCGCTATCAATAGATTTCTTGATAGCTTTCAGCTCTGCCCTGACGCTATCACGAGAGTAGCCACAGCAGTTCTCGGCATAGCAATCCAGAACCTCAAACATAGCGTCAGACGCGCCCTGATGGGTCTTAAACAGGCGAGGGTCTTCGAGGCAACAGTCGATATTAACAGACATAATGAACATGATATGAACCTCCTTTTAACGATAAGAACGCATACCACAGGAACTTGCGTGTTTATCCTTACGGGCGAACTGGATAACCTGTTGCGTACTCCACCAGCCGCTATTGCGCCGCCAATGTTCAGCAAGCCACTGTTTCTCGGCGCGTTGCTCTTTGGTATATTCTTTGTACTCAGTACAGTTGTCGTGGCACAGGGCGCAACGCTTAGTGCAATCTTTGCAAGGACTCATCATAGTAGGTATTCTCCTTAGATTATGTATTGCGGTTCCTTACCGCACCTATATAATACCATACTCACAGAGAAAAGTCAATAGTAAAATTCAAAAACATCCAAAAATTTTCTGTCTGCCAAAATGGTGATATGCGAATATCATAGGTTTTTATTGGGCTTTAAGCACTTTATGATTTTTGAATATCAGTAGACAAAATTGGTTTTTTATTTAATATTTGAATATCATCGAAACCCAGTAAAATACGGGTATATTTGAATATCACGTTTCTGAATCTAAAAGAAAAGTGTCGCAGATTTCTCCACGACACTCAAATTTTACTTCTTCACCGCAACAGGGTGATTGTCGAACCGCGACCAGACAGCCACACCAATGGGATAACCAAGCCACATTGCAATGGAATCAATGGCAAAAGCCACCAGAGACTTCGGCATCTTAACGGCGATAGGGATGGAATACAGCGCACATTCAATGCCAGTCTTTGCCATCACGCCCACGAACACACAGCAGGGAATCGCCAGCATCACAGCCCACACGTTGTTCTCGCTGACCTTGCACGTCCACGCTACACCAGCGGCAACGATGATGTTCATAACGAACCAGCCGATAGAGAAGCCCAGCGGACTCATCAGCATAGACTCCAATGCACAGCCCAGCGCACCGCACACGATAGCCGGGATAATGCCGACTTCCACAGCCAGCACACACATCACCATGAGAACCAGATAGCCACAGTCAACGGTGATATGGCCGAACAGCGGCACTTTAAGGGAACAGCTTGCCACGAAATACAGAGCCGCACCGATAGCGGCGTAACACATCTTATTCAGTTTACTCATTCGCATTTCCTCCTTTAGTGTACCGTGTAGAAAGTGGGGGTCTTGCCCTGAAGGTCATTGCAACGCTCGGCCTTGAACTTTTCGTACAGAGCCTCAACGCTCGTCACATCGGGGTGAGCCTTGCGCCAGTCCTCGTTGATGTGCCAACCGCACCAGTAGGGGACTTTGGCCGGGGTGATGTAGAACGGAATGTTGTTCTTCCAGAGGGTGACTGCATCAGCCTTGTTGTTCTTGATTGCATAGGTACGAATCATAATATGTATCTTCCTTTCTGTTCGGGACTCTTGCGTTCCCTGTGACTATATAATACCACATACACGAATGAATGTCAATAGGGAAATTAAAGTTTTTCAAATTTTTTTTGATACAGATTTCTTAGTACAAGGATGGATTGTATATTTGAATATTAAGAAATGAATCTAAAACAAAAGGGCGGCTTTCGCCGCCCAATCTTTAGAAGTTACCCATCTCGTAATGCTTATACATCTCTTTCTTTTCGTAGGTTTCAAAGCCTTCCTGATACAAAAATTCACGAACATGGCGAAGGGTAGTTGCGGAACAGGTTGCCATACGACCGAGAATCAGTTTGTCGTTCATACCGTTGGCATCCAACTTGATGAGGGCAACTCGTGTACCGTAGCTGTAAAGCTCCTTGCAGTTGCCCCATTCCTTGACGTAGGCTTTCTTATAAAAGCTCTTGCGGCTGTCACGGATGGGCTTCAGGTAGTAGGCGTTCAGGACACCAGCGTTAGGATTCATCATAAGTAAGTACCTCTTTTAATATGTATTCAGTAGCTTCTCGCTTTCTGTGATTATAGTATACACCCATCCTAAGAAAATGTCAATACCTTTTTTGAGTTTTCTTTAGATTATTTTAGAGATATTTCAATATTAGTATTTTGATATTCAAAAATCACAATTCGTAGAAGACCACTGTGATATTGAAATATCAATCTAAACAGAATAAAGTGAAAGGGCGCATACCTTTCGGCACACGCCCTTTCTATATGAAAATGGAGGAAACGAAAATGGCTTAGTCGGTGATAACGCTCGTAGCGTTGCGGATGCGGCGAAGAGTGTGGCACAGGTCGGACACTTCGACATAGCGGACGAACGCGCTACCATTCTCATGAACGCCATCGGTCTTGACGATGTATTTCTTGCCGGACATGGACTGCACCTTGCTCTTGCAGAAGTTGGTACGAACGCCATCGCGTTCCAGACAGGTCAGCATCCGGCCATTGACAACAGGCTCAAGAACCAGAATCTTAGCCCCTGCGCCAATATCACGGGTGCGGATGGGACTCTTGCTCATCATGTATTCGGTGACTTCGGACTTTTTGATGACGTTGGACATAGTGTGTACCTCTTTCTGCCGCTATGGGCTATCTGTTGTTTTATGTTTGTTCCCTTGGAACATCTTTATTATATACCATTCAGGGAACTTTGTCAATACTTTTTGAAATATTTTTTATAGAATCGTGGAAACAATTACTACTACAATCATGAACCAGAAGAGCGTATATCCGATGGTTCCAAGTCGTATACAACCATAAGTCCCATTCTTTAGATAATACATAATCATGACAATGATTACCAGCAGAATGGATGCAAGGGCGGTCAGCAATCTTCCTCGTCACCATCCTCTTCGGGAATCTCGTCCGCGTTGAAGCCATAAGCAACAAGGTCGGATTTTTTGAAACCACAACCAATCAGCTTTTCAGTAGTCTCTTTAACGCTTCTGCCGATAGACACATAATCAATAAGGCAGTTCAAGAGTTCTTCTGCACGGTCATCGTTAGGGTCAGTAACCGATACGCCGCACACGGAATCAATCTGAGCGGCCTCTGTCATGGTTTGTGCAAAATCATTTAACAGAAACCGTTTATCCTCATTCGTAAGGTCTGCGTAGAACGTGACCTTGCAGAACTTTTTGTCCTCCATAGTAACCCTCCTTTGTTTCTGTGACTATATAATACCACAGAACCTAAGAAAAGTCAATAGTATTTATAAATTTCTTTTAGATTTTCTGATTGGAATTTGATATTCAAAAATCACAGTTTGTAAATTGTAAAGTCGTGATATTCAAATACCAAGAATCTAAGACAAAAGAAAAGCACCGGGAGTTGACGTTCCCGGTGCTAATCCGTGTCTAGGAATCATTATACAGTTGTGACGAGCTGTATGTTATACCAACCTATCCGTCACGAAGCCAGAACTATTTATCTGGTTTGTCAGTCGATACCGCTAACAGTGTTTTACGATAACACCGCGCTAGAAAAACGCCGTTCTAGGAATAGAAACAGTAGATTTTTATAATTTCACTTTAGACCTTAACCCTATCTATATTTGTACTAAACATTTATAAATATCATCATCTATAAATCTAAAGCGAAATTGCAGAGACTATACATTCTAAGTACGAAAGGACTTGCACCAATCATTTTCTCCTTTGAAGGGAGATGCTCTACTCTTGAGTTAGGACTTAAAATGTACAACTGTGTTTAGAGGCTCGAACTCTTCCTCCTTACAGACCGCGTAGGGCGTTGTGCTTACCAATTACACCAGAACACAGATTTTTTACACAGAATTTGCCTACTTAGCCACGAACGCTTCGGCAACGCTTGCGTTTTAACATGGTGGACTCGCGACTGCATATCGCCGCAATTCACTTGCATCTAAATCAAGTTACGTTTGTTAAATTCTGCATGGCGTGATTATGGTATGCGCCACCCACCAATAGATAGGCTAATTAAATAACCTTGACGGACACCGGGTAAACCTTGTCGATAATGCTCATCATCTCACGAGCCTTGGTGTAGTCCTGCTTGGTGAAGGACTGGCCGGGGTTTGCCGGAGTCAGGGCAGTAGCAACGCCATCGACCTTCAGCATGATGGTCTTGGTCTTGGTGGCGTTCTGGCCGTACTCTGCGTAGAAAGCGTTGACCTCGCCGTTGTCGAACTTGTCCAGCACATCGGTCAGGGTCAGAGCGGGCTTTGCCACGCGGCCACGATGCTTCTTGGTGACAGTAGCAGTCTCCTCAACAGCGGCCTCGTTCTCGGTGGTCATAGCGGTCATGGTTTCGTTCTCAAACATATTGTACCTCTTTCTGCCTTTCGGCTATCAAATGTGTTTTTGTTGTTCCCCTTGGAACGTCTTTATTATATCAGGTTTTGTGGCGTTTGTCAAGGGTTTTAAGAAATATTTTTTAGATTTTTTCAAAATTTTTGGTTTGTCAAACCTAACTTTGTAAAATCTAAGCGAAACTTGTTAATTAGATTGCATAGGTGGCGGCGGCGAACTTCTTCTCGGCAATCATCTTGTCGAAATAAGTGATAGCCACATCCGGCTTGACAGGGACGAGGAAACCAGCCTCAGAGCCGCCAGTCATGTAGGCGTTGCACTTAACCTCGGTATCTTCAACGCTGGCGAACATCATCAGGTTGGTGCTACCAGCGTTACGGAAGTCGAAGCTGATAGAAATGTTGCCAGCAGAGATACCATCACGAATCTTCTTCATGTGGTCACGAGCATTGCGAACATCGTTCGCGTCATTGATGGGAATACGCTTAATCATTTTTAAGACTCCTTTCTGTCTTTCACTGACCTTATTATATCATACGAACTGCAATTTGTCAAGCATTTCTTTGCAACGATTTATATTATTTTGATACGCTACGCGACTTTGCTCAACAAATTTGTTGTAAAGTGCCTTGCACTCATCTTCATAGTCAAACCCATACCAATGGAAACTATCATGGGCGGTATGGGTTTGGGTGTTATTGAACCCAGTGATGTTGTACTTTGCACCGAAATTGTTTTCTGCGACAATACAACCCCAAACGTCAATATCATCACGATAGCCAACAACATCTACCTGTCTAGGAGGAATCCATTCAAAGAACCCTTTGCGCTCCTCCCAGTAAAACAGCCAGATTTTACCGCCTACTGACACTACATCCTGCATAGGCCAGAGGTGATTCCAGTCAATCTGCATCTACATCACCACCGTTCAAATGCTGTGCAACTGCAACGATATACTCGTTCTGAAGCCGACCAATGGTATCGTTGGCAACATTGCAGTATTCACGCTTGCGCTTCTTGACTTCCGTAATCATCTTCTGTACCTTGCTGGAATAGCTTTCCCATGCAGACTTTTCATCAGTGAAAATGTTATTGCAACCGAGCTTATAGTAAACGCAATACCTTTCGCCGTTATCGTCAACAAACGTGCAAAGGATGTTAGCAAACGGCTTTTCCTCGGTTTCCACCTTACGGAGATGTTTCGGCTTGTCGTTATGACGGATACGAACACTAGAGGCGTTGCACAGCTTTACTCGAAAATACCAAACATCGCCACCGATGGGAATATTACGCAACTCCTGTTCAGTCATATTATCACCTCAGATTTCTTCCAGAGTCTTGGTTGCTTCTTCCAACTGCTTCAAGTATTCTGCTTTCTGCTCACGCTTATGGTTTTCATACCATTCAGTGATTTCCTTTTCGCTAGTCGCATACTTGAGATGCTCAGATACATCGTTATCAACCAAACCAACGGAGTCAATGCTCATCATGTGACAGCCATCCAGTGTCTCAAAACCAACGATGTTGAAAAGTTCATCACAAATGTAATGCTTGATGACAAACTTTCTGGGACGATAGTTAAGCAACGCAGTAATCTTGTGGGTGGTCGTGTCGTAACCCAGCTTAAACTTTGCAAGCCAGATTTCGTCACCAATGTGGAGATTATCAATCTGTTCTTTAGTCATTATGTATTACCTCGCTTTCCTTTCTGTGTCTATATGATACCACACCCGGAAACAAAAGTCAATACCCTTTTTATAATTTCTTTTAGATTTTTTAATTGGAATATTGTATTTGAATATCACACTTTGTAAATTGTATTCTTGATATTCAAATATCTAAGAAATGAAGAAGACTGGAATGATATTGAAATATCAGCCCACGAATCTAAAAGAAAAGCAGGGCTTTCACCCTGCTAATTGACGTACTTATGCCACTTTTACTACCTTATAGGTGGGGTTGTGACGGTTGACCATGTTGATGATGACGGAATCTTCCGCATCGAATCTCCTGACGAACTCTGCCTTCATTCTACGCTCCAGTTCGTCAGAACTCAACGCTCTATCAAGCCCCGGCACATACCATCTAGGCATACCGTTGATATGGTCGGGATTGGTCTTGAGCTGTTCGATGTCGGACACCGTGGGGACGTACTTCACCAGCTTGGCCTTGCCACGATACTTATTGATAACGGCCATATATTCCTCGCTCAAATCCATCCACTTGCCGTAACAGGGGTTGCAGAGCAGAACATAGGTGCGCTGATAATGGGTAGCCTCTGCCTGAGTGCGCGTCTTATTTTCAAGACGCATAATATCATCTACGGAGACAGCCACCTCCTCATTAGTTGCGCGATAATAGACTTTAAGCATAGTTACTCCTTCCAAAATTCCATATCATCCACGTTTACACCTTTATGAATCAGACGCTTAATGAAAACGTGGAGTCCAGCCTTAGATAGATTGTGACAGCAAAAATATTTGCCATCCTTTTTCCATCTAATAGAATATTTATCTTCGTTAGATGTTCTTGCCCTCATAGCCAAACACCTCTCTAAGAATGTTGGTGCGAACACGATATTTCTCTCTGGTATGAGCCTCGTCCATTGGGTCTTTGAAAAATCCAAGAATAGTTTTGCCCTTGACGGTGCTAAAATCACCAGCCAGAAGGCTTGCATAATACTGCTTATGCTTGATGTCTGCGCGTTTACGGCGAATCTTGCGCAATGCAGATGCCGCCTTCAGCAACTCTGGGCCGGGAATCTTATCACGCAACTGTAAGTAATGCAGAATATCCTGCTGTTCCAAGTCAATCTTGGATAACTCGTTGGCGTAGAACTTTTTGTACTGCTCTGCGTTGGAAACAAGGGACTGCGCCTGTTTGACCTGAAACATGAACTCGTTGTCAGTGCCAACCAGATTGAGAATTTCAGTAGCCATCTTCGTACCTCCTGTGGCTTTCATTGACTATATTATACCACAGTTTTGGCTAAAGTCAATACCCTAATTCTTATTTTCTTTTAGATTTTTCTGTTCTGATATTTGAAAATCTAAAAGAGGTTTGTATATTATACTGCCTTTGGCAGACAATATGCGGCAGTTTGCCGCATATTTGAATATCATACATACACTGGTCGATATTCAAATATCAAGAATCTGGGCATAAAGAAATACCCTCTCACCGGAACGTCAACAGAAGGGTGAGAGGGTATACAGAAAGGAGGTACGCACAACACCACGAAAGAAAAATCACAAACAATCGTGGCAATGCTAGAGAATGTCAACAGTTGATAGGCATGAACCTCACTGGCCTATCGCTATCCCGTCCTACAATCTTGGGGACATTCCATAATTCGGGCTGTTTATGATGCCGAATACTGTTTAGATAATTGGAGTAGATGATGGGAGTTGAACCCACCTGTCCAGCTTGGAAGGCTGGCATACTACCGATGTATTACATCTACATAATAGAATTAGACAGATTTATATTTTCAAAACCCTTTTTTGAATTATAAATAGGTTGCTGTTACTGTCTATGTAGGAATTTCCATGTGGACAACTTTCTCTTGAAATCATCTCAATTATTGCCTACATCTTGGTGCTTCTGGGGAGAATTGAACTCAATTACCATTAGACTCTTATAAGGAATCCGTCCTAACCATTAGACGACAGAAGCAGAACGCTTTTCTCTAAGAGCTTTCGTTGCTTTAGATAAATTTTCCATAACCATATTCGCAAAATGTTCATCATTTTCGATAGAATACTTGATATTATCACTTCTTGATGACCATTCAAGATTATATAGGTTATTATTTAATTTATCTAGGTCTTTGTGGTTTACATCTGTATAAACT
>CAKUYO010000053.1 GCA_934716995.1 uncultured Bacteroidales bacterium | reverse complement strand
GTCGTGGCTGACAAAACACTGATGGCATTGCAGTTCGGGCTGTTCGACGACTCGTTTATGCATGCAGGACATGAGATCGGTTCGTCGGACGGCTATAACGAGGAGAACTGGAATGCCATCGGCAAAAGTACGCGCTGGCAGACTGGTGTATGCGGCGGCGAGATCAGTTACTATACAAGCAACGACCAGAAGAATTTCCTCAATCCGGCGGGTATGTACGGGCATACTTGGGAGGAGATGGCGAAGAAGTACCATATCTCCTTTATGATAGCCAACGATGCCCCGAGCGGCAGTTACGGCACTCCGGCACGGTTCAAGTCGGCAGGTATGGCAAGCGGCTACTGTTTCCGCGTAACCGACTGTAAAACAGACGGCAACCGAACATGGGTAACAGTCACCAACGAGGGCATTGCCCCACTCTATCGTGATGCCTATTTCGCTATCGGCGACACCCAATCTCCCACTTCGCTGGCAGGACTGCTGCCCGGCGCGAGCAAAACGGTGGTTATACCCGTAGAACTGAACAGCGGCTCCGACCTGCATATCGTATCGCCGTATATTCTCACTTCACAGCAGATACAATTCAATGCGGATGTAAAATAAAAATGCTTTTCACCCAAGACCTACAAAGCACGCTTGCACCCATCGCGGCGCATTATCCGCAGACACAGATTTGCCTGCTATCCACCTTATATCCACCTTATATCCACCTTACTTCGGCAGGGTGCGGTTATCCGCTTCTGACTATCCCCGACGGAGAAGAGAACAAGACGATAGAGACGGTGGAGCGGATATGGGATTTTCTGCTCGAACACCATATCACCCGCCGGGGACTGCTGATCAACATAGGCGGAGGACTGACCACCGACATGGGCGGCTTTGCGGCTGCCACCTACAAACGCGGGATTGACTTTCTGAACATACCCACCACACTGCTGGCTATGGTGGATGCCTCTTCAGGCGGGAAGACCGGTTTCAACTACCACGGACTGAAAAACTGTATCGGTGCCTTTGCCGAACCTGTGGAGACCATTGTCTGCCCCGCCTTTTTGCAGACACTCCCCGAGCGGGAATTCCTCAGCGGCTTTGCCGAAATGCTCAAGCACGCCCTGCTTTCGTCCGAAGACGACTGGCAGCAACTCTTGGCTTTTGACATAGAAGCATACCTGCGGGCTATGCATACCAACGAAGCGCAAGAACAGATAAACGATTTTGCACCGCTGATAAAGAAGAGCCTGGCTGTGAAACAACGCATTGTGGCGGCAGATCCGCACGAAAAGGGATTGCGCCACGCACTGAATTTCGGGCATACTGTAGGGCACGCTCTCGAATCGCTGGCATTGGAACAGCACCACAATCCACAGCCTCCGCACGGCTATTGCGTGCTATGGGGAATGATTGCCGAACTCTATCTGAGTGTCGTACATCTCGGTTGCCCGCGCGAACCGCTGCAGCAACTGATCCGCCTGATGTCGGAATACTACGGACGACCTGCCTGCAACTGCAAAGAGCAGTCGCGCCTCTTGGAACTGATGTCGCAGGACAAGAAAAACGCCGTTGCCTCATCTGCAGACGGGACAACGGCGGAAGTGCTTCCAAATTTCACTCTCCTGCGCAGCATCGGCGAACCGGTCATCAACCGGACCCTGTCCGCCTCCGCTATCACAGAGGCATTGGACTATCTTTTCTCCCTCTGATTCAGAACTTGTAGGTTACGCCCAACAGGAAATTGATACCCTCCGACTGGTAGCCGTACCAGATGTCGTTGCGGCGGTGGATATAGTTGTTGAGTTGGAAGAATACCGCCAGGTTGGGCTGCGTGGTTTTCTCGCGGAACGACTTGCTGCCCACCACCGTCTCATATTGACAGCCGAGACTGAGTTGGATCATCGGCTTGAGGGTGCGCTCATACGAACCGTTGGCATCGGGCATTGACACCAACGCAGTGCGGCTGCCCACAAAACGGTTGTCGCTATAGAGCGTCCAATGCTTGTCGATACGCGCGTCTATACGCAACCCCATATCCCACGAAGCACGGTCATACACACCGTCCGCACGCACAGGCACACTATACCCTGCTTTGGTGAAACAGCCGTTCTCTATATTCTCCTGGCGGAAAGCCTGCCAGAAATAGTAGTTCCCCCACAAGCGGATATTGATAATATCCTGATAATGATACGAGAACGCTGCACCTATCTTCCCGCACCCGTAGTCGCCATAGAAATAAGTGAATGTACCGGGCAGAACGGTTGTGCCGGCGGGGGTGGTAATCTGCTCCACCGTAGCCACCGAGGTGATCTTGTTCATCTGGTAGGCATAGCCACCATAGATATCTATCAGCAGGTCGCGATAGGGACGGATACGGAAACCGAGTTGCGCATCAATAGGCGTATAGCCCGCCACATGGTGCGAGGTAATCCCCGGATCGATGGCACGGTAGGGAAGCCCCGCCATATAGGCTTGCAGCGTCCCCGTAGTCAGACTGCCCTGCGCAATACCATACATAGTAAGCCATTTCTTGGCAATCTGCGCCTCAAACTCCACCTTGGGCGAAGGCGCAAACGTAACCTGATCCAAATTGGACAAGAACTGCCCGCGACCGATATTAAGGTCGAAACTCACCCCCGCATGGATGGAGAAACGACTGCCTTGGTAGGCATAATACGGCTCGATCCGCAGTGCGTGGCGCGAGTTGAACAGCGTGTCCGCCACCCGGTCGGTTTGCAGGAACGAGTTCTGCACATAGACATTGCCGCCCACGTGGTGCGCATCGCTGTGCCAGTCGATGTTTGCCGTGGTACGCACCTGGTGTTCGGACACATAATCGGGCAGTGCAAAAAGCGTATAGCCCACTTGCGCCTTGTATTGGATATCCGATCTGTTGTTGCTCTTTACACCCGCAAAGGCATCCACCGTCCATATATTCTGCTTGTCCTCGGGTTGCAGGTCGCGGTAGTGCGCCACCAGCAGTCCCTTGGCTCCGTCGTAATACCGCCCGTAGCGGGTATAGAAACGGTTGGCACCCCGGAAACCGAAATAGAGGTCGCACGTAGAGAACGTATGGCGGAAATCGAAACCCAGACGGGTATTGCTGTTCGCCCGTCTGCCCCACTGCGCATAGTGGTTGGCATAGACATCGAGAATGCTGTTCCGCTTGTCGTCCAGATGATAGGCGAAATCGAACAGCGTATTGGTATGCCCCAGTCCGCCCCGCACATAGCCGTTGTATTGGTAAGGCGTTGAGAAACGCATCGGCTGACTCAGGAGCGAATTGGTATTGAACGCAGGCGAGAGTGCGGCATTATAATCGGAATAATGCATCTCAGCGGCAGGCAGAGTAGTCTCCTGCACTTTCGGGCGGACATTGATCTTGCCTGCCGACTGCACCACCGGTTGGAACTCACGCTCCACCGTTACATTGCGGTTGAGGGTGCTATCTTGGGAGAATGCACAATGCACAATGCATAATGCACAATTCAAAATGAGAAGTATGCGCTTCATATCATTCTTCGCTTTCGGGTTCTACTACTTGTTCTCTTTCTTTCTCGTCGAGGGTGGCAATTCGCTCGCTCACCATCGTTTGGATATCGTCCTCACCGCGGTAGTTGGCTTGCAAGGTCAGCAGGTACTGCCTGGCTTGGAAATCATCGCCGCGACGCATATTGATATCCGAGAGCAGCACCAACGCACGGGCTAACCAGTACTGTTGCCGGGTATCCATCCCCGCAAACGACATCACCTCTTCTTCCGCCTTGTCGAGGTCGCCGAGACGGAAACGGCATTCGGCAAGCAGGTACTTGCTCTCCGCACCTGTGGCAGTACGCACCTCTTTCGCCAGCGGGGTCAGGTCGCTGATTGCCTGTTCGCACTGCGACAAGGCGATATAGGCTTTCGCACGGTTGTAGAGTGCTTCCTTGCGCACATCGTCCGCCACGGGTTCGTCGGCGAGTATCTGCGTGGCGATGTCTATCGTCGATTGGTGGTTGCCCAGATAGTAACTGCAGCGCAGGATACCCAGACGGGCGATATTGATCTTGTCACGGTCGGACGCCTGCGAGAGCATCTTGTAGAAATAATCCAGCGAGGTGCGGTAGTCCTGCGCGTCGTAACTCAGTTCCGCCACACGCATGCACGCCTCTTCCATATAGGGGTTGCCCGTAATGTCGGTCAATGCTTTGTATTCGCGCAGGGCATCGGTTTTCTGACCGAGACGGTAGTACGAATCGGCAATATAGTATTGTGCCGTAGTGCAATAGCGGCTGCCCGAGCAGTATTTGTTCAGATAAACCGCCAATGCCGCTGCCGCACGCTGGTAGTTGCCCTGCATATATTGCAGTTCGGCGGAGGCGAAACTGAGCGAGTCGTCCTGCGTGGTAACCTGCATATTCATACGCCCGAGTTGCTTGGTATAAGCCAGATACTCGCTGATGTTGCCGTTCTCCACATACAGTGCCTCCAGTCCGTCCAACGCCGTATAAGCCTCCTCGCAGGCGGGGTAGGTCTCTATCGTATGCTTGTAGGCGGCAATGGCTTTGTCATCCTCGTGCAGGTTGCGGTAGAGCATAGCCCGCTCCAGCGATGCTTTGCGGGCGAGGCTGCTGTTGGGGTAGTTCTGAAGCAGTTGCTCGTACGATGCTATCGCCGCACGCTCGTTGTCCAATTGCAGTTGTGCACGCGCCGTCTCGTAGAGACCGTCATCGGCATAGTCCGACTTCGGATAGCGCGACACGAGGGTTCGCATAGTGTTGATCTTGTCGTTGTACTTGTGCTGCAAGCCCTGCGCATACCCGCGCTGGAACGTGGCATAATCCGCCCCCGTGGCGTTCTTGTCCACCACTTGTCCGTAGTAGGCAATGGCAGAGGGGAAATTGCGCGCGTTGAAATAGCAGTCGCCTATGCGGTTGAGCGCATCGGCGTAGGTAGGATCGTTTTGGTCGGCATTGTCGATATAGCGCAGAAACATCGTCTGCGCCTTGGGGTAATCTTTCTGCGCAAAATACGCATAGCCGCCCAGGTAGTTGGCTTGCAGGTAGTTGCCCGAACCGCGCACATCGCGCTGCGCCATATACTTGTTAAGGTCGCTGATACAGGCATCGTAATCGTGCAGGCGGTAGTCGGCTTCCGCACGCCAGTAGTATGCCTCGGTGGTGTATTGCGCCGACTCGGCATTGTGGTTTATCACCTCGGTCATACGCCCGCGTGCCTGCTCCATCTTGTTTTGCAGAAAAGCGTCCACACCCAACTGGTAGCGCAGATACTGCTTGGTTTGCAGCATCTTGGGGGTCGGGTTGTCTATCGAATCCAGTACCGACAGCGCCGAGGCATAGTTGCGCGACCGCACAAACGCATCGCCCAGCAACGCATAGATCTCGTTTTCGTATTTGCTGTCCGGAAACTCGGTCAGAAACTCGGTGAACGCACGCACGCTCTCGCCCAATGCCGTGGACGAGTTGTAGGTGCAGAGCGTATAGTTGTAGAGGGCTTCCTCGCGCACCGCAGGGGTCAGCCGATAGGCGGCAGCGGCTTGGTACGACAGTTTCGCCTGCTCGGGCTGCCCGAGTTTGATATATGCATTACCCAGCGTCAGGCACACACTCTCCGAGATAGTGTCGTTCTCCTGCTTCACCTGCTTCAGGTAGCCGACCGCCTCTTTGTACGCCCCGAGTTGGTATTCCGCCATACCGAGCAGATAGAGGTCGTTGCGCACCAACGGCACATCGGTCGAACGCACTTGCTTTTCGTATGCCTGCAGGTGCTCCACCGCTTTTTTAAGGTCATTCAGCGAAGTGGTCTTTTGTTCTTTGTTCTTCGTCCTTTGTTCTTCGTCCTTTGTTCTTTGTCCTTTGTTCTTTGTCCCCTTCAGGTAGTACATCTCGCCCAGCATACGGTGCAGTTCCGCATTGTTCCCGTTGTCGGGCTGCGCTGCCAGAAGCGCCTCGGCACGCTGCTCCACCTCGGTGTATTCCTGCTGCGCGTAATAGATCTGCACGATATAGTAGGGCACCGTCTTTTGGTACTCGCTCACGTCTTCCAGCGACAGCAGTACGGGCAGTGCCTTGTCGTAGTTCTGCTGTTTGTACTGGGTATAAGCATAGTAGTATGTCGCCTTGGTGGTGTAGGGGTTGTCGGTCTTTTTGAGTTGCGCGAAATAGACCGCCGCCCGCGAGTACTGCTGCAACATCAGATAGCAGTAGCCGCGATAGAACTGGTAATCCGTCTGGTGCGGGCGGGTCAGTGCTTTGTACTCCACCTGCTCCAACTCTTTGGTTGCCTGTTTCCATTTGGCTTTCTCGGCTTGCAGCACGCCCGACATAAAGTGTATCTCGTCTTCGTAGGTCGTGTATGGGTATTTCTGCAGATAGGTTTTCAGGTCTTTCTGCAGACTCTTGTCGCGTGCCTCAAAGCGTTCTGCAATACGGTTGTAGTCGGTCTCCATCTGCGATTGTTGCGCATAGCCTTCCGCTCCGCACAACAACAGCGCAAGCAACACAAAAGTTCGGATTATTCGCTTCATATCAGTCTTATTATCTATTATATTTTCGTGCTTACAAGAGTAGGTGATTCTGCATAGGATACGCATAGGATGCGCATAGGATAGATGTACGATGCAGGTGGAAGGCAAAGCCTATCCACCTGACATCCACCCGTCATCTACCTGACTTTCTATCAGCGCAGCGATCTAACATCTAACAGCGCAAGCGGTCTAACTTCTGACAGCCACAGGCGATCTAACTTCTAACAGCCACAGGCGGTCTAACTTCTGACAGCCGCAGGCGGTCTAACTTCTAACAGCCGCAGGCGGTCTAACTTCTAACAGCCGCAGGCGGTCTAACATCTAACAGCGCAAGCGGTCTAACATCTAACAGCGCAAGCGGTCTAACATCTATTTCCTGCGTCCGCGCTGTTGTGCCTTTTTCTTGTTCTTATTGACAGTAGCAAAAATGATACCACCGACAACCAGAACCAGCACAACCACTAAGAAAATCACCATTCCGCCCGAGAGGTTGTCGCCTTTCACGCGGTTCCACATCTCCAGCATGTCTTTGGTCTGTTCGCCGCAGTCGTGCATCAAGGCGCAACGCTCAATCACGCTCTGATCGGGGTAGAACACCTGGTTGGCATGTACTGCCGTAGCGTCCTCGCCGAAGAAGTAACTCAGGTTCACCGTCTCCTCGTTCTCTGCCGCATCGTCCGCCCATTCGAGTACCTCGGGCGAAGCAATAACGCTCACATAGCCGATCTCCTCCATATTGAGGATGGCGTTCTCGGGCATACAGAGATAGTTGATGAAATAACTGGCTGCCTTGGTGTTTACGGCATACTTCGGAATACACCAGCCGTCGAACCATACATTCGAACCCTCTTCCGGCACGATGTACTCCAGTTCCACACCCTCTGCGGCTTCATCGATAGCCCATTGTGCATCGCCCGACCACGATACGTTCATCCAAGTCTGTCCTTTGCACATCTCTTCCTTGCCGAAGTCCACTTCCCAGCCGGCTATATTATCCTTCGCTACCTTTAGCGTATCCTCCACACGTTGGATACGCTCCGGCGTGATGTGTGCCACCAGGTCATCGCGCGTTACCTCCCCGCGGGCAATCTCGTCGCGGTAGGCATACAGCACCACGCACGAATAGATGTCGCGGAAAGCGTCTTTCATGAAGATCTTACCCGCAAACTTCGGATTGGTCAGAAACGACCACGACTGCAGGTCGGCAGCGTCCACGTGGGCGGAGTTGAACAGAATACCCGTCGTTCCCCACATATAACCCACCGTATAGTCCGCCACATTCACACTGCTGTCGGGAGCCATCTGCTGGAATTTCTCCACGGCAAACGGTGCCACGTTGGTGGTATAGTCGGGGGTCTCGCCGAAGTTCTTGTCTATCTTCAGCAGCAGGTTGTTGCGGAGCATACGCTCAATGATATACTCGCTCGGGCAAATCACGTCATAGTCCTCGTGTCCCACCTCTATCTGGGTGAGCATCGACTCGTTGATGTCAAACGTGGAATACTGTATGGTAACGTCCTCGCCCGTCTGCGCTTTGTACCACGCGGGGAACTTGTTGAGCACATTGTCCATATCGATATAGTCTGCCCAGTTGTACACCTTCAGGGTATGCGCACGGTCGGCTGCCGCAGCGGGAGTCGGAAAGGTTACACCTGCAAAAGTCAGTGCTGCCATCAGCACCAAAGCAAAAAAGGAACGTTTCATTTCTTTTTGATTGTTTTTTGTTGTTTGTTAGTACGAAGATTGATTATCAACAGCAACACCAATATGGTGAGGAAGATAAGGCTGAAGAGCGGACGCAACTCGGGGGTCAGACCGCCCTTGCGTGCGTCGGCATAGATAAAGGTGGACAGGGTATCCAGTCCGTTGCTGCCCTTGGTAAAGAACGTTACGCCGAAGTCGTCAATCGACAGCGTAACCGACAATATGAAACCGGAAACCATGCCCGGCCACAATTCGGGCATCAGCACCTTGCGCAGAGCCTGAAACGGCGTTGCGCCAAGGTCGAGTGCCGCCTCGTAGATATTCGGGTTCATCTTCGTCAGGCGCGGCATCACGCTCAACACCACGTAGGGCGTACAGAACACCACGTGGGCAATGATCACCGTTGCCAGACCGCGGCTTATCCCGAGGAATACAAACAGCAGGAACAGCGATATACCCGTCAGGATATCGGGATTGATCATCGGTATCGAGTTCATAAACGAGATGATCCTTCGGTCGCGCTGGCGCATATTGTAGATTCCTATCGCAGCCAGCGTACCGAGCAGCGTGGAGATCACCGCTGCCGACACGGCGATAATCACCGTATAGAGCATGGCGCGGTACAGGTTCGGATCCACCTGCACCTGATCGACATAGTCGTAACCCGTCAGCAGGTTCTCATACAAACCGAACGTGAAACCCGTCCAGTTGCCGAACACCTTGCTTTTGGTGAACGAGAATATAAATATAAGGAGTATCGGCGCATACAGCACCACCAGAATCAGCCACAGATACGCCTGCCCTGCAAAGCGCGACCAGAAGCCGCGGCGTTCCACCATCGAACCGGTTTTCATACGATACCTCCTTCCCTGTTATTCTCGTCTTTCTGTCCGAAGAACGAGGTCAGACCTATGATGATCAGCAGAATAAGCGACAGAGCCGCACCGTAGTTCCACATCGTGATACCGCCCTCCGAGAAACTGCGCTGTATCAGCGAACCGAAAAGCGTTATCTTGTTGTGGGTCAGCAGTTCGGAGATGGCGAAAGTGGATACCGTAGGCATAAACACCATGATGATACCCGAATAGACGCCCGGCATCGAGAGGGGGATAATCACCTTGGTAAACACCTTGAAGCGGTTCGCCCCGAGGTCTTGCGCCGCCTCCACTAAACTCATATCCATCTTCTGCAGCGTGTTGTAGATCGGATAGATCATAAACGGCAGAAAATCATACACCATACCGAAGAGCAACGCCCCCTCGCCGAGCGGCAAACCGAATATATGGAACAGTTCCACCGTGGCAATCGTACGCAGCAGAAAATTGATCCACATCGGCAGGATAAACAGTATCGCCATCACGGCAGGCGTACGGAACGACTGCATCGCCATGATATACGCTGCGGGGTAGCCGATCACCAAGCAGATAATAGTGGTTATCAGCGCAATCGCCAGCGAATAGATAAACGTGTTTACCGCCTCCGATTTGGTAAAGAAACTTACGAAGTTCTGTATCGTGAAATGCCCCTGCGGGTCGGTGAACGCATACACGCCGATCAGCAGCAGCGGCAGCAGCACAAGACAGATCAGAAACAGCACATAAGGCCACGCCCACGTACGCCGCGACTGCAGCATACGTTTCCATTTACTTGTTTTCATCGCCGCCCGTTTCTTGGTTCTTTATCCCTTGTGCTTTGTCCTGCTTCTTGTAGAGGCGGATATAACTCGGCGCAATCTTCACACCCACGCGGTCGCCGTCGTCCCACACATCGTTGGTGTCCACATACAAGTCGTCGCCGTCGTCGGTACGCACCTGCAGATGGTAGTGGTCGCCCTTGTAGAGAATGAAATATACCTCGCCTTGCAGTACACCGTCTTCCTCGTCGTCTTGCAGGTTCACGCGCTCGAAATCCACTTCCACGTCCACCTCTTCGCCTGCACTGAAACGCTCCGCCGTGCGGTCGGTGATGTCCCATTCCGCATCGAGAAACTCCACCTTGCCGCCCTCGAGCACTTTGCCCTCAAACGTGTTGCAGAGGCGTGCTTTGCGCATCACCTGTATATCTTCCGGCTTCACCACCAGTCCCACTCTGCGTCCGGGGGCGTAGGCGTGGTAGTCCTGTATCATCAGTTCGTAGCCGTTGTCGGTGAGCATCGTCATCTCGTAATGCACACCCTTGAAGATACAACTCTGCACCGTGCCGTACAACTGCCACGGGTCGTCGGTGTAATCCTCTGCATCGGCTGCCGCCACGGGGTCTAACGCGTTCTTCGTTCTTTGTTCTTCGTTCTTCGTTCTTTGTCCCTCATCGGCATACCCGATATACCAGTCCTCGGGGCGCACCACCACGTCCACCTCCTGGTTCTCGCCGAAACCCTCGTCCACGCACTCGAAGTCGCGGTCGCAGAAATGCACCAGCCGGTCGCGCACCATCGTGGCGTCCAGCAGGTTGCTCTCGCCGATAAAGTCCGCTACAAAGCAACTATTCGGCTCGTTGTATATGTCGCTCGGGGTACCTGTCTGCAGTATCTTGCCGTCGCGCATCACCACCACGCGGTCGCTCAGCGTCAGCGCCTCCTCCTGGTCGTGGGTTACGTAGATAAACGTGATACCCAGTTTCTTGTGCATCTCACGGAGTTCCATCTGCATGTCTTTGCGCATCTTCAGATCGAGTGCCGCCAGCGGTTCGTCCAAGAGCAGTACCTCGGGTTCGTTGATGATAGCCCGCGCAATCGCCACACGCTGCTGCTGACCGCCGCTCAGCGAGTTCACATCTCTGTACTCGTAGTCCGACATACTCACCATCTTCAGCGCTTTCTTTACGCGCTTCTCCATCTCGGCTTTCGCCACGCCTTTCAGTTTCAGCCCGAAAGCCACGTTCTCGAATACGTTCAAATGGGGGAACAGTGCATACTTCTGAAACACCGTGTTCACGGGGCGTTTGTGCGGAGGCATCTCCGTTACGTCCTCGCCGTTCAGTAGGATGTCTCCCGACGTCGCTACCTGGAAACCCGCTATACATCGTAGCAGCGTGGTCTTACCGCATCCCGAAGGACCCAAGATTGTTACAAACTCGCCTTTCTTAACCTGAAGGCTCACATCGTCTAAGGCAAACTTTCCATCCTCAAACTGCTTCGAGACATGGTTTACCTCAATGATAAAGTCAGACTTTTGCATCCGCGTACTTTAGACAACTGCGCTTTTCTATATCTGCGCAAAAGGTAAATAAAAAATGAACGGGGACTTACTCTATGTTTGGAATGCCCCAACTTATATTATTAAGTTTGTTATTTCTATCAAAACTGCCCTATACAGCCGCTTAATCAACCCCATATTCCGCCCCTACACAACAGCCTGCAAAATTACTGTTTTTTTGCGGATTACACAATATCTTAAAACATATAATTCCACAAATAATCCCCCACCGCCCTCCCCCTAAAAAAGAATTAACGTCTAATTACACGTTAATTAACGTTTTCCGCACATCCCCCTCTTTGAGGGGGCTTGGGGGAGTCTCTCATTTTCCCGCCAGCAGGAAATCGTTGATTATCTTCACTATCTCCTCTTTCGGATACAGCCCTTTCAGCAATGCGGGCTTGCCCTCTACAGGGATATACATCACCTGCGGGATACTCGAAATCCGGAATATGTATGCCAGTTCGCGTTCCTGCTCGGTGTCGGCTTTGTAGAACACCACTTGGTCGCAGTACTGCTGGCTCAGTTCTTCCATTATCGGGGCAAGCCGCTTGCACGGACCGCACCACGTGGTGTAAAAATCAATCACACAGGGTTTGTTTCCCTTGTATTTCCACTCTTTCTCTTTTGAATAATCGAATATCCGTGCCTTGAACTGCTCCGTGGTCAGATACACCACATCCTCTGCCGCTGCGGGCATCATCCATAGCAGCAGCCCCGCCACCGCTGCTAACAAACGTATTTTTCTCTGCATAGCCATAAAATATAAAAAACACCGCCGCAAAATTACAAAAAAAATACGATACCCGCAATACCCGTTATCATTAGCCATAGCAATGTGAATTATATGGTTCAATTATATGGCTGATTATATGTCCCTCTAAGAAATAGTTAACGTCGGTTCGATATAAGCACACCTTTTGATAATGCATATAGCAAGTATAGGTGATTATCGGGTTGTTATCGGGTGATTAACGGGTGATTAACGGGTTATTAACGGGTTGTTCAGCATAGAATGTTAGGCGTTTACCCAGGAGTTGACACCAAGTGTCTGTATGACTATGAGCGCGGCGCGTGTTGCGCCGCAAGACAAGGT
>CAKUYO010000052.1 GCA_934716995.1 uncultured Bacteroidales bacterium | reverse complement strand
TTTTTTATGCTTTCCTGTACGCATGGTTTTCAATTAAAAAAGGAGGAACCATGAGTATGCGTACCAATACCCACAAGAAACTTTCACCTTCCAAGAAACAGGAAACTATCTCTTCCCTCTATGACACCTTCCTCAAAATCAAAAAGGCTCAAGGAATAAAGAAAGAAACATTAAATTCCTATGCAGAAGCCCTCCAAGCTATTAACAAGTATCAGGACATAGGTAAGCTCTCTCTTTCAAATTTGGACGCTGAAACATATTATTTAATAATAAACAAAATGATAGACGCTAACTTATCTCCTAATTCTATCCATAGCTATACTGCAACCTTTAGAACCTTTCTGAATTGGTGTAAGGATAGTGGTTATCAATGTATTTCTATTGTTCCATATAAAAAGCAAGAAGTAGTTAAGACTCCTTATACAGACGCAGAATTGAAACTCTTACTCAAGAAGCCAAATGTTAAGAAATGTACTTTTGCAGAATATAGAACATGGGTCATTGAGAACCTATTAATTAATTGTGGTTGTCGAGCAGCTACAGTTAGAAACTTTCTGGTTGAAGATGTAGATTTAGATGGTAGAACTATCTTTGCCAGACACATGAAGAATGGTAAACCTCAACCATTACCGCTTTGTAGTGAGATGGTCAATATCCTTCAAGAGTATTTGACTTATAGAGAAGGTACACCAGAAGATTACCTCTTTCCTAATGAGACTAATGAGCAAATGACTATCAATGGTCTTAGATGTAGTATTCAAAGATATAATCTCAATAGAGGTGTTTCTAAAACTTCAACCCATCTGTTTAGACATACATTTGCTAAAAAGTATTTGATTGATTGTGGAGGTGACGCTTTCACGCTTCAAAAGATACTTGGACACTCTACCCTTGATATGACTAAGCATTACTGTGCTATCTATAATAGTGATTTGACTAAGAATTTTGATAAACTTAGCCCTCTAAGTCAAATGAGTAGTAGAAGAATTAGCATGAAAAAATGAGGTAATTTTTCCATTACACCACGAGTGTAATGAGAGCTTCTTGTGCAAAGTCCTCAAACCCCATATAATTACTGGCTTTAGAGGATGTCCATTACACTATTACGTTCCCTATATATATAAAAAGTGTAATGGCGTGTATCGCAGCATCCTACCTAAGAGGGGGAGGAATCAATATCCTCCCTCCCTCTCCACCTATTAGGTTTAGGTACTATGCGCTCTACAGATACCCCGGCTTAATATGGATAAAAAAAGAGAGTAGTAGAAATTAATCTATTACTCTCTTAATTTTTTATTTCTATTCAAGAATGATTATTCTTTTCTCGTGGTCATCTAATTTATTTTCATGCTCTTTAACAATATCTTTTATTTCAGAACCATTTAATTCTAAGCTCTCCACAGCATCAGTAAGCTTAACAATAGAGCTATTAAGTTTAAGCATTGGTTTAATGATAGCAGTACCAAAACTCACAAGAGTAATGATAACTGTAACTATTTGCCATTCCATGTCTATTTCTCCTTTCTCTTTAAGTTATCATTAATAGAAATTCATTCTATATGAAAAGGAGTATAAGTATACTCCCTAATACATCATAAAAAAGTTTTAATAATAACTCAAGACTTTTTTAGGAGTAATAAATAATGACACAACCAGTAGCACCATTAGTACCAGCACCACCTTGACCACCAGCACCACCAGAACCGCCATTAGTCCAAGCACCACTATCGTATTTAGCGTGACACCATGCGTAAGTACCACCAGCACCACCACCGCCACCGCCACCATTACCAGCGTTACCACCACAACCAAAAGTACCAGTAAAAGCAGTAGTACCACCATTAGCACCAGCACCACCAGTTATTCCGCTTGCATTAGAGCCAGCACTAATAGCAGAAGCACCACCGCCACCACCACCAGATTGAGTCTCTATATAACCGGGTGAACCATACGTTGCTTTTGCTACATACAGGTCACTCCTATAGCCGGGATAATAGTAGTTACCGGAAGTAAAGACTTGTGCCTTACCATAACCTCTATGGTCAGAATAACTATCTAAGTAGTAAGTACCACCAGCATTTACATAACTATCCCACTCTCTACCATAAAACACCTTTTTACCAGTAAAAGTACAAATACCAGTATCAGAGTTAAAGGAATAATTGGTATAGAAAGTATATAATTGGCTGTCTCTGAAATGACCACTAAAGCCACCAGAATCACTTTGCAAACTATATCTTATAGGATAACTACCACCTGTTTTTCTATGTGCAGTTCCGGGAGAACCACCAGACATACCATTTACGCTTTCACCAGCTTTACCACTCGTTCCAGAAGAAGAACCATCACCACCATTACCGCCATATGCTCCATCAATACCAGCGATACCATCAAGAGCATATACAGTTTCAGAGAATAAGTCTTTATAACCGTTTTCTACTTGTTCACCATTATTAGAATCAAGTGTAGTAGAGCCAAAGGAACAAGTAGTATTACCACCTTCTCCACCCACAGTAGGAGCAGAACCATTAGCTGTACCTTCACCAGCAGCACCTATATTAATAGTAATACTATCAGTTAAAGCATCTACATATCCTTCACCACTAATTACTTTACCACTCTTACCAAGTGCTCCACCTTTACCGCCTTTGCCTCCAGTACCTCCAGCAGAAGATTCTTCTGAGCCAGCATCTCTACTGGAAATGATAGACGAATCAGAGTTTCCACCAGCAACGCCATCAGCACCACCCTATCCACCTTGACCACCACTAATAGCAATAACTCTAAAGTTTCTGTGAGTAGCACCAATATCTTTAAGGTTATAAGTTCCACTCTGACTAATTACAATGCTTTTAGTAAAGTCATATGGATAGTAGTTTACCTTTACAGTTTGTGTAGTTGTAGCTGTTACTCCATCCTCAGTATAGCTAATAGTAACACTGGTCATTTTCATCATCAATACTTCTGGTGTTACAGTATAATCAGTATCAGCAAGCACCTTAGTATTATTGTTGCTATAGATAGCTGTGATAACCATACCAGCTTTGTTAAAGCTATTTCCTTCATAATATTCAGTGTATGTAGGAGGATGGGAAACAACAATAGAGGTCAGATATACAACAGTGATTTCTTGAGTTGCAGTCTTTGTAATACCTTTTCTTGTGTAGCTAACAGTAATAATTGTATCATCTTTACCCAAAGCTCCATTAGGAGAAACAGTATAACCGCTTACAATCCTACTCTTTCCATCAGCAAAAGTAGCTGTGACAATCATACCAGTTCTGTCAAAGTATTCATTCAACTTATAGACTGTCTTATCAGGGGGATTAGTAATAGCAATCGACACCAAATCAGGAGCTTCACCAACTGTTATATCTTGATATGTTTTAGCTGTCACACCATCTTCTGAATAAGAGATAGTAATTGTATTGTCTTCTTCTGTAAGTGCTCTTGTAGGCTCCCAAGTATAGTTGTTTATCTATTTGTGGGAACCATCTGAATAGAAAGCTTCCACAATCATACCTGTATTATCAAATGTATCATCTACATAATAATCAACAGTATATGGAGGTTGTGTAATCTCAATTTTTCTCAGCACGTTCTTTACAGTAATATCAACTGTAGCACTTGCGCTAACGCCAATTTCTCTATAAGTAATGGTAATTGTGGTATCTTCAAGTGTCAAAGGAGTATTAGGAGATACCTGATAATTATTAACGATAGCTGTAGTACCATCGTCATAAGTCGCAGTAACTACCATTCCATTCTTATTAAAATAATCGCCTGTTGCATAAGCTAATTGAGTAGGCGGAGTAGTAATATCAATAGAAACAAGAGTTCTACTACCAACAACTGTAGGAGGAACATAATTTAAAATTATCTCGCAGTTAGCTTTAGTAATTTTTGGCCCAACAGAAGCATCAATAGACTTAATAAAACCTGTAGACTTTTCCCAAAATGGATTAGTTAACTCAATGTTATCAGTTGTTCTCTCATTCTCTAAAATAATAGAAGGAGACATAGTATTAGCATTACCATAATAAGCCATCATTCTTTCAGCGGTAGAAGCACTGTTGGCAAGAGATACAAGAGTAGCTTTCTTTACCTCTGCAAGTTTTTCCTTACCAGTATAATCAGGCTTATCTTTATGAACAACACTTTCCGTATGTAAATACTCTTTTCCATAAACCTCAACAGCGGGAGTTGCATTTACTACAGCATAGTTAACATCAGACTCTATCAATGTAGTTCCCTTTACAGTAATGTCATAACAAGGTTTATCCCAAGTAACAAGTGAAGCATTACTCACAGAAACGCCTTTAGGAGTGACAAAATCAGAGCCAATCAATTCACCCTTAAAAAGTTTTGTGTCCTCAATATTATCAAGTTTAACATAGCCGTGTTCCGTAACAGCAACAGAACTTATATTACTATCGTATTTAATTTTTCCAGCAGAGAAAATTCTATTATCTGGAATCTGTTTTGGAGTTGTTGTGTCAAGAGTTGTAATATAAGCATTACCCTCTTCATTTCTCTTAATGCAACCACCGCAAGCAAAGAGAACCTATTGTAAATTTGCTCTACGAGTTGCAACAGGAAGCCAACCATATAGTTTAATTTTAGAAAATACTGGTTTAATTGTATACGGAATCTTACCACCAATTACATCAGCGATAATATCACTTGCATAAGCACCAGAGTATAAACCTCCATAATGGTTAGTATCATCTAACAAACCAATAGAAGATTGAAATTCAAATTCGTATTTAAATTTATCATCTCTTGTTACAGAAACAAGATAATATTTGCAAAACAGTACATCATCTCTATAATAGCTACAAATTGTACCATATGGCAATTTAGCTATAGAATCATCAGGCTTGCTTTCATCTCCGGGATATTTAACAGCAAAGTTCAGTGTATCTACAGATAGTTCATCTTGGGCCAATGATGTTTCTGCTTGAAATGAAATATCTGTAAGCTTACCTTCACCTATACCATCTTCATCAGCGAAAACTAAGCCATTATAAACTATCTTATTCATCATACCTCCAAGTAAAAAAAGAGGATAGACAAGTTATGCCTACCCTCTCAAATTTATCGTTCAATCAACGGAAAACTTATACCGCTCCATTTATCAACTCCATCTTCTGTTATCATGTGAGTTGCGGGAACGTTATTAGAATATGCCTAAAACTTTCTAACCTTGTTTTTAGAAGGGTCAGTACATTCAACTGTAACATACTCAGGCTCAATCAAAGTCAGAA
Organism: uncultured Bacteroidales bacterium; assembly: GCA_934716995.1. Taxonomy (GTDB): domain Bacteria; phylum Bacteroidota; class Bacteroidia; order Bacteroidales; family Paludibacteraceae; genus Colicola. The sequence continues at coordinate 7,279 of CAKUYO010000052.1, read as the reverse complement.
GTTTAGCAGCGTCAGGGCCAGCTAAAGGAACACAAGGAACAGTCCATTTAGCCTTAATAGCTACTCTGTCTCTGTACATAGTTCCGTCTAAAGCTCTACCAGCGTTTGGGTCTTCAACATCATTCCTTGTCCATTGAAGCTAACTTTCAAGGATATAAGGAGTAATGTCAACACCATCAATTTTAAATATCATGCTTTACCTCCTTATACCATTACAAGAGAACTGGAACCGTATCTTGCCAATTCTTTCTGTCTACTTGTAACTTTTCTTGTGACCTTATCGCCATCCATATAAACATCAGAATCTTTGTCTTCAACAGCCTTAGAAATCTGATTACCAATAGAGTAAACAGCATTAACAACAGCGTTGTTCGCAGATTCCATTGTTTCTTTCATAAGAGATTGAGGAGTGACAATTTCAGGATTATTTCTTGCATTAGCATATTCACCAGCTTCAACCAGTGTGGACTTGTACAGTACACCACCAGAAGCCAACTGAGGAATATTAGTAGGTTCAAGACTGTAAGCTACAGGGGCAGGAGGGGCTTTCATTCTTTGATTATCAATATAACTGGTATCAGCGTCTTTTGCTTTTTTGTTCCATCCTAAGAAGTCTTTAACTTTATTAATAGCATTACCAATAGCATTAGCAATTTTTCCAACGTATGATTTAACTGTATTCCACAAACCTGTAATCAAGTTTGTTACAGTCATTTTTACATCTCTGAAAACATCACACATACTATTCCAAGCGTCAGACCATTGACCAGTTACAACATTAACTATAAAGTTGATAAGGTCAGCTATAGTTTGGAAAATATTATCTACAAGCCTAATAATTACATTAAGTACATTTCTTGCTACTTCAAGAAGAGCATTAAATGAAGCTTTAAGCAATTCCCATTTGACTGTTACCCATTCATCAATAGCTTTTCCAAGATTTTCAAAGAATACCTTTATAGCTTCCCAAATAGCAGATAAACCAGTCTTCAACCATTCCCAGAAAGCTTGCAAAGCATTTCTAAAGGTTTCATTTGTGTTCCACAGATACACAATAGCTGCAATCAATCCAGCAATAGCGGCAATTACCAAAGCAATTGGATTAAGAGACATAACAAGGTTCAAAGCCGCTTGAGATACAGCAAGTATCTTCTCTTTGGCATCCAGTAAACCTATAGCTATTTGCAGTCCAAGCAATCCTGATTTATAAGCATTAAACAAAGATTGAATAGCTAAAACAGCGTGATAAGCTGCAAAAGCACCAGTCAAACCAACCATAATTGTAATAACTGCTTGTCCATGGTCAACGATAAATCCAAGGAACGCCTAAAAAGCATCACTTAAAGCAGTAATTATACCTTTAGCAATTTCCCATGTAGCATCAGCAAGAGGTTCAATTAGTTTCCAAAGCTGAGATACAAGAGTACCTAAAGCAGCCGCAAAGTTTACTATGGAATCATGATGTTCGTCAAACCAATTTCCCCAACTAAAAAACAAATCCATAGCTAAAGCAAAAGCAGACACAAGTTTTTCACCTATCCATTCAACAATAGGTTTAAGTCCAGTCTCATAAAATGCTTTAAAAGCATCTGTTAAAGCAATAGCGGCAGATGCTAACACATAGCTAAAGTTTAATGCCGCCGATGACGCCACAAAGAATATTTCACCTAAGTTCAAATCTTTCACAACGGAAGTTAGAACTTGTATAAATCCATCTACGATTGTTAGCACAGCGGATATTGTTTGTTGTGCCGCATAAATCAAATTATGGAAAACATAATCCCATGGAACTCGTTTGATAATTGTTTGGACGAGTGTAAAACCATCCTCAAAAATCTATAGGACTTGCTTGACAATTTTACTTGTAGCTATTGTTAGTGAAGCTAAGGCACTTGTCCAATTAACACTTTCTAAGAATAACTTTATTGTGTCATATGCACCAACAGCAATAGTCTTTACAAGTTCTAAAATGTCCTTTCCAAGCTATATGAGTTTAGGTTTAACTGCTTCCCAGCTAAAGTCTAATTTAATCTTGTGTTCTTCTATCCACTTTTTCAACTTATTAGCAAGTTGTTCCATAAGGTTATCCCATTTAGTAAGAACACTGTCTTCCTAAATAACATCACCATCAACAACAACATCTCCAACTCCTCCACCTCCGCCACCAGCACCAGAAGAAGAACTTGTGTCAGGGGCTTGAAGTTTGTTCAGTTCATCAAAGCTAAGAACAGAAAGAGATTTCTTTAAATCCTTAGCTGCATCAGAAGTGTTTTCAATTCCTGTAGCGGCTCCATTAGCAGAAGAAGCCATTTGATTGAACCGTTGTGTATTTACCTTTAGAGTCTTGTCTTTTCCACCAAAAATTTTTGAAAACGCTCTAACTAAAGCATTTCCTATTTCAACAACAACACTAAGCATCTTATTCAATTCAATAATTACAGGTCTTAATACAGCAATCAAGCCTGTACCAATGATTGTTTTAAGTTGCTCCATTTGTGTTTTAAGTATCTTAATTTGGTTTGCCCAAGAAGTATTTGTTTTAGCAAAGTCACCTTGAGCATCAGCAGTTGTTTTTAAAACAAATTTATACCTTAAGGCTACTTTTTCCGCTTGAGTCATTTCAGAGTAGCTTTTCTTTATACCTTGAGCCATAGCAAAGTTCTTAAGGTTTACATCTGTCATTACAACACCGTATTTTTTAAGAGTTTCGGTTTCTCCTGTATATACGCTTTTAAGTGCTGTAAAAGCTTCATCCTAAGAAGTATTCCAGAAAGAGGCTAAATCAGCACTAAGGCCAGCAAGCGTAACAGCCATAGTAGTACCAGCTTTGTTAGCTATACCCATGCCGTTTGACATAGCCATAAAGGTTGATGCAGTACGTTTAGCGGCAGTCTCAGACATACCATACTGTTTTATGACATTCTTTGACCAGTTATTTACAATGTTTGCACTTTCTCCAAATGCAGTATCAACGACATTCTATACTTCAACTAAATCACCAGCCGCTGTAGTACAAGCCTTAGTAAGCTTAAACACAGCCGCAATGATAGCAGTAAACTTAATAGCATTAAAAGCTTTTTGGATACCATTAGAGGTGTTTTTAGCTGTTTTCTCAAGACTGTTCATTTTCTTTTGAACTTTAGTAACTTCATTTTGAAGTTGAGCAGTTTGAGCAGTTATCAACACCTTTAATTCATCAACTGTCATTTACTTTTATCACCTCGCATTTTGTTGTGTCTGATAGCAAAATCAATCAGCAACTCTTTCTGAATTGCAGACGATTTAACTTCTTTCTGTTCCACTTCATTGAACAATGAGGGATAAGTCTTTTGTAATGACGGTATTTGTTTTCCATTAAGAGCAAGTCCAACAAAATAAGCTATGTTAGACGCAAGCTGATAATCTAAAGATAATTGTATCTTATACTCTTCCTCTTGTTTCTTGTTATACGCTTCAACTATAAGTGTCACTTCACCTATAGTCATTTCCAAAAAGTCAGAATAACTAATACCAGCTTGTATAGCAACTTTTAAAAGTTCTTCTATATACTCTTCAAATGATTTTGGAGGAGTTTCCCCCTCCATTATGAGTTTTTTGCAGACTTACCTTTAGTGGGCTTTTTCTCCTCGTTAAGAATTTCACCCAGAGCTTCTTTCTTCTTCTTCTCAAAGGTCTTCATAACTTCATCAACATACTCTTGCTTAATCATGCCACTAACAGCGTACACTTGCAGAAGCAGAATGGGAAGGTCTTCTGTCTGAGTATGACCTTCATCACACCACTTGTCACAAATATCACAAGCATCATCAAAAGAGATACCATGCTGATAAGCCTGTAAACTCTCATGGAAAACAATCATCATATCTTCCAAGGAATTTCCAATAGCTTCCATTGGACTCTTGCCAAGACGCTTCTCAAGGTTAATCAAACCCTTGATATTAAGTCTCAGCTTATATTCTGCATCAGAATTCTTTAAAGTAATATACAACATATAACACAATCTCCTTAATTTTATAATAAAAAAAAGAGGGTAGTGTTACCTACCCCCTATATTAAGTTTCTTATTAGGTAGCTGGAACAACAGTCATATCACTGTTCATAAAAACAGTAAGAGTGAAAGTGCCAACATCAGCAGCTTCACCACCATCAAAAGAAGCAGCGCACTTACCAGAGAAATCAAACTTAGTTCCATCCTCAGTCTCAACTTCCCAATCAACAACAGTACCAGCTTCCTCAAAGTCACGGACAATACGATAATTGGAACCCTCAGCACTACCTTCAAAGAAGCACACAAACTCCAAATCACCGTAATCCTTCAAACCGGGGACATATTTCTTAGTCTTGGAATTGATAGGAGTAGCTTCCTCCTTATCAGTAGAACCGCCAAGAGAAGGAATATTTTTAACATTAGCCAGTTCGGTATAAGTACCAGAACCACCAGCAGTAGTCTTGTAGCTCAATTTAGAACCACCTAAAATAGCAGCAGTAAAAGCCATTATATCTAATCTCCTTTATATCAAAATTTTTCAAAAGCTAACGCCTTATATTTTAAATCTCTTTGTCCAAGTGTATTAGTCCAAAGGTCATTGCAAGTCAATCTTACAAAATGTAATTTCCTCATAATAGAATCAATCTAAATAGAATAATCTACAAGTTCTTTTTGAGTCTTAGCCCATACTTTAATATGATAAACAATATCACTATAAGCTAAAGTATCTCCTTGAGCACGAGTAGAGTTATCATACTCATAATAACTAATACAAGGAACTTCACATTTAGAAGTCAAGAAATTCTCATTATAAACCTTTAAGCCAGTTTCAGACAAAGCAGTTATTAATTCAGGAGTTACATTTATCATTTTGTATCTCCTTTCACAGACTCTTTAATGTAGTCTAAACACTTATCTTTGTTTTCGTCTAAAGCTCTTTCAAGAAATGGATTTGGCTTCTGTCCACTGGTTGAGTGCCAATTACCTTCTGCATCTTGATAGTGCCATGGTACATCTTTTCTACCATCACCATTTTCAGCAAATAATCCTGTACCTTGGTGTACATAGGGGGCATACTCCTTATCAGTAAACACAACTCCTTGTACTAAAGTAGGTTCTTGTGTTACCCTTGAGGTAATAGAACGCCTGAGTTCACCAGTCTATACAGGGCAATTCTCTTTAGATTCTCTCTCAACCAGAGCCACACATTTACCCATAGCTTTTGCCACAGATTCACCATTTGCAAGCTTGTAAAGTCTTTGGTTAAATTTCTTCATACCGTCTATGTAAGCCATTACTTTACCTCCTACATAAACACTTGGTTAAACCTTCCCTTTACAACATAAAGAACTTTAAGCTTCTTATTATCATAATTGATAATATATGTTTCATCAATCTCTTTATTTTGCGTGATACCTGTATATTCAGAGTCAACATATAGAGGACTATCAACAGGAGAGTGTTTAGTGACAGATATAGCCATCAACACTTCTCCTGTTGCATCCTGTGTTATAGGTTGTCCATATTCATCAAGCTTTTCAGAGATTGCAGAATATGTGTATTTCTTCATTCGCTGAATCATAAGAACATCACCTTACGCCTTTTATTCAAAGCACTGATAATATCGTCAGGGAGTCCATTTATGAAGCTTTCAGAAGAACCATTGAATGAAGTTGAACTAAGTCCTTCTGTATTCATGCGATTGAGATAGATTACCGCTATTCTTTCAGCTAAAAGGGTTAATGAGTAATCAAGCTGTCTGTCTGTATAATCCTCTACAAACTGAATAGCCAATTTAGCCATTAACCCAATTTGAGCGTCAGAAAAGGAGGCTACACTATCTCCTAATAAAAGCTTAATCTCTTCTACCATTTGTAACCTCCTATTTAGTTAATTACTCTACAGTAGCAACAGCAACGCTATTCAGGAAGCCATTAAGAGAAGCAACAACACGAACAACATCACCAGACTTCAAAGCTTCATTAGCAGTAATGGTATAAGCATCACCAGAAGCTTCAACCTCAGCACCAGTAGCAACGCCATTCACATAAGCCTTAACCTTAGCACCAGTAGAAGCAACACCACTAATGGTCTTAGAAGCCTTAGTAGCAGTAACGGTAGCTGCCTTAGTCTGAGCCTTACCGCAAGCAACACACTTGGATTCATCAGTCAGAGCAATAACAGTGTAACGAGAAGCAACAATGAAGTTCTCCTTCTTATCAATATCACGGTCTTGCTCAATGAAAGTACCCTTCTTGATAAAAGCAGTAACAGCATCCTTAGTAGCCATGAACATCATACCAGAAGGAACAGCCTTAGAAGTGTAAATAGGCACACCAAGGATAGAACCAACAGCACCAGTACGGATATAGGACTCAACATACATAAGCTGGTCTCCCAGAGCCTTACGAATGGTAGGAATCAAGTCCTATGCGGCAAGGAAGAAAAGACCTTCCTGAGACTCATACTTGTTAGAATAGACAGCAATAGCATCAGCAAAGTTAGCAAGCTTGTAATCAGTAAAGATAGCCTGATTAGAAGTCTTACCAAACTCAGCAATAGCCTTAGCAGTCCAGTTATTAACCATACCCTCAGAAAGAGTCTGAATCTTAGTATCAATAAGAACAGGGTCAGTCATAACATCATCGTCATAATACTTGCACTGGCCCTGAGTACGAGCAACAGTGTATTCCTCTTCGGTATAAGAAGCATCAACGAACTCAGTGTTACCCTCACCACGAGCCAAATCCTCAGCAGAGCCAACACCAGTATACTTATGAATCTTCTTAGTCATGCCGGGAGTACCAGCAAGAGAATAGTCCGCAGTCATAAAGCGGTTCATATCCATCTTAGTAGAAAGGATGGAGTTAATTTTATTTTCCAGCACGAAATTATCGTAACCCTTGAAAGGATAGTCAGCCATTTTATATATCTCCTTTAATTATACCATGTAGAAATGGTTTGTTTAAATTCAGGATTAGCCTGAATATAATTAGATTGTTCACTAAGGCTCATTTTACTAAATGCTTCCTTAGTCATTTCAGAAGGTGAAGTTGAATTATGCTTAGGACTATTGCCACTAATACGCTTTTCCACTTCTGCATTAATAGCAGCTTTCCACAACTTATCAAAGTCAGCAATCACTTTCTGATTAGCTTCTGTATCATCAGTAATATTGAGAAGGTCTGCAAAACGAGCATCTAAACCACGAGAACCAAGAGTAGACTTCAATTCAGAGCGATTACTCTCAATAGTCATCTGTGCAAGCTTCTCTTCAAGTTCTGCAATCCT
>CAKUYO010000051.1 GCA_934716995.1 uncultured Bacteroidales bacterium | reverse complement strand
TTGTCGAGAAAACTAAGGTTCACGATATGTTCCTCGCCTGCCAACAAGTTGTTGAGGAAGTCGAGCAACAGAGGTTTTGATATCTCCTGACCGAAGATTCGCTTAAAGCCTATGTCGGTAAAGGGGTTTATGAATTGTGCCATAGCTATGTGGATAAGTTATTCTTTTTGCAAAAATAAGCAATTCACTCAACACATCCAAATTCTTTAGATTATTTTTACTAAGCATAATCATAAACTAATTAAATTGATATTATATCGTTACTCTAAATGTAATTATTTTATCTTTTATCTATATTTACCCAATTGTGTGTGGCAATAGATAGGCAGTATTGCTTTGTTTTATATAGTAGTCGTCGTAAGCATTTTCTATTGCAGCCATAATACGAGTTTCGGCATTGTTCTCCCACATTCTGAATTCCACATCCTCCTCATATTCATGAGCAAAAGCTTTTAGCTTATCGATGTTGAAATCAGAGCTCATCACTCCCACCATCTCTCTTTCTGCATCCACAGCATTACATATTTGTTCTACATGGGCAGGGATCATCATGCAAGGTTTGCCCATGTACAGAGCTTCGCATACACTCTCAAAGCCGGCAGTAGTAGCATAAGCCTTGCAGCCAGCCATATATTTAAGGAATTTCACATCGTTGATACGATGAAAAGTCAGAGTGTTGTCAATCTTTAGTTCTTCTGGCGCATCTTTCTTATCCCAAAAGAAATGAAGACGAGTGTGTGGATTCTTATAGTGCCAAGCTTTCACATCCTCTGCAAATCCTGCATTTAGAATGTAGCCCATAATATAGTCGCCATGATGGCGAACTACAGTCTTTGCCTCTTCGCGAAGCAATGGTGGCACAACCTTTATGCCATGCACAGGCGTGTCACTATTGTCGCGGATAGAGAGAGCCAACTTCGAAGAGGCACCAATGCAAGTGATTTGAGTAAATAGTTTTAATAGAGATTCAGGTAAAGGATATTTCTTCGGCATCTGGAACGATGGGTGAAGAAAAAGGTATTGATGAGCTATGCAAACCTCAGGAATACCAAAATGGAAGAGGGAATAAGTGATTCCACACAACACCTCGTAGAAGTTGATAATGATATCAGCCCCACTTTTCTCGATTTGTTTTCTTATAAAATTGATGCTTGATAGATATGAAGGTATCAACAATGAGTTGTAACCAATAGAACGCAACAGGTTAAACCTGCGATTATCCTTTGATGGTAAGAAGTTTGGACTCAAAAACATCTCTACCGGACTTTCTATCTGAGTCTTGAAAAACTCAGGAATTTCTCTGTTCTTACTCTTTCCTACCAACACCTTTACAACTTCATGCCCTTCGTGCAGCAGCTGCTGCTTCAGAGCCAATGCTTGGGTCAAGTGTCCTCTACCTTCCCCTTGAATTACAAAAATTACCTTCATCTTTTCTACATCTTATATATTGTTATTATTTTGTCCTCCTTCATTTCGTTGCAAAGTTATCCTGTCTATGTTGCAAAGCGATGATGAAGAGTTTAAGAAAAGATGAAGATAATGAAGAATAAGAGTTAGAATCATTTATTGCATACAGCCCTTATGCAGAAGCCGTAGGCGCGGTTGGCACTCCATCTACCGCTAAAGCCTGTGAAGTTGAGGTTGTAGGCTGCAGAGGAATATTCGTCAGACAAAGAGCTGGTCCAATAATAGCCTGTGGAGCCAACGTTGATAGGAGCGTTGCGCCATTGACCGGCAGCAGGAAGGAATATCTCTCTGCCCGAAGGACCAACTATGCGATATCCGTTCACCTCCTTTTGTGCAGTCCATGTCCATGTGCAGTTCTTTGCCAATTCCTCCACCTCGTTGATATTAGGCATGCGCCATTCTCCTTTCCATATTGCTGTTGCTGCATCATATTCTGTGCCAGCTATATCCTTAGGCAAATCTTTGTATGTGCCATTCTCAGCATACACGTAGTTTTCTTCCGTATAGCTATCCTTTGTTGCTGTCTCGCCCCATGCAAAATAGTTGCCATATTCCTCAGGTGTTGTTGCTCCGACGTTGCATGTAGCCCAAAGCACACTCAGTCCTAAGTCTACATATTCGTGTTCCTCCACAGCATCCTCGAATGTTATGCTGTCGACCGAAGCCACATCTATGCGCAGAGGAGTTCGTCCGTCGCGGTAAACCACCATCTGCTTTTCCTGTGCCATAGTTGCCAAAGGCAGACACATCAATATAGCTGATAATAATTTTCTCATATAAAAGATAGAAAAACATAGGCTAATCAAGGGTAGGAGAGAATGCCTACCACTTGACTATGCCTATGTTGAAGTTAGGGATTAGAAGTTCTTGTGTGGTTTAGCAAATACGTCAGAACCATCTGCATATTCGTCACCTGCTATGCCAACGCCGGTACCATTACCTTTAGATGCAGAAACACGTGTGCGTTTTCCAAACACATACTTGTAGTTTTGGTTTAGTATAGCCTTCTGCAAATCTATGCCGCCACAGTTTTTGTCCATACAGTAGTCGTAGAACATGACACCTGTTTTGCCAGAAACATTTGCCAACAGATTTACGGTTGCTGGGTTCATGGTTTTAGCAGCGTCCTTTGGAGAAGCGCCAGTTTCTTTAACCATGCTGACAAAGTTGAAATAGAATTTATTAGTAAAATCAGCTGCAGACTTCTCTAAGCATTCTTTTATGTTATTTTGCTTTGTGTTATAGTTACTCTGCGAATAGTTGTCTTGGATATGTATACCGCAAACAGAAGCAGCGTTAGTCTTATAGATAGTAGCATCGAAGATAGTGTTGTCTTCCCAGTTGCGTATCACACCACCATATACTGGCGATGTTGCACTTTGTGAAGTGCCATAATAGTTGCGAGTTAGGAAAAGAATCTTTCCACGACAGCTACTAAGGCGCAAAGGCTGACTTATATCTGTGATGAAATATCCTGCACGGCTTCCTGTTATTGAAGCGTCTACAGTAGAAGCATCTTTATATGTACCATCCACATAGTCGCGTATAGACTTCTGCCAAGCACAACCATTATCATCTTGAGAGTAATCTTTGCTTTTATTTCCTATTGTTATAAGAGATTTTGGTTTTGAGTTTTCTTTGTTTACCACTACGATAATAGTCTCGGTAGGATTCTTTTTTACATAGCTTACCAGATAGTCCATAGCGTCTTTAAACAACACCTTGGTATTTACTATACCATGGTAAATGCTCACTGTAGCAGTAGTAGGAGCATTAGAAAGACCTATGTAAGGAACACGGATATCGAAAGCGCGCACTCCAGCTTCCAGCTGTTCGTTGAAATTTTTCGATTGGCATTGTGCTGAACTAGTTGATGTATTATATGTTGCAGCATCGTGTGTACCAGGTATGCTCAATCCATGTAGCCATGTGTTGCCAGGGATAGTAGACATCCAGTTGCCCTTGCGAGCAGTAGCAGCAGCACCGAAGTTCACCTTCTTATAATAAGGCTTTGCAGCAGCTCCTGCAAGGTCTTTACCATCAGGTCCTTTCACTTTTATAGTCTCTGAGGCATTACCGATATCAGTAGAAGTGCTCTTTGTATAGAAATTGCCATCAGTATCCTCGATAGTTACTGTTACGCCACCCTTCAGCATCACAGGTAACACATAGAAGCGAGCAGTCTTTGCATCGGCAGCAACATTCTGCATGTTAATCACTTCGCTTCTTGTAGAGTAGCTGTAGTCTGTTGCGTCGTTGGCAGAAACTGTTATTGTATTATTGTCGATGTCGTAGACAATTTTGCCAGCCAAATCCACACCGCTGTTACTTCTCAAAGATACGCTCTTTGGAGTAACTCCAAGGGTGCTCAAGTTTACCTCAACAACTGAACAACAATGGTTAAAGTCGAAGCTAACGTGCTTGTCTTCGTTTACTTTTGCTTTTGTTGCCATATATGCACCCATAGCTCCATTGTCTACATTCTCTGTGTAGTCTTGTTGGGCATATACCATAGATGTAACCTTGGCTCCATTCCATCCGCTAACAGCGGCTGCAGGATAGAATACATAAAAGTTCTCGTTGCCTGTAAGGTCTTTATCAAATTGGTTCTTTCCGTCAACAACACCAAATTCGCATCTTGTGCCATTGATAGTTGTTGGCTTGTACTTATAAGACAAAGTTCCATCGCTGATACTCACGATGTCGGTTGTGCTCCAACTGCTAAATTCACCATTTGATATAGTGCTTCGTGTGTCGCCAGCTTTTTCGCCATCACATCCTTCTGTGTCGAGGACATCCAAACCGTCGACAATATTTCCGCCAAAGCCAGAAACCTCTGTAACATCTTTGTCACCAGTTCCATTGCCTGACGTGAAATCCTCATTGCTACAAGCTGTCATAGTAAGACTTGCAGCCATGAGATACATATATTTCTTGATATTCATATTTTTCTGAATTAATGAAATGTTATATTATTTTTTTTATAAAACTCTGTGGTCGGAGATATCCGATTATTCCCAAATGTCGAAAGATTTAGCGCTCATATCTTCGCCATCTTTAGGGTCTTGTTTTGAAGTCTCTAAACTATCTTTTGTTCCACCGCTGGCAAATAATAATGCACTTCCGCATTTTGTCTCTACGCAAAGTATGCTTGGCTTAATATATGTTTTTTTCATCATTGTATACCTTTCTTTATTACTTTTTTACCATTTATAATATAAACACCCTTTTGAGCCTTTGTCACTCTGCGTCCGCTGAGGTCGAAGATTTCAGCCTTAGTGTTGTCAGAAGTGATTTCCTTAATGCCTGTAGCTTCGCCGTCGAATATCACCTTGATAGCCTTAACCTTTGCATCCTGAGCAGGGATGAAAGCACGGAATGGTTTAACGGTTGGCTTCACTTCGCCTACAAGGTAGAAAGCTACACCCTGAGTAGCAGGATGGTTCTGCAATACGTATGAACCAACAGGAGCCTCTGTGTTTTGGAAAACACCTGTGAGGTTGCCGTTTGTGTTGATCTGTGATGCTGATGTTTCAGCCACACTAACAGCAGAAGCAGTATATTCACCAGCCTTTGTTACCAATACAGGCTTGTTGGCAGCAAGCGATGTTACGGCTGAACCTACAAGCTCGCCATCAATCACATTAAGTTCGCCATCCAAAGCGTATGCCTTGCCATCTGTAGGCAACTGGGCAGCGAATGGAAGAACCAATGTTCCAAACTTGCCATCGGCAATAGCCGTCATAGTGTATGTAGCCTTTGTTGCCTCAAACTTCTTTGTTGCAGTAAATGGATAACCATCTGTGAGCACGAGGTTTGCGCAAGTGCCGTCCTTAACAATATTGTTGTCAATACCACTCAAAGAGTTTACGCTATTTGTATATACAAGACCATTCTTGTTGGTAGCCTTTATTGCTACTGTACCATTAATAGTAGCTTTAGTAAGATCCAAAATAGGAGTTTCGTTTGTTAGCTCGCTTGCTACATCGTTAGCTTCCCATTCTCCATAGTAATAATGTACGCCATTCTCTACTTGATCATAAGTCTGACCAACATAGTACAAGAACATACCACTTGCCTGAGCCTCGTTGCCACGGCTGAAATCATCACTTACTATAGACAATTGAATAGCAATATCGGTATTGGTATTATCAGCATCGCACCAGTAGTTCAAATTGTTGAAAGTCCATCCATAGCCAGCATTGCCGTTTGCGCGGTTGTTGGTTCCTTCTGTACCATCAATATTTACGTTACCACCTGTATTGCCAGTCTTGGTGTTGGTTGAAGATACCACGTCGCCCATCTTGATATTTGCAAAAGCCTTATCTGTGAAGGTACGTACGGCAGTTTTCAGCAGATATTTTCCAGTATAAGGAACTGTAATCTCTTGCTTACGTGCATATTCTCCAGAGTTCTGTACGAATACAGTCTTATTACCGCCAGCCCAATGGTCGGTGATATTTTTGGTCAAACGACCTGAGCCAAGCCATGGATCATTGTCATCAAGTTCTGCTTTTGCAATCACATTGCTCATCAAATATGGGTGCTCAACACTTGCATTCTCCCAAGCGTAGTTGTCGTAGTTGGTCTTTAGATAGTTAATAGCCGACAAGATATCTGCCTGTGCTGAACTTTCTGTCAGCCCCTTGTATTCATTATACTTGTTTACATATTCGCCACTTGTTGTCCAAGGCTCTGTGTTAGCAATAACATTAGTCAATACTTTGAAGAGATTGTTGGTATTCTCTACAAAAGTCAACTTGAAGTCATCTGCCTTATACCACCAATGGCCATTTCCTATTTCTATACCAACAGCTCCAATAGTAGTTTCTGTTTTACCATCGCTTACAAAAGTGAGAGTTTCTTTGTGCATAACTTGTTTGTTGCCATTGCGTGAAACCATACCTGCACTCTTTGTGTCATTAACTCTAAGATAAACAGTGCCCTTGCTGTTAGGATTATCTCCTGTAGCCAACATTGCGCTCAACTCATAAACGCCAGCCTCTAACTTTCCAATGTTTTGGGTTAAAGCTTTTCCATCAGCCCATGTGTTAAACAGTTTTTTGCCCTCAGAGCCTTGTGCCTTGTATGTTTCGTTATTAGCATCTTTTACTCCGGTATCGTTGCTTTGTTCGGTAGTCCACCCTGTTAAGTCGCCTGTCTCAAAGCCTGGGTTCTTAATATAATTGTTAGTGAGATCTGTTCCTGGTAAGTTTGTCTTTTCTTGATAATATGTTAGTTTTGGAGTGCCATACCATATCCAATCTCCACAAACACCTTTTGATGTGTTGACAATACCATATTTGTAGTTGCCAGGTTCTGAAATGTAAACCCACACATCATTGGTATATTTGCCTTCGTTGAAATCTGCGGTTCCTGCATTTGTTTTGTCTGCATACCATAGAGTGGCATTAGCAGGTTTGTTGTAGTTAGCAGTTTCAACGCTCTTTCCCTCTTCACTATAGAGTGAGCGAATTTGTGTCTTTTCATTACCGAAATAAATGTATGCTACGATGTTTTCTGTTTTATTTTGGTGCATATCGTAAGCATGGTCAGGCCATGAAACACGTGAGTAAGCTGGGATAGAAAATTTGTAAAGTCCTACTTTAGTTATATTTATATTCCCATCACGGGTTCCGCCATTTTGCCAGAACTCCTTTGTTTCGATAGAAGGAATTGTAACATTAGTTTTAATACTCCATGTACTAACTGCGGTTTCAATCTCTTCTGGTGTTGACGCTTTGATGCCTGCAGCAGTTGCTACTTGAGCCGCTTTGGTGTTTTTTAATGTTGTCATGGCAGCAGCATGTTGCTCTGCAGTTTCTATTGTCCACACCGAAGGGTTTGTCCCCTGTTTCGCCACAATATAATTACCATCATTGCCTGGAACCAAATATTTTGAGGTCGCTATATTATATAATGTGTAACCTCCATCTACTGCAGTAACTGTCCATTTACTATTTTCATTCTTTGTATCTCCGTCAGTAAAAACAGTACCTTGAACTATTGAAAATAGTGGCTTGTTAGAATCGACAAATAATAATTTGCTAACGTTGTTGTCTGTTGTGATATTTACAGCTAAGCCAAATTCGTCAAGAGTGGCTTCCGTATTATAATTTCCACCACGAGAAATGTACGTGTTGTCTACAGATTTTAAAAAATACACTCCGTTGGGTAGGCTCGTTGCTTTACCAGCACTATTATCCGCCCATGAACTTCCTACGCCAGCGACGCACAGCACCGCCAGGGATAATAATCTTTTTAGTTTCATAGAATAATTACATATATGTGTTAAGTTAGATAACTCTTAGGTGTTAATTTCCTCTACAAATAAACTCTTATTTAGGTTTGATAATATAGGTGGTAGAAAACTTGGTGGCAAAGTTAATAAAAAAATAAAAGCATCCAACTTTTTTTGCAAATAATTAGTGTGATATATACCATAAATCGTCTTTTTAAAAGGTCTGGGGGGGGTAAAAAGCATATTTTACTCCTTTTTTCTCTATTTGTTACCCTTTGTTATACTAAATAAATAGTAAATTTGCAACGAAAATCTACGTTTTCATCGTGATTGATAAAACTTAAAATAATAATATTACTAATTAACTTATCCTGAAAATGAAGAAAGTATTACTTATGTCTCTTGCTGCGGCATTCAGCTTTTCAGCTTTCGCACAAGAGGAAGATGTAACACATCTTATTACTAACGCAGGTTTCGATGAGGGCTTAACTTTCACAGACGAAGGTAAACCAACTTCTGAAACTACTGCAACAGGCGAAACTGGTGAAGGTGCTCGTGTTCTGTTATCAGCAAATGGTGATTACTATGCCGAACCTACAGATGGTAAAGGTACCAGTGCTACAGGAGACCTCTCTTGGTATGGTTTCCTTGGTGCTCCTAAGGGATGGACTGTTGCTAAGGAATATGCAACAACTAAGCCTTTCTGGAAGTATTTTGGAACTCTTCCTTATAGTTTGAAAGAGGGTTATCTTGGTGCAGGTCGTGGTTCTAATGGTAAAGCTGCTGAATCAATAACTGCTCCATCTAAGCCTGCGGCTGACGATACCGACGATAACACAGGTTTCCTCTATATGCGTGCAGGATGGGGAGGAGCTGTAGCTTATCAACAGACTGTATCTTTGCCATGCGCTAAATATCGCTTGGAATATTGGACTATCAACTTGAACCCAAATGTTGATGAAAGTAAACCTGAATATGTGGCTTCAGACCTTACAAAGGTTATTTGCCGTAAGGATGAATTCTCTGATCCAACTGGTCTTTCTGCTACAGAATGGACAAAGCACGAGTTTGAGTTTACTCCAACTTCAGATTTTACACTCCAGTTTGGTTATAAGTCAGGTGCCACAGGCTCAAACAAAAACCCTTGGGTTATTGTCGACGGTGTTAAGCTTTATAAGGTAGGTGAAGCTTCTGTTGAGGAAATCTATACTTCAGATTTGACCAATCTCTGTGATGAATTGCTGGAGTTGTCTGACAAATATGCTGATTATTCAGGTCTTGCTAATCAGCTTAGCAATGCTATTGATATTGCTGATAAAGCAATGGGTTCTGGTGATGCTGATTTGATGAAGAAGACTCTTGATGAAGTTACAGCACTTAGGGATTCTATCATTAAGACTGCTGATATTGTACCTTCTGTCATTGCAACATACACCAAGGCTACAGCTGCAGCTGCGAAGGCTTATCCTGGCCTTGCTGCTCTACAGACTGTTCTCGCTAAGTACGACCAGACTATAAATAATGGTAAGTGGGAAGATATCGTTGCTTACGCTACAGAGCTAAAGCAGGCTTATCTTACTTATATGATGAGCCAGGTTGCTTCTGCTGACGCTCCTGCTGACTATACATTCCTTGTACAGAACCCATTGTTCGTTAAGGAAGGCTCAGAGCCAACTATCGAGAATGGCGTATTCACATACCCTAACCAGGATACTTTTACAGCAGGTAAGGCACCAGAAATTGCAACATCTGAGGGTTGGACCAAGACAGGTACATGTACTGATGGCGACCAGCGTTTGAACTACGCTCAGGGCCGTATCTGCTGGAACGCATGGAAGGCTAATACCGATGGCAAGACTCTTGAGGTTTCTCAGGTTATTAAGAATTTGCCTAACGGATACTATAAGGTTAGCGGCGACTTGATTACACAGGATGGCTTTGTAAACGATCAGCACGTATTCGCAACAAGCTCATTGCAGTCAAGCAACTCAGCATCTTTGACAGAAGGTTTGTGGAATGACAACAACACTGGAATTTGGACAACTCTTACATCTGACAAGGTGCTCGTTCACGATGGAGAAATCACTATCGGTGCTTCTGGTACACTTGCTAATAAAAACCAGTCAGGTTGGTTCTGCGCAACAAACTTCCAGCTCCTATACCTCGGTGCTGCTACACAGGCTGAAATCGAAGCAGCTCTCGCTGCTAAGGCTGAGAATGCTAAAGCGCTCGTAGCTGCTATGCACTTTGGTGCAGACAAGGTTGCTGCTAACGACAGCATCGCAGAATACACAACAACAGGCAACATTGTTAAGCTCAACGCTGCTATCAAGCTCGCTCAGAACTCTGAGGCTAAGTACGAGGAAATCAATGCTGAGGGCAAGACTATTCCTACTGTTGCCGTTGCTGTTACAGATGGTACATATGGCGAGGCTACTGAAATTGCCAAGTCAGCTTACGACAACACATTGGCTTACATCAACAATGGTTCTTACAACAAGGTTGACAGCGTCATCAACATCTTGAAGGCTTATGTCAACAACTATGTTCCTGTTTACAACACTGCAGACGAAGCATTGAAGGCTCTCACATCTGCTTCTGCTAAGGAAGTTCTTACTTCCGTTATGACTGAACAGAAGAAGGTGCTCACATCTTCTCTACAGGCAGAGGATTATGTTAAGGCTGCTATCGTTCAGCTTACTGCTGCTACTGCTACTGCAAATGCTCAGGAGGCTTATGAGAAGAATCCTAACGCTACCGACTACACAGGCTTTATCATCAACGCTCAGACTGCATCTACCGATGGTTGGAATGTTATCAAGGGCGAAGGCGATGGTCCTGTAAAGAAGGGACAGTACTTCACAGACGATGCTAACCGCACATACTTCGACTCATGGAATGGTACAGCAGGTAAGAACAACATCTATATGGATCAGGCTATCGAAGGTCTTCCAAACGGAACATATACTCTTGCTGCCAACGTACGTACATCTGCAGAGGGTGCATTCCTCTTCGCATCTACAGGTGCTGAGGCTGCCGACACTACATGGATGGAAATCCCTGTTCAGACCTACACTTACATCGATCAGACAACAGGTAAGGACAGCACAGTATTCGCTATGGACAAGTATGGTAAGCTTTGGGAAGAGGCTAAGGCTAAGATCGATGGTGGTTTGAGCGATACAGATCCTAACTACGCTACATACTCTGCAACATACAACGCTAATGGTGGTAATGGTCGTGGTTGGATGAACCTTCAGATTCCTAACATCGAGGTTACAAACCACGCTCTTACAATCGGTGTAACTTGCGACTCTACAAAGACCAATAAGCCTTCTAAGGTTACATGGTTCTCTGCAACCGACTTCACCCTCACCCTCACAAAGGCTGGTGACAACGCTGGTTGGAATGGTCCTGCAACAGGTATCACAGAGATTCAGACCGAGGCTCTTAAGGCTGACGCTATCTACAACATCAACGGACAGCGCATCGCTAGCATGAGCAAGCAGGGTCTCTATATCGTTGTTCGCAACGGTAAGGCTGTTAAGGTTCTTAAGAAGTAATCGTAGATTTCTTTAATATTATGAAAGGGGAATCGCCGTAAGGTGGTTCCTCTTTTTTTATTACTACACCTTATTATATATAAAAAGATGCCGGCTCACCAGACATCGGAAATAATCACCAAAATGGGTATCTAATGATACTTTGCAAAGTATTACGTGATACTTTGCAAAGTATCACGTATTACTTGCCCAAGTATCACGTAATACTTTTTTCGCTATCTTTTTATGTTGTCTAAGCTGCATTCGGAAATAAAAAAGAAAACTTCGTATTTCTTTTGTTATTCCACTCATTTGCATTATCTTTAAATAAGATAAGCTGCATTCGGGAATCCCAAAACAAAAACTATGTTATTTGTTTTGTTATTCCACTCATTTGCATTATCTTTGCAAAAGATGATGCTTATAGAGCATTTAAAACCTAATAGATAATACAATGATTACCAATTACGAACTACGTTATGCAGCACATCCTGTAGATGCGAAATCTTATGATACAACACGCTTGCGCAAGGATTTCCTTATAGAAAATCTCTTTGTTAAAGATGAGGTAAATATGGTTTATTCTATGTACGACCGTATGGTGGTAGGTGGTGCTATGCCTGTAGATGAGGCTTTACTTCTTGAAGCCATAGATCCATTAAAAGCTCCTTATTTTACTACACGTCGTGAAGTCGGCATTTTTAACGTAGGTGGCGGCAATGCTATCGTGAAAGTTGGCGACGAAACATTCTCGCTTGCTTTCAAAGAGGCTTTGTATATTGGAAGTGGTGACAGAAACGTTGTCTTCGAAAGCGAAGATAAGGCAAATCCTGCAAAACTATATTTCAATAGTGCTGTGGCTCATACTTCATACCCATGTAAGAAAATCACTAAGGCTGATGCTGTAAGCGTTAAGATGGGAGCATTGGAGACTTCTAACGAGCGCACTATCAATAAGATGATAGTAAACCAGGTGCTGCCAACCTGTCAGCTACAGATGGGAATGACTGAACTTGCACCAGGCTCTGTATGGAACACAATGCCTGCGCATGTTCATAGCCGTCGTATGGAGGCTTATTTCTATTTCGATATGCCTGAAGACCAAGCAGTCTGCCATTTTATGGGCGAGCCACAAGAAACACGCCATATTTGGATGAAGACAAACGAGGCTGTGCTTTCGCCAGAATGGAGCATCCACTCTGCTGCAGCTACACATAACTATACTTTTATTTGGGGTATGGGAGGCGAAAACCTTGATTATGGCGATCAAGACTTCTTCGCTATCACAGACTTGAAATAAAAGACCTAAAAATGCCGTTTTTGGATTAACTAAAATATATAACAATGACAAGTTTAAAAGATTTTTCACTT
>CAKUYO010000050.1 GCA_934716995.1 uncultured Bacteroidales bacterium | reverse complement strand
TCGCAGAGCGTTTGGAAGCTGCCTTTCCCATTCAGATAATCCTTTACGACTTTTTTCTTGATCTCCTCGCTATAAGTCCTCTTTGCATTTGAAGATGCGAATGCTGCAGGCCCATCCATTTTATACAAGCCGATCCACTTTCGCATTGCAGTGGAAGAAACACCTGCTCGTCTGGCGGCCTCCCGTCCTCGCATTCGCCCTGCTAGACATTCCTCAAGGAGCCAGACTCTAAACGCTGGATCAATCTCTTTTCGTTTGCTCATTTTAGTCCTTTCCCTATTTCAGTGTCTCTGTTATAGGGAGCATATCATAGTGATCATACTTCTCACTATTCTGGACACTCTTCTGGCCATGGTAGTCACAATAGCCACGTCAGCAGTACCGCACACAGTAGTCATGGAAGCTCTAGTCATTCAAATCATTCTAGCAGTGTGGCAAGTCATAGCAATACCGCACATAGTTCACAACACAGTAGCCACGCAAGCTATGCCGGCCATATAAATAGCCGTCCTTCACACGGAGATCATGGTAGCCATGCAAGTCATCACAGCAATACAATTGTGCCTTCAACATTGCCCCAAGTACTGGTTCCGCAAGCTACAAATAACACTGTGCTGCCCACTTCCATAGAGCTTCCACAACTCCCTCAAATCTCTGATGTTCCAGATACAGTTGCTCCGACTTTTAGTGTAGTAGAGGCTATAGTGCCTCCCACTGAAAAAGAATAAGGTGAAAACAAATGGGTTGGAATTATCGAAAAAGCATCAATCTTGGCGGCGGTGTCCGCATGAATTTTAGCAAAAGCGGTGTGAGCTATAGCTGGGGCGTAAAAGGATTTCGTGTCTGTTCTGGCCCTAAGGGAACCCGTATCACCAACTCGATTCCCGGAACAGGTATCTATCATACCCAAACCATCCCTAAAAGAACCAGTACGCGATCTACTGCAACACGTTCTGCCCCAGCTCTGAACTATACAAGGACTGTGACAAACGCATACACAGGAGAGTCCCGACTGCTCCGTGCAACATCGGAGTGGGAACTATCTAATATGGTGCGTGCAGAAGAGGCACGGCAGCAGGCCAATGAAGCTCGGCAAAGAAGAATTGAGCAAACTCAGGCAGGAGAAAATCGTGCGAAAGAACTTACCGCTGAAGAAGTACAATTAAGAAAAGAATATTCTTCCCTGATTGCCGCCACGCTTGCAGTTGATGATACGCTTGATTGGGATGCGCAGTATAACCGTACACCTTATCCCGCATTTCAGTATGATGCAGCTAGTGGCAAAACCCGGAACGAAGCATTAAAAGACTACATTCAAAAGAAAAACGAATACGAGTATGCACGTTTGAAACAGAATAGCAACATTGATTTCTTTCGGCAGCAGTACGAACAGGGTGAACAGACCGCTGTGGAGAAATATGTTTTAATGGTTCTTGGAAATTCAAAATATCCGGGAGGGCTGGATGTTGATTACGATGTTCAATATAGTTGCCCTCAAAAAGAGTTAACCGTTCAACTTTTATTGCCAGATATTTCAACTTTTCCTTTTGCAAAATCCTACAGATATAACCCCAGTTCGCAAGAGTATGAGACAACGCCTTTGCCAGAAAACGCACAAAAAAATTTTTACCAAACGACTTTATGGGCTATTATGATTCGGACTGCATCCGAAATTTTTGAAGCAGTTCATATTGATGCAGTTGATATACTGCATATTGATGGCTTACTTGAAAACGAGGATAATGAACCCAATACCGTTATGTCAATTGACTTTGATCGGAAAACTTTCGTTGCATTAACAATCTCGGACTCAAATATTAAAGATACAATCGATCATTTTCAACATAGATCAATCTTATAAGAAAGAAGTGAGCATTGATGGAATTAAAAACGAGCAGCAGTAAAGTTTTTGCATTGTTAAGTGCTTGCCTTCCGAACGACCAAACTGTGCAGAAACGGTTGATAGTTGATAACATCCTTGAACTCCCCGAATATCGAATGATTTTAGCCTTGCCATGTTATCCAGTACTTGAAAAATATTATGGTCTGGATGCTTTGATGAACTGTAGTTTATCTGCACTCAAAAGCATGGATAAGATTGTAGCATTTATTCCCAATTTAGTTATGCACCTAGAAAATGCCGTTCAATACGGAGAGGCGTGGAAACTTACTTCTCGTGACGAACCAGATTGGTACAGCCTAAGGTCACTGGAATCCCTTGATGGGAAATTGACTACAGACACCTATGCAGAAAATGTGACCAATTTGACCTCTGCCACAATTCTTGATGTTTTCTCAGACAAGGTGGTAAAGAAACCAGACACAGTATTGGAAAAATGGACAGTACAGGATTGCGACCAGATTGATCAAGCTTTAACCAATTATCTTGTGGAAAAGCAGTATTGCCTTCCTCGTAAGGTGTTTGAACTTCAGAAAGAATATTGTGACAAGATGGACAGTCTTGTCGCTAAAGCACGGAATATTCGGAAATCGAGCAGGAGGATGCGTATCATTGATAAAACTTTATTTATTGTTGCCGTTCTTCTTCTTGCTTTTTTAATTCCACTTGTAACTGACATGCCCGGTGAGGGAATCTTTGTTTTTTATGTACTATCCATTGTTCTTTCCATCGGCTATGCAATTAAAGGGTGAACAGAATGTCAAATAAAAAAGACGCAACCACAACAGTGGCTGACTATATCAAACAGCAAAATAATACCCTAAGCAAAATTGTCGGAGTAAAACCCAGCCATTCAAAAAAATCCGCAGATTCCAGAATTATCCTTATTGTGTTACTGGTAATTGCATTTGTAGTGTCTTACCTTTTGGGTTCAAAAATCAACACTAGTGCTTCCCAAAAATATTTGGATACACAAGAAGGCACCATTACAAGTATTACAGACCTTACATATAAAAATTCGTATCAGATCTACGAAGGACAATCTCTAGGTAATGATATAAACACCAGCTTGAATGGCGGCTTTACTTATGTGTCACAAGACTTGACAGTTACGCCTTCTTCCGATGGAACACAAACTATTGCAACGACAGCAAATAGTTCTTTTGTTCTCTGTGATGGAATTGCAAAAAGCATTAGCTTCTATAATGGATCAATTTATTTTATATCTCCAACTCATCAGCTGATGAGTTGCGATATGTCAGGCACTGTCGCAGCAGTTTCCGAAGTTCCTCAGCCAATCAGAAATGCACAGATAATGGATGGAATTTTATATTTTCAGACAGAATCTAATGGCATAGAACGATGCAATTTGGAAACAAAAGAAACTACTACGGTCACATTTGATTCTGTAAAATCATTTGCGTGCATAGGCGAGGATATTCTATATTTGACATTTTCGAGAGATTTGAAGATTCTCCATCATGCAGCGGAAACAGATTCTTCGGAAGGAAATACACTGGCCAATAATATTGACAAGTTTTTTTATAACGGTGATGTAGTTGCGCAGAACGCAGATAAAATCATCTCTTTCGAGGCAGCCGACACCCATCCGAAAACTCTTGCTGAAAGTGTTCAGGCGGTTGTCGGTGCTGATTATGGTCATGTGCTATATCAGAAAGATGATGTTATATACGATTTTAACACCCTTGAAAATGAAACCATTTCCCTTGCAAGCGCAGTAAGCCAGGGGGTCATTGTAGGAGTTGATAAAATCAATTCTTCTTGGCTTTTGATTAAACGAAATCGTGTATCGAATGACTATTTGTATGAGTGCTCTTCTTTGAATTGAGGTTCTTTTATGGAAGTCGGAAAATGGCACCAAGAATTGGACATGTTCCTAAATATCAAGACCACTTTTATTCTCGAAGGAAATGTCTATGATATTTATGCTTATCCCACAAACACAGAAAACAATGAGATTCGCTGGGATATGGTCATGCTGGATAATTATCTGAACAAATATTTCCACGACCATGGGTATGAAAATGTTGTTTACTATAATCATATTGATGGATTTTACGACCCTTTCAAATCCAATGCCAAAAAGACAGATGAACTTTTTCATGCAGGAAGTTTGAAAATAACCGATGGTATGGGAAAGGGTGATTTGGAACGTGCCGGTGACCTTATTCGCACGGCGCTTGGAAATCGAGAAGCACCTGTTGTCGTTGTTATGATGTTGGCTTCCCGTTATGTACTTTCTTCTGACAATGTAAGTGAGCGGGAACGCGATTTTTATACCAAATTGATGCTCTCTTCCTTGAAGAAAACACCTGCAAAAAAGGAAGATGGAAAATTTCTAAACAATCTTTTAATACTGGTGACCGAAAAGGCAAACGATGTACCTACTTGGTTTTATCTGGATAATCCGCTTGAGAAAACATTAATGCTCAACAAGCCGGATAAGGCTGCACGTCAGATGTTTATTGACACGCAACTCGCATATTTTCTTCCTGAAAATAGTGGTTACTCTGATGATGAAGTTTCAAAACTTAAGGATAGCTTCGTTGATTTGACAGATGGCATAAAAAATTTGGATTTGAATGCCCTACGAATTTTCTGCCAGAATGAAAAATTGAATTTAGCCAGTATCCACCAAGCCATCAATATGTTCAAATATGGGGTGAAAAACAATCCTTGGGCTGAAATTCCACCGGAACGTCTTGAAAATGCAGAGGAAATCATACACAAACGTGTCAAGGGACAAAACGCAGCGGTATCACAGGCTGTAGATATTATCAAACGTGCAGCTTGCAATATGGCGGGAATTCAACATTCAAGTGCATCTAAACCCAAAGGCATTCTGTTTTTTGCAGGTCCAACCGGAACTGGTAAAACAGAACTAGCAAAAACGCTTGCGGAGCTGCTGTTTTCTGATGAGAATGCCTGCATTCGTTTTGATATGTCGGAATATCAGCAAAGTCAATCGGATCAGAAACTTTTAGGTGCGCCTCCGGGATATGTTGGATATGAAGCTGGTGGTCAACTCACAAATGCGATCCGAGAAAAACCTTTTTCCATTCTTCTGTTTGATGAAATCGAAAAGGCACATCCATCTATTTTTGATAAGTTTCTTCAGATTCTTGAAGATGGGCGCATGACGGATGGAAAAGGCGAAACAGTTTATTTTTCAGAATGTATTATTATTTTTACAAGCAACCTCGGAATGTATGTTGCAGACCAGTTTGGCGAAAAGCATCTTAACATAAGTCTTGATATGCCGTACAGTCAAATGCAGAACAAGCTGATTTCAGCAATAAAGGATTATTTTAAATTGCAACTTGGTCGGCCTGAAATCCTAAATCGTATTGGCGACAATTTTGTTGTATT
This sequence comes from uncultured Bacteroidales bacterium, assembly GCA_934716995.1. Taxonomy (GTDB): domain Bacteria; phylum Bacteroidota; class Bacteroidia; order Bacteroidales; family Paludibacteraceae; genus Colicola. Next base: position 7,561 of record CAKUYO010000050.1, on the reverse strand, counting down.
CGATTTTATAAGAGAAAATGTTGCCGTTGAAATTTTGACTGCACAGCTGAATAAAATCAAAAACAATCTACTTTCACAAAAGAAAATCGAACTTTTCTGGTCAGACACTGTATTTGAATTTCTGAAAGAAAAAGCATTCGGAAACTTGGAAAACGGTGGCCGCGGTATTGGCAATATTATGGAAAAATACTTTATAAATCCGCTGGCTCGTTATGTGTACGATAATCATTTGACCGAGGGAGCTGTGTTGAGTATTCAAAATATTGAGATTGACACCAACGATATTATTCAAATCGATGTGGGTGATTAAATGACTGGATATGGATTTACTAATAAAGGTATCGTCCGAACTCAAAATCAAGATGGTATTTTTCTATCTGGAACTGTCGGACTTGGAAATGCAGTCAGCATAAAGATAAGTTGTGATAAACCGGGATTGTTTTTTGTTGCTGACGGAGTCGGAAGTGTTCAAGATGGATCGTATGCAGTACGAAAGATAATGGAGTACGCATTAAATTACGCAATTCCAACATCAAAAGATGAACTGCAATTATACCTGAAATCCATGAATGATTTCGTCTTTAATCAAGCGTCAAAAGATGGAATCGACACTGCATCGACTATTGTTGGTATACTTTTCCTTGATAATGTGGCACTTTCATTCAATATTGGAGATAGCCCTGCGTTTTCTCTAAACAACGGATTTCTTCAAACACTCAGCATTGAAGATACAATATATGGCTTGACTGGGTTTAATCCTGATGAATCTACAAATGTGAAACCGCCGTTACTTCAGTATGTTGGAAAGCAGCATTTGGAGACAGACTTTCATATAAAGGAAATTCCAACGCCACAAAATTTTTTGTTATGTAGCGATGGATTGACAGATTTGGTGTCAATTGATGATATGGAAGATCTAATGGCAGATACGAAGCCAGCTGATGCAATTAGAAAACTCTATCATGAAGCCATGGCGCAAGGTGGAAATGATAATATTTCAATCATTTACTTGGAAAGCTAAATGAGGTTTTGCAATGAATCCGAAAAACAATTCTCGTCAAACGAGTATTTTCAAAAGCATTGGTTTGAATCCTTCTCGAACTACACGAATTCAAAATAATGCATCTGAACGTGAAACTGCAATCTTAAATACAGAAAAACATGAACCTGACCGTACAACACAAATTTTAAACGGCAACAATCCTTCACCTGCTAGTTTACTTCAAGAAAATGCTCAAATTAATCGATTCAAGGTAGCAAAGGTTCTGGCCGAGAACACCGGCGAAGCAACATTACTTCTTTGCAGCGATGGGAACAAGCAATGTGTTCTTAAAGTATTCCACCAGAATATTCAGCCCAAAACCGAGTTAAGGCAGACATTGGCTGAAATTGGGAATATTCATATTATGCCTGTTATCGAAAGCGATGTTTGGCAGAGGCGATATTATGAAGTACTTCCATACTATGATGAACTTGATTTGGGCCATAATCTTCCCATTGATGAGCAGCTTCTTTCGACAGTCGTTATACCGGGAATCAATGATGGCCTTCATGCATTACATCAAGTTCACATTGTGCATCGGGATATAAAGCCAAGTAACATTTTCTTTTCCAATAATAGGACGAATGTTGTTATTGGAGATTTTGGCATTAGTTCAGTATTAAGTACTAATATGAGTGTTCGCGCTACCGGTATGGCAAGAACTCTTGGATATGCTGCGCCTGAAACAAGTACTGGCTATATCTCAAAAGAATCTGATTATTATTCTTTCGGAGTCACTCTTTTGCATATTCTGCTTGGACATGATCCTTTTGAGGGTATGACCGATATGCAGATTCTTTTTCAAACGGTTAATGAAAACCTTAACATTCCATCTTCAGTTAATCCTCGGTTGCAAGCACTCATTCGCGGCCTTACTATAAAGGATAGAAATCTTCGCTGGGGATATAAAGAGGTTTGCGATTGGGTTGAGGGAAAGGATTTTGAACTGCCCATTCAAGGGCAGGAAAGAAAAACGCTTACCGGTGAAAAGGCTCGTCCATATCGGTTTGCCAATATGTACTATTACAGCCTACCTGAACTAGAGCGCGCTTTCGCTAAAGATTGGACAAATGCCAAAAAGCACCTGTACCGTGGTCTTGTCGAAAAATATTTAGCTCTTTATGGTGAAGATTTAGTTTCTCAGTGCATTGATCTTAGAGAAATGTCCAACAAAGACGCAGCTGCGTTTAGATTGCAGTATCTCCTCGATCCCAATGCTCCTTTAAGCTATAAACAGCATGAATTTGGTACAACTGCGGAACTTGGACGCTGTATGTTAGAAAGTTTTCCAGCATCAATGACCATTTGTGCTTCACTTATAACGGATGGGAGTCTTCAATTTTATCTGGATCTACATCAACAACTGACATCAGACTTATCCGATAAGCTAACGCAGTATGAAAAAAGCGGTACGGTTACAAGAGAGGATTACCTAGAGATAGCATATATTTTAAACCCTTTAAAGGGCTTTGATCTTGATGAAAAAAGTTTTTCCACTTTGGAAGAATTAAGTAGTTATCTTACTTCTCTTGATCATCAGAAATGTGAAGTATCCTGCCGGAGGATAATGAACAGCGAGTTCTTTCCTGCATGGGTTCGTAGTCTCGGATATGAAACACAGGTTCTGCAATGGAAAGACATGATAAATAAATCGGGGTGGAATACATAATGAGCGGACCTAAATATAGTCACGCGCTTGTTGAACTCTACAGAGCCGAACAATTACTAAAGGCTGAACAGGAGCGTTTGGAACTCGAAAAGAAGAATCGTTTAATCGCTGATATAAAGAATGCTAACAATTCTCTTCAACAGCAAATTAAAGACTTTCAAAAAGAGGATTATTTGAGCCATCTCGACAAGCTGCACTTAGCTAACATTGATTCGGCAGAAGTTTCTGAATTAGAAAAAGCAATTAAAAGTATTTTAGAAGTTCAAATTCTCGATATTCCTTACTCTGAATCCTCGGATGTGTTATCATTAGCCTATGCCAAATGTAAAGAAGCAAAGGTAATGGTAAGTGGTAGTATTGCAACCGTAAAAATGCTTGACAATAGATTGAAAAGCGTTTATGAACAGGCTCGTACAACAAGAAAGGAACAGCAGTTTCAAGAAGCGGATTGGGCATCAATCAAAAAGCATCAATATCAGACCGTCTCCCAAAAGCTGTTAGAAGAATACCATCAGGCACTCCTTGCAGCTAAAAACATAGCTACCCCTACAGAATATCTAACCATTATCCAGAATATTTTTCAAAACGAATATCTTGATGATAACTATAAAATTCGGGAACTTCGTATGCGCCGTCAAGCAGTTGTAACAGAAAATCAATTGGATCAGCATACCATAATTGCCGCTCGAACAGAGTATGAATCGTTATGCACACTTTTGGGAAAATCCGCTGATGAATTCCCACAGGATAAGGATGCACTTCATCAACAAATTGAATTGATGAAAAAAGAACTAGAGCAACATACACTAGCTGAATACGTCGGAACTGCGCTAAAGGAATCTATGGCAGAACTAGGCTATTCAGTATGTGATACAACGACTTTGACTACTAAAACACGCACAATTGAAAAGAAGGAATTTGACTATACGCCTAATTCTTTTGTTAATGTTGCATCTTCAACGGATGGGGCAGTTATGTTTGAAGTAGTTGGAAAATCTAGTGCCAACGCAAGTAAAGCAGAAATATGCCAAGATATGCAACGCTTTTGCCCTGACTATCCAAAAGTAAAAGAAAAATTAAAAGAACGCGGTATAATTCTTACAGATGAAAAGGTATATCCTCCTTCAGAGGAATACGTCCGATTTGTTGACACTACTTGGCAATCGGACAGCCGCCGAGCTTCCACTCAAAAAAGAAAGAAGATGTATATAGATGGCTGAAGTCAGAATCTGTGAATTTTGCGGTCATGCAAACCCGATTTCAGCAATGGCGTGTGAAGAGTGTGGTGCAGATTTGGCATTTGTTCAGCCAACTGAGCAAAACGATTCTTCCCTCCCACAAAAAAAATCATGGCTTCTTACTTCCGTTAATAACGGAATGGAATTCCCTGTCTGTGAAAATATCGAAGTTGGCCGAATGTCTTCTGATCTTGCGGATTTGTTGAATGCAAGCGATTACACAAGCCGCTATCATGCAAAACTCAAGCTTGAAAATGGTGCCTTTTGGGTAACAGATGAAAGCACTAACGGGACATTTGTAAATGACAAAAGGCTATTAAAAGGCGAGACAGTGGAGTTACATTCTGACGATGTTCTACGCTTTGCTGATGTTGCTTTTAAGGTAACTTGTCATGAGGATTCAAATTGATCGATTATTTTATCCTGTAAAAACACTCGGATATGGAAAAAGACTTGGTATTTGGACTATAGGATGTCCCCGGCAGTGCAAAAACTGTTCTAATCCAGAATTGCAAACAACTCAGCCGGACAAAACTGTTTCTGTCGAGTTTATTATAGAGAGAATCGAGCAGTTTAGAGATAAAATTGACGGCATTACGATAACGGGTGGAGACCCTTTCTATCAGCCAGAACCATTAAAAGAACTGCTCGCAAAAATTAGGTTTCTAGGTATTGAAGACATTCTCGTATATACGGGTTATACATTTGAAGAAATCCAAAAAAATTATGTACTCAATCAACTGCTTCCATATATCGGTGTTTTGATTGATGGCCCTTATATAGATGAATTGAACGATAATATGAGCATTCGTGGATCATCAAACCAAAATATTTACATTTTAAAGGACTCCCTCTCTGAACGATACAGAAATGTAGATAATTGGGAACGCGAAAGCCAACTTGTTCTTTCGGATAACCGTTTATATGCGATTGGAATACCACATCAATTTTAAAGGCCATTTCAAAGGTTTTATGTTTGGAGGATGCATTATGGTTTCGTATGATGTTTTAACAAGAACATTCCGGATCAAATATCATGATTCATGTGCAACAGCTTTTACTATTGAGGAAAATAACATTCAGTATCTAGTTACTGCTAAACATATTTTTGAAAGTGCCGGATTTCCTATAACTGCATCAATAGAACTGCTCATCAACGGTCAATACCAAACATTTACAGTTTCTATCAAATATCCTGTGGATACAAGAATTGATATCGCTGTAATGAAAACCCATCCCTATTATGAAGTATCTGATAAAATGCAAAACAATCTAACATCGGCAGATTTGATTTATGGTCAAGACGTTTATTTTTTAGGATATCCTTATAGCTATGACAACTTTGTTACAACTTTTCCTAATAGTTTTGCTCCAGTTCCGTTTGTAAAAAAAGCCGTTTTTTCCGGTATGCTTAAGCCGAGTCCCTCTTTGTTATTTCTAGATGGTCATAATAATCCCGGATTTTCTGGTGGCCCAGTTTGTTATAAAAAGGCAGACAATACATTTTTTTCTATTGCAGGTGTAATCAGTGGATACGAATTTGAAAAGAAGTTCGTTTTTGACGAAGAAACAAATACACAAATCCCACTTTATGTTAAGGAAAACGCTGGAATAATTCATGCTTCCGATATTTCATTTGCTCTTGATTTGGCTAAAAACTGGGATACTTAAGATAAATTATATCCTGCAAAAATTTGCAAACAACCGAAGAACTTATTGAATATATGCTGTAATCAAATTGGAAATCTGCACCTACAAATCATTTGAACAACAGGCATTTTTGTTGAAATCCCAGTATTTCCATGGTACTATTAAATCAAGAACACAAGTGAGGTGACCACCCATGACCATTGATGATATTCTCGCTGGAGAGTCCAAAAACGTTGAATTCAAGGAAAGGCTTCCAGAAAAAAGCATCAAGTATATGAAGTCCGTTGTCGCCTTTTCAAATGGTGGCGGCGGTAAAATCGTTTTTGGTGTTGTCGATGACACTAAAGAGGTCATCGGTTTTCCAAAAGAAGATGTATTTCGAGTGATGGATGCCATTGCAAATGCCATATCCGATAGTTGCGAACCTGCGATTATTCCCGATATCACATTGCAAGATTTCGGTGGAAAGACAGCTATTATCGTCGAAATTTTTGAAGGTCGGCAGCGTCCTTACTACATCAAATCTCTTGGCAAAGAAAATGGCGTATTTGTCCGGGTTTCTGGCACTACGCGCCTTGCTGATGAAGCCATGATCAAAGAACTGACCTTTGAAGGCAGTAATCGACATTTTGATCAGACGCTTTGCACTGGCTGGAAAATCACCAAATCTGACATCACAGCTCTTTGCAAGGACATGAGAAAACAGGCATTAAAGAACGCCCTTACCGATGAGCAAAAGGCTGCCATTCGTAATGTTGGTATTCAGCAGCTATGCTCTTGGGGTATCCTTGTCGAACAGGATAAAAAGCACTATCCCACAAATGCCTATGCCATCCTGACGGGCACCGGTCCGCTTCATTTTGCTATCCAATGCGGCGTGTTCAAAGGTATTACAAAAGAAATCTTCGTAGACCGTCGTGAATACACTGGTCCTCTCTGGGAACAGATTGAGCAGGCCTATCAGTTTGTACTCCGTAATATCCGCATGGGTGCTTCTTTCAATGGCGTCTACCGACAGGACGTTTACGAAATCCCCCCCGATGCTATTCGTGAGCTGATTGTCAATGCTGTAGTTCACCGCAGCTATCTGGATCATGGTAACATTCAGATTGCTCTCTATGATAACCGCCTCGAAATCACTTCTCCAGGAAAACTTCCAATGGGGCAGACCTTGGAACGCATGAAAAAGGGATACTCTAAAATCCGTAATGAAGCTCTCGCCTATGCGTTTGCCTATATGAATCTCATCGAACACTGGGGCAGTGGCATTCCACGCATCATGGGAAAAGTCAAGGCCTATGGTCTTCGTGATCCAGAATTTATCGGCGGCGAAGTTGATTTGCGTATCAATATCTATCGAAACCAACTGAATACCGCCAGTGCTGCTCCGGACATTCCTCAGAATAATGTGAGTGCCGACAAAGTGCCGACAAACAATGAGCAGTGCCGGGAAAGTGCCGATAAAGTGCCGACAAAGTGCCGACAAAGTGCCGATAAAGTGCCGACAAATGAACAGGAGCGGCAAATTTACAATTATGTCCTCGAAAATCCATCCATCACGACTACCCAAGCCGCTACTTTGTTAAACATCGGGCAGCGTCGCGCACGAAACCTTTTAGTCAAGATGGTAGATGACCGGTGGCTGAACAAACAAGGTGCTTCTCGCAGCACTATTTATGTAATCAACCACGACCCTCTGTAATGTTGCTCTGTTCCCCAGAACGACCACCGTATCCGACATCCCCTCCCCTTTTCCTCACACCTGTATCGCATTGTTCCCAAGAACGAACCCGAAAAATGCACGATTATGACATCAATTTGCAGGTGTCGAGCCATTGCGAGGTTGTGAGTTGTTATACCAAAACGATGTAACAAACGCAACCCTCAAGCCATTGCGAATGCATCACGGCATTAACCCGCATGAAATCTTGATTTCTAGCACTTTCCAGGTTTGAAGAGCAG
>CAKUYO010000049.1 GCA_934716995.1 uncultured Bacteroidales bacterium | reverse complement strand
TCTATGGCATTGACAACCTTGTGGGTGTTTTAACCCCAACACTAGAATGTTTGGTAAAAATAATTTAGTAAGCCCTATTTATAGCTATTAGTGGATATCTTTTCTATTATCAAACAAAAAAGTATTCATGCAAAGAACTTATCAAGAATAAATTACGTACAATAGGTTTGCCAGCTATGTCATTCTCAATATTGATTGTACTTGCTCAATTAACTATTATGTGGTTAAAAGGCGCTTTGTCTTTCGGGTCATTGATTAATTGTGTAGGGAATTATTTCATAAAGGGAGTGTGGTTTTTATGGGCATTGTTGATAATCTCTCTTGTATATAGCCATTTGGTAAAGTATAAATTACCCCATATCTTAGTGGGAACGTTATTGATGATTCCAATTTCGTTTATAGTTCCTAATGTGTCAATATTAAATTGGTGTATATATTTAGCTCCTTTCTTCGGGATTGGCTATATAGTAAACAGGTTGGATATTTATAACAGAATATCAAAGAAGAAGTTTTCTGTTTTGTTATTGTCAGCCATTGTTTGGTGTTTTACTTTGTCATTGATGTACAACAAGGAGGCTTTCATTTATAACACAGGTACATATATTTTTGTGTCAGATATTAATACGCAAGTTATGCGTGATGTTATTAGAGTCATATCAGGCTGTGTTGGTAGTTGTACGATTTTATTATTGATTGATATTTCTTTACGATTCTATCGTAATATTGCCTTCGGGGGGGGTAAAAATAAGTATGTTAAAATGTTTATCGTAAATCCTATATTATTGTTAGGTAGGAAAACATTACATATCTATGCAATATCAATGTGTTTGATAAATACTATAGTTTGTACAATAATAAGCAAACTTGTTTCGTGTTATCCGTTAGCAATCTTTCTTGATGTTGTTATTGTTCTTTTTGTTTGTATTTTAGGTTCTAAAATCATAAGTATGAACAAGATGACCAGATTGTTGTTTTCTGGGAGTCGTACTTAAATAAAAATCAAGGTTAAGACAATAAACGTTTGACTTTTATTACAGTGAAAGTCAATATCAAGTGTAATCAAAATTTAGTGTAAAAATAAATTTAACATAAATAACTATGAATAAAATTGCGATAATTGTTGCCTATTTTGGTAAGTTCCCAAATTACTTTCCTTTATGGCTTAAGTCTTGCGGTAAAAATCCTACTGTTGATTTTATAATTGTTACGGATCAAGAATTGAATGTACCATATGACAATATTATTGTCAAAAATATGCTATTAAGTGATTTACAAAAGAAAGCGACTGTAGTCTTAGGATTTGAAGCTGCGTTGGCAAATCCATATAAATGCTGTGATTATAAACCTCTATATGGATTGTTGTTTGCAGATATACTCAAGGGATATGACTATTGGGGACATTGTGATATAGATTTGATATTTGGTGACTTACAATATTTCTTTGATAAGTATGATTTATACAGTTATGATAAGTTCGGTACTTTAGGTCATTTGGCATTATATAAAAATAGTGATAAGATGAACAATTCATATAAGACTATTTATGAAAACTTAGATTATAGAAAAGTCTTTACTAATGAAGATAATTGTATGTTCGATGAACTTAGTGGTATCTACAGAATACATAAGCATTTGAATGTAAGTATTTTTGTTAAAAGGATATTTGTTGATATGGCAACAATATATAAGCGTTATCGTATCGGAGAAGCTTATGGATTAGATAAAAAAACAACAAATTATCCTATGCAGACATTCTGTTGGGAGAATGGAAAAACTTATCATGTTTATTTGTCGGATGATAAACTCCAAAAGCAAGAATATATCTATATTCATTTTCAAAAAAGGCCTAACTACTACATGCAGCAAGATCTGTTAGATGCAAATAAATTCTATATAACAAATCATGGCTTCTTTAAAGCTGGTAATAAGCCTCTTACTTGCGAAGATATATTGAAACTTAATCCTTATAAAGGAGAACTCTATGAGGCTATAGAAGGACGATACAAATTGTTATCAAGAAGAATTAAAAGTTTTATAAAAAGAAAATTTTCAAAATAATGAGTTCTTTACAGAGTCAAACTGCAAATGCGACAAGATGGTCCTCTATCACAGAGGTAGCATCGCGATTAGTACTACCGTTAGTAAATATGGTGTTGGCTCGTCTGTTGACACCTGATGCTTTTGGAGTTGTTGCTACCATTACTATGATAGTAAGCTTTGCAGAAATATTTGCTGATGCTGGTTTTCAAAAATACATTATACAACATAAATTTGCTGACAATACAGAGTTAAACCAATGTACAGATGTTGCTTTTTGGACAAACTTATCCGTTTCTTCACTCCTATGGTTGATGATATATGTATTTAGTGAACCGTTGGCAACATTAGTTGGTAATCCAGGCTTGGGTAATGTTGTGGCTATTGCTGCTCTTTCGCTTCCTATGTATGCATTTAGTAGTATACAAATGGCACGATTTAAGCGAGATATGGATTTCAAGTCCTTGTTCTTCGTTAGGATGATATCTATATTGGTTCCATTGTTCGTAACAATTCCTATAGCAATACTGACTTCAAGTTATTGGGCTTTGATAATTGGAACACTTGCAAGTAATTTAGCAAATGCAATCGTCTTGACAATTCGTTCAAAATGGAAACCAAAATTATATTACTCTATTGCCCAACTAAAAGGAATGTTCTTTTATAGTTGGTGGATTCTTTTGGAGTCAGTTACTACATGGATGTCATCATATTCTGACACCTTTATCGTTAGTATTAGCCTGTCTGCTTATTATATAGGAATATACAAAACGTCAATGGTTACTGTAAATCAAATAATGGGACTTATAGTGGCAGCTGCTTCTGGTCCTTTGTTTGTGGCATTGACTCGATTGCAAAATAAGAAGTCAGAACTTGAGTCGACATATACTGACTATATGACATCCCTTGCTTTTCTTATTTTCCCATTAAGTGCAGGAATTTGGTTGTATAAAGATTTCATAACAATGGTTTTGTTAGGAGACCAGTGGGGTGAAGCAAGTAACTTTATAGGTCTATGGGGACTATTGTCATCTATAACAATGGTTTTAGGTACATTTGCCAATGGTTTATATAATGCTATAGGCAAGACATTCCTGTCCTTCTCTGTATCTCTTGTAAATTTAGTATTAATGATTCCCGTATTGATATGGGCAACTCCAAAAGGATTTGATTGTTTGTATATATCCCGATCATTACTACGTGTGACTTTTGTGTTGGCACAACTAATGTCGATGTATTTCATACTACGTTATCCGGTTCTTGATTTATTGAAACGTATTATACCAGTTGCTATACCAACAATAATAATGAGTGTATGTGCTTATGGTATGAGAATGGTTTCTCAATCAATGTTCTGGACTTTGATAAGTATTCTACTTTGTATAATAATATACTTTGTAGTCACCTATGTAATGTTTAATAAACGTTTTATTAAGGCGTTTGCTATGTTAGGATTTCTTCCTGACAAATATATCAACAAACTACAATAAGATTATTGCAAATGAGAAATTTGAGCTATTGTAATTTTGCCAAAACAGTATTAATGCTGTTGGTTGTACTATGCCATAGTGCTGCATTTTATGGTGGTAATTGGTTTCGTGTGTGTACAGTGTCTGAAACAAATGAAGTTCTTGCAATTCTGTCATCTTGGCTTGGTACCTTCCACGTAGAAGGGTTTACATTGATTTCTGGGTATATTTATTATTATATAAAGTACGAAAAGGAAGGATATCAGGATTTTAGAAAGTATATTAAGAACAAATTCAAGCGATTATTAGTTCCATATATAGCAATATCCTTATTCTGGGTTATTCCTATTAGGACATTTTTCTATTCGTATAGTTTAATTGATGTAGTTAAAGATTATGCATTGGGAGAATCACCATCGCAATTGTGGTTTTTGTTGATGTTGTTTAATGTATTTGTTATATATGATTACATTCTTACAAAGATAAAACGGGGTCAAATTGTGTTGGTTTTTATCATTTTCATTGGTGGAATAGTATTAGGGAATGTTTGTCCAAATATTTTTCAAATATTGACTTCAATGAGATATCTCTTATTTTTCTATATTGGCTGTATGATAAGAAAAAGATATTCGGATATGCAATCTGACAAAATGTTAATATTTGGCATCTTATTCCTTTTGGTAAATCTTGTATTCTTTACCCTTTTTAATTTGGACATTTTTGCAAATGGTATAATAGGTAAGGTAATGTCTCTTTTATCAAGAATTATATGTGATGTCAGTGGAGCAATAATGGCTTTTCTTCTATTGTCATTCCTTGCAAGTAAGTTACGTTGGGATAATAAATTATTCACGAACTTGACGATAGTAAGTTTCCCTATATATCTATTTCACCAACAAATTATATGTGTGTTGTTATGGAACTTTCAAAGTTTTATAAATCCATATGTAATGTGTACATTAAATTTTTTGTTATCAATATTAGTCTCGTATTATATTAGTCTGATGTTGATGAAACATAAAGTTACCAAGTTTTTAATAGGTATAAAATAATGATGAAATATATAAAAATCCCGGCTTGATATACACAATGCTGTGGTGTCTATATTGGTGTCAAGGAATACTATATCCAAGTGATAGTATAATATCTCAATCTATCGCAATGCTGATATTATGTATGTCATTGTTGTTTACTTTTAAGTATATTATATCTAATCATATAGTTGGTTTATTAAAATCAAATAAAATTTGAAAATGAAAATACTTACTACCGGTGACTTTGCCCCCACAGGAAGACTTGCCAAACAAATTGAAGTTAAGCAGTTTTCTAAGTTTTTTCCTGAGGAAATTCGAGTAATTATAAAGTCGTCAGACTTCTCGTTTGTCAACTTTGAGAGTCCTATAGTGGAAAATGGTTATAATCCAATTCAAAAATGTGACCCTAACCTTCGTTGTACAAAGGAAGCAGCAGAAGCTGTGAGATACGCAGGCTTTACAGGAGTGACAATGGCAAACAACCATATACTTGATTATGGAACCGAAGGGCTTCATAAATCAGTAGAATGTTGTAAAGACCAAGGACTTGATGTTGTTGGAGTAGGAGATAACTTAAAAGACGCAGAAGAGATCCTTTATATAGAAAAGGACGGAAAAACACTTGCTGTCATCAACTGTTGTGAGCATGAGTTTACTATAGCAACAGATACAGAAGCAGGTGCCAATCCTCTCAACCCCGTACGTCAGTTCTACGCTATTCAGAAGACTAAGAATATTGCGGACTATGTGCTTTTGATAGTACATGGCGGACACGAAATGTTCCAGTTGCCATCACCTCGTATGGTAGAGACATATTGTTTCTTTATAGATGCAGGGGCAGATGCAGTTGTCAATCATCATCAGCATTGCTATTCTGGTTATAAGACATATAAAGGAAAACCTATCTTTTATGGACTGGGAAATTTTTGTTTTGACAAAGAAGGTCTTAGAAATTGCTCTTGGAATGAAGGATATATGGTAGGACTGTCTTTTAGTGATGTTATCACCTCCTATATATATCCATACTGTCAATATGGAATTAAACCAACATTAGAATTGTTGGATACCACTGCTTTTGACAACACTATTGCCGAATTAAACCAGATTAAATCTGATAGCAATTCGCTCAGGGCTAAAACTACAGAGTATTACAAAAATTGCACAAATAACGAATTGTCCAGAATGGAACCGTATTCAGGACGCATTCTCTCCCAAACTGCTTTCTTTAGGATTGTTGCCTAAGTTTATATGTGGGCAAAAAGCAATTAATATCCTTAATCATGTAGATTGTGAGGCTCATAGAGATAAACTTATATTTGCATTAAGAAACGAATAAATTATTATATTATGACATCTATAAAACGTGGATTGAACTACTTGTTGCACAACAGAATGGAATTTTGTGATTCCATCGTAAGGAACTTCTTAGGATTCCTTCCTGACAAAATGTATCTTTCGCTAAGATACAGATGCAAGATGGGACGTTGGATAAACTGGAATGATCCCAAGACATTCACAGAAAAGCTGCAATGGTTGAAAGTAAATGACTACAAGCCTGAGTACACCAAGATGGTGGACAAATTGGCGGCTAAAGACTATGTGGCACAGAGAATAGGTGAACAGTACATTATTCCTACTCTGGGCGTATGGGACTGTGTGGAAGATATTGATTGGGATTCTCTTCCAAATCAGTTTGTATTGAAAACCACTCATGGTGGAGGAGGATGCGGTGTTGTCGTTTGCTCGGATAAAACACATTTTGACAAGGCTAAAGCAATAAAGAAGTTGCAGACTTCAATGCATTCAAATGCTGGAAAGACCTATCGTGAAAAGCCTTATTTGAATGTTCCTCGAAAAATAATAGCTGAGAAGTTTATGGCTGAGCGTAAAGCTAAAGAAAATGCTAAAATCTCTGATTTACCAGATTACAAATTTTTCTGTTTTAATGGAGAACCTCACTATTGTCAAGTTATCCGTGATCGTCATACTAAAGAAACCATTGATTTCTATGATATGGAATGGAATCATATGCCTTTCGTAGGATTGAATCCAGTTGCAAAGAATGGAGTAGAGCCAGTTGCAAAACCGGTACATCTTGAACAAATGAAGGAAATCTGTCGCAAGTTGAGCAAAGATATAAAGTTCTCTCGAATAGATTTATATGTAATAGATGACAAAGAATATTTTGGTGAAATTACATTCTATCCTGCAGCTGGATTTGGGGAGTTTACTCCTACTGATTGGAATGAGCGACTTGGAGAGTTAATAAATTTAGATGGAAATGTGGAAAAATTCTGATATTAAACAATGAAATTATTTAAAAAAACAGAAGAATCATTTGAATAACTAAAAGATTATAAGTTTTTCTGCTTTAATGGCAATGTTAAATGCTTCAAGATTGATTTTGGACGTATTGTTGATCATTATGCCAACTATTATATTACTGAAGGACAGTTGTTACCTTTCGTAAAAAAGGAATAGAGTTGGATTCTAATTATATTGAAATAAAGCCAGAGAAACTAAATAATATAATAGCTATAGCAGAACTGCTGTCTGATGGTTTTAAGTTCTTAAATGTAGATTTGTATAATGTAATAGGTTAAATATATGTTGGTAAACTAACATTCTAACCTACACTTGGTATTATACCTTTTGTGCTTGAAGAGTGGAATCATAAAATGTGAAAATACATCAAAAAATAATGAATGTTTTTATATGTTAAGTTTATTTCAAGAAAAAATATCGGTATTAGAGAAAATAAAAGACTTGTTAACTGTATTGCTTTATATATCATTTATTGTATTTTCAAATGATATAAATGGAGTATATTACATGTTGGGTCTTATTTTTATAATTTATCTGATTCACTGTAAATATTATGGATTTTCTATGATCAAGAATGTAGGAATATTTCATATTTATATGTTGAGTGTTTCCTTATTCTGTATATTTTCAGCATTGTGGGCATGGAATGCTGATTATGCTATAGAAAAAGGAGTTACAATATTTGAACTATTAATCGCTTTTACACTACTTTATGAGGCATATTCAAAAGTAGCAATAACGCGTTTGTTATCAATAGTAATGTGGAGTGGCTTTATTTTGTCTGTTTATACCATTATATTTGTTGGCTTTGACAGTCTGCAAGATACTATAGAAGAAGCAGGGCGTATGGAAAACTCTTTTGCTAATGTAAATGTGATAGGAATGTGTTGTAGTACGTCTATTTTAATAGCTTTATATTTTTTTCAACGTCGTAGGAATATTATAGATATACTAATGTGTTTTCCATGCTTTATAATAGTGTCTGCATCAGGAAGTCGAAAGGCATTTATAATGTTAGTAATAGGAATCATATATATAATGCTATTTAAACCGTATAAACAAAAAAAGAAAAAAGGGATCCCTAAATTTGTTGTAGCTATTTTATCTGTATTTATTCTTTCTGTTGTTTTTTGGGTAATAGGAAAATCAGGCTTTTTTGGTGGTACGCTTGACAGAATGGATGGACTCATAGCGTCATTTACTGGAAAAGGAGAAGAAGACAGTTCATCTATGATACGTGCATATTATAGAATGATAGGCTTCCGACAGTTTTTTGAGACACCTTTACTGGGCATAGGTATGGGAAATGGTCGTCTGTTAGCTTATGAATATACAGGGCATGACTGTTATTTGCATTCTAATTATGCAGAAGTCGCCGCAAATGGAGGTGTTGTTGGTTTATTATTTGTATATTGGATATATATAAAACTAATAAGGTGTGAAATAAGTTTTCTGAAAAAAGATCCTTATGCAGTTATGATACTATTGTTCATTATTCTTAATTTAATTTTAGATTATGGAAAGGTATCATATTATAGCAAAGATATTTACTTTATTATAATGATATGTTGTTTGCATATTGATTCATGTAAAAAACTCTTAACAGAACAAAACAATTTACCAACTTACTTAAAATGAAAAAAATATATTTTCTACTCCCGGATCTTTCTGCTGGTGGAGCAGAGAGAGTTTCTATTACAATCGCGCGGCTTTTGCATAAAGAGGGGTATGATGTTGAGTTCGTGAATTTTGGATACCGTAAGGGTGAAATGCTTAATTGGATAGAGCCTGAGTTTAAAATGGTAAGTTTCGAATGCGAGCGAGTTCTGAGTGCAATTCCTAAGTTGAAAGCATTTATGAAGGAACGACCAAATAGTGTTTATTTCTCCAGCCGTGAGCACGTTAGTATTGTAGGCTTGCTTGCAGCAAAGATAGAAAAGTGTCCGATTGTTGTTCGTATTCCGAACATGCCTAAAAATAAGTTATCCAAAGGTGTTGCAGGGTTAAAGATGGCAATAATTAAATCAATCAACCAATGGTTATTGAAATCAGCAAAGATTATTATTGCTCAGAACATGGAAATGCGTAATCAACTTTTAGAGTACTACAACTTGCCAAACGAAAAGGTTGTAGCTATCAACAATCCTATAGATATTGATTATGTACGTTCTTCGGCAGAAGGAAGTGTTGACCCATTTGATGCTTCAAAGGTTAATTTCTTGAATGTTTGCAACATTGCATATTCTAAAGGAATTGATGTTTTGGAAAAAGCATGGCCTAAGGTGAAATCTGAAATCCCGAATGCATGTATGAATATTGTGGGACGTAATACATCCGAATATGCTAAAGAACTCGTAGGCAAGGCAAATAAGTTGTCAGACTTTACTTTTAGGGGATTTCAAAGCAATCCCTATCCTTTTTTGAAACATTGTGACGTATTTGTACTTCCTTCGCGTATGGAGGGCTTCCCTAATGTGGTGTTGGAGGCACAATGTTTTAATCGTCCTGTTGCAAGTACTACCTGTGTAGCTGTAATCAAGGATATTATTCAGGATGGTAAAAATGGCTATTATTGTGATATTGAAGATCCTGAAGCATTGGCTGATTGTATGATAAAAGCCGCAAAATTAAAGAATATAGAAAATAAGTATAATCTGTTTGATAAAGAGCTGTTGTTAAATTGCTTTAAATAAAACAATTATGATAAGACAAGCAACAATACATGACTTATCTGCCATTGCAAAGGTGCATAGTATCTGTTTTCCAGATAGCTATTCATCGCAATTGTGCAAGTTGAAAAATGTAATCGGGGGGGGTAATTTATTAGTATCTTTCTACCGAGAGTATTTAAACGACAATCCAGAATTGTTCTGGGTGGCTGATGATGAAGACAAAGGAATTGTAGGATTCTGCATGGGTTACTATATGGATAAGGATGATCAAATGCAGAATTTTATGAAACACAATAGATTTAAGGTGTTATGGAAGACTTTTCTGCTGATGCTGAGTGGCAACAAGCAGACATGGAACAAGATGTTGGCACGCTTCAAACATAAGCCATCTCTGAGTGACTGGACAATAGTAAATGACAAATATGAAAACATATTAAATAATCAGCGAGGCGATCTTCTCTCTGTATGTGTCATACCAGAAGGACGTGGCAAAGGGTATGCACAATCAATGATGGAAGCATATCTTGCTGCTATGAAGATTCATGGGCGTAAGCTATGCCTGCTGTCTGTAAAGACAGGCAACCTGCGGGCTCGACGCTATTACGAACGTAATGGCTTCGAGATTTACAGGACAAGAGGTGAGGATGGCCTCACATATATGAAATTATTATAATGGCTTTATCGATGTATCAAATTAAACGTTGGTATCTGATGCTCGCAGGCAAGAGTGTGTGGCATGTTAATCAAGATATAGGTAAGTGCTTTGCGAAAGATGAAATACGTGGGTACTATAACAATATGATGGAAAAAGTGACAAAAATGCCGGAACTGTTGGATAATACAGAACTCCCAAAGCTTAATTTGGAGAAAGGCAAGTTTACTTATTTCCCCGTAGCAATCTTTCAATATGCTCTTGGATGCTATGATTTGTATCTACAAACCAAAGAAGAAAGTTATATCCGTAAGTTTATTCAATGTGTAGAGTGGACTTTGGCGCATCAAGATGACGGGGGGCGCTGGAACAACTTCTCTCACTATTGTCCAAAAACACCATATGGAGCAATGGCACAAGGCGAAGGTGCTTCTGTGCTGGTTCGAGCGTATGTATATACCAAGGAGCAAAAGTATCTGGATGCAGCTAAAAAGGCAATAGATTTCATGCTTTTGCCATTGAATGAGGGAGGAACAACCAAGTACGAAGGTGAAGATGCTTTTCTGATGGAATATACCTTTAAGAATGTGGTGATGAATGGTTTTATTTTCTCTTGGTGGGGACTGTATGATTATGTAGTGGCTACTCATGACGAGGGGAAATATAAGCAGGCATTAGACAATACAATGAAATCACTTGTAAAAATACTGCCTAAGTTCAAGTGTGATTATTGGAGCATGTATAGTCTTGACAGATTGATAGCCAGTCCTTTCTATCATAATCTTCATATAGCTCAAATGCAGGCAATGTATCAGCTTACTGGAGAACAGATTTTTGATGATTATGCAAAACGATGGACACGACAACAAAAGAATCCTTTTTGTAAAGGATTAGCGTTTTTGAGGAAGTCAATACAAAAAATATTGGAGTGATGAAGATCCTTTTAGTTTCAAACCAACGACAAAATAATCAAGGGGTTGGAAATCCCATCATGTATAGGATGCGAGATGCTTTGGCTAAAGATGAGCGTATTGATAAGGTGGAATTCCTGCCATTCACGAATAGTATTTTATCTTTAGGGAATATTAGACGTTCAGCAAAAAAGTATGATATAGTCCATATTCATTTTGGTGGATTATATGCGTTGATTATCAGAATCGCATTATTGGGTGTCAATGCTAAGAAGGTGATAACTTTCCATGGAACGGATATTCATGCCAAAGCATTGAAGACAGCAAAAGGATGGAAAGAACGATTGAAAATAAAACTGAATCAAAAGGCTTCTTTCCTAAGCATTCGTCTTTTTGACTTATGCGGATTTGTTGCTGCTGAAATGATTGACTATGTTCCCAAATGCTTGTCTTGCATATTACAAAAGAAAGAATTTGTACAAGCACTTGGTGTGAATTATGAAGTTTTCAAACCGATAGAGAAAAGAATAGCTATTAGACATCTCGGATTAGAGGTGAATAAGAAATATGTGCTGTTCTCGGATGTGAGTAATACAAGCATAAAACGTCGTGATATAGCTGAAAATATTGTGAAGTGTTTGGGTGGTAATTATTCTTTGCTTATAATGTGTGGAGTGAAGCCTCAAGAGGTGCCTTACTATATTAACGCTTCTGATTTTCTGTTGCTCACCAGCGATGAAGAAGGTTCACCGAACATTATTCGTGAAGCCCTGTCTCTTAACAAACCTGTATTCAGCGTAAATGTAGGTGATGCTGCCAAACAATTGGAGGGACTTCACAATAGCACAATAATCAGTCGAGAGCCGATTAAAGCCGCAGATACAATTGTGAGCATTTTACAAAAGCCTTATTATGACAATACAAGGGAAACGTTAAGAGATAGACTTGATTTTGTACGAGTAAACAGAGTTGTAGTAGACAAATATTTGAAATTATGAATAAAACGAGATTGGTTTGGGTTGATTCACTTAAAGGTTGGCTAATGCTGTTGGTCGTTATGGGTCATGCTATACAGTATTGTATGAATGATGGAGAATGTGAGTCTAATTATTGGTGGAATTTAATTTATTCCTTCCACATGCCTGCTTTTATGGCTTTAAGTGGTTTTGTTAATTATAGACCTAATAAATTCCCCCCCCCCCCACACACACAGTATAAATCATATCTAACACTTTGTAAAAGAAGAACAAGGCAACTCTTGGTTCCATACCTTCTATGGTCTGTTATCAAGTGGGCTATTGGTGGTTCTTTTTACTTGGATAATATAATTCATACATTTGTTGCTGGTGGTTTCTTTTGGTTTCTTTGGGCACTTTGGGTTATAAGTATGATCTTTATAATAGGAAATGTGTTGTCAAGAATCCTTAATATAAGACAAGAGATAATGGATGGTGTGATAACAGTATCTATTGTTTTAGTTATGGCTTTTGGAGATATTCGTATATTTGGTTTCCAATTTATATCATATTACTTTGTCTTTTATATAATTGGATATTACTGCAATAAATATAATAAACTATTAATAACTAACAATATATGGTTTATGATTTTTTGTGGTATTATTTGGCTTTTTATGGCAAGCTTTTGGAATATGCATAAACTTCCTTTCTTTCTTGAAGATATTCCTTACATACCAAAATCATTATTGTTGTATGCTTATAGATTTGCGACAGCCTTTGTTGGATTATTTGCATTATTGAATGTGGGATATAGATTTCTAAATGGAATGAAATCATTAAATACTCACATAGTCCATATAGGCAAAGTTTCATTAGGTCTGTATGTTATACATTTAGTAATTAGGGTTTGCTAATTAATAGCAAGTGGTTGATTGATAATAAATTAGCGTGTCAAATATTTGCTCAATTCTCAAAAA
>CAKUYO010000048.1 GCA_934716995.1 uncultured Bacteroidales bacterium | reverse complement strand
TATGTCTCAAATTCATTCTTCTTATCAAACAGATAGCTCTTGCCAATCTTCTCAGAAAGGTATTTTTCTGCGATTTCACCATCTGTATCCTTGATAAAAATGATTACCTGCTCTGCAATATTGGGAAGCGTGTCACATACAGTCTGAATTCTGGTCTTATCGAAAGCAGAAAGCGGAGCATCCATTACTAGAGGATACGCCTCGGTAGAAAGCATATCATTGTCCTCATTGCTTCTTGCCATTTTGATAACGCCGGCGATAAAAGCAAAGATAATCGAGATACTCTGGGCTGTAGAAGTTTCGACGTTCTCATTAAAATCTGAATAGCCCGTTGCAATGGTGGTCACATTATACTTTTCATCAACCCTAAGCTCAAAGCCGCCTGCATAGATTTGCTTGAATATTTCATTAATACACGCTTCAAGCTCATCTCTGACACGAGTTTCCTGGGTTGCATAGTCTTCTTGCAGAATGGCATATATACGTTCAGCATAAGCCTTGTAAAGCTCAATTCGGCGGTTATTGTCATTCTTCAAAGACAGTTCGCCTCTCTCGGTATTCAAACGCTCAATTTCTTTGGTAAGAGCGCCAATTTGCTGATTTATACCGGCAAGTTCTGACCGCTTCATTCTGGAATCCTTTTCATACGCAGACAGTTTCTGCTGATCTTGACCGATATCTTGAAATTGTTTCAGGGTTTCTTCGATTCCTTGGATATCAGCTTCAAGCCGCTGATTTTCTTCTTCTCTGCTTTTTAAATCACCAAGCTTTTTACTGATCATTTTAAAGAGGTCTTCACCTGAACCCGATCTGGTTTTACAATCCTTGACGAATTCTCCGATTAATGTTCCAAGAGATTTAGGCGGTATGTAATTAAGCAATTCCATTAGTGCCTGATGCTCTGGAGAATCTTCTGCGATGGGCGTTCCGCAGATACAAGTCCCTCGCTTCAAGAGAAATTCGATAGTTCTTGCGTGAATATCCGGAATTCCCTTATCAGCAACCTCATTTTCCGAAAGCATCGTCAATGCATCAAGCATAAGTTTTTTATAGAAATAGGACTTATAGTCTCTGTGGAAAACTTGAAGGATGTCAGATGTACTGCTTCCGATGTATCCGTTATTCAGTGTGATCCGATCCCTTTTGGAGACAATTTGGCTGCGAAGCTCTTCACCCTTCCTATTATTCATTATAAGATTGTGAAGTCTTCTTATCTCCTTTTCAATCTTGGGAAGAGCCTCATCGATTTCCTCTTTGCGCTTCTGCACCTTTGCTAATTCTGCTTCTTTGCGTTCGATTTCGCGTGTATACTGACCGATACGAGAATCGCTGGATGAATCGTACTGACTATTGTAATATCCAATGACAGTTGTTTTACCAGCGCGGTCACCACGCAATTGCCGTAATGCAGCAGCATAGGTATCCAGACCAAGAAGTCGCTTAACAGCATCAGCAAATTCCATGCTGCGTCCGGACTGGATTTCCTTGCTCATTTTATCTATACGCTCACCGTTGAAGAAGAAATAACCCGAAAGCTCTCGAGGAAGGATTTCTTTGATTTTGTATTCCACCTGTGCAGGCGGAACAAATTCCTGCTGTCCATCCTTGCCTTTGTAACGAACAGTCAATTTAGCTGTCAGGGGCTTTACCTGCCCATTATAGTCACGGCGGAATTCCTGCTCTCTTCTGATGTAATAGTCGGTGTTGTTATGTCGAAGCACGATTTCAACTGAAACGGGCTTAACATCATTAGGAGACATGGTTTGCAGAACAGCTTTGCTCATAACCATTTTGTCAGCAAAGCCGGTCTCGCCATATAAGCACCATGTAAAGGCCTGAGCAAAGGTTGTCTTACCAGCTCCATTCTCGCCCATAATTACCGTGACATTTCTGTCTGGATCATCAGAGAAAACAACGGTCTGTGTTCCGATAAAATTACGGAAATCTTTGAGTGTAATACTCTTTAATAGCATTTGATTTCCTCCTCAATCATTTTCCGAATGGTCTGCGCCATCTGTTGGTCGTTCTTTTCACCGCTCTTGATATTTTTAGTTTCTGCGACAATAATCTTGTAAATCAGCCGCTTTACCTTAGCCTCATCCACTTCAACCAATGGCTTCTCAGAAGTCAACATAGTATTCAAACTCCTCTCCCAATGAGTAATCTTCCTCATGAACATCGTACAACTCACGAATTTCATCAAGTTTCATATTCGCTTCCACAAAATTCTCTGCAAGGCGGGCAAACTCAAATGCTCGGAGAAGTTCGTTCCTGACAAGAGATTTTCCCATATTTAGTTCTTGCTCAGTAGCACTATAAGCACTGCCTAAACTTTGCGGAAGAGTAATAAAATCATAAATCTCAGCGAATTCTTTGCCAGGATAAAGTCTTAGCACTCGTCCTCTTCTTTGTATATATTCTTTAGGATTCGTAGTGCTTGCAAGGATAAATGCTGTTCGTATACTTGGAATATTCACGCCTTCGTCAAGGCACTTGATTGCTATAAGAGCCTGCAAATTCGTTCCGTCAGCAAATTCCTTCTTAAGTATCTGGCGCTCTTCTATATTCTCTCGTGATGTATACTGAGACACCGCCATGTCCATTTGATTTCCTAATAGATCAGTTACAAGATCGATCTGACGAATTTCTTCATCGTCAACGGAATATGTATCACTTGAAACATCATGAAGAGAGGCAGCTCCACAGTATACCAAGATGTGAGTATCATTCTTGTATGGGTATATTTGTTGACGAAGTGCTTCTATTTTTTCACTTGCCGCAGCTACAAGACGTGCTCTCTTTAAGCACAATTTTTTTCCTTTTTCTGTCAGAGCAGTTTTTCCATTCTTGTCTACCTTTAAGCATTTTCCAATTTCTTTCGTCAAAGCAAAATATTGCCGCTGTTCATCATCAGTTAATTCTATCATTATAGGATAATACTTATAACGAGTCAACTTTTCTTCTTCTATAGCTCGCTCTAAGGTATACTCAATGCACTTTTCTCCAAAGTAGTCTTTAAGTTTTTGAGTTCCTTCTTCGTCATGATGACGTTCAAGTGTTGCAGATAGTGCTAAGCGGTATTGGAATGTGTCATTGAGAAGCTTGCTGAGATTTGCTGCACCAAAATTGTGAGCCTCATCTACAACAAACAAGCAATTTCCACGGATTTTTCTCATCTGTTCCTGGACATATGTGGAAGCATATGTTGCATTAGTACAAATAAAGCAGAAGAATTCTGCTCCCTTAACAGCGAGTTTTTGATTTCGGATTGCATTTTCGAGCCGTTTCTTCCAGTCTTTCTGCGACGATGCGCTGTAACCTATAATTGGCTCCATGTTGAATAATCTGATATCCTCTACCCACTGTTCTACAAGATGCTGATACGGAGCAACTATAATGACAGCAAGATGTCCTTTCAGCGTTTTATTCAGTTCAGCAATAGCCCCCAATCCAGTATAGGTTTTTCCAGTACCGGTTGCCATATCAAAAATGCCGTGATAATTATGATTAACCCATGACTCTATCGCATCTTGTTGGTAATCATGGAGCTGGAATCCTTCTGGAATTCTAGCACCTGAATACGATTGTATCCGTTCGGCTCTAGATGTATATTGATTATTATAGTCCACTTTTTCACGATAGTATGTCTGTAAAAAATTCCTTTTTACGGTCTCCGGAAAGTCCATGACCACAATGCCAGGTTCACAATTATTCCATATTGCCTCAAATGCGCTGACCTTCTTGCGAGTTTTATTAAGTTCGACCTCATTTTGCCAAGAACAAAAAACATCAATTGCTTCATAGTTAACATTTAAAGCCATATTGGTCTCATTCATTGATCCGGAGAAAGCAATAATGTTGCCATCATTATCACGAATAATACCTAGTTTTTCATGATAAAGCCCCACTTGAGCGCTATTATCAATAAGTGCTATTCTTATATCAAGAATTTCGTCACGGATAAGGTTTGCAAGTAGATTTAATCGCTCTTGCTCCCCATAGTTTTCTGGTTGAGTAAAGGAAGCGGATAAAGAAGCGGTTATTACTTCCTCACGATCTCGATAGCCTTTTTTAATGGCTTCAATATCTTCTTCTGTCAATTTAGGAGATGCGATTAGTCGGATTTTTCCACCATTCCTGGCTAATCCTTCAATTCCGTATGCGATACTCGCAAGTACAGTCGAAGAAAAGAAGCCGACGGCTCTATCATACGCTGTAGCTTTTTGAAGTGCCGGAATCAAAAATTCTTCGGCTATATTATGCAGCAAAGAGCGATATTCATCTCGGATATCCAATTCATTAAGGCTCATTTTATCACCGCCTAACTGTTCTCATAGATGTATTGTAAAGCATGATCAAGCATGCTGAGATCATCTTCCGTATTAAAATATCCTACGCTGAATCGAACCGTTCCAGCGGGGAATGTATTGATAAATCGGTGTGCGTAAGGAGCACAATGCAGACCGCTGCGAAATGCGATATGCTGTTCACTCAAAACCTGCCCAACTTCATCGCTGCTGTACTGATTGAATAAGCAAGAAATCAGACCAATTTGATTTTCGGCTTGAATAATACGAATATTGTCATACTGTGTTAGTAGTTCCACTAGGCGTCTTTTATTGTCTTGCTCACGTTCGTATACATTTTGGATGCCCGTATCAAGAATCCATTTTACAGAAGCATTGAGTCCCGCAATCGCGATCGAACTATGGCTTCCCGCTTCAAAGCGTTCTGGCGAAGACATCGGCATATCTTGATTCGCTGATTCAATTCCCGTTCCACCGTATATCAACGGAGGGAGCTGCTCTGGATACTGGCAGATAAAACCGGAAATGCCCAGTGGACCGTATAAGGTTTTGTGACCGGCGAATACTACATAGTCAAAATCGGAGCTGCTGATATCTGTATCGATCAGTCCAGTCGTTTGGCACATATCGGCAATAGTTACTGAGTTATAACGTTTTGCAAGTGAGAATATATCTCTGATAGGCGCCACAGCACCAGTGACATTGCTTGCATGGCTTATGATCACACAGTGCGGATGTTCATCTTGAAACTGCTGCTGTATCGCATGTATGTCATAACATAGGGTAGCCGAATCAACCATCAGCTGTCTAATCTTAATGTGCTTATTTTCAGCAATATGATGCAGCGTTCTGGTAACGGCATTATGTTCAAAGGGAGATATATATACAATGCATTTCTCCGAAATAATCTGCGATGTGAGAATGATGTTGAGCGCCTCTGTTGCTGTATTGGTAAAAACGACCTTTTTATTTGTGCAGTGAAAAAGCTGCAATAATAATTCTCTTGTTTCATCAGCAACATGGGAGGCTTTTGCTGATAACAAATGCTGTCCACGCCCCATACTTACACCATAGTTACGGGCACAATCATCCATCGCCCGATAAACTGCCTCTGGCTTTGGAAATGAAGTTGCTGCGTTGTCAAAATAAGCGATGTGTTCCTGCACGATAATCCCTCACATTAGCATAAGCTCTCTAAAATCTCAAATAGAACTTGCCGTTTTTCTTGTTCGGAGATAGACTGACCCATATCCGAAATGGCTCCAGTAATATCTCTGTAAAGTAATTCAGCTCTTCTACTGTACTCTACACGATCAAAACTCTTGACTTCTTCTTCGCCATTTTCATTGATCGTGATGATTTTATACTGTTTTCCCTTTGTTTCTTGTCTTTGATCAGCTGTTGAATCAAATTCTTCCACTGTAGACTTGAATTGCTGCAAGGATGCAATGAACTGTTCAAGAATGGAATTATTCCAATCATCGATTCTAAGACCCGTAACAGCCTTAGCTATCCGTTCCGCAAACATATGCTCATCATTTGTTACTGTTGGAATCAGCTTCAACACTGCATTTTCATTGTTGGCAAATAAATATTGAACAGTATTTTTTGACAGACTCTCATACCATTCAGTAAGAAGCGTGTTCAACGACATACCTTCTGTGGTGGCAAATATATTATGAACTTCTCTAATGACACGCTTAACAAGCTCATCCTTTGCATGGTCAAGCTCCTGCTTGCAGCTTTTGATTTGGTCAGAAACTGTTTCACTCGCATTCATTTCCTCAAAAACATTCGGAAGCTGAATGATCAAATAATCTCTTGCATTGCTTTTGGCGGCTTTTAGCAGCTGGAAGAAGGCTTTGTGTTTTTTTGAAATAGGTTTGTCGTTCGTATATCTTCTCTGCATTTCTCTTGCGCACTTAGGTAACGCAAGATACCATCTATCCATAGCACTGACGATATATGAGAAGCTATTCAAAGAACGTTCTTTTTCAATGATATGATCTGTAAAGAGTTCATCTAATGCTGATAAAAAGTCTTTTTTGTCCTGATCCCAGTCCTCCATAAGGACAGAGAAAATATTCGGCTTTTCATTGATGCTGTTCAACGTGTCAGAGTTAATTTTTACCTCTACACCATTAGACTTTATAATCAGATCCTTCTTCATTTCATGGAGAACAACCGCAATATAGACAGGAATAGCACCTTTCTTCATACCGATACCATACTGGTAGTCTACGAGTTGAGCATAAAGATCTCCTAGAGAACGCTCTCCTTCTGTAGCGGTAGATTGGAAGAAAGTGCGAATCACATCAAGTACATAGCGAATGCTTTCTTCAGCGTTTTCAGCTGAAAACGACAGTTTACTTTCGTTTTGCTGAAGTACACCTGTTTGTATCAGGGTGCTTCGCATGAAGGAAACATCCTGACCAGTTCCAGTCAGTCCGAGATTCGGCTGCATCTCATCGTTTTCCAAAATAGCAGTTGTCAGTTTAGAGCGATTTGTTACCGCTACTCCTGGAAGTTTATCCTTGTTGATGCTTTCATTGTTTACGATTGGTGTATGCGGATACACCTTATCGCATATATCTGAAAGAAGCTCTGTCAACTTTGATTTTCTAGTGATATAATATTCTTTTGAACCATAATAATAAATTGAATGACCAAGTTCTGGTTTTGTATATTGTGCAATGAATTGGAAGATAACCGTTTCGAGGTCATCTGTTATCATATCAAACTCGCTGCGCAGAACTGCATCTTCATATCCGCAGTTGTCACGCAATTCTTTCGCTGCCAGATAACGGTATACTGCATCTCGGATGTTACTATATGTGGTCGGAACAATAACGATGCTCCGACTATCAGAAATCTGAAATTTTCCTTCTTTTAATGCTTTTCTGAGATCGTTTTCAGATTCAAAAATAACCGCATAAACACACCCGCTTGCTCCTGTCTTCGTTTCTGGGAACATATTTTTACGCAAGTTCTGGTATCTAATGAATTTGAATTCAAAATAGCGAGTGATACACTTTTCTTCATTATGCTTGACAGGATAAAGAAAGCTATTACCTGCACAAAGGTTCAGTGCTGACTCAAAATCAAAAGCCTCACGAAGTTGACCTACCTTATTATCAAGAACATAGTTGATATCTGTACCGCTAGATTCCTTCAAGCACAGGAAGT
Organism: uncultured Bacteroidales bacterium; assembly: GCA_934716995.1. GTDB lineage: Bacteria > Bacteroidota > Bacteroidia > Bacteroidales > Paludibacteraceae > Colicola. Next base: position 5,558 of record CAKUYO010000048.1, on the reverse strand, counting down.
TTGTACTATTTTTTCTATATACAATATATTTCTGATTGATCAGCTCATCTATCTTCTGTGTGATCACTTTTCTGTCATATGAAACACAATAGATATTGCAAATCATTTCAACGGTTGGAGCTACACGCTCAAACTGCTGAACACAATAGATGATCGCAATCGTTTTAATAATCCTTGCATCCAGACTATCTTCATCGACCTGATTCAATAATCGAGCTGCAAGAATGTAGATCTTGTGCAACTCAGAGGATTTGAGTTCTTTTCTGAGTTCTAACTCAAAGTAATCAAACAACCGGTCAGGAGTAACAATTGGAAATTCGTCTTCAGCTCCCAAAACAAACTCTTTTAGAGTGTTCTTTTGATTAGATGTGAGGAAAGTGAAAAGCGTTCTTTCATTCTGAGCGATTCGCTCCGATAAACGTGGCAGTAAAAATGTTGTGATTGGATGGAGTGGGTAGCATTCGTTAACTACAAGCGTGTCTTTGCCAGAGAGGTAATTATCCTGCTCGGCTGTCTGAAGCAGCTCGGTAAAAACAGCCGCGTGCTGCTTATGATAATCTGACCATCCCTTTTTCTTATTTATTGTGGAAGAAATAATCTCGTACATCTGATGAAAATTATTGCTCAGTACAAGATGCTCGAAACGTCCAGATATTCCACGCCATCCATCGACCTTGTCTTTTGGTAAACCATCGTCAATGTAGTTGGCAATATCCTTATGGCAAATCAGCATTAAATGGAGCTGTTGGTTCGATTCACGATCACATTTTTCAGCGAAATCCTGAAGGAGCTTCATTTCACTTTCAGTTGTTCTGGAGATACTCGTCTCCAGATACTTGCCAAACTCATCATAGACGACATACATACCGCTGTAGCCTTTTGCTTTCAGAGCAGTATTCACTTTATCATATACATCAACGACATTCGCATTTACAAAAGGATTGAAAATGCTTCCGGCTGTGAGCTGTGGGTGTAGCTCAACAAAAGTCTGATATGCTTCTTCGTCATTCATGGTCAGTTTACGGATATATTTATCCACATCCGTTGTAAGCATCGAGGTGAATTTTTGAAAAGTATCAGGGTATTCCGCCCTCCATCGTTCTATCGTCTCAACGGCAGCCGAGAAATGTGTCTCCGGCATGATATCATCTAATTCATAATTGTGTAGTGCCTGCTGTAATGCCTGTAAAAACGAATGGGCAAGATTGCCGCTGTTGCCGTTGATGATAACAGGCAGCATTCTTTTTTTACTGGATATGTAATTCTCAATTCTTTGAGCCGACTCAGAATCGAGTTTGTGAATCTTTTTGATAAGTTTTTTGAATAGATCAGCGTTTTTGTTATAGAGTACGGCGAGAGCAACTAATACAATGTGCGATTTTCCTCTTCCATATGCTCCGGTCAAGATTTTAGCTCGTTCTACTCGGCTGTTATCAGTGTTTTCAAGTATACTGTTGATCACACTCAAAGCTGACGATGTTGGAATAAACCCAGAGATCTTGGATTCATCATTAAAGTCATATTCAATATTAACAGATGATTGAAATCCTGACGCAATACTAATTATATCTTTCAGCATACTTTTACCTCTGGTTTCCGTTTAATTCGCTATAGTATTCTTTCACACATTCTTCTGGGGTCAAATCAGTCAAGATCCGAATCACATCGAGTCCGGCAGTTCGCACTACCTTAATGTAACCAGCACTTTCAAGTTGATAAAGGATGTGCAGCAGACTAAGTGTATCAAGCATGAAAATTTTACCGATGCTGTTCATTGCATTTTGAAGGAGCGAGATTTTGACCTCCTTCTGTTCACCGATCTGCTTGAGGATTGCAAATAACGCGATCAGTTCTGGAATACTCTCGTTTTTAGGCGTGCATTTCCTATAGATGCGATTCCCCTGTGTTGTAGCAACGTAACTTACAAGTCCAAGCTCTGTCAATGGACACTCGATGTTGTTTTCGGGATCAATATCATCACCGGAATTCCGTTTGCCGGGATAATAAGTGTTAATAATACACTTAAAGTCGTCACTGATGGCTCTGGAGCTGGGCATAGTTTCGCCGTCCTGCATTGTGATGAATTTCCGGAGTGATTTATAAAAATCATCTTCCGAAAACTCTTGCATTTGAAACTCATTAAAGAAAAGATACCATGAAGTGGCATCATCAAGATTTGTAGCAAGCCCATAATGAACAAGCCACAGAGAGCCGGTTTCCTCAAAATAAGGATCATTGTTGTATATGATCTCGCCAATCGGTGTAAGTGATTGTGTACGCTTTCCAGAATTGGGTTCGACTGTTAATCCGGTTGCCTGGAGCCAGTAGCGCAGTGATTTCACCATATTCGCACCAATGCCAAGAACATCCATTGGGTTATTCTCTTTGCTAATAAAAACATCTGGAGCTTTTTGGATATTGCGAAGCCCCTTATTCAGCCAGCCTTTACGAATGGCGAAAGTATCATGCGCTCTGAATTTCATTTCTTCGATCCTTCTTTGGTTTTTAAGTATTTATCCATCATACATCCGCCGTCAAGATACTTTGCTGTCACGCACATCTTACAGCGCTTGCATTTGGTTTCGTCAATGTGATAAGAATCCCCAATAATGGAGATTGCTCCGAATCTACAAAGGGATTCGCATTTTAAGCACTTTCTGCAGGCATTGAATTTTCTGACCTGATAGCCAACCATTCGCTGGAGGTCATCATGACTTGCTACATTCATCGTTTTCACTTTAACTGAAAACTCATAGTCCGCTTGCTGAAAAGGTTGAACCGAGAGAATTGGTACGTTTGTACGAGCATCAAGAACTATGACTTCATGTACAAGTTTTCGTCCCAATTCTTTGGATACGATACCGAAAGGAGTCAGCATATTCAGGAATTCGTCATCCATCGGTCTGTTTAATCGATATATTTTTGCGTGTTCCTCCGAAGTGCAATTTGTGAAGCGTATTTTGACATCCTCTGCTGCCTTGACTCCGTTTCCGCCTTGACGAGCCTTCCATTTACCAGTATCGACATACACTTCAGGGTCGGGTTTGCCAATGCGGACTGCAAACTGAATAAGGAAGTCTCGCCACTGCTTATACTTTTCGGGCATATATATTGAGGACAGATACTGTGCTCTTAAATTATTGTTTGGGCAGCACCAACATCCAACGCGGTCATACCCGAGCCGATACGCTTCATTGAAATCGATCTGTTCTGTTAAAATGTACAGCCAGATGTCAATATCTTTCCAATAAAATATAGGGGTTGCTACGGTTTGCTTCTGAATTTTAACAGATTCCGCATCATCCTCAACTCGATTATACTTGCTTCGAGCCGTAGATTCATCTCGCCGGATACCGTAAAAGGTCAGGATTCTTGTGTCTCTGTAATATCTTGTGAGAACACGAGTAATTGGCCCTGTTTTAAACATCGAACAGCACCAGCGCATCATTCTAGCAGGTGGTCCTATATCTTCACATACCGACATGAAGTCTTGCTCATTATTCTTGGCGGTCTTGAAAATTGCTAGAGGATGATTATCCCGAAAACGATTTGCGTACTCTATTGTCAACGGGAACTCTAATGTTGTGTTTCCGAATATATGAACAAGGCTCGGGTTTTGCAGTGCCTTGGTGACTAAGTCAGCAGTAACTGTTGAATCCTTTCCTCCTGAAAACGAAAGAACTATGTTTTCTATTGGAAATTTAGAAGCCTGTTCCTGTATGAACTGATGCGCCTCGTTTACGATCTCGTAAAAGCGAGTGGAGTTGGCGCGTATAAAGCGTTCTATAAATTGGTCGAAAACATCATATTGATTTTGATCGTGGTATTCCTGCAACTTTGATAATAGGCATTCGGGAGTGTGTTTTGAATACATTTTTGATGTTAATGAAACGGATTTGCCATCAATATAATAACGGCTATTATTCGCCCATACGGAGCAGTCCTTATATGCTAACGGCTTATCAAGCATAAGCTCTAATAATAACCGTTCTTCTGGAAAAACAACACGAATATCAGCCGCAAGGTACTTGGCCTTGCCATTACAAAGTGGGCATCGTTCTTTATCTGCATCATTTCGGTTACGAATAATCGGTGTTTGGCATTCGGCACACCAGAATACATCCGTTGGAACAACTGCTTCTGTTTTACTTCCGCACAGTTCACAAACATCTAAATGTGTTTCGTGCTGACAGTTTTCACACCACATTATTTTTCACCACCAATCTTCTTATTCTTCCTGTTTTATAGCAGAACGCACCCATGTCGAATATGCAGCCTTCACATCAATAGGAGATACAACCTCCATCTGATTAGGAAACTGCGTAAGCCATCCCCAGAATGTGGGACTGATCTGCACCTCTACAGAAGCCGTGAATCGTTTGCCAGACTTCTTAATACTGATATCCTCGCCGAATTTATTAAACATCACGCCAATCAGACACTCATCGAACGCAATCCGGACCTTCCGAATCTTGCCGCCATACATTTTAAATACTTGCTTCGGGTAATTGGCGATTGTCTTTGATGCTCTTTTTGCCTCTTTGGAAATGATGTCATCAAGCACAGCAATATCAGCAACGCGGTCGACTCTGAATACCTTTACATGGTTTACGTACTCAGGCTCCGCACGATAACATATCAGGTAATAGTTGCCGTCATCGCATATCATTGCAAGCGGTTCTTCTTTATAAAGCTGATTATCGTGACGAAAGACACGCTCACCGGATACATTCAAATCAAAATATCGAAATGTTATGCATCGCTCGCATTCAATAGCATATTCAAGGCATTCTGTAATATAATATATGTCAGTGTTTGAATGCTTTACAACATTAAACCTGACAGCATTTCGCTTTAATAAATGAGTAGATTCACTGCCACCGAGAGAGGCAATCTTATTTAAAAGCTCTTCTGTTTTATCTTTGGGTATGAACTTTGAATTTTGTATTGCATCCATGATGATCTTCAATTCAGGCAGATCAAATTTACGTTCCTGAACCCAATAAACCATGTCATGTCCACGACGGCGGTTCATGATGGAGTATCCGTTGCTCTGCATTGCATCAATGTCTCCATAAACGGTTCGCCTATCGCATTTGATGCCGAGCTTGCTCAGTTCCATAATGATATCCTGAGTACTGAGCGGGTGTTGCTCATCTGACTTCCAGTTCAGTATTTCCCAAATCTTTAACAATTTGATTTTCTGCACTTTTGTGTCCGCCATAGCCTCACCTCCATCGTGTTTTTATACATATTCTATTATAGCACAGTAGGTGAATTTTGTCAACCCGTGCAGAGTACATTTTTACGGACTCCAAACATATTTTTATAAAAAACGCATGATATGATCTGCTTCCTATCATATCATGCGGCTTAATGTGCTATTTGTTTTTACTCCGTCTTCTCCATCACCATCTCCGTCAAAGCCCTCTGGCTTATCTCCTGCGGATTTCCGTCCGGTCGTATCCATGCAGCAACATTCTCCCGCTGTAGTATCAGCGGCATTCTGTCATGGATTGACCTCAACTCCTCAGTCGCATTTCGTGTGAGAACCGAGA
>CAKUYO010000047.1 GCA_934716995.1 uncultured Bacteroidales bacterium | reverse complement strand
GACCCATAGAGCGGTTCTGAACGTCGATTTTTAGTCTGAACCTTTTGAATCGTCTGCAACGCCCTATTCATCGGACAAGAACCCACTTCTCAGCCTGCAAAATGACCCATAGACCTAAGTTTATGTAGGTATTGCTCTCTTTGATTTTCCACCCCCATACTGTTGCGTTATATGGTCCGACTTGGCGCAAGGCAGACGAAGTTCCTTGCGCCAAGTTCCTTCCGCCCACTTTCAAGTCGGTAATCTGGCTCACCGTATGCGTATGGCTCTTGTCCGCTTTACCGTTCACCATCTCCACCAGCGTGTTCACCGCCGACTTGATAAGCGTCCACAAAGCGTCCAGTCCGTTCTTGTCTAAAAATGTTCTTGCCATAGTTCATTCATTGTGCATTGTGCATTATGCATTGTGCATTGTTAAAGTTGGTGAGCACAGGCGAAACCAATCGCCTGTACCCTTTCGGTTAGGACAAATTATTGATGTATTCCACATCTATCGCTGCAATATCCCCGGGCTGCAATGCCGTGTCTGCCTTTGCGCCCTGTGCCGAGGTAGCATAAGCGGTGCTTGCCGTATAGGCTGCACTGCCCAGACCTTTCACTGCCACGTCCGCACCGTTCACTGCGATAGTGCCGTTTGCGCCACCCGTAGCCACGGTTACGTTCACTTTCTTGCCGGTGATGGTCAGGTCTTTGCCGTTCACCTGCACACCCGTAATCTTGATGTCCGCAGGTTTGGCATAGGTACTCTCCGCATCCGCCTTGGTCAGATAGCCGTCAAGGTTCACGGTCGAACCCAACTCCTCCCAGTGTGCGTCTACATCGCCGTTCTTTGCTACCCACACGTACTCGCCCGAGTTGTCGGTTACGTGCCATACATCACCCTCGTTGTTTCCTGTAGAGGGCAATGCCTTGGTGTTCTCTACTGTGCCTTTGAAATTCAGCACCGCACCCAGCGCACTCACTTTGTCGCTGACCGCTTTCACCTTGCTGTCCACCGCAGTCTTGTCGTAGTAGTTGCCCGCAAGGTCGGTGGCTACTGCCTCCGCTGCCGCTTTCGCTTCGGCGGCTTTCGCCTCTGCTGCTTCCTGTGCGGCACTCGCCTGTGCTGCCGCATTTGCTTTCACTTTCAACCAAAACGCGTCCAAACCCGCTTGGTCAAGATACTTTTTTGCTTCTGACATAATGGTTCAATAATTAAATGGTTGTTATTGTAATGTTTCCATATACTCTATCGGTATGGTCGGCATATCTTCCTGTTTGCTCTCCTGATATAGTTCCTGCCAGTTGTCGATGGCTTTCGTCTCGTTCTCGACGTTCTTGCTGACCACCTCTGCCGACTTGAGGGCGCGGTTCTGCTTGTAGTAAATCACACTGCCGCCACCAATGGCAGCGAGCAGGGAGCACACGGCTGTTACTATTACGTTAATCCATTCCATACTTGTTTCGTTTCTTGTTGTTACCAATGATACCCCCACCCATACGTAATACCTATCCCTACATACGGCTCGAAACGCGCTTGCATAGTGGCGGGCTGCACTCCTAATCCGTACCCGACCTGCAAGCCTACCACGATACTCTGCCCAAATCCCATGCGGCTTTGTTTCTTGCGCTCTGTGGAGACTTGCGGCACATAGCGGGTCAAAGTGTCGGCTCGGTATATATCAAGGCTGTAATCGTACATCTTCACCGCGTTCACCTCCAATCGGTAGTCCGAGGTACTATCCACATAGTTTTGCGGAATATCGGCTATATAGACGGTATCGTGGACACGTATCGTATCGTAATGGTATTGCCATTGCTTCACGCGCTCGCGTATAGTCAGCGTATCGTGCTTGACTACCACAATGGTGTCGTAGCGGACAGGCTCTGCGGGCGTGGGGCTGTTCTCCGTCCGTCTCGCGGTAAAGCCAAGCAGCCACACGAGCAGCAGGAGTACAGCCACTCCTATCGCCACACGTACTATTTTCATGAGGTTGATATTCACTTCATAGAGTAAATCAAGTAAGGGGCGTTTCATTGTAAGCCTTTGGTTTTACGATGACGGCAGTGGGGTATATGTGTAATGAAAAAGCGGTCAATGGTGTTGTAGTGAATTAAGAATTGAAAATGAAGAATTAAGAATGGCAACTGCCGATTATGGACGAAGTATGCCCGCAATAGTTATAATTCATCATTCCTAATTCTTCATTTCTGATTACTTGCTACCCGATGGTGTCGGCGACTTGGTGCCAGACGAACTGATAGAGGGTTCGGTACTGCGTTTGCGCTTTGAAGGCGGCGATGTCGGCGGGTGCTTTGGAAGCGTCCATCAAGCGTTGTCGGGTGGCGGTGCAGATTTGTCCGAAGCGGGTACGGTAGGCGATTTCGGACTGGGAGGGTGCGGTGGTGCGGTTGCCGCGTACGTGGGTGAAATCGGGTGTGCCGGTGTTGGCGGTGGCAGCGGTGCGGTGCATGTAGGTGATGCGCGACTGCTTGGAGATTTTGCCCGAGAGGTGGTCAATCGGGTCGAGATAAAATACTTTTGCCATAGTTGATAAATAGAGACCTCCCCAACCCCTCCAAAGGAGGGGCTTGCATATGCTCTGAAGTCCCCCCCCTCTTTGGGAAGCACCCCACTTCGCCCTGTTCGGGCTTGTGGGGACCCCGCGGAGGGGTTGGGGAGGTCGGGGTTAAGGTTTAGGATAGTTTTTTGAGTTCTTGTGCGAGGATATAGCCGTTGAGAGTGCGGTACTTGCCGGGGTTCTTTTTGAAGGCGGCGGTGTAGGCGGCACGCTCCTGGGCGGAGAGTGCTTTGACAGCGGCTTGCGCGTTTTTGAACTTGTTTTTCTGTGCGGTCTGCGCTTCGGAGGGTGTTCCCGTGTAGGGGTTGCAGATTTGCGAGGTGAAGCGTGTGCCGTACATCTGCTTGAAGATAATCTGCGAGTGTTTGCAGACTTTGCCCCTGAAGGATTGGAAGGGGACTTCGAGTTTGATTTTGGACATAGTTTTTGGTTCGCTTCGCTCACGTTGGCAGCGGCGGAGCCGCGTTGATGACTGCGTGTAGGTGGTTCGCTGTCGCGAACGTTGTTGGTTTCACGTAGTTGCCGTGGTGGGCGAAAAGTTAGGGTTTTAGGTTTGTAGTGGCTGTTTCTTTGTCATCGCGAGCCTTGTTTGCGATGTGCAGGGGGAGGCGTTGCCGCCGTAGTCTGCGTAGTTTTCGTTGTTTACGTAATCAACAGCCTTTCGGAAAGAGGAACTACAAAAAAGCACCGCCATTCTTTCGAAAGACGGTGCAAAGGTAGTATGTTTTGGAATTATGGTAAGGGTTTGTGCGGGTGTTTGCGGGTATTTGCTGTGATTTGCGAGTATTTACTGCGATTTGCGAGTGATTAGTGTCTCCACACGTTGCCAGCAATCGGGTGCCGCCATATAGGCTGTGGTTTTGCCATTGAGAGGTACTTCGACAAACAAGCCCATCCGTACAAGTCCTTGCAGGTCTGTCCGGGCAGTAACAGAGGTGATACCATATTGCAAGGCGATTTCTTTTGCAAGAATGACCTTGTCGGGTTTAGAGGCGAACTGCTGCAGCAACTTGGCTTGCCGTGCGTTGATATGCCCGATGTGCAGATAGCGTGCGGTGTCGTTATGTTCTGCCATTTTGCGCTGGAGGTAGCCCTTCAGGTCTTCAAATGCCTGCTTCATTGCTTCCAAGTTGTACAGGATAAAGTAGGACATATCCAGCCCGTCGGCTTCGGTTTGCAGAAACGATTTCTCATAACTTTTTTTGCTCCTGTAGATGACGCGTGATATACTGAGATACTCCATAAGGTAGTAGCCGTGCCGGAGCATATACCAATAGAAAAGTGAGCGTGCAGTACGTCCGTTTCCATCCACAAACGGATGAATATATGCCATCATAAAGTGGATAATAATCGCCTTTATGATGGGGTGTATGAAATTTTCGTTGTCGTCATTGTCAGCAAAGTTGCAAAGGTCTTTGAGCATAGCCTCGATATCAGTGACTTGTGGCGGGACATGTGCGATGTCTCCTGTAATGGCATCTTGGACGATGATATTATCGTTATCCCGCAGCCGTCCTTCGTCCTCCGGTTTGTCAAGCGTATGCTCGGTAATCAAGTGGTGTACCGTTTGCAGTTGCTCCATAGAAAAGGGTTCGTCGCGGTGTCGGGACAAATACTGTATGGTTTGATAGTTGTTGACTATCATTTGTTGGCTTTTGTTTTTGGGCTTTTGTTGTGTCCGCAACATATCCTTTGCGACTTTGCGTGTGGTACTTGCTCCTTCCATTTGGCTGCTGGCGATAGCCTCCTCCATAATGCTACTTATGAGGTAGTAGTTCTTGTCGTTTTCGGGGATAAGGCTTTTTGTGCCCAATGTGCATCCTATATTGAGGTCGAAAAGATTGAGCAGTTGCATCATTTTGTCGGTAAGTGTGAAGCAGACTGACAAGTTGCCAAATTGCAGAATTTTTGTATTCAGGCTCCGTGAGATACAAACCGCCGTCCACAGCGTTTCGGGATTGATATCTTTCGGGCAAAGGTATTTCACTTTGTCCCAATAGAGGTAATCGTTATTGATTTTCTGTACGAGCGTCCGTATATTGTCGTTTGCGAGCAGGTCCACCGCCTGTTGGAACAGTTGTTCTTGCCGTTGTTGTGAGGGAGGATTTTGGATGAGCATTTTTGTTGTGCGATTTTTCGGTTAGTCCTGAGTTATCGGCGACAAAGGTACAGATTTTTAGCGGGATGGGCAAGTCGTATACGCAAAAATAGGAAAATTTGTGCAAAATTTTCCTATTTTTATGTATGCTATGTGGTCAGGTCTCCCAAGTCAGAACATAATTTACGGATTTGTTCAATGGCATTCCATTTGTTATCCATGACAGACTTGATTCGATTACTTATATCTATAATCTTTTGCTTGTCGTTATCGACAGGCAATTCCAGTTCCTGCCATCTATCCGCTATATTAGGCAAGGTGGTTTCAATAAGTATTTTATTGGAAGCCTGCATTTGTGTAAGCCTATGGGAAAGCAGATAGAGCAAGTAATATGGTGTAAGCCCGTATTTATTGTCAGGATTAACTCGCAAAATCAAGATTTCACGCGTATATAATGCTTCAATGTCAAATGGCGAAACCATTGCAACACTTCCGATACGGTAACTACCCCGTCTTACATAGGCGATATCTCCTACCTGCAAGTCTTTTTTCCCTGTTTGTTTGAGTGCCAGATACACTTCTTTTGGAATTTTAGAGGTTGGGGCTTTATAAATTTCCCAGTTAACAATATCCTTAACTCGGATATATGGGATTTCCCCTTTTCCTTTCGTTTCCGCTTCCGGCGAGCCGTGTCCGTCGAAATAGGAAATCACGCCTTCTTTTATCAGTGTACTTATCGGTATCAAGGTAAGATTTTGTGAAGCGGCAATGGTTTGTATTTCATTTAATCGATTTTGCCAATAGTATCGTGGAACCAAGATTCCCTTGGAAAGGACTTGCCGGCTTGAAACTTGGAAACAGTATTTTACAAAGTTGTTGTTGTGAAATTCGTTTAGAATAAGTGGGATGTCATCCCAAATTTGTTTTTTATCGACAGCATTGGTAGCATAATTCCACCGATACATTTCCTTTCCCTGATGGTCATGCCCCATTTGTTCGGCTACAGCCATATTGATATATGCTTGCTGTTTTTTCCCCTTTTCAAGGATAACAACAATACATTTGGCATTATTGTGCGGTCTGAACGTGTTGTGCGGTAAATCTATGAGCCATGTTATATTGTTGTTGTCCGTAAGATAATTGAGGATATACTTTGTACGTGGTGCATGGAAATATGTTTCGGGCATAATCAAGCCCAATCTGCCCCCTTCCCGAAGGAGTTTCAGGCATCGTTCCACATAAATAATCTGTATATTTTCTTCTTTTTTCAAAGAAGGTTGCATTTCAAATCCATTATCTATGCTTTTCCAATTATGTGCGAGGTCATATTGTCCGAGTTTGTCTTCACCTGCCACTTTAATATCCTTGCCAAAAGGCGGGTTGGCTAACAAGACATCAAAACGATTCATTCCGACAGATTGTTGTGTGGGTATAGCCCAATCAGTCGGTTTTGCCAAAGCATCTTCACAGAAGATGCCACTTTTGCCATCTCCCAAGATAGCCATATAAGCCTTTGTCACTTTGGCAAGAAAAGCATCTTTCTCAATTCCGCGAATGGATTTGATAGCACAACTTTTTTGTTCTTCAATCAAGGAAGGTGTTCCCCAATGATATTTCTTATCTTGCTCTGCCAATACATTCCACATATATTTCATACTTTCAATGAGGAAACCGCCCGAACCGCATGCAGGGTCTATAAGTATTTCATTGGGTTGTGGTTTAACAATTTCGACAATAAGCCGAACGATGTTGCGAGGTGTAAAAAATTGCCCCAAACTTCCCTTCAGTGTATATTGAATGAAAGTTTCAAATGCATCTGCGATGACATCTCTCTCTGCTTCGATAAGACAATAATTTTGCAATTCGCCCACGACATATACCAAACTATCGCTATCCAATGAAATTTTGTCAGCAATTTCAATGACTTCGGTATATTTGGTTTTTACTTTTACGAATAGTTCATCGATACGCTGCTTAATGAGTTTTGTATCTTCGTCAATACCGACTCTAAACGAAACGGGTTCATCCGGTTCAGTAAAACGTTCATCATAAATTTTGCAAAATATGATGTTAATGATTTGCTGTGCGATAGTCTGATCCATTGTGGTTCCGACCGCATTTCCTGCGAGGTAACAACGGATGGAATTGAAAATTATCTTGAGGTTGTGGGTTGGTTGCAAATCCCGTCGCAGAAATTGTCCCATATCCTCAAGGCGTTGTCCGTACCGTGGGATGTTCGGAATGGTATCAAATATAACTTTTCCATTGTGTTCTATCTTTTTCAAGAATATTCGTTCTTTGCCATTAAACCAGACTCCAAGCGTTGCACGGCTAAGTCTCAAATAGTCTTGCAATTGTGTTTGTCCGTCTTTTCTTGTTTTCTTTTTACATTCTACGATAATGTACTCATTGTCTTCTATGTGTTGTTCGGCAGAAAAAACAATGATATCCACCGGATATGTTTTGGATGTATCAGACGGTGAGGCTTTGACGCGATATTGCGGTCGTGTTTGTATAAAATGCTTTGGGTATCCATAATCTTCGACAAGTTGTTTGGCAAAGACCTGTACTGCGTCAAGTTCTTCGGGTGTTGCTTTGATTTGGGTACCGGAGATATAATCGGTAATATACCCGTCCTTATTGTTAAGTTCCATTTTTGTTTTGAAATGAGTTGCAATTAATGATTTAGGGCTTGCACTTATCTCAAAACAAAAGAGCGAGAGGATTTCGCTACACTTACTTTCACGGAGGTTCTGGAATACCTGTCAATAATAAGCACGAAATGCCCACGCTCAAGAGCGTGAACTTCATACGCTTATTCTCATTGACTTAAATTTTCCAGATTTCCGTGAAGAGAATAAGAGCCTAAAGCCCAAGATTAGATTATTTGTCTGCGATATTACTCTATGTCATACGCTATCAATTTATCAATTACGGGTGCAAAGATAATAAAATAATGCGACGCGTGCAAATCAGGTGTATTCTCACGACATCTATAATATACTATATATAAGCATATTACATACGCCTTTAATTAACAAATCCGAATAAGAAATTTCGCTGTCATTATGGTTTGTGCGGTAGGTCGATGGCGTATTTGTAGGCGAGGTAGGCGACGACTTGGGGCGGGAGGAGTTTGGTGCGGGGTGTGATGCCTTGGGAGTGAAGGTAGGCAGTGTCAGATTGAAGCCAGCGGCGGAAGGTGTCGGTGGAGACGCCTGCGAAAGCGGCGAGTTGGGATTTGGTGTAGGATTTCATTAGTTTATGGGTTGGGGGCAGTTTGGAGTTGGTATAGAGTTCTTATAGTGTTCCTATAGCGGAAACGGGAGGAAGGACATATCGGTTTTTGAGGGTTGCAGGGTTCATTTTTATGCATTAATCGGTTCTATTTTGAGTATAATGGTTTGGATTTCGGGTGCAAAGATAGTAAAATTATTTGGTTATTCCTATTTATTATTGATAGTTTTTGTTTATTTTTGATATTATTTCCATTTTGCTACAAGAAGATGGGTGTGCCGCGGGTGGTAAAGGCGGGGGATGTACATACGGTGAGGAAGACGATAATCAATGATATGAGTATATAGGATTATGAAGATACGAAATTGGATACGGGGTTACCGGCAAGCGGTGACGTTGTTTAAGCGCACGCGCTGCTACGAGAACAATATGACGGTGAGGAGTGTGCGGGAGTATGACCTGCGTTGGGTGGTGCGTTATCACGTGGTGCTGCACGCGGACGGGTATGACCAGATAGACCGCTTCGGGCGACCGAGGTCGCGGGGGGGGAGTTGGTGGCGTTGTGCGAGGAGGCGATGGCGGAGACGACACGGCTATGGCGGGAGTTGTGCTATATAGAAAGCAGGCGTCAGTACTATGCGATGCGGGTGTATTTGAAAAGGCTGCGGTTCAGTGCGGAGCATTTTCCGCTGTTGTTTCATTGGAAGTTTCTTCCTCTGTTGCGGTGGGCGAGGAAGCCTGTTGTGGTGAGGTAGATTGGCTTTCTGTGTTGGGAAACAAACATAAAAGAGGGTGCATCATGTGAAACTGATGCACCCTCTTAAAGCAATATACCCGACTGTTATTGAGCGATTTCGGGGTGCAGGGAGAGGTATTTGTCTCTCAAAGGAATGCTCAAGACAAAGCAGACATCTGAGAGCGTTATGGTGTAGTCTTTGTCGCCAATCTTCCATGCAGGGCTGTTGTACACCCAGACTTTGATAGTATTGAATATATCGTTTTGGGTGAGTGAGAACAGCACTTCTTTGGCATAGGTCTCGACATCCAGTGCCGTTTTGGGATATTTCTCTTCGATTTTCTTGAGCAGCAAAACTTGGTTGGCTTCCAAGAAAGATTTGCCTCCACATTCTTCGTATAGTTTTTTGCCGAACTCATTGAGTGTCAGCGGGCTGTTTTTGGTAACAAACGTACCTAATGCAGAGGGATATTTCTATGTGATGAATAGTTGCACATCAGACAAATCATTTTTGATAGCAGTTACATCCTTTTGCAGGTCGGATATGGCATCGTCTATTTTGGCGAAATGGCTGTCGGTTTTGGCAAGTCTCTTGGAGACTTTCCACGCAATGAAACCTATTATCAATGCCAATGCGATTTCAGGGGCAGCATTCAGCAGGTATGAAAGGATAGCATTCATAAGTATGGGTATTAAACGTTCTTTTGCTTATTTGCTTTACCAAACAGGTGTGCAAAGGTACTGATAATTTTCCGATTACACAATGTTTAGTAGAGTTTTCTGCATTTTGTTGAGTACAAATCGTGTGCCAAATACTATTTGTCAGTCAGTTTGTCGGTTTCTTCTATCTGCTCGGAAGCCTGTTGCGGTGAGGTAGCCTCTTGGACGGAGAGTTGGACTTTGAGGGCTTTCTTGGTAAGGATTTCCATAGTAACATCGGAGGTGGTCTGGGTGTCCTCGTTGAGGACTAAGGGCAGCACCTGCACAACGAAGCGGGCGAGGGTGTTGGTGTCCGCATTTTTGATTTGCTTGCGCAGTTGGGTGATAGCCTCACCGCAGAGGACTTGGAGTTGTTCGCGTTGCTTCTGCGGTGAGTACTTTTCGGAGTTTGGAGTGCGTGGCATAGTTAGTTTCTTGTGGTATATCAGTCAGCAAATAAGTTTCTGTTCAGTTCAATATCCAATTGCAGAATTTTGTTTACATCTTCCGATGTAACCGTTGCTTCCTCATCGTCATAAGGATTAGGCAGGCGGCGGAGTTGTTTTGACACTTGTTTGAAAGTTTGGAAGCGGTTGGTCTGTTTCTCTGCATTGAATTCCTCTTTTGAAAGTGTATTAACACGTTTCTCATACTTTTCGAGTTTCTGCAAGACGGAGTAGTACTGCCCATTGTAGGCTTTGTCCTCGCTGTAGTCGCGGAAGAGGTCTCGCAGGAACGGCCAGTTGGTTGCGTGCTTATAGACATCGGTGTTGTGTGCGCCGTCCCGGATAAAGCCGGCAGTGTGTCCGAGACTTTCCCATACACCACTGAAGTAGCCTTGCGCAACGTGTTCGATAGCATTGGGCTTGATGTCTATCCAGCCATCTGTATTGCCACCTTTGTACGGCACATCGGGGTTGCCGCCGCTCCAGCGGTGGAGCGTGTTGCTCGCGTCAATAGCCCATTGCGGTGTATTGCGTTTGGCAGTGGTGATGTCTTTCTTGTCCTCGTCCCATTTCTTGCGATAGACGGTAGCCCCTTTGAAATCCCGATTGACGGCAACATCGACCAACGGGGAGATGACGCTCGGTGCAGCAGCCTGTGCGTACTTGGCGGGGTTGAACTCAAGAGTATTGGTAGTCTCGTCATAATCCCAGAAATTTTGGATTTGCAGCACTGATGTAGGTACAAGTTCGCCGAGTGCATAATCCGAAGAGGTGTAGAAAGCGTCTTTCCACGTTTTGCGTCCCTGCGCAGCGAGTGCGGCTTGCACACCTGCGGCATAGTACATACGGAAGAAATGCACGACGGGTATCTTGACTTTGCCAAAGAGTATAAAGTTACTCATACGGTCGTAGTCGGTGAACCACGTATCATCGTCTGGGTCGTCGGGTTGGAACCATGTGCTGACAAAACCGAGTAGGGCAAAGTTAGCGGCAGTGCCTGCGAACTTCGCACCAAACTTAAAGGCTCTTTCGCCGAACTTGGGTTTGTTCTTGCCGTAAGGCGTAAGGAAACGCATATTACCCTGTATGGTGGCATTGAAGAACGTGAAGAACTTCGACATCTCTTTGCTCATCAGTCCGGACTGGTTGAAATTGACCGAGATGTTTTTTGCCATTTTGGCGGCTGCTTGGACGGAGCGTCCCATTTGCCGAGCGGTAACATACTCGGCAAAACGGACGGTGAGTTCGCTGGCTTCGGTAAGAAGGCTCAATGTGCCTTTTACACCTTTGCCCCATACTTTGTCCCATGCGTTTTCGCCTTTGACCATCTTGTCGAAGTCCTTTGCCATTCTCTCCAACTCGGGCATAAACGAGAAGCCTGTTTGTGCGCCCGCCTCGAAATACTCGCGGAGGTAGTCGCCGAACTGTCCGCCGTAACTCTCTTTGTTTTTGTAGGTGTCCGACAGGATATACTGCCATACGGTGCGTTGTACTGCGGGGATATTCGCCATGGCGCGTGTGGTGAACGCCAGTCCCTGTTCGCTGAGATTATTGAGGAAAGCGGCTTGTGCGTCCCGCCAGAAGTTGCGGTGTGCAAAACGCGGGTTGTATTGAGTGAGCATACCGCTGATATAGCGTATTGCGGGTGCGTTGTACTTATTGAACAATGCGTATGCTTTGACGGCTTCGCCAAAGTTGCCATTGACAGCGTTAGCCAGCCGCTCGTCTTGCAATTCGATGACATACTGCTGTCCGTCTTTGAGGACGACCACTTGGTGCTGCATACGCTCGTCACGAGTGCGGTGTTCCAGCATGGTGTCGGTGGCGCGTCCGGTGTAGATGAGTTGGTCTTGGAGGTCTGCTATATCCGCTTCTCTCTTGGCACGTGCGGCGGGCTGTGTGAGGTCTCGGAGTTCCTTGCGCAGTTGTTCGATTTGTGCATTGATGCCGGCATCGTGTTCGCGTTCCTGCTGCGTAGGTGCAGCGTAGGTTACTTCGGCTTGCACGGGTGTGCCGTCGGGCTTGCGCATGATATGTCCGGTGCGTGGGTCTATCACGTTTTTCGACCATACCTGTTTGACACGCCATGCGCCGCTCTTGAGCCCTAACATCTCGTTGGCAAGCAGGAGGTTGAGCAGTTGCTGCTTGGACTTGTTATGCTCGGATTGGGTGATGGAGGTGAGCCCTATGCTCTCGATGAGCGCAAACGGGTCGGACGCCAGCGACTCACGCCCACGCGCTTTGACAAGGGCAGCGTTGTAGGGGTTTCCATAGAGACGCGTGCCGTTGTCCTTGACATACGCGGTATCTTTGCCGTCGAAGTCCCGTTCACGCCAGCCGCGCTGCGGTACGTAGTAACGGCGGGTGTAGCGGTTGCGGGTGTCGGGGTCAATCATGCCGGCATTGAGTTGGTAGTCGAGGGCGAACTGATTGGCGGCATAGACAGCGTTCCAGAACTCGTCCAACTGCTCTTGCGGGATGATACGCTCAACGGCTTCGATGATGTCGGTATGTGATGCGCCAAGGTTCTTTATGAAGCCCTGTGCACCACGGTCGGAGAGACCTTGCTGCTCTGCCTCCCAAGTGTCTTTGGCTTGTGCATAAACGCCCATAATCTCGCGGACGGTGAGCGGTTTGCCGTTCATCTTCTTGTTGTCGAAGTTCTGCCATTTGAGACCGAGTGCAAGGAGCGGGTCGGCGATGTCAGCGTCTTTGGCTATTGATTTAATGCTGTCGGCAATACGTTGCATATAGTTCTCTTTGTAGCGACGGGAGAAAGTGTCGTTTCGCCCGAGTGCAAGACCGAGGTCGCCGTGCATATCCATGGTGTCGGGGTTGTACACGCCGCCTTGCGCCTGCACCCATTGCTGGAAATTGTCGATAGGAGTGAACTTATCAACGATTTGCGCAAAGAGTTGGCTCTTTTTACTGCCGTTTTGGTCTAAGAGTTTGGCGTACTCCGCCACTTGCTGTTCGTCCACCTGTTGGCGTTTCCATTCAGCGATACGCCTTGCCCATTCGTGTACCATTTCACCGTCTATGCGTTTGGGCATAGGGCTGGTAGAGAACTCGGCGTGGCTGTCGTTTTCGATATGCGTTTGTCCGAGGTCTGTACCATTGAGGAGGTCATAGAGTACTCGGTCGGCGGCTTCTTCGCGACTGCCGAAGTGCTTGATATGGAACAGGTGTTCTCCCACCCAGTTCCAGAAACGGCGGAGCAGGTCGCGCATACGCTCACGGACCGAAACAGCATCTGCCACGGCACGCTTGCCCTGTTGCTTGGCTTCATCTATCCGCTTTTGCGCCTCCTGTTCCATACGTTCTGCACCACGCTTGCTGCTGAAACGGGCAATAATCTCGCTCAACTTGGCTTCGTCCGAAAGGTCGCGGTATTGCGGGTC
>CAKUYO010000046.1 GCA_934716995.1 uncultured Bacteroidales bacterium | reverse complement strand
CGAGCAAAAAACAACAAAACAACAAAAATATACGTTTTTTATGATGATACATTTGGAGATAAACATAAAAAGCAATATACATAGTGCATAATGTGTATAAAAGCACCCAATAAAAGCCTATTCTTTCTACGTCCTTTCTACGTCTTTTCTACGTAATTGGTATTATGAGGTATGTGTTTTACTTAATCTGTATATTGGAGAACAATTACTTGCAAAGAGTGGATTCATCTGACTATGTTGGCTATGCAAAATCCATCTTGCACAAATCAGAAAAAAGCAGTATCTTTGCAGCCCCAAAAAGAAGCGGAATGTTTTTGATACGAAATACATTGGTCAGTCTGGATATATTGGAGAAGGATTTTTGCTGCGACTTGGGTTCGTGCCGCGGGTATTGCTGTATAGAGGGCGATGCAGGTGCGCCCATAGAGCCTGAAGAAGAGCAGAAAATCAATGATATACTGCCTGTTTTGCTACCCGATATGACCAAAGAGGCACGGATAGTAGTCTCCGAGCAGGGGATTGCTTACAATGATCCGTCGGGCGAGCGCGTTACCTCGATCGTCAACGGCAAAGACTGTGTTTTCGCCCGCACAGACCACAACGGCTGGTGCTATTGTCTTATAGAGAAGGCTTACAACGCTGGGCGTATCGATTTCAAGAAACCCATCTCCTGTCACCTTTATCCGATCCGTTTGTCCAAAGTGGGCGATATGGTCGGATTGGAATACCACCGTTGGGACATCTGCCATTGCGCCCGCCAATTAGGCAAAAAAATGCATCTGCCTATCTATCAGTTTCTTAAAGAACCGCTTGTCCGCCGTTTCGGACAAGAATGGTACGACGAACTATGTCTAACCGCAACAGAATGGAAAAAACAATGCGCGCAGTAATTATCACTATCGGAGACGAACTGCTTATCGGGCAGGTGGTGGATACCAATTCCGCATGGATGGCAGAAAGGCTGAACGAGAACGGTATTTCGCTCTATCAGATAACCTCTGTTCACGACGACCGCCGGCATATCCTCGCAGCCCTTGACGAGGCGTTTGCGTGTGCAGACATTGTCCTGACCACAGGCGGCCTCGGTCCTACCAAAGACGATATAACCAAACACGTACTATGCGAGTATTTCGGCACCGGTTTGGTGGAGGACTCGCGCGTGCGCGAACATATATATGATTTGTACCGCGAGCGTCCCGATGTGCTCAACCGTCTGACCGCCACCCAGTGGCTTGTGCCGCAAGCGGCGGAGATACTGCCGAACAGGGTGGGGAGTGCCCCGCTGATGGTGTTCCGCAAAGGAGAGAAAATGCTTTTTGCCATGCCGGGAGTGCCTTACGAGATGAAGATCGCCATGAATGAGCAGATAATGCCCTATATCCTACGCCAATCACATCCGCAAGGCGACATCATTCACCGCACCATTCTCGTTTCGGGTATTTCGGAATCCGCTCTGGCTATCCTTCTCGAGCCGTGGGAAAATGCGCTCCCGAAAACCATACACCTTGCTTATCTGCCCAAAGACGGCACTATCCGCCTGCGTTTGAGTTCGTACGGCGAGGCAACAGCGGAGGACGTGGAGACGCAGTTGCGGCAACTCATTGGTTTGGTACACGATTACATTGTCGAAACCGACGACATTCCTCTTGAGGTGCATTTGGGCGAAATACTCAAAACGCGTCATCAGACTATCTCCACCGCCGAGTCCTGCACGGGCGGCAAACTCGCCGCTTTGCTCAACAAGCATGCTGGCAGTTCCGCTTTCTATTACGGTTCGGTTGTGGCTTACGACAATAGTGTGAAACACAACGTCTTAGGTGTCAGCCGGTCTGATCTGGATGCCTATGGTGCCGTAAGCGAACAGGTGGTTCGCGAGATGGCAGAGGGGGTTCGCCGGCTATGCAAGACCGATTATGCAATGGCTACCAGCGGTATTGCCGGTCCTGATGGCGGTACGGCAGAGAAACCGGTTGGTACGGTCTGGATTGCGTGGGCAACGCCTGACGGCACTGCCGCCGAATGTTTCCATCTCGGCAAACTGCGTGAGCAGGTTACCGACCGTGCCTGCACACGCGCCCTGATCCGAATGCTCCGTATATTGACGAAGGACAAAGAACAATAGACAAAGAACAAACGGAAATTAACGGCTGAATTATATCCCGAAAAAGAAAATAACGGTTAATTAGACGATAATTAACGGAGTCCCCCAATACCCGACAATACCTTTTTTAATGGAGGTTTTATGGGCATTAATGGAGAAATAGTTGAATTAATGGAGAACGAAAACGGATTATGCACGCAATAGAACAACTTCTGTTCACTCCCACCATTACCCAATCGATTTTGGTGCTTACATTGGTGATGACGCTTGGTTTGTGGCTTGGTGAGCATGCACGTATAGGGCATTTCTCATTGGGTGTTACGTGGGTGCTGTTTGTCGGTATTGCCGTATCTGCATTGGGGATTCATATCAAACCCGATGTGGCGCATTTCGCCAACGATTTCGGACTCATTCTTTTTGTCTATTCGATAGGTTTGCAGGTGGGGCCATCATTCTCTCCGTTCAAACGTGGCGGACTGAAACTCAATCTGTTAGCCACGGCGTTTGTTCTTCTCGGCTGTCTTTGTACGATCGGTTTGTATTATGCTACCGACCTGGGTATGGATACCCTCGACGGTGTTCTCTCGGGTGCCGTAGCGAGTACTCCTGCCTTGGCAGCGGTGCAGCAGGCATGCAGCGATGTACTCGGATATGTATCGCCCAATGTAGCAACGGGTTACGCCGTTGCCTATCCTCTCAGTATTGTCGGTACCATCTTGGCGTTTGAGATAATCCGCCTATGCCTGCGTATCAAGATTCCTCAGGAGGAAGCACGCCTGCAAGTGGAAACAGGCAACAAAGAGGATGATGAGAAACCGGTTTGCGTGGATATTACCCTTCAAAACCCGCAGATAGGCACGCTGAATGTCAGCCGTTTGCAGCATATTTGCCCTATCAAGATGGTTGTCAGCCGTGTCATTCGCCCCGATGGTACGGATGAGTTGGTTAGCGACCAAACGACATTCGGCAACGGCGACATCATTCGGGTGCTTACTGACAAGCAGCATATAGATTCGCTCCGTCTGTTGGGCACGATCAAAAACTATAGTTTCTCCAGCAAGGAGAACTCAGACCATCTGATCTCCCGCCGTATCGCCGTTACGCGTCCGGAATGCAACGGCAAGCGTATTGCCTCTTTCAATCTCCGTTCGCAGTATCACGCCACTATCACGCGGGTTAACCGTGCGGGTATTGACCTGCTTGCTACTCCCGAACTGGTGCTCCAACTCGGCGACCGTCTGATCGTTGTGGGCGACAAAGCCGATGTGCAGCGGGTGGCTGAAACGTTCGGCAATGAGTTGAAACGCCTGGATTTGCCTAATCTGCTGCCTGTTTTCTTTGGAATTATGATGGGTGTTCTGTTGGGTATTCTGCCTATACCAATCCCCGGTCTGAATCAAACGTTCCGTCTCGGATTGGCGGGCGGTTCGCTCATTGTAGCGTTGCTTATCGGACGGTTCGGACCTTATTATAATATGGTTACTTTCGCCACCACGTCGGCAAATATGATGCTTCGCCAGGTCGGTTTGACGCTTTTCTTGGCGGCCCTCGGTTTGGAGGCTGGCGAACATTTCGTAGATACTATTCTTGCCGGCGGCTATATGTGGATTCTCTATGGTTTCATTATTACGATGATACCTTTGCTCATAATTGGTATTGTGGCATACAAGGCTATGCACCTCAATTATTTCAAAGTTATAGGATTGCTTGCCGGTGCTATGACTGCTGCTCCCGCTCTGGCGTATGCCGAGAGTCTCTCTTCGGGCAACGACCAAGCCTCCGTTTGCTATGCCACCGTGTATCCGTTCACTACGTTTCTGCGTGTGATGGCGGGGCAACTGCTTATTATTTTCTTCTGCGGTTAAAAGATGCGGGCTATCAAATGCTTGTTTTGCCTATGGCAAACCGCACGCCCATATTCAGGTTGAAGTTCCACGGACGTTCTTTGTGGATGGTTTGCAG
The DNA here is from genome assembly GCA_934716995.1 of uncultured Bacteroidales bacterium. Lineage (GTDB taxonomy): Bacteria > Bacteroidota > Bacteroidia > Bacteroidales > Paludibacteraceae > Colicola. The sequence goes on along the minus strand of CAKUYO010000046.1, from coordinate 9,171 downwards.
GGTGGAACGGTCGTCAAAATAGTAACTGCACCCGGGTTCTACATATACGCCCGCCCATGGCGCAAAGTTGTATTGCAGCCCCGCAGACAGGTTGGCGGAGAACTGCCACGGCTTGTCTTCTATTTTTTCGGTCTCGGTTCGTTGTGTTTTTTTCGCCAGCACATATTCCGTCTTTGTCTCTCCTGCCACGCATTTTTCTGCCAAGCCGCCTAGCGAAGCATATACGTCCAGTCCGCGCCAACTGTAAATTTTACATTTCAGGTTCAAGGGAATTCCTATATAGTGCAGCGTTTGCCGAGTAGCAATATAATTGTCTTTCGAACCGTCTTCGCCGTCCGACAACAGGCAGGCGTATGCCACACCGGTCTCAATACCCACATACGGGTGGAACCAATATGCTATATTTACACCTGCCCGAATAGGAATATGATGTCTTAGTTTGCGCTCTGTTGTCTGTCCGCGGTTGAACAGCATAATGCCAAGCAACGGTTCGTCCGCCCAAGTAACATTCTCATGGACAGTACTCAACATTGCTCGTTCAGGGGAGTGAATGGTGCTTGTGGTGTTGCCTAATCCGCCTGCTCCGTATGCCGACATTGCCAAACTGCCTTTCCAATGTGTTTTTTCTTTGGGCTCTTCTGCAGGAAGGTCATTAGCGGGCGTAGGCAGGCTCTCGGGCAATTCGCGCACCTCCGTCCGGCTAACAGGTTCCTCCTGTTCTTCCGTGTGTGCAGTCTCTGCTGTGGTTTCCGCCTGTGGTGTTGCGCCGGTTTCGTGTTCTGCCTCTGCCGGTGATACAGCGGGTATATATGCTCGTTTGGGCGTCGCTATTGTCAATTCCGTTTGGGGTTCTACCGGTTGCGGGATAGGTGCTGCTGTCTCGGTATTTGGCAGAGAGGAACTGTTTTCCTGAGAAAATGCGGTTGGTTGCGGAGTGTCCGGTTGTGCCAAACGTATGCCTACCGCACCTGCCATTGTAACCAATGCCGCTACGGCTGCCACTCGTGCAACATTCTTCCATACAGGCAACGGTATGAGGCGTTTCTGCTTTGCCTCTTTGGGCAACTGCGCCTCTATCTGTTCCCATAGTCCAGCAGGTTCTTCGGTTTCAAAGCCCTGCATCCGATCTTGTATGTCGTCCAGCCAATCTTCTTTCATAATTTATGATTTTAGGTTCTGATACGGAGAAAAATTAATGAATCATTAATGGTAATTAACGGAGATATAAATGCAGTTTTAATGGTTATTTTAATGGTTTTAATGGAGCCTCATAGGAGGCTTTTATCCGTTCTGCCAACAACGCCTTGGCTCTGTGCAACTGCGAAGCCGACGTACTTTCTGTGATATGCAGCAGTTGGGCAATCTCTTTATGGCTCTTGCCTTCTATTGCATACAGGTTAAAAACCGTTCTGTATCCGTCAGGCATGCTGCGTATCAAACTGAATATCACTTCCGTAGGCACACTTTCCGTCTCGGGAGGTTCGTCTGCCCAATCAGGGATGGAGTCATCTATTGCCTGCCATTCAATCCTGCCGTTATCCCGCAGCCATTTGAGCGATTCGTTCACTACCACGCGTGTCAGCCATGCCCGCAGCGAACCATCACCGCGATAATCGAAATGCCGTACCGATTCAAAGATTTTCAGAAAACTGTCTTGCAGCACATCGCGCACATCCTCGTCATTGCTGATGTATCGTCCGCAGACAGCGGTCAGATAGCGCACGTAGAGGGTATAGAGCAGGCGCGGTGCAGTTGCATCGCCGTCTTTCAGACGTTTTACCAATTCCTCTTCGTGCATATATGTTTCTATATCCTCCGTATATCAGGTATAGGTGATTGATAGGTGATTAATAGGTGATTCGTTATAGGATGCGCGGCGTTTACCCATGAGTTGGCACCAAATCTTTGCAACAATGCAGCACGGCGCGTGTTGCGCCGTAAGACAAGGTTTTGATGGTTTTGTTTTATAATTTCCTTTATTTCTTTAATTTCTCTCGCACCGCATAGCGAGTGCGTAGGACATCTTTTGCCAATTTTCTTCCATTTTTCTTGCCGCTTGCGGCATAGGAGACATTAGTTGCCAACTGCTGGGTAACCACCGGATGCGCTTAGGATAGGCTTAGGATAGACCGGAAAAATCCTTATTCCACATACCCGTTCATTTCCAATCTGGGGTAGTCTCTTGCCTTTTGTGGACGCAGTCGTAAATCAAACTCGGTCGATTTCTTGCCGCTGAACGACAGCCAGTTAAGTTTGATTTTCACGTTCTGTCCTGCGTCTTTGGGCATGTCGTTCAGGTTGAATGCTATCAATGCATCGCCCATATCACCACATACATCCCCTTGGGCATCGTGCCGCAGTTCCAACTCGTACGGATTCTCGGGATTGGTTCCTGTCAGCAGGTTCAGATAATGTTTCTTGCCATAGCCGCCCCACCGTGTCCGTACACGCAAAGTCAGGTAACCGTCTTCGGCTATCGTAACCCGGTCGCGCACAATCTCCACGGGGTCGTTGCCATAGACTGAATCGTTCTTTTCGCCCATAGTCGGTACAGCATCTTTGGTACGAATGCTGTCTATCCAGTTGATATTTATCTTGTTGAGACTGTCATTCGTATCAGTATCTGTATAGTTTACCAATGCCCGAACCTCTCGGTTATAGGGTGATTTTTTGATGTTTTGCGGATAAAGCGTCGTGCTGTCGTCTAATTGCAAGACAAACACACTGTCCACCGTCCGTGCTGTAACCAGTGCCGTCGGGTAGTACACATCGGGTTCCGGAGATTTATTGCTGCATGCCGGCAAAAACAGCAATACCAGACACCAGATCACAATTCCTGCTACCATATACACCGTATAAAATATCGGTGCCAAAATCGAATCAACTTTCTTTTTCATAATGGTTGTGTTTTTATTGTTCTATCTCTCTAAATCCACACTTATATCAAATCTTGCACCAAACCCGTATTTTTTTTGCATTTTTCTTGAAATAGAAAAAAATCAAAGGCTGCCCTACAATAATAGAGCAGCCATGAAGATTAGATATTTTTGTGTGATGATTAATGGAAATTAATGTTCTTGCAAAATAATTATTCATCAATTATCCATATAATTTGTTATATATTAATGGCTCAATTATATGGTTGATTATATGTTTCCTAAAAAATAACGTCTCATTATGAGACCATAATGTTTAAGGGTCAGGTCTTATTGCCGCTTTCTGCGTATGTAGAAATCCCACAGAATAGCACGTTTTTTGATACCGGACGGGTGGGGGATAACCGTCTTCTGCATATTCTCTGCCCGCTTTCCTGCAAAGCGTTTTTTCATCCGCCGATAGTCCCAACGGGCTTGAATGGCAGCCTTTGCTTGTTTCGGTTTGCCGGTTACCAGTAACTGTAGTGTGGCAGCATAATCCAACACGAAGCGCATTATCAAAACCCACCATAGTCTGTTCGCCGGTGTATTTTTGCAAATCATTAGCAAATTGTTGCGGAAATTGAGATATGTCTTGCGCGGATTTTCGTATGCCAACGCCCCGCCGCCAAGGTGATAGACGGTAGAGTCGGGTAGGCATACCAACCGATACCCCCGACAGTTGAGCCGCCAGCATAGGTCAATCTCTTCCATGTGGGCGAAGAACTCGCCATCCAAACCGCCAACCTCCTTATATATATGCGTGCGTACACACATACACGCACCCGATGTCCACAGCACATCGGCTATGGTGTCATATTGCCCTGTATCTTGCTCTACATAGTTAAGCAGGCGTCCGCGGCAGAAAGGATAACCGAGAATATCTACGTATCCGCCGGCCGCTCCGGCATGTTCAAAATAATCACGCTTCAGCCAACTGTGTATCTTGGGTTGTGCGGCTGCCACTTCCTGATGGGTATCCATATAGTCCAGTATCGGCGACAGCCAGTTTTGCGTAACTTCAACGTCCGAATTAAGCAAAACCACGTACTTGCTATCAATCTGCGCAATAGCCTTGTTGTACCCCTCGGAAAAACCATAGTTTTTATCCAACAGGATCGTACGTACAGACGGAAACTCATGTTCCAGAACCGATAATGAGTCGTCGGTTGAACCGTTGTCAGCCACCACCACTTCGCAGTCCGCAGGCGTATATTCCGTTACGCTCGGCAAATATCTCCGGAGCATTTCCGCCCCGTTCCAATTCAATATAACTACACTGCAACGCATTGATAGAGTAAATTTGTAAATCAGTAAATTTGTAAATTAGAAAATGCAACATTACACACTTACAAATTATTTATTGGTTTTCTCCATTTCCACCGGTTGTGTGTCCAGAGCCATTGTTCGGGTTGCTCCTTTATATTTTGCTCCAATCGCTCGGCATAGATGCGGGTTATCTCGTTTTCTGCCGTCTCAGTCGGGTATTCGGCAATCGTTTCGAAAGATACCTCATAGTATCCGCGTTTCGGACTGCTGATGTGTGCATAAAGTACAGGGTAAGCGAATTTTTTGCCAAGTACCTCGCCCCCATCAAGAAAGCCTGTTTCATGGTGCAGAAATTCCGTCCAATAGCGGGTTACTTCCGGACGCGGTTTTTGATCGCAAATCAACCCATATACCATCTTTTTTCCCTCTTTGCGCAAGATGAGCATTTGCCGCAGGATAGTTCGTTTGTCTATCAATATGCCACCGCTTTTACTACGAAGAATATGCATTAGTTCATCCATTTTCTTGTTCGCTTGATGTCTGAACACATTTCCTTGCACTAATCCTTCCCCCTCGAGGTATTGCCGGTTGTAGTCGGTAAACCATTCCCAGTTGCCTAAATGAGCCAGCATAACGATGACGCTTCCGTGTTTCTCCGCAAGGCGTTTTACCAAGTTATGATTATTAAACCGCACATGCTCCCGCATGGCTTGATCCGATAAACCGTAACCGTACACGGTCTCCACCACCAAGTCGGCAAAATGGTGGTAAAATTGCTTTTCTATATGACGTATCTCATCGGGCCTTTTTTCAGGGAAAGAGTCCGTCAGGTTCTTGCGTACCAACTTCCGCCGATAACGCACAATATAATATATAAGCGGATAAAGCATCCAATCGGCGAACCAATAATGCACTCCGATGGGTATTTTGCTCAAAATCTTGATAAGTTGCTCCATCAATCCTCTTCCTCGTAATATCCCTGCTCGATACCGTATTGCAGTTCGCCGTCCATTACCAATTGTATCTGCACACCGGTAATCTTGCTTTCTTGCGCTTTGGCGGCTTGCTGTACGTACTCCAACTGTTCCGTTTCGTCCACTTCGCCGTCCGCATATTCCGCCTCGCCGGTCTGTTCGTCGTATTGCAATAGTCCTTTCTCCTCCAGATAGTCGTCCATTGCGTCCAATACGAGCAGCACATCGCTTTGGCTCATACCTTGGCGGTCTTCTGCAGGAATCAGGTTCCAGATAAAGTCTATCTGCTCACGTTCTTCTGGGTCGAGCAGGCTCATCTCAATCGGGTTATTCTCCATAAATATATGAATTTATTTGCAAAGGTACGGTTTTTTGTGTAATTTTGCAAAAATTATTTTTTGAAAAATGTCTAACTTTGTTCAGCGCACTCTCTCGGGTGCCGTATATGTCGGTCTGGTGGTGGCGAGTATCTTGGTTCACCCCGTGTTTTTCAGCGTTTTGTTCGGTTTGGTAGCCATGTTGGCGGTGCGCGAGTATCACCATCTGATGCATTCCGACCGTTTTCTCACTGTCGTTTCCACCCTTTCGGCAGGCGTGATGTTTTTCGGTTCGGCATTCTGTTTTCTGCTCACTACCTATTACAATGATTGGATCATCAGCATATTGTGCGGGCTGTATCTTTTCCTGGTGCTGTTTTCCCTTATCTCCGAATTGTTCAGGAAAGCCGAAAACCCGATCCACAACTGGGGCAATTACCTTGTCAGCCAGGTGATGATAGCCCTTCCGTTCTCGATGATGTGCTTTGTGATGTATGCGAATGCGTACCTGCTGCTGGCATTGTTCGTACTGATATGGCTGAATGACAGCGGAGCCTATTGTGTAGGCAGTCTGATGTCGAAACGCAAGGGCGGCAACCATAAGATGTTCCCCCGCGTAAGTCCAGGCAAGAGTTGGGAAGGTCTGGTCGGCGGTGCCGTTGTCGCAATAGGAGTAGGCGCTCTGCTGGCATACTTTGGTTGGTTTGATCGCCTCAATCCGCTGAATACCTATGCCGTAGGAATGGTGTTTGCATTAGTGGTCGTTGTCTTCGGTACATTGGGCGATTTGATGGAAAGCCTGATGAAACGCACTATCGGCGTAAAAGACTCCGGCAAGTTCCTGCCCGGACATGGCGGTGTATTGGATCGTTTCGATTCTATTCTGCTCGCAACTCCCGCCGTTTGCCTGCTCCTCTATGTCCTCATTTCCCTTTGCGGAGCCTAATCCGATACTCCAAAGATACTCCAAAATTTCTTCCCCAAATAACTATTCCGATGACATAGTTAGTACCAAACACAGGTGGATGTCAGGTGGATGACGTGTGGATAGCATATACAAAAGTAAGGTGGATATAAGGTGGATATGGAGATATAAGGTGGATGCATAATATATATGTAAACAAAAACGGCTGCTTTGTAGCAGTCGTTTTTTGTTGGTGGTTTTCATCTAATATCTTCATATCAATTATAGCCAACCTCCATTAATGTCCTCTGACAAATTGCCCCTCCGGCTGATATTCCAAGAAACAGCAATCATCACTCTGCTCCTCGTCCATAGCCCTTTGCTCCTGTTCGATATATTCTTCATATGTCATACTCTATATAATATAGCCCTCCCCTTAAAAACATTAAAGACCTTAAATTCCTTAAAGCCCCTATTTAGTAGCCCTCTATTTCCTTTATTTCTTTAATTTCTCTCGCCACGTTTATGGAGGCTCCGCAAATTTTTTTAATTTTGTGGTGAAGGAAATACCGCTTTCTTGCGGATTTCCGAAACGAAAGCCTGTGGCTTGAGTAGAACTCCTTAGACAGAGAGGAGAAACGGCGGCAACCTAAACTCGTACAACGAGTTTCAATGTTGCAAGCCCTTTTCGACGAGGTCGCGTAGAGGACACCACACCAATAATCACCAAAACTTGTTCGCACTCGGGTTGTATTCAAATCCCGCTTGTGCCAATTTATCAATCAGGCTGGCTTTGTCAATATCCATATCTTCGCACAAAGCATCTATAGTGGAGTATTCGTCCCGCAGTTTCGTATTGATAACGCTCAGCAGTATCATCGGGTCGTTAGGCAGTTCCATCATAATCTTATTTTTACGGTATCTTAAACCTGTATTTTTATTGGTTCTTTTTTGCGAGGACAAAGTTACAACATTTTCTCAATACTTGCAAACAATACAAAATAAGAATACATATCATAGAAATGTGAATTATATTATATGCGAAACAATTGTGTATTTTGCAAATCTACAAGCGTTACTATTCACAATAAATCCTGCTGTACTTCACAATAAAACATACCACACAACATTATTTGTGAATATACATAGCAGGAGCATGTTCAACAAATCGTGGAACATTTCTTTTATTGCAACTCTCCTGTATTTTGTACATCTTTACAAACTAATTAGCAGTATATCAATAGATAATATGTCTATATAAAGTAACACTTTATATTATTCTGTTATTGTGATAAATTAATGTATATCATGCAAAATATACACAATACAAGTTACACATATATATCAAATTATCAATATGTTACATTGTTTGCATTAAGTTACAATTTAGAATAAACATATAATGATTGTTCACAATGCAACATTTGTATATTTTTTGCGTGGTTTGCAAATGTGTATTCGTTAAATTATCAAGATGTGAATCTGCGTCAATTTTGCATAATTTGCAAATGTGAAAAAGTTTTCGTATCTTTGCAATGTATTTCTGTGAATTGCGAGGAACGCATATTCCTTTGCCTATAAATACAGCAGAAGCAAAATATCCAATTCTCGTTATATTTTTTTTAGTGTAAGGAGAAAGGCATATTTGAAAAACGTAGTGCGGATTTGAAAATTATCGAATTGTCATCAATATGAGTACAGAGCGTGAACGGTTAATGAAACTGATGGAAACAGAGGGTATGACTGCCAAACAGTTTGCCGCCGAGGTGGGCATACAAGCAGGCACTATTTCCAATATCGTCAATGGGCGCAACAAGCCCAGTTTGGAAGTGTTGCAGAAAGTACTGCACCGTTTCCGCACCGTGTCGTCCGATTGGATGATATTGGATTCTGGCAGTATGTATCGCCCTGTCGGCGAGCAACCTAACCGCACTCTGTTTGATGACCAACCGGTAGAACCACCGATTGTACTTCCGCAAACACCCGCTGTTTCTGCACCCCATAATCATCAAACTCTACCCCCCCGTAAAGAAACGCTTCCGGTTCCTCAAACAGAAAATGCCCCCGCGAAAAAAATTGAAAAAATAACCATTTTTTATTCCGACGGCACTTACGAAAACTTTACCCACTAAACTCCTACAACAAAACTATCGGGCGAAAACACCCGATAGTTTTGTTGTAGTTTTGCGCAATGTTTATGCGTAAACTTGACTGAAAACATACCCGTACAGCGTCTTGTACTTGCTCTGGCGTTTGAACGCAGCCAAATCTTTCGCCTGTTGGCTTGCATCCGCCATTCTGGTGCGAGCGGCTTTCACTGCTGTCGCAAACTTCTGCTGCACCTCAGTCTGCGCCTCCGTCGGTACCGCCGAAGAATGAGTGTATGTTTGCGTAAACTTCGCGCCGCTGTCTTTGCGCATTGCGAAACCTGTTGAATGTGTTTTTCTTACCTTCCCGTGAAGGGCTTCAATTGGATAATTGTAATCTACTTTAGCCATATTTTAATCTGTTATTTTTTTGTATTCCTCGGCAATCAAATAGCCGAGAAGGGTTCTGTATTTGGTTTGTTTTTTGAATGCCGCCAAATCTTTTGCTTGCTGCGAAGCATCGCGAAGACGTGCCACTGCAGCCGTGTGGGCGGTTTTGAATTTGGTTTGGTTTTTCAGTTCGTTTTCCGTAAAAGGTGGCGTATGGGTCATTTTGCAGGCTGAGAAGTGGGTAGTATGTCTCTATGGGTCATTTTGCAGGCTGGAAAAATAGTGGTATAAATTGCCACTAAAAATCTCTCTGTT
>CAKUYO010000045.1 GCA_934716995.1 uncultured Bacteroidales bacterium | reverse complement strand
TCAATATAAAATCAACCGAAGACCTCGAGAAAAATTGAATTTTATGACACCCGTTGAGTGTTTTTTTCAATTTTTTCGCTAACTTTGCACTTGCTTGTTGAATCTACGCACTTTTCTATGTTGTGTATTCCAAAGATTTTTTGTACCTTTGCAGCCAAATTGGATTACCATAGCGTATTCCGATATAACTAACGAAATATATTTGCTGTGGCTGGCAAAAGCACAGTGGAGAAATAAGACAATAATATGGAATTATCTGAACAAGAACAAGTGCGCAGACAGAGTCTGCAGACGATGCGCGATATGGGTATCAACCCGTATCCTGCTGATGAATACGTGGTTACGGGGTATTCAAAGGACATCAAAGAGGGCTTCAAAGACGATGACACCGCTGCCGAGTGGTACACCGGCAAAGAGGTGCGCATCGCCGGACGACTGATGTCGAAACGTATCATGGGCAAGGCATCGTTTATCGAATTGCAGGACTCGAAAGGGCGTATCCAGGTGTATGTGAGCCGCGATGACATTCAGGCACCCGTGCCCGAAGGCGGGACCGCTACCACCGTGGAGCAGCAGATGTATAATGTGGTATTCAAGAAACTGCTTGATATAGGCGATTTTATCGGCATTGAGGGCTTTGTATTCCGCACACAGATGGGCGAGATTTCGGTGCATGCCAAGAAACTGACCGTGCTGGCAAAGAGCCTGCGTCCGCTGCCGATTGTGAAATACAAGGACGGTGTGGCGTATGACGGGTTCAATGACCCCGAGCAGCGTTACCGCCAACGCTATGTGGACTTGATTGTGAACGACGGTGTGAAGGACGTGTTCCTGAAGCGTGCCACTATTATCCGCACGATGCGCCGTGTGTTTGACGAGGCAGGTTATACAGAGGTGGAAACGCCTATCCTTCAGCAGATTGCGGGCGGTGCGTCAGCGCGTCCGTTCATCACGCACCACAATGCGTTGGACGTGGATATGTATCTGCGTATCGCCACGGAGTTGTACCTCAAACGACTGATAGTCGGCGGCTTCGAGGGTGTGTATGAGATAGGGCGCAACTTCCGCAACGAGGGTATGGACCGCAGTCACAACCCTGAGTTTACCTGCATGGAGTTGTACGTACAATATAAGGATTACAACTGGATGATGTCGTTTACGGAGCAGTTGCTTGAGAAAATTGCCATTGCCGTGAACGGAACGACCAAAGTGCAGATTGGCGACCACGAAGTGGACTTCAAGGCACCTTACCGCCGTTTGCCGATATTGGAGGCTATCCAAGAAAAGACGGGGCTCGACCTCTCTACGATGAGCGAGGATGAGATACGCGAGGTCGCCAAGAAATACGGCGTGGAGGATACCGAACACATGGGCAAAGGCAAACTGATTGACGAGATATTCGGCGAGACTTGCGAGGGGACGTTTATCCAACCGACGTTTATCACGGATTATCCTGTGGAGATGTCGCCGCTGACGAAAATGCACCGCTCCAAACCCGGTCTGACAGAGCGTTTCGAGTTGATGGTGAACGGTAAAGAGTTGGCGAATGCGTACAGCGAGTTGAACGACCCGATTGACCAGTACAACCGCTTTGTGGAGCAGATGAAGTTGGCGGACAAGGGCGACGACGAGGCGATGGTGATTGACCACGACTTTATGCGTGCGCTTGAATACGGTATGCCACCCACGTCGGGTATCGGTATCGGCATCGACCGTCTGGCTATCCTGATGACCGGACAACCGACTATCCAAGAAGTACTTCTTTTCCCGACGATGAAACCGGAGGCGTAACGCCATGCAAATACGTAAAGTTGCGATATTGGGTTCGGGAAGTTGGGCAACGGCATTGGCAAAGATTGTGCTGACCAACCAAACCGAGATCAATTGGTTTATCCGCCGGCAAGAGGCGATAGACGAGTTTGTTGCCACCGGCAAGAACCCGTCTTATCTCGGTGCGGCGGAGTTCGATGTGTCGCGTATCCATTTCTCGACGGATATCAACAAGGTGGTATCGCAGTCGGATGTGCTGATATTGGCGATACCTTCGCCATACGTAAAGCAGTCGCTCAACAAGATCCGCCGCAATATGACCCGCAAGATAGTCATCTCGGCGGTGAAGGGTATGATACCGGATGACAATCTGCTGGTTACAGACTATCTGCATACCCGTTTCCGTATTCCTGCGGAGCAGTTGGGTATTATTGCGGGTCCCTGTCATGCGGAGGAGATTGCGCTGGAGCGGCTCAGTTATCTGACTATCGGTTGCGAGAACCTCGACAAAGCCAATGAGTGGGCTGCGCTTTTTCAGACACCCTTTGTGCATACCACCACGAGCAACGACGTGCTCGGGTTGGAATACAGCAGCGTGATGAAGAATATCTACGCCATTGCGGCGGGAATGTGCCAAAGTTTGCACTACGGCGACAATTTCCAGGCCGTACTGCTCACCAACGCAATGCAGGAGATATTGCGTTTTGCCACTGCCGTTTCTCCTGCTCACCGCGACATCACGGCAAGCGGCTATTTGGGCGATGTGCTGGTAACGGCGTATTCCAAGTTCTCCCGCAACCGCCAGTTCGGACAGATGGTGGGACTAGGGTACTCTATCAAAGCCGCACAGATGGAAATGGAGATGGTGGCGGAGGGATACTATGGTACGCGCGCGATACATATCGCCAATGAGCGTATGCAGGTGAGCCTGCCGATAGTGGACGCTATGTACGATATATTATATAACCGCAAATCGCCTACCAAGGTGATTCGTGAACTGACAGAGAAGTTACAATAAGGGGTGTTCTGTAAATTGCTTTTGAGTTGATTTTTAGATTTTTGTTTAGCAGATATTTGATTTGAATGAAAGAGTAATGCGAGCATTACGACTGAATGAAAATCAGATAGATGCAAATAAAAAATAAAAAGCAGCCAAAAAGTGTACACTGCCCAAATGATGGAATTTTATTATAAACGGGGAATTTATAGAACGCCCCACAAAACATATAAAACTATGAAGGATATTCAATTTTCCTACGCCAAGGCGGTGAGTGCCGAGGCGGTGAATGCCTACAAAGAGCAGGTGGCTGCGTGCCAGGAGATGCTCGTTAAGGGTACCGGTAAAGGTAACGATTTCTTGGGTTGGATGAACCTCCCCGAGGACATCAAGCCGCAGTTGGCTGATATTGAGGCTACTGCCGAACTGCTCCGCAAAGAGTGTGAAGTAATCGTTTGCATTGGTATTGGTGGTTCGTATCTGGGTGCGAAAGCCGTGATTGACGCGCTGTCGTCTTCCTTCGCTTATCTCGAAGGCAACAAACCCGCTATTGTCTACGCTGGTCAGAACATCGGTGAGGACTACCTCTATGAGTTGCAGAACCTGCTGAAAAATAAGAAATTCGGTATTATCTGTATCTCCAAATCGGGTACAACTACCGAGCCCGCTTTGGCTTTCCGTCTGCTCAAGACGCAACTCGAGAAGCAACAGGGCGTTGAGGCTGCACAGAAACTGATTGTCTGCATCACCGATGCCAAGAAGGGTGCGCTCCGCACGCTGGCAACCCAAGAGGGCTACAAAACATTCGTTATCGAGGACAATATCGGCGGTCGTTTCTCCGTGCTTTCGCCTGTAGGTCTGCTGCCTATCGCTTGTGCAGGCTTCGACATCAAATTGCTTATCGACGGTGCGGCACGTATGGCGGAGGTTTGCGGTATCAATACGCCGTTTGAGGAGAACCCCGCTGCGCAGTATGCAGCAGCCCGCAACAGTATCTACTCCGAACAGGGCAAAAAAATAGAGTTGCTCGTCAATTTCCACCCGAAATTGCACTATGTCAGCGAGTGGTGGAAACAACTCTACGGAGAGTCGGAGGGCAAGGAACACAAGGGAATCTTCCCCGCAAGTGTGGACTTCACCACCGACCTGCACTCGATGGGGCAGTATATCCAGGACGGTGAGCGTCATCTCTTCGAGACCGTTATTTCGGTAGAGCAACCCAACCACAAGGTGGAGTTCCCGTTTGATGAGGCTAACCTCGACGGACTGAACTTCCTTGCCGGCAAGCGTGTGGACGAGGTCAACAAGATGGCGGAACTCGGTACGATGCTTGCCCACGTGGACGGAGGCGTGCCCAATATGAAGATTACGATGCCGCTGCTCAACGAGTACTACCTCGGCGAACTCATCTATTTCTTCGAGCGTGCTTGCGGTATCTCGGGTTATATCCTCGGTGTCAATCCGTTCAACCAACCGGGCGTGGAGGCATACAAGAAGAATATGTTTGCCCTCCTCGACAAACCCGGCTACGAAGCAGAGTCCGCAGCCATTAAGGCAAGATTGTAATTATTGGCTTACAATATATACACAAATAGCGGCACTCAATGCCGCTATTTGTGTGTATATCAACTTTCTAAATTTCTAAACATTTCGTCCACAGAATTAAAAACAGGGCTTATTCTCTCTAATTCTATATCCTCTAATGCCAAATCTATTCTTGTCTTTTTCTTCTTGAAAACGGACTTGTTATGTTTTTTGTTTTTTGTAGTAAAGTTACTCTTTGGTGATATAGCCATACACATTTTGAGACATTATATTTCGTCATTGTATAGGTTTGTGATTCTCATCTCGTAATACGAAACTAACGTAATACATCATATCACCGCCTTTGCTGAGTGCTTTTTTGAATGAAATAAAAATAGGAGGATAATCATATCCGTCTATAAATGCACCACATACACATATTTTCTCGTCATATTCATCCTTAAATTCTTCCAAGTTTGAGTATTTCATTGCATATTGAGATTTAATGTTCTCATAGAACATCCGTGCTTCTTCTCTTTTCCAAGAATAGAATGCTTGTTGTAGGGTTACTGATGACAATTTCCCTTGCATAAAATAAAAAGTGGCACCATCGTATGTAGAACCGCCTACATTCGTTCTTCCATATTGTAGCATATGCGGGTCTGAATTCAACAGCATTTCACTTTTCGGTGCTATTATTTTGCGGACGGTTTCTTTATCATCGCCAAACTTAACGCCAGCGACGCCATATACTTTGTTTTCCTCACTATAATTAGGGTCGGATGCCCTCTGAATACGTTTATAGGCTTGTCTTTGAATTTTTAGTATGTTGTTATGTATTTCTCTATCTGTGTATGTGCATACAAACTTTTTATATTTAGAAACTAATCCCTCAGAAACTAATATAGTTCCCACTATGGTAGATTTATCTTGACGAGACCAAACTTTCATCCCGCAACGTGTAGCAATCTCCAAATTTTCTTTTGTGTATGTTATAGTATCCATATCCAAAGAACCATATTTTCGTTCAAGATTGGTTTGTACAATTTGTATAGAATCTGTATAGTCGGAACAATTTTCTGAACAACTATCTTTGAATAGTACACTATAAAAAATATCATTCCAAAACTCTATACGCAAAGAATGAAAATCCTTGCCCTCGTGGTTGTATTGTCCTTCATAGTTGTATTCAAACACTTCAACTCCAAATATACTATCCTTTTTGTTTATATGAGTATCAAGCAATTTGAAGCCTTGTACTGTCATTGCGGCTTGTACCTCCTTGGTTGTGGATTTGCCCAACGTGCAACCGAAGAAAGTGTTTTGAATACTTGTTTCTGCAGAAATAGAAAGAGCAGAAAAGATTGCCATAGCAATAAGATAAAATCGTTTCATATAGATATGTTTTTATGGTTTGCGAATGTTGCATCATCGGATAGAAAAACAAATGTTCCTACAAGACACAAAAAAGCAGATGTTCTCTCATCTCTTGTCGCGTGGCTGTAGGAATTGCCAAAAATGAAAAGAATAAGTACAACATCTGCACACAGCAGACGCTCACACTTATTCGATTTCATTTTGTCTTTGTGAACTTCCTACATTCCGCGACAAATACCGAATAAATAGCAAACGCTATTAAATAAGGAGTGATATGTATTGTAAACCCCATGGCACACCCCTTTCCGCCAAAAGGTTGATTTCGACTGCAAAGATAGTGAAAATAATCGATATGCACAATTGTACAAAGTTAGGAAAATAGTTGTATGCGGTGCATAAAAGGTGTATATTATGCATAAAACCGAAACGGATTCTCCTCATAAAAGCCAATCTCGTTGCCGTCTCGTTGCCGTAATTGACCACGCTGTGCTAACGAATGCATATTGTATATTACAATGTATATTGCAGTATAAATGCGTTTTTTCAAATTTTATTGCCTGTTATTTCTATGTTTGGTATTTTTTTTGTAACTTTGCGGGCTGAATGGATATGCGAAAACGATTTGTATATATAGTATCGCTTTGTTTGATGGTGCTTGCGGTGCCATCCTTGTGGGCACAGAACGGCACTTCATCGCCTTTCTCGCGCTATGCTTACGGCGAACTGAATGATAACGTACCGAATACCTATCGTGCCATGGGCGGAGTGGGGATCGGTATGCGTAATAACAAGGTGATCAATAGTGCGCAACCCGCTTCCTATACGGCGTGCGACAGTCTGACTTTTATGTTCGACCTGTCGGCAAGCGTGATGTGGTCGCGGTACAGTGATGCCACAGGAATGCGCAACAAGGCGAATGGCAACCTTGATTATCTGACCATGCAGTTTCCGCTATGGCGCAGATATATCGCCTTTTCGGCAGGCGTGCTGCCCTATACGGCGGTGGGGTATGATGTTACGATGTCCGACTCTATCGGTTCGGGTTACCATTTTACGAAATCGTACGTCGGGACGGGCGGTATCAGCGAGGTATATGGCGGTCTGAGTTTCAATATATGCGATTGGTTTGCGCTCGGTGCGAATGTGTATTATATGTTTGGCAAGGTGGATAACACCCGCTCGCTTGCATTTAGCGAGTCGGCACTCACAAGCACCACGCAAAAAGCGGTGTTCTCGGTGAGCAGCGTGCGTTTCCGCTACGGTGCGCAGTTATTCCATACGTTTGGCGACCATTCGTTTGCGTTGGGAGGTATCTTTGAGGCAAAACAGAAACTGCACAGCACGTATACAGCCTATGAGACTACATTGCTTGATACCGTTTCGGCAAGCAGCGACGGCTACGAGGTGCCGATGGTGTATGGCGGAGGTGTGAGTTACACGTGGGCAAACCGTCTGACTTTGGCTTTCGACTACCAGCGGCAGTGTATGAGCAGTGCGCTCTATGAGGGGCAGAAAGGGGCTTTGCGCGACCGCGACCGGTATAGTTTCGGCATGGAATACCGACACGACCCGACAGGGCGGCGCTATGTGGACAGAATGGAATGGCGTTGCGGACTGAATGTGGCGAACTCATACGTGCTGAACAACAGTGCAATGGATTATACCGCGAGCATCGGTGTCGGTTTCCCGCTCCGTACATCGGCTACGGTGTTTAATGCCACTTTGGAGTACGGACACCGCGGCGGACAGGCAATGGGGCTGACCGAGAACTCGCTCCGGCTGGTTTTCAATGCGTCTATTTCGGAGAACTGGTTCTTCAAACGCAAACTCTGATTGGCACGCTATTTGAACGGGTGGAATAAGCCCCTATGAGGACAGACAAACGACAACCTAATATAAAACGAAACACTTAATTTTGTAAGTAGAAATGAAAATTAATTCATTACTGATTATGGCTATCTGTGCGGCAATGCCTGCTTTGGCGTGCGCAAAGAAACCGAAAAATGTAGAGGCGGCACCCGCTCCTGCAGAGCAACCTGCTGCGGTAGAGGAAGAACCTGCTATCACCGAAGATTGTCTCATCAATGTATCGCTTTTCAACGAGAGCGTAAAGAATAAGCAGTTCGCTGACGCTTACGGTCCGTGGTGGGAGGTATATAATACCTGTCCGAATGCCAACAAGGCTATCTATACCCAAGGCAGCAAAATCATCGATTGGAAATATGCCAATACGACCGATCCGCAAGAGAAAGAGCGTCTGCGTCAGTTGATCCTTGAGATGAGCGACAAGCGTATCAAGTATTTCGGCGACGATCCGAAGTACCCGACGGCATATATCCTCGGTCAGAAGGCTTTGGACTACTGCCAGTATTTCCCCGAAAGTTCTATGGAACCTGCTTACGGCTGGTTGAAACAATCGGTTGAGGGAATGGGCGTAAAGAGCCAGATGCAGGTGTTGGCAAAGTTTGTGGATGTATCGTATGCGCTGTTCAAATCGGACAACAACAAATACGGTGAGCAGTTTATTGCCGACTACGAGTTGGCAAGCGAACTGCTTTCGCAACAGGCAGCCGACCCAACTAACAAGAATGCCAAGTATGCCGCCCAGCAGAAAGACTACGTGGACAATGTCTTTGCCGTTTCGGGGGCTGCCGACTGCTCGAAGTTGGACGAGATCTATGCCCAGGTAGTAACTGACAATGCCAACAATTTGGATATGCTCGGCAAGGTGATAACGCTGTACAAACGTGTCAAATGTACCGAGTCGGATGTGTATTTTGCGGCTTGCGAGAACTCACACCGCCTGCAACCTACCGAGGAATCGGCTGCCGGTTGCGCCCGTATGTCGGCTAAGAAAGGCGACTATCGTGCGGCTATCAACTACTACGAGGAGGCTATACAGCGTGCTACCGAGTTAGATCCGAAAGATGAGGATATTGCTGACTATCAGTATAATATCGCATTGATTTGCTATTCGAACTTGAAGAACTACCCGCAGGCACGTGCGTATGCACGCCAGTCGCTCAACAGCAATGAAAACCAAGGGCGTTGCTATATCCTGATAGGTCTCTGCTATGCCGGTTCGCAGCCCTACTCTTCGGCAGATTATCCTGCTGCCAAGGCGGCTATTCTCAACAAAACCGTTTTCTGGGCGGCTGTGGACAAGTTCGCACAGGCAAAGCGTGTGGATCCGGATTGTGCGGCTGATGCCGACAAACTGATTGCGGCATACAGCAAGTATTACCCCACCAAGGAGGAGATGTTCGACCTGCCTAACGAGTTGGGCGGCGCAACGTTTACCGTAGGCGGTTGGATTGGTGAAACGACGGCTTGCCGCGCTGCACACTAATGCTGTTCAAACCATCTACAAAGCACAATGCGCAATGTGTTTTCCGTAACACATTGTGTGTTGTGCTTTGTTTTTTGTCTCTATTGGCGGTATCTTGCCGCCGCGGGGAGATGAAGATTGAGCGCGAGGCACTGCAGGCAGACAGGTCGCAAGTGCCTATTCTGGATGCCAACGAGGTATCGACGCTTATTTCCGACTCGGGTATTACCCGCTACCGTATCAATGCCGAGCGGTGGCAGATTTTTGACAAGGCTGAACCGCCGTATTGGAACTTTGAGCAGGGCATTTATATTGAGAAATTCGATGAAAACCTCAATGTCAATGCATCGTTGCGATCGGACTATGCACAGTATGACGAGACGGCGCAGATCTGGCGTCTCGAAGGCAATGTGTATGCCGTCAATCAGGAAGGGGAAGTGTTTGAGACGCCGCTGCTTTTTTGGAACCAGAAGACCGAGCGGGTCTATTCCGACTCGGCAATCCGTATCACCCGCGAACTGTCCATTATCGAGGGCATAGGTTTCGAGTCGAACCAGGAAATGACCAAATACACCATCAAGAACCCCACGGGTGTATTCCCTATAAAGGAATAGCGTGTGCCTAATTCCTCCGCTGGCGCATAATATCTATTTAACGTGAGTTTGAAATAAAACTCCTTTGCCGCAAAGCGGCAAGAAATCTAAATAAATCTTTGCTTTTGCATCCATAAATTGCTATAAATCTTATTCGCCTACGGCGGCAAAGCAAGACAATTTGTTTATATCGAACTGACGTTGTTGGGATTTCTTTTTCCCTGTATATTAATTGTTAATTTTTACTTGTTAATTGAAAATGCTTCAAGGTAAAACCGCCATTATCACCGGTGCCGCACGCGGTATCGGTCGCCAGATTGCCCTTCTGTTTGCCAAAGAGGGGTGCAATATCGCTATCACGTATATTGTCAGTACAGAGCCCGCACAGGAGGTCTGCGACCAGGCTGAAGCAATGGGGGTAAAGGCCAAAGCCTACTTGAGCGACGCTGCGGATTTTGAGGCGGCGCACGCTGTGGTGGAGCAGGTGGTAAAGGATTTCGGGCGAGTGGATATACTGGTGAATAATGCGGGTATCACGCGTGATACGCTGTTGATGCGTATGTCGGAACAGCAATGGGACGATGTGTTGCGCATCAACCTCAAGTCGGTGTTCAATTTCACCCATGCCGTTACTCCGGTAATGCTCCGCCAGCGCAGCGGTTCGATTATCTCTATGTCGTCAGTGGTAGGCTTGAACGGCAATGCGGGGCAAGCCAACTATGCTGCCTCCAAGGCGGGTATTGTGGCACTGATGAAATCCACTGCCAAAGAATTAGGCAGCCGCGGCATACGTGCCAACGCCATTGCCCCGGGGTTTATTATGACCGATATGACAGCAGCCTTGCCCGAGGAAACACTTAAACAATTTATCGGATTGATACCCATGCGCCGTGCGGGGCAACCGGAGGAGGTCGCCAAGGTGGCATTGTTCCTCGCTTCGGATCTGTCTTCATACGTATCGGGGCAGGTGATACAAGTGAACGGGGCGATGGGTTAAGCCATGCATATTGATTGACACAATATAATAAAAAGAGGCTGTCTAACAAGTAAAAAAGAAAGCCAATTCTTCAGAAAAAGACCGCTTTTGACGACGCGAGACGCGTCGTCCCCACACTAAACGAGAGACTGCCTATACTTGTCAGGCAGTCTCTTATTTGTTTTTAGAAAGAGAGTTCTTTTACCAGAGTCTCGAGTTGGTCTCGGTGGATGGCGCGGTTGCGGGTTTGGGTGCGGTAGTTATAGACCGTCTTGGTGGACAGGCGCAGAAAACGGGCGATGTCGTCCGAGTTGGTGATACCGAGGCGGATGAGGGCAAAGATACGCAGTTCGGTGGAGAGACGGTTTTGCTGCGGGAGAGCGAAACGTTCCTCGGGGCGGAGCAGGGTATTGAAGTCCTCCACAAAGCGGGGAAAGAGGGAGAGGAATGTCTCGTCGAAATGCTGGTAGAAGTCGCGCAGGGCATGGTCGGTGGGGTCGTCCTGCCTGATGAAGCGCATTAGCGGTTTGGGCTGGTCGGACAGGACGAGGCGCAGCAGACCTTTGTGGTATTGGTTCATCTGCTCGATGATGTCAGAACACTCTGTCATATAGCGTGTTACGTACGTATCACGGATACGGTTGGAGTCATTGAGTTGGGTATTGACAACCGACAGTTGCCGATTGGTTTCGGCTAATTGTGTATTGCGCATAGCCAGTTGGGCGTTGGTGCGGTGCCATTTGCGCATAATAATCACGAATATGCACAGCAGTATGACCAACACGGATACAGCGGCGGTGAGCGAGTAGATGAGGGTCTTTTGCCGGTGTTGCTGTTCGTCTATCTTTTCGTGGTAGGTATTGAGAATCAGCGGCATATCGTTTGCCATTTCGATAGTGCGCAGGCGTGCCTTGCTGTGTTGCGCATCGGCGATACAGCAGTTCATATAGCGATAGGCACGCTCTATGTCGCCACGCTGGAAGAGGATAAGCGCCACTTCGCGCAAGGAGGCGTGTTCCATTACCCCGTGTTGCATATCGCTGATGGCGGACAGGGCGAAATAGTAGAGTGCGGAGTCCTGCATAGACTGTTCGCCCTTTTGCCAGTAGAGATGTTGGTAGCAGGAACCGATGGAATTGGCGAGATAGCGCACATAGTCGGAACTGTCGGGCAGTTGCGCCCAAACGGGGAGGAGAATGGACAATGCTTCTTGGGGCGAGGTCTCCATTGTGACCAGTGCCCGTTCCTGCGTGAGCCAAATCGGGTCGGTCTCGGTTTCGATAATCTTCTGGCGCAGGGGAAGGATATGCCGGCGTGCTTCGGCACGGTCTTCCTCAAAGGTGGTGAACTCCGCCTGCCATATATAGACGAGACTCATAGTGCGGTAGTAGGAGGCGAGCAGTGCCGGATCGAGCCGGCTCTCAACGGAGCGGAGCAGGGCGAAGGCTTTCTGGTAGTTGCCGCTCACCGCCATACTCTGCGCGAGACAGATGGTGGAGCGCTGTTCGGCGGTGCGGTTGCGGTTGGAGCGTGCGATTCGGATGGCATGCTGCGCATAGCAGATGGCGGAATCGTTGTCAAATCCGTTGTATTCTTCCCATAAGTTTTGGGCATAGGTGTATTGGTTTTCAGAGGAGGCTATCCTGTAGAAAAGGGTATTGTCGGCTATGCGCTTTTCACGTGCGGCAACATAGTCCTGCCTGTTGATGACTGCAGTGTCCAGTTGAAAGAGAACGGATAACAATAAAAACATGGATATTCGGTATAAGTATTGTATATTTTCTGCATAATATGCATACCAAAGCCGCTCAAAAGCCTTTTCTTTCTACGTCCTTTCTACGTCTTTTCTACGTAATCGGTATTATGAGGTACGTTTTTGCATATTATGCATAAATCGTGCATATTTTCTTTGTCGGTGGCAAAGGTAGTATTTTTTTCAAATATATGCAAATGGAAAGGCTAATTCCGTTGTGCAAAGGGGCTACCCCAATTACGGAAACTTGTACCCGTATTCACTATTCAGGCTGACAGATTTGGCGGTTTGTAAATTTGGTTGTATTTTTGCATACAAAAGAATGTATATGAGAAAAATATCAATCATCCTGTTGTCGGCATTGTTGTGCGGGCAGCAGTTAACGGCTCAACAGACTATGGATACAAAAGTATTGGCTCCGCAACAGGAGTCGCTTGTGGCACTGGCAGCATACGAAGCCACGGGCAATTTGGCGCAACTCAAGCCCGCCATCGAACAGGCTTTTGCCAACGGTTTGACGGTAAATCAAGTGAAAGAAGTGTTTTCGCATCTCTATGCCTACACGGGTTTCCCGCGTTCGCTCAATGCGTTGGGCGTGCTGCAAACCGTTCTCAAAGAACGTGAGCAGGCGGGTATTGCGACCGAAACGGGTGCAGAGGCTTCGCCGCTGCCTGCGGATTATGATGCACTGAAACAAGGTACGGCGGTGCAGACGCAACTGTGCGGGGCATTTAATTATGCTTTCTGTCCCGCGGAGGACTACTACCTGAAAGCGCACCTGTTCGGGGATATTTTTGCCCGTGATGTGCTGACTTACCAGCAGCGCGAATTGGTGACGGTCAGTGCCTTGGCCGCTATGCATGGGACAGAACCGCAGCATACATCACACAGCCGCATTGCGCAGACGGCAGGGGTGCCGGCAGAGATGGTGGCGGCTGCTACCGGGTTGGCAAAGCAGTTGGGCTCCAAAAGCCGTCTGACTTTCGAGGTGGGCAATAGCAATGATGCGTATGCAGCATATTTTACAGGTCAATCGTATCTTGCGCCACTGGTGGGCGGGGCGCAGCCGATCAGCAATGTAACCTTTGAACCCGGTTGCCGCAACAACTGGCATATCCACCACGATGCGCGCCAGATATTGATTTGCGTGGCAGGCGAGGGGTGGTATCAGGAATGGGGCAAACCTGCCCGCCGCTTGAAACCGGGCGACGTGGTGGATATCCCCGTAGGGGTGAAACACTGGCATGGTGCCACCCGCGACAGTTGGTTCCAGCACGTGGTTACGCACGTGGCAGCCGAACCGGTGGCAGGCGATGACAAGAAAGGTAACGAATGGCTTGAACCTGTTACGGACGAGCAATACAACGCACTTTGATTTACCTGAAAATTATAACAACAGAGGCTGCTGTCTAACAAGTAAAAAAAGAAAGCCAATTCTTCAGAAAAAGACCGCTTTTGACGACGCGAGACGCGTCGTCCCCACACAAAACGAGGAAACTGTCTAACAAGTCATAAAGACCACAGGAAAAACAGATAAGTCTAACGACTTGAC
>CAKUYO010000044.1 GCA_934716995.1 uncultured Bacteroidales bacterium | reverse complement strand
GTGAGAGCCTCTACATAGTAGGAGCCGCCCCATGGGTCGATTTCCTTGCAGACTTTGGTCTCCTCTTGGATGTAAATCTGCGTATTGCGGGCAATACGGGCGGAGAAGTCGGTAGGCAGTGCAATAGCCTCGTCGAGTGCGTTGGTGTGGAGCGACTGTGTATGACCGAGCGCGGCACCCATCGCCTCGATACAGGTACGACCTACGTTGTTGAAAGGATCCTGCTCCGTGAGCGACCAACCTGACGTCTGGCAGTGGGTACGCAATGCCATGGATTTCGGGTTCTTGGCACCGAAAGACTTGACAATCTTCGCCCACAGCATACGACCGGCACGCATCTTGGCAATTTCCATAAAGTGGTTCATACCGATGGCCCAGAAGAAAGACAGACGCGGTGCGAAAGCATCCACATCCATACCTGCGTTGATACCTGCACGGAGATACTCCATACCGTCGGCAAGGGTATAAGCCAACTCGATGTCGGCAGTAGCACCTGCTTCCTGCATGTGGTAACCGGAGATAGAGATAGAGTTGAACTTAGGCATCTTCTGACTGGTGTATTCGAAGATGTCAGCGATAATCTTCATAGAGAACTTCGGCGGATAGATATAGGTATTACGCACCATAAACTCCTTGAGAATATCGTTTTGGATAGTACCAGCCATCTCTTCGAGTTTGGCTCCCTGCTCCAAGCCTGCGTTGATATAGAATGCGAGAATAGGCAACACGGCACCGTTCATAGTCATAGAGACAGACATCTTGTTCAACGGAATACCCGCAAAGAGTACTTTCATATCCTCGAGCGAACAAATGCTCACACCGGCTTTTCCCACATCGCCCACAACACGCATATTATCGGCATTGTAGCCGCGGTGGGTCGGCAGGTCGAAAGCCACGGACAGACCTTTCTGACCACTGGCAAGGTTGCGGCGATAGAATGCGTTGGACTCCTGTGCCGTAGAGAAACCTGCGTACTGGCGAATCGTCCAAGGACGCAGAGGATACATCGCACTATACGGACCACGCAGGAAAGGCGGGATACCCGACACATAGTCAAGGTGTTCCATTCCCTCGAGGTCTTCTTTGGTATAGATCGGCTTCACGTCGATGAGTTCGGGCGTTTGCCAATTGGCTTCATTGTTGTTTACAATATGAGAAGCCTGACATTTATTAATGTCTATTGTCTTAAAATCGGGTTTCATTATCTTATTGATTTTAATTTCGTCAAAAATACATATTGTCAAATAATACTTAGTCAAAAATGCTCTACAACTTACAAAAAACGTTCAAAAACTCATAACATATATAGTCAAAAACGTTCAAAAACAAGCCAAAAAACATTCAACAACCTACTCAAAAGTATCAATTTCGGATATTCTACGCGGAGGATTGTAATAGTTAACCTCGTTGGTATCAAAATCGTAGCAATACCTCTCGATATGTACTCCATTCATTGCAAAATTAATGAGAATACCTATTGGCATTGCAGTTACACGAAGATAATTGAACAACTGCGCCCGATGTTCAGACAGAATCTGCTCAACGGCTTTTAATTCAATTACGATGTCTTCCTCACAAAGGATATCCACTCGGTACTTTTTATCCAGAGGTTCGCCTTTGTAGAAAATGGTCAATTCTTGTTGAGGTGCGACAAGCAATCCTCGCGAACGCAGTTCTCTACACAAAGCCTCCTCATATATAGTTTCAGACAAACCGCCACGCAACTCATGCTGCACATCATAAGCCGCTCCTACAATTGAGAAAACTATTTGGCTATACCGGTCTGTACTCATACTATCGGATAAGTTGTTGATAGTTGTTAATCAGTTGTTGTTTGTTGTTGACAAAAGACTTGTTGACAATAAATGACTACTCTGTTTGTAAACTACACTTATTTGTTTAATAGTTGTGCATTATAGGATTTGAGGGTTTCGAGGACATTGCTGCGGACATTGATAAAGTTGGTGATACCCAATGCCTTCAAGTCGTCGGAGCAAGCAGGCGCACCTGCCACGATAAAGAGTTCCTTCGCACCCTTCAGTTTCTTCCATGCTTCGGGAGCAAGCGTTGCATACTCGTCATCGCTGGAGCAAAGCACAATAATGTCTGCTTTTGCCTTGCGTGCCGCCTTGATACCCTCTGCCACGGTAGCGAAACCGTTGTTATCAATCACCTTGTAGCCTGCACATGCCAGGAAGTTGCACGAGAACTGTGCACGTGCAATACGCATAGCAAGGTTACCGATAGTGAGCATAAAGGCAACCGGCTGCCGTTTGGCGGCTTCTGTCTCCAGACGCAATGCCTCAAACTCCTCTGCTGCACGTGCTACAGGCAATGCGGGTATCTCCCCCTTGTGAGCAGCACAGCAACCGCAGCCGCAATCGGTAGTCTTGATTTTCTTTGCCGCTTTCTCGGTAAAGTTAGGATATTGGTTCGAGCCCAGCAATATCTCCTTGCGCTTAGCCACATCGCCGAGACGCTTGGTAAGGTTCTCCTGTATGGCAGCCTGTACCTTGCCGGCGGCAACCATCTCGTACATACCGCCTTGCTCCTGAATGGCAAGGAATTGTTTCCAAGCCTCTGCGGCAATAGCGTGGGTGAGGTTCTCCAAATAGAAGGAACCGGCAGCAGGGTCAACGACCTTGTCGAAATGCGATTCCTCTTTGAGAAGCAGTTGCTGGTTGCGGGCAATACGCTCCGCAAACTCGGTCGGTTGCTCGTAGGTAACGTCAAACGGTGTTACGACAATCTCGTCCACGCCGGCAAGGGCTGCCGACATAGTCTCGGTCTGCGAACGGAGCAGATTGACATACGCATCGAAAACGGTCATATTGAAGCGACTGGTCTCTGCGCAGACATTCATCTTGGCAGCGTCTTTGAGCGCAGCGGTGAAAACAGGAGCCTTATAAGCCTCTACAATCTTTGCCCACAGCATACGAGCTGCACGGAACTTGGCAATCTCCATAAAATAGTTGCCACCGATACCCATATTGAAACGAATGGCATTGGCGGCTTTATAATTCGGCACACCCGCCTCGGTGAGCATTGTCATATATTCAGCACCCCATGCCAAAGCATACGCCAACTCTTGTGCGCAATACGCACCCGAATTATTGAGTATCACGGAGTTTACACCCACCACACGATAACCGGGGAGCGATTTAGCCGCCTTGACAGTATCCGCAATCTTCTCTTTTACCTGTTCGCGCGTCAGCAGTTTGCCTTTGATAAGCATCTGCTTCAGCGGATCGACATTGATACTGCCCTCCATCTTCTTCACATCGTATCCCATACGGCCATAGTAACGCACAAGGATATTTGCCAGTTGCGGAGCCGCACAGGGGCAGATAGTGAAGTTGATACGGATAGCGTCTGCCTTGATGCCGTCAAGCAACACCTTAATAAAATGGTAGTTGAGTTTTTCTTTGTCCAGACAAAAACCTAACGAAGTAATACCCTTGTTCAGCACATCCAATGCTTTTGCATTTGCCTTGCGGGCATTCTTGCAAGCACAGATGTTCTGGCGGATAGCCCATTCGTTGTTGGTTCTTGTACCGCGCACATAAGGGAATTGTCCAGGTGCGGAGACAGTTGTTTTGAGTCCCTTGAGGTCTTCACGACGATAGAACGGTTGTACGTTGAAACCTTCGGGGGTGCGCCAAACGAGTTTTTTGTCGAAATCGGCGCCTTTCAGGTCGGCTATGATTTTGTCTTTCCATGTCTTGGTGGACACAGGAGGAAAATCTGCCAACAAATTCAATTCTTGTTCTGCCATGATAAATTGATTTATGTTGTTTTTTAGTTTTACGTTTGTGGTTGCACGTTAATGGTTACACGTTAGTGGCTGCGCGTTGGTGGCTACGCGTTAGTGGTTTGCACGTTAGTGGTTACACGTTGGTGGTTACACGTTGGTGGTTCGCTGCGCTCATGTAGGTTGCAAGGCGTGTTAAGATATGTTAATTGTTAATTATTCATTGTTAATTAAACAACCTTGGGCGTTATAGACTTTGTCGCCTTTGATGATAAGCAGTTGTCCGTTGCGGAGCACTTTAACGGCTTGCGGTTGGATAGGTTCGAAAGTAACATCCTCAATAGCAGTTTCCGTCCCCATATAGCCATTGCTTTGCCCCGGGACGAAACGCTCGTCAGAAGAACTGACAAGGTTGCCAAGGTTTACTTTCTCGCCCGATTTCTCGCCCCAGATATACTCTGCCAAATAGGGATAATCAATAAAGGGGTTGCGATTGCCCTGCGTCTTCTGGATACCATTGTTACGGTCAATCTCTTTCTGCGAAACGGGATCCTCACGATGCCATTTGAGCAACAAAGCCACTCCGTATTTGGTCAAACCGAAGAAGCCCGAAGCGGTATAGTTGCCACTAAAAGTAGTGCCGCCTTGCCCCGATGTAAAAGCCTGGTAATCGCCTGCCCATTTGATCATCGTACCAAAATAACCGCGGGCGAAATCGCCTTTGTACTCGTCTATAGGTTCAAAGACAGTGCCAGAACAAGTGGCAGAGATATTATTACCTGCTATTGTTTTCCCGTTTACGGAAATACTCTTGGATGATCCCAACTTGCTGCCATTGCCCGATGTGTAGGAAGCACTGCTTACCTCGCCAAACGGATAATTGCTGCGCATACCATTCACCTTACCGTCTGTAGGCACAAGATGAAAAATATCACAACCGGGGTTGGCAGTAGAACCACCGAACCAAGATTTGGGGATAGAGTGCTCACGGTTGTAGCAATCACATTCTTTCTTATAATTGCCACATTTGCCCGTCCCTAAACGGAAAGAACAATTGCTGTACATATCCCATATTGTACCGTCTGCACGTACATCGGTCTCTTTGTATGCCGACCACAAGCCATCATAGCCCAACGAGTGATAGCCCACTTTAGTTACGGTGTGCACAGCATCGAACAAACCTTTGCCGGACTTGCCATCTACAGCGGCATAATATTCGGGAATATTTTCGGCAGGAGTAACAGAAGCGGCAATAGCCCACCCAGCCAATAATACAGAAACAAACGAAGAAAATAATCTACGATTCATTACGTTTTCTTAAGGTTAATAATATGCTTTTACATACAAAAGCCGAACACTATACAGAGCGCCCCAGTATAAAAGCCCACAAAGGTACAACTTAAATCGGATATATACAACTTTTTCACACCTTTTAAGTCAAAAAGTGCTTTTAGCCTATATCAGGGGCGTCATTTTTCCGACATCAGAGCAACCGTCAAAACAATATCTATGCACTTTATGCGGTATAAATAGTGCATAAAATGTATAAAAGCACCGCATCAAGACCTATCTCGTTGCCGTGTCGTTGCCGTCTTTTTGCCGTAATTACTATACGAAAATATAAGACTGCATATTATGCATATTTTTGAGGAAAGAATATGTCTTTGCAAAGAATGCAAAAAACTA
The DNA here is from genome assembly GCA_934716995.1 of uncultured Bacteroidales bacterium. Taxonomy (GTDB): domain Bacteria; phylum Bacteroidota; class Bacteroidia; order Bacteroidales; family Paludibacteraceae; genus Colicola. The sequence goes on along the minus strand of CAKUYO010000044.1, from coordinate 10,142 downwards.
TCGGCATAGAGATTATCCGGCATAATCCGGCTCCACACTATCATCCGATTTGGCGGTTATCCTGTTCCCGCATAGCGTCATTTCCCCCATATAATATAGGAACGACTATCCACGGCATTGGCTTGGGGAATAACCACTATCGAGGGAGTTTCCGTATTCCAATCGCAACGGGTGGCATTGGTAGAGTCGGCAATATAGGTATGCACATGCTCCGCCCATTGCTGCCACGATGGGAGATCGGACGGCTCGGAATAGACAAAGTCGGCATAGTGTGTACGACGACCGACTACGTTATTGTGCAAGTCCATATACGTATCGCAAGGTGCATTGGGATGCGCTTTTTCCCAGAACAAATCCATAATCACGTAGGTCATCGGCAACCCCACATACGTACGCAAAAGGGCATTGACAAGGGTATGGCGGTATGCATCGCCTATCTGACCGCCCGAAGTGGCGCCCGGATAGTAATACTCCGCCATATTGGTAGCACGCTCTTTGCTTTGGAGTACACGGTAGAACATACGCGGTCCCTGCCAGAGAAGAATCGTGATACCGAGGTTTTCCTCTTCGAAGGAAGTGAGAGTGAGCGAATCCAATGTGGCACGCCCCACCCAACGGCTCTGCTCGGCAAAACGATTGAGGGCTTGGAAACGCAGGATTTCGTCGCCTGTCAGTTCAAGAAAAGCAATCTCCTGTGCCAGACTGTCGGCAGAAAAAGCCGCCGACTGATCCGCACTATAGCGTGCATTGAGTTGCGCAGGTGAGGGCAGTTCGCTGTCCATCAAGTTGGAGATGGAGGAGGTTTGCGCATTGGCATAAATCAGCATCTCCGCCATCTGCTCCACTTTCCTGACATAACCGGGGTACGCACGCTCGGGATAGAGTTCGATGAGACGCTGCTCAAGATAGTCCTGCATAGACATTTCCGCCGCACGCACTTGCATAGCACGCGGAGTCAAGTATTTCGCCGAAGCAGAATCGTGAATACACTCCCATTCGCGACCGATGATATACAATGCCTCTGCGGGAAACGGCGGCAAGGCGGCGGTGTCCGCCTGCTGCACCTCCGCTACCAGAGGAGCAGGTGCGGAGACTACTGCCGTTTGTGTAGTATGGCAGGCGGTAAAGACAATGGAAAGACAGGCAATCGCCCACAAAAACAGACTTTTTTGCATATTTGGGGACATATAATTAACCATTAATTAACCATTAATTTCGCTTCGAAAGAACGTTAATAAATGTGTAATTATTCGTTTTTCAAAAACATATAATTATCCATTAATTATCCATTAATCAAAGATGGAATTTAATGGCTAATTCGTGGTGATGATATGTTTATACAACGTTAATTATCGTGTAATTAATCGTTAATTATTAGTAATCAGCGGATTTCAAAGTAATCTACATCGAGGTAACCCGAGTCGTTGATTTTGACAGGACGACGGGAGCAGTAGAGACCTATTTTAGCCCCGATCCATTCGCCTTCCACGGCTAGGAAGGGCGTACCAACCGGCATATAGGTTTTGCCATCGCGCGAGAGATAGAAACGCCCCTGTTGCGCGGCGGTCATCTCGACACGGAGCCATACCCATGCGCCATCGGCGGGTGCATCCAACAGAAAGCACTTGCGCCCGGCAACGACAAGCCCTGCACGCTCGTATTGCGCGGTCTTTTTATTGGGTGTAAAACGCACTTTGGCGGTAGCCGTAAATGGGCGCCCGGCAGGTATCTTTTGCAGGAGCAGGTTAGGAGCGACCTGCACACTGTCTGCGGGATAGGAGAACAAACGCAAGAGCGACTGCGAGGCATTGCAGAACGCATACTGCGGGCGACAGTTGCCCGACCATTGCCAACTGAGAGCCAAGGTATTGCCATCAAAATCATCGCGCCAAGCGGGGGTAACGCCCGATTCCGGCTGCACAGATGTTTGTTTTTCTTTCTGCAGATCACATTCGCGCACAGGTTCGCCATTATTACCCATCCGAGGCCAGTCGTCCACCCACCGCACAGGCTGCAAATGGACGATACGCCCGGCGACACCGACATCCTGAAAATGGAAGAACCAGTCGGTGAACGTTCCGAGGTCGGTCTGTACCGGTTCGGAGGTAACCCATGCGCCCTGATGCGGTGCGTTGATGTCGGTTTGCCCTTGCTCCAGAACCCGCTTTGCCTCATACGGACCATACGGCGAGCGGCTGCGCATGACCAGTTGCCACCCCGTTGAGACTCCGCCAGCGGGACAAAAGATATAGTAGTATCCGTTGCGCTTGTAGAATTTCGGCCCTTCACAGGTAGGATTGTCGTGGTGTCCGTCGAAGACTATACGGCTCCCTGCAAGCGCTGAAAGCCCGTCGGACGACAATTCGCATACCGCCAACGCACTCTTGAAACCGGCACGGCTGCCTGCAAAAGCATGAACCAGATAGACACGCCCGTCGTTGTCCCATAGCGGGCATGGGTCTATCAGCCCTTTGCCGCGCTTGACCAAGACGGCTTTTTCCCAACGGCAAGGCAGCGTAGCGGTTTCCTCCGAGCGCACACACCAGATGCCCCGGTCTGGATCGCCATAATAGATATAGAAACGCCCCTTGTGGTAACGGATAGCAGGTGCCCATACACCACCGCCGTATTGCGGAGTGGTCTCATCTTCGGTACCCGGTACATAGTCAGGCAGTGCCGCATCCACGATGCTCCAACGAACCAAGTCGGAGGAATGAAGTATCTGCAAACCGGGTATGCAGTTGAACGACGAGGAGGTCATATAGTAGTCGTTGCCCACGCGGCACACATCGGGATCTGAGTAGTCGTAGGGCAGAATGGGATTGGTGTATGCCCATACGCCTGCACAGAAGCACAACACTATATACAGTGAGAAAAAACGCTGTCTCATAGGTTATCCGAAATGTACAATACGCGGGGCTTCTGTGTAAGAGGAGAAAGTGGCTTCAGCATCCGCCATATAGTAGATAGCCATCTTGTCGCCCGTCTCGTCGTACCCCATATCACGCAGTTCGGGCATCTGTTCGAGAAAAGCGTGCTTGGCTTCGTAAGACTCGTCGGCTACCAAGCGACAGGCGATACGCACCCAGCGGCTTTGGTTGTCAAAGGCGCAAATCTCCACCAGCGGATGAGCGTCTATCTGGTGGCTGACAGGCTTGTAATGCGCCGTCTCGATATACAACTTGCCGTTATATACGGCATACGACCCAAACGGACGCACACGGGGCTGCTCCCCGTCCATAGTGGCAAGATAATACGTGCCACACGCTTTCAAAAACTCAAATACTTCTTGCATATTATTTATTGATTATCTGTTTTCTACCGGTGATTATTGGTTTCCTGCTCGCTACGCTCACGAAAAATGAAAGAAATTAAGCGAAAGATATTTCTTAGCATATAGTGTGCGTAAGATATTTTCTATTTTAAGGAGAGTTCGGTATAAAAAATCCTTTGCCGCAAAGCGGCAAGAAATCTAAATAAATCCTTGCCTTTGCATCCATAAATTGCCATTAATCTTATTCGCCTGCGGCGGAAAAAGTAAGACAATTTGTCTATATCGAACTGACATTATTTATTATTTCTGCGTATGATTATCCAAATAATGATTGGTGCACCAAAGAGGGCACTGACCGTAGAGACGGGCAGCGGGTAGGTAAAGAGCGAACAGAGCAAGTCGCACACCAATAGTATATCGGCTCCGATGAGAGCGGAAGCGGGCAACGTGGTGCGGTGGTTGGAGGTACGGAACAGCCCCCGCGCAATATGCGGCACTGCCACACCGACGAATGCTATCGGTCCGCAAAACGCCGTGATACCACCTGCCAGCAGACCCGTCGCCAGCACAATAAGCAAGCGCGTCTGCTTAATATGTATGCCCAATCCGCGGGCATAATCTTCGCCCATCAACAGCCCGTTGAGCGGCTTCATCACGGCGATACATACACACATTCCGACCAGCCAAACAGGCACAAGCCATATCATCTCCGCCCAACCGACACTGCCGAGGCTGCCGAATGTCCAGACGATAAACAGTTTGAGCGCATCGGGATTGGCGAAGTTCTGCAGCAGATTGACCAACGCCCCGGCTATCGAGCCGAACATCATACCTACAATGAGCAGACTGACATTGCTTTTTACCCGCCGGGCAACCAGCATAACCAACAACAATACCGCCGTACTGCCTGCGATAGCGGCGAACACCGTAGAGAAGCGTCCTGCCACACTCATCCCTGCAAACGTGGCACACAGCGTGGCAAACGCCACACCAAGACCGGCACCGGACGAAACGCCCAACGTATAGGGACCCGCCAACGGATTACGGAACAAGGTCTGCATCAGCAGTCCCGACACCGAAAGAGCCGCCCCAGCCATAATAGCGGTAAAGGCTTTGGGCAAGCGGATATTGAGCAAAATCTGCTGTTCAACGGAGAGAGTTCCGTCCAAACCGCTCAGGCACAGCAGCGGGTTGAGCCATATAGAGCCGCAGCACAGATCCAGCCCAAACAGCACGACCAGCAGCACGCCCAACCCGACAAATATATATGTTTGCCTGCGCATAATACCATTCAAAACAGCGTACAAAATTACAAATAAAATTTGAAACAGGCAACCCCGACCGGGTCTTCAGACTGCATCCGCCGAATTTATGCATAAAAGATGCATAATAATTGTATAAAAACAGGTGTATGCTCCAAATAAAAGCCTATTCTTTCTACGTCCTTTCTACGTCTTTTCTACGTAATCGGTATTATGAGGCACAGAGACTGTATAATCTGTATATTCTCTGCATAAAAAGATGTTACAAGAACATTCATTAACGTGAGTTCGATATAACGAAAGAAAGAGACTTTGTCGGTCAACAACTGACAACAACTATTAAACAACAGATAATAGCATAGTAATAAACACTACAGGTAGTAAACACAAATTGCTATTGAATGGATCCCAATCGACATTATCGGGGCAATTTGGAACGGACGGCTACGCCGTATTATCGCAAATTAACCATAAAATTTATCTCCCAAAAATTATATCAAACTGACGTCAATTGTTTCTTTTGGGGAACATATAATTCGCCACGAATTAGCCATTAATTCGTTTTGAGACAAAAAGACAAAAAGTCCTATCAAAATGTATCGGGCAGGCATTATTAGAGGGCAACCGCATCAAATGACATAGATATGACGGCATCAGGGTACAATGTTCGAATACACTATCGGCGTTTAGTGTACGTCATCAAAAAGGGAACGGATTGGCTCTATGAAAATTGCGATAAGACGGCGGTCTTTGGTCACGATTTTTCCCGTGCCGTCCATACGCTGGATAAGGGACAACGATTTTTGATAGGTAGTGGTCAGTCCGTCAGGGAATGCCACTTCCACGATATATGTGCCTGTCTGCACATCGGGGATGGCAGAGATATTGCGCACCACGCCCCGCAGCATACCAAATCGCAGATAGGGGTAACTGTTGAGCCGCACATACACCGCTTGCCCTGTCTCTACCTCGCCGAAGTTGGCGGAAGGCACATTCATACGCCCGACCACTTCCATGCTGTCTTGCGCTATGACACTCGCTATCCGCTCGCCTGCCGTCACCCATTGGTTCTTGCTCCAATAGTTGATAAATCCCAAGTAGCAGTTGCACGATATAGCACGTATGCGGCTTCAGGTAGCGGAGTATAAAACTCCAGCCTACACGGGGTGCATTATGTTCGTCCTGCTCGTCATAGAAAGCGGGAGTAGGCTCCAAGAGCAAGGCGATACCGCACGGAGTATTCTCTCCGTTCTCGGAGGACAGCCAACTCTTGCAGAACTTGTCCGCATCATATACCAGCAAGCCCGCCGCAGGGTCGGATACATACACTTTGCCTTTGCGTATCTTATACACCACCACAAAATGCCGCTGGTTCCAATGAACGATACAAGGCAACGGGGCTTCGTCGCATAGTTGGCGGAAAGTAAGTTTGACGCTGATAGTGCGGAATCCGATACTCTCCGCGGCATCGCTGATACCGAGCAGCGACACGCCCTCGCACGTAGTCACGCACCGTTCCCGCATCGTGGCGGCAGAGTAGAACTTACCGTAATACTTGCTTACAATACGCAGACACGTGGAACCGCAGTCCATCGAGTCCAACTGGCGATATGTAGGGAAAGATGCGATAGGCAAATGATTTATAGTGCATTATACAGCCACTCCCAATCTTTGTCGCTCACGCCGTGGAATTTGAGATACTGCTCGAAATCGGACAAAGAAGTGATATTGTCCTTTTCTGTACGGACGTAGCGGTAGTAACCTTTTAGCAACTCTACAAAATACTCCTTACCGATTCGTTTTGCAAACCGGTGCAAGATATATGGTGTTTTGAAATAGGTTACAAAACTTGTATTAATACCCGCAATATCCGCATTGTTCCTGCGTTGCGTGATAATAGAGGTGTTCTGCTCTTCTTCCGATAAATAATTGTAGTGTGTTATTAACGCACTATCCAATGCATGTGAATTGTTACGATACAATAATACTTCTGTTATGTATTCCACCAAAGATTCTTCAAATAGCAAATATGCCACAGAATCGCCGGTTGCATTGTGGTATGGCATATAACAATGAGTAAGTTCGTGCATTAGTACACGTGTGTCGTGCCTTATATCCGTAGAGTCAGATAATACGGAATATATTTGTTTGTTATATGAATAAGCCTGTCCGTATGTATATCCTTCCTGCCAAATATATGCACCTATATTGATATATAATGTCCGTTGTATCGTATCATGAAAAAAATCCTCTAACCCATTTAATGCATATTGCACGACCCTTCTACATTCTGCAACTGCAGGGTTAGTCTGTGTTTGGATAATCGTGTGTGTATCTTGATTTATGGTATAAAATTTCTGCACAAACAAATCGAAATGCGTTTTATCTGTATCTGTAGAAAAAGAATCATATAATTTTTTCTCCAAGAAACAGAGCATAACAACCCCATCCGCTTGATAGGGAGACAAGTTCAAATGATACTCCTGTTCGCTTGTCTTGGTAAACGGACAGGTTGAGTAGAAATACAAATCATTGCTGTTGGTCTTTACAAATATATCATCTAAACACATTCCGTCAGTGGTAAAGAAAAAAGAAGATGTTTGGGAATTCAGTACTGTGTTCGAATAGTAAGGCACACCGTCTGTGCGGTAATAGTGTTTCATAAAAGAATCATCAAAAAATACATAACGCAACACTATTTTGTATATAGAATCGGCATAGGTGGATATTGATAATTTCTGTCCGTTAAAATCATAGGAAAAATGTTCAATATCATTCACCCACACACGGAAATCCGTATCAGAATCATTATCTGGTTCACTCAGTAGCACACTTGCCAATCCGGGTTTGGGCAACCATAATAACACATTGTCTTGTTCTTGACTTTGTCCCATAAATGTAAAAACCTGTTCTATTTCAAAAGTGCGCCGATTGGGCGGAGCCGTTTCTTCATGCAATGCAGACACTTCTATACGGACAGAGGACCTTACAATACATTCCGCAAACGCACAGTTTGCCATTATACAAAGGAGAAACAAAAAGAAAGCACGTTTCATAACAATAAGGCTTATATAGGAACCATTGAACCATTATTGATTGTTCGCAGATATTCAGGAGCCATAGTTTGAATATAATAATATAGTTTAAGGTAAAAATCCCATTGTATTTGCTGTAATTGGCAAGATTCATATCCTAACGAAGATGTGTTGGAACGATTGACACTCAGTTTTTGTCCGATACAGCCACCCAAACATAAATTGTGTGCCCAACAATCTTTACAATCTTGCACTTCTTCAATAGGAAACGGCATTAGTTGTTTTCGTCGGACAGAATCAATAATGTCCTTTGAGTTGATATTTCCCACTATATATTTGTCATCGTTCATAAAATGCGGGCAGGTGTACACATTTCCATTAGACATAATGGTAAAATATGTATGTCCAGCCGAACATGGAATACTTTGCTTGAAACGATAGTGAAATACTTTTGCAAAATGTGTCAAGATACTATTATATATAGTCTTTTTGTGTCGTATTAAATCTACATAATACTGAAGTAAATCATCAAGTTGAGACTGGATATGCTGTAATGTATTTTTGTCATAATCAGCATAATGGTGGGATTGGTTTTCTGATACATATGCAAAAACGACATCAAACGGGATTTCCAATTTTTCAAAAAATAAAAATGTCTCTAATACATAGGGATTGGTGTTCACCATAGTTGCCCGTAATTCGATGTTAATTCCTGATTCTTTCATTTTGCGGATATTGTCCAATACGCGACCTATGCTTTTCGTACCATTATGATAACGACGCAGGTTAAATTCATTATCAGGACCATCTACGCTCAACAATACAGCGATATTATTTGTCTTTAGCAAATCTATGATTTCTTCATTCAATATAGTACCGTTAGTCGTTATGGAATAGGCAAATTTCCGTGTGGGATAATGCTGTTTTGCATATTGAATCGTAAATTTCATAATATCCAAACGTAGCAAAGGTTCGCCACCAAAGAATACGATATTAATACTTTCTTGTTCATCAGATTTCTGTTTGACTAGGAAATCTAAAGTATGAATAATATATTCCTCGGTGTAGTTCTCGAAATGAAACCCATCATCGGTATAGGCAAAACAATATGGGCAACTAAGATTGCATTGGGCAGCAATCGGAAGAACCACGCAATCAAAAAAATACTGCTCTGTACTTACCTCCACACCACCTGATAACGGAGCAGTTGATATTTTATCACAGACAAACTGATATAATCGTTCATAATCTTCAAAGGCATAATCTACTCCTTTGATATGTTCGCCATTACATTGAAAACGTTGCAAAAATGATAGTATTTCGCTATCCTTTTTCAAAGGATAAATTTGCAATGTGTCTGTATGAAAAAATAGGGTTGTGGTGTTGTCTATATCAACCAAATGGATAGAATTAGGGGTAAGTGGTACCATAATTAACAAATTTGAAATGTCTAAAATGAAAAGTCTGCCCTGTGGAAAAACAGACTTTTCGAAAGTAAACTACACCATATCATTCCATATGGTATGACAATCTTGATTTTACCTAATTTGAAGGTGTAGGCTTGAGAGTGATTTGTCCATTTTTCTCACAATGCTCTGCAAGAAATGTCAAACATAATTTTACCTCATGTGCAGCACACATTTTTAATTCTGCAGTCAAGCACCATTTGGTATCAACCTTTGTGTCTCCACCTTTGATGCTACGCGCTTCTTCAGAGTTTAATAACTCCATTTCTAATTCTTCACTCATATCCATATTAGATTAGTGGTTTGTCTCCATTTCGTGCAAATTCATCTTTTATTTGCCACAGGCTGCAGATTTCACCTTATATTATTTCAATAGTCAACGAAATGTTTTTCAATGGTTGTGTTTTTCTATTTCGATTGCAAAGATATATGAATCATTTCGCATATGCAAATAAAAATACAAAATAAATGTTATTTTGTTTATTTTTTTTCTCAAATAATAACGTTATAATGTGTTTATTGTGTAAAAATAGTGCAATTTAATAAATACTACGCTACTTGATCACGATACGCAGACACGTGGAACCGCAGTCCATCGAATCCAACTGGCGATATGTCGGGAAAGAAGCGATAGGCAAAAGATTTACAAGGCATTATACAGCCAATTCCAATCCTCCTCGCTCACGCCGTGGGATTTGAGGTATTGCTCGAAATCCTGTATATTGGCAGGCAAATGTTGCTTTTCCAAGCGCACGACATATCCGCTTAACAAACCCATAAACCGCTCAAAACCGATTCGCTGTGCAAAACGGAACAGGATATAAGGTGCTTTATAATAGATTACCCACGAATTACAACTGAACGTATTGCTGTGGACATCGAAAATGGATTTATTGCGTTCTTCTTCGGACAATACATTATAATGGCTGGTCAAGATCTCTGACATGGCACTTGTATCTTTGTTACAAAAGACATAAGCCGCCACCAACTCTGCAAACGATTCGGAAAACAAAAATCGTCCTGCTGTTGTGTCGCATGCATAGTCCAAATAACAATGGGTTATTTCGTGTACCATACCCGGCATATTCCAAAAACCGCTATCCGC
>CAKUYO010000043.1 GCA_934716995.1 uncultured Bacteroidales bacterium | reverse complement strand
TATGTTACCACTTTTTTGCACTTCCAAGTTGAACTTGCGTTGCCTCTGTTCCATTCCATATTTGGGTTTGAAATGCTATGTTATGGGGGCATCGCAAAAAAGAAAAAATCTTTTGGCATACATTTTGCGCACCTTATTATGACGTGAGTTCGATATAAAGAAAGAGACTTTGTCGGTCAACAACTGACAACAACTATGCACAATAGATAACAATATAGTATACACTACAGGTTGTAAACACGAATTGCCATTGACCACCAATCGGCATTATCGGGACTATATTGAACGGACGGCTACGCCGTATTACTACAAATTAGCCATAAATTTTATATCCCCAAATTATATCGAACTGATGTTAATTATAATATATTTTCAGCACTGACAGAATCTATGAAATGGAACTGGAACAAAAATGCCGTAGTGCGCTATCTGCGGCAGTTGGTATCGCTCAGTCAGGATATTGATACCGAGGCGGCAAGTGCCACCATACGGCAGAACGTATATTTCCGCGGACCGAATGTTTTTATTCTGTTCTTCGCTATTATTATCGCCTCGGTGGGGCTGAATGTCAATTCCATTCCGGTCATCATCGGTGCGATGCTCATCTCTCCGCTGATGGGACCGATTATGGGGTTCGGTATGGGGCTTGGCACCAATGACACCGATCTGGTACGTACATCGCTCAAGAATCTCGCCGTAATGGTCAGTATCAGTATCCTTGCCTCCACTCTCTATTTTCTGATTTCGCCGCTCTCTATGGAGAACCCCACCGAATTGCTCGCCCGTACCAAACCGACCATATACGATGTGTTCATCGCCCTGTTCGGCGGGTTTGCCGGCATACTGGAGACCTCGCGCAAAGAGCGCGGCACTGTGATGTCGGGTGTGGCTATTGCCACCGCCCTGATGCCTCCGCTCTGCACAGCGGGTTTCGGTATCGCCACATGGCATTGGCAATACATTGCCGGGGCATTGTACTTATTCCTTATAAACAGTATTCTTATTGCTTTGGCAACGTTCCTTGCCGTGAAATATCTACGTTACCCGGTAGTGCAGGAGCAAACCACCAACAAACGCCGCCGCGCCGTCTCTATCACCCTCGTCATTTTAGTGCTGATTGTACCGAGCATTATATCCGCTGTCTCGGTAGTGCGCGAAAACAATTTCAGCCGCCGCGCCAACACGTTCATTGCGCAACACAAGACCATCGGTATGAGTTACGTCTATCAGACGCAGGTGGATGCAACCGCCTCTACCATTGATTTCTTTCTCGCCGGCGAGACCTTGTCGGAGGCTGACCGCAAACTGTTTCTTGCCGATGCCATGCAGGCGGGCTTCGACTCCACCTCTATCGTCCTGCACGAAGACGCACTCACTGCAGACAACACCGACCTCCGCCAAGAGCAGTTGATCAAAGACCTGTTTGCCACCAAGGACGAACAGATACAAACCTACCAGCAGCAGATCAACGACCTTCGTACCCAGTTAGCCGCTGCAGAACGGCTCAACACGCAGCACACCTTCCCCACCGAACAACTCACACAAGAGATACGCACGCAATACCCTGCAGTGGAAAGCATCACGTTTGCTCTCGGCGAACATCTGACCACCGCCAACGATACCGCCAGAGTGGAATCCGTTACACTGGTATCCGTCCGCTTGGCACACAAGAAAACGCTCTCCCGCACCGAGCGGGACAAACTGCAGGAATGGCTCCGCATACGTCTCAATGCAGACCGGATAGAGGTAGTCATTCAATAATCCATATAACGTGAGTTCGATATAACGAAAGAAAGGGACTTTGTCGGTCAACAACTGACAACAACTATTAAACAACAGAGAATAGAATTGCCTTTGAATTGACCACAAATCGGCATTATCGGGGCTATATTGAACGGACGGCTACGCCGTATTACCACAAATTAACCATAAATGCCATATCACTAAATTAGCGCAACTGTTATATACAGCACTCCCCTGCAAGCAAACGGCTTGCAGGGGAGTGCTGTATTATTTCTGGTACTTGCCTATATGCTTCATTGCGAAGAACACCAGCCAGTCGGGCGTATGCTTGAGAAGCGGAGTACAGAGGTGGTTGATGACACCGGGCATATCGACTTTCTTGCCGCGGAACATACTGCGCAAGGCACGTTTGACCAGTTTCTCGGGCGGTATGGATACCGTAAGGTTGACTGCCAGTTTGCGCAAGTTGGGTGCCAACCCGAAGAGAGCGGTGTCCACTGCACCCGGGGTCATGACGGTGATATTCACGCCCTGCGGGCGTAGTTCATACCACAGCGACTTGGAGAAGTTGTAGATAAAGGCTTTCGTCGCGTTGTAGGTCTGGATACCGGGCATGGCCATCCATGCGGACATAGACGACATATTGAGGATATAGCCTTTCTTGCGGGGCTTGCCGCAGATGGTCTGTGCCTGTTCCTCGGCAGAGAGTTCACGCTTCAACATATCCTCGCCAAACAGGCGGCATAGTTTTGCCACCGTGGTCATGTGTAAGTTGAGCATCAGTTCGATGCGGCGCATAGAGGTCTTGCAATAGGGATTGAAGAAGAACACCCCTGCATCGTTGATAAGGATATCCACCACGAGATTGTTGGCGTGGCAGTAGTTGTAGAGTTCTTCCGCTGCATCCTGCTTGCTGAGGTCGGCATAGTGAGGGACAGCCTTCACATGGTACTGCGTTTCAAGGTCTTCCGCCACCTTGCGGAGTTCTTCCTCCTGATTGCTGACCAAGAGGAGGTCGGTATGATAATCGCGGGCTAACTGCGTGGCATACTGCAAACCGATACCACTGCTCGCACCAGTAACAAGACTTAACACCGTTGGTTCTAATTATGAATTATGAATGAGGAATTATGAATTGTCAGTCTTGCTTATTTTCTGCCATTGATTTCTTAGCGTTGGCTTCGAGATGGGCAATCTCTTTTTTGAGACAAGCGGGGATCTTTTCACCGTCACGCTCCACGCACTCGTGGCACTTCATATCGAGGGTGTACATACGTCCGACACAATAGTTGGAACGACCGCAACCTGCATGATAGTGGGGATTAGCCTGTACGTGGTTCACGAAATCAGGGTCTTTGATAAGTACGTGGGCTATTTGGAACAGTTCAAAGCCCTCGTCCATAATCGTTTGGCAGTTGTCGCCCGACTGTACACCGCCCACATAGATGAGTTGGGTATCACCGAGTTCGTCTTTCAGTTCCTTTTGGAAGCGTTTCGCCTGCTCCATAAAGTAGAGTTCCTTGAACGGCACGGTAGGTATCATCAACGCACCGCCGCCGCATAACAGGGCGGCTTTGAGCCACCAGAAACTCTTCATAGGCATATAGTGTGCAAGGGTCTTGATAGGCATAGCACCACCGAGAATACGCATCGGCGAAGCACTTACCGTACCGCCCGACAGGACGATACCATGCACATGATGTTTGAGTATCTCACGCGCCACGCGCAAGCCCTCTTCTATATCCGAACCGCCACGGCAGGCATCCCACATATTGGTCTTGACAATCACCGCCATATCGTTGCCTGCGTGCTTCATCACCTCATCGAGTACCTCGTTCATAAAACGCACACGGTTCTCGAAAGAGCCACCGTATTCATCATGGCGATGGTTGGTGCGTCGGCTGATAAACTGCGAAATAAGGTAGGCATGCCCTGCGTGGATTTCCACGCAGTCGAAACCCGCCTCGCGGCAGAAGTCCACCGCTTCGCCGAACTTCTTGACCAATTGCTTTATCTCGTCCACACGCAGACGGCGATGGATTGTCGGCGAATAGAGGTTGAAACCGTTGCTGGCACTCACGGGCATACAATGGCAGGTATAGAAGTGGGTCATATTGCCGCAATGCCCGAGTTGGATACTTGCTTTTGCACCCTCGGCGTGGATTGCGTCGGTGAGTTTCTTCAAGCCGGGGAGTGCCTCGTCGCGCACATAGAGTTGTCCGTCGAAAGAAACACCGCTGAGATCCACCGCACAATATGCCACCGTGGTCATCCCCACTCCGCCGTGCGCTACACTGACGTGGTAGTCGTGCAACTCCTGCGAGGGAGTGTTGTTGTGGCACATATTCTCGAACGCCGCCGAACGGATGAAACGGTTGCACAGCGTGACAGGTCCTAATTGGCAAGGAGTAAAGAGTTTGGATTCCATAGCAATATTAAGAAAATAAAGTCCTTAAGGTCGGTAAAGACCTTAGGGACTCAGATGTTAGTCGATTAATAAATAAACGGAATGATTCTTTTGAGTTTCTTGCGGTCGAACTCGTCGGGGAACTCCTGCTCATACTTGTGGTAGATAGAGTTGGCACGCGGCACAAGATTGCAGCACGAGAACCAGAAGAACAGAAGTCCCGCAGGCGACCAAGTAAGGATAGCAAAGCCGAGCCACTCGGTGATTTCACCGAAATAGTTGGCACTCGTTACATACTTGTACAGCCCTTTCTTGGGCAGATAGTGGTTGGTATCACCCGGTTTGCGCAGATGGCGGATAACATAGTCGGAATGGAGGTTGATAATCATTCCGGCAATGAATATACACGTACCAATGATGAAACGCGGATCGGTTACCCACGAAGCGGTATAAAGTCCGGGTTTGTACAGCGGTGCGATATGGAAGAGCCAATAGCCCTGCACATAGCCGTTGATAAGGTTCCAAAGCACAGACAGCCCCATTATAACGATAGGCATCTTGCTCTTGCCTTTCATCATAAACGGAAAGATAAACGAGCGCTGGAAATAGTGTGCCTCAAAGAGCAAAAGGAACACCCAGTAGGGCACATTGCGTGTGACTCCCCCGTAGAGATTGATAGAGCGCAGATAGAGGAACAGCACTACTATGAACACGGGGGCTTCCATCAGGCACCAACCTACTTTGTTGTTGATAGCGGGTCCCCATTTCTCGGTGCGCATCTTGCCGTATCCCGCGTCCACAAAATAGAGCGCAATAAAGACCACAAGCCCCACCAGAGCCATTATAAAAAGAAGGTTATTGAAAAACTCAAGGGTGTAGATATGTTCCATTCAGTTTGTTTTTAGGCGCATGTGCACACTTTCATAAGCAGTACACTATGACGCAAATTAGGCTGCAAAGGTACAAAGAAAATACGGAATGTGCAAACATCGTCTGTTTTTTGACAATCTTTTTCTGCATTTCAATAACTCTTTCCGTGCTATTCTATGGGCAGCAGATGCTGAACAACCCGTCAATCACCCGATAATCACCCGATAATCACCCGATAATCACCCGATGTAATCAACGCAAAGTATATACAAGGCTATACGGAAGGAAAGCCCATTTGCATATATCGGAAATATGTTGTAACTTTGCGCTTTATTTGACGGATTGCCGGTTTGCCATTCATACGCAATCCAACTGCAACTTGTTTGCTAGTCAATACACTATATTTAAGGTACTATGACGATTATTTTTGATTTAGACGGAACACTTATCAACACCATTGCCGACCTCGGTCTGGCGTGCAACCACGCCCTGTCTGCGGCAGGCTACCCCACCCACGATTTGGCGGAATATCCGCATTTGGTAGGCAACGGCGTAAACAAACTGATAGAGCGTGCACTGCCGGCGGAAGCCAAACAGACCGCGGAACAGACCCAAGCGGAAATACAACGCCTGCGCAAGGATTTTATCCCTTACTATAACGAGCACAACTGCGACCATACCGTCCCTTATGAGGGTATGCCCGAGGTGCTGGCAACGCTGAAAAAAGCAGGCATGCGTCTGGCGGTGGCATCCAACAAATATCAAGAGGCGACCGGTAAGATCGTGGAGCACTATTATCCGGACACCTTCGATGTAGTGTTCGGCGAGCGCGAGGATGTCCCCCGCAAGCCCGACCCGCAAGTGGTATATGACATTCTGGCGATACTGCCCGACGAGAAAGTGCTGTATGTAGGCGACAGCATAGTGGATATAGAGACCGCCCGCAATGCGGGAGTGCCCGTGATTGCCTGCACGTGGGGATTTGTGGCACACGAAGAACTGGCAGCCGCACAACCGGACTACCTCATTGACCAGCCACAGGAAATTTGTAAATGTGTAAATGTGTAAATTTGTAAATTATTTATGGAAATATCCAACCGAGCACAAAATATGCCGCAGTCGCCAATCCGCAAGTTGGCGAAATATGCCGATGCCGCCAAACGCAACGGCATACATATCTACCACCTGAATATCGGTCAGCCCGATATTCAGACTCCGGCCTGCGCCCTCGAAGCGGTGCATAACTTTGACCAAAAGATATTGGACTACTCGCCCTCGCAGGGCACCAAGTCGCTCAGGACGAAGATGGTGGGCTACTATGCCGAGTACGGCATTGACCTTTCGCCCGACGAGATAATCATCACTTCGGGCGGTTCGGAAGCGATTATGTTTGCCTATATGGCGTGCTTGAACCCCGGCGACGAGATTATCGTTACCGACCCGAGTTACGCCAACTATATGGCGTTTGCCATCTCGTGCGGGGCGGTTGTCAAGTCGGTGAAGACCCATATAGAGGACGGCTTCAAACTGCCGCCCGTGGAGGAGTTCGAGAAACAGATCACCGACAAGACGCGTGCTATCCTGATTTGCAACCCCAACAACCCGACCGGCTACCTCTACACCAAGCAGGAGATGCTGCAGTTGCGCGATCTGGTGAAGAAATACAACCTGTATCTATTTTCCGACGAGGTGTACCGCGAGTTTATCTACACCAAGCGTCCGTATATCTCCGCCTGCCATCTGGAAGGTATTGAGGACAATGTGATACTGGTGGATTCGGTGAGCAAACGCTATTCGGAGTGCGGTATCCGCATCGGGGCACTGATCACGAAGAACAAACAGGTGCGGCAGGCAGTGATGAAATTCTGCCAGGCGCGTCTCTCGCCCCCGCTGATCGGGCAGGCGATTGCCGAGGCTTCGCTTTCCACCCCGCAGGAATATATGGAGGAGGTATATGACGAGTATCTCTCGCGCCGCAACTATCTGATTGACCAACTCAACCAGATACCCGGCGTGTTTGCGCCCACGCCGATGGGGGCTTTCTATACGATGGTGCAACTCCCTGTGGACGATACGGACAAGTTCTGCCAATGGTGCCTGACCGATTTTCAGTACGAAGGGCAGACCGTGATGATGGCTCCGGGCAGCGGTTTCTACACCGATCCCGAAGAGGGGCGCAAGCAGGTGCGTATGGCATACGTGCTGAACAAAGAAGACCTGTCCAAGGCGATGATTGTGCTGCGCAAAGCGCTGGAAACCTATAATGGCGGGAGTTTGTAAATTTGTAAGTGTGTAAATTTGTAAATACGCAACGCCACTAACGTATAACCACAAACGCGAAGCCACTAACGTTCGCGCAGCGAACCATTAACGCGAAGCAAAAAAATGGACATCCTGTTTATTATACTCGGAGCCGTCTGCCTGCTGACAGGCATAGCCGGTTGTGTACTGCCGGTGCTGCCTGGAGTACCATTGGCATATATAGGAATGCTCCTGCTGCAACTGACCGACCGTGTGCAGTTCTCATGGCAGTTTCTCGTGATATGGGCAGTAGTGGTGGTCGTGGTACAAGCGTTGGACTACTTTGTCCCCGTATGGGGAACCAAACGTTTCGGCGGTTCGAAATGGGGCGTATGGGGAAGCACCATCGGTATGCTGGTGGGACTATTCTTCGGGGTATGGGGTATCGTCCTCGGTCCGTTCATCGGAGCGGTGGTGTTTGAACTAATCGACGGCAAAAACACCCGTGCGGCTCTGCGTGCCGGTTGGGGTTCGTTTGTCGGGCTGATGACAGGCACCATTCTCAAACTCATCTGCTGCGGACTGATGACCTACTATTTCATTGCCGCTCTGGTGTAACCTAACGTGGGTTCGATATAACGAAAGAGACTTTGTCTGTCAACAACTGACAACAACTATGCACAACAGATAACAATATAATAATCCCTACAGATAGTTATAGTAACATAAATTACCATAAATTTTATCGCCTACGGCGGAAAAAAAAATAAGACAATCCGCTTGTATAAAGTTTATGTTAACCTCCCTATTTTTAGGGACTTGCATATATAGGGATTTTTTCGTAATTTTGCGGTGGAAACATTACTGAATGAAACATCTGCTTTCCGCTATATGGTTGTTGCTTTTTCCGCTGCTTGTGTGTGCACAGGTGGAGGTGGTACTGACTGACTCGCTGACGGGCGAGCGTATCAGCGATGCGGCAGTAGTGGCATTGGAGAGCGGCGAAAGCGGTATCAGCAATGCGCAAGGCGTGGCACGGCTCACTCTCAACAAGGGCTTTCACACATTGGATATCACGCACCTCAGTTACCGCGAGAAGATACTCCCCATAGAGATAAAAACCGCCAAACAGATCATCGCCGTCCGCCTTGTGCAACAGACGCAGACGATTGAGGAGGTGGTGGTTACGGCAAGCGAGTCGGCAGGCGCAACCACCTCGTCGGTGGTGGGCAAAGAGGCGATGCAGCACCTGCAGCCGTCCAGTTTTGCCGACATCGTGAGTATGCTACCGGGAGCAAGCACACAAGATCCGAACCTGACCTCCGCCAGCACCATCCGCCTGCGCGAGGCAAGCAACGGCACCACCAACAGCGACTACGATGCCGCCTCACTCGGCACAAGTTTCGTGGTGGACGGTGCGCCCGTATCCACCGATGCGAATATGCAGTATGTGCAAGGAAGCAACACCGGTGAGGACGGGCAACGGCAGGTGGTGAACAAAGGTGTGGATATGCGTACGATCTCCACCGACGACATCGAGAAAGTGGAGATTATCCGCGGTATCGCAGGTGCGGAATACGGCGATGTAACGAGCGGCGTGGTCAAGATAGAACGCACGATGAAACCTACTCCGTGGCGGGCGCGGTTCAAGGCCGACGGTTTCAGCAAACTCTTTTATGCCGGCAAGGGTTTCGGATGGCGCGACAACAAGACGGTGCTGAATGTAGGTTTGGATTATCTCAATGCGAAAAACGACCCCACGAACACCCTCGAGAACTACCAGCGTATCACCGCCTCGGCGCGGCTCCAGAACCGTTGGACAGCCGATGACGTGAATATCCGCTGGCAAAACTGCCTCGACTATACAGGGAGTATCGACAATGATAAGATTGACCCCGACATCAACCACAACAAGGAGGACTCCTACCGCAGCGAATATCACCAAATCAAATGGTGTAATACGCTCAATATCAACCGGAAGCAGCAGGAATGGTGGTCGGCGGCGCTGACGACCAACCTGAGTTTTTCGCTCGACCGGATCAGCCAGACCAAGTTCACCCAACTGACTACCCCTATCCAGCCCGCTATTGACAATATGGAGGAGGGAAACAAGGATGTTTCGCTGCTGCCTTACCGCTATGTGGCGCAACATACAGTGGACGGCAAGCCGCTGAATGTGTTTATCCGCCCGAAAGCCAACTTTTTCTTTCATACATGGACATTGGAACACAAGGCGGCTGCAGGTATAGAATGGAAATACGACAAGAACTTCGGTCTCGGGCAGGTCTATGACCTTACCCGTCCGCTCAACTATGCCAGCAGTCTGCGCCCGCGTGCCTACAACGATATTCCCGCTACCAACCAGTTGGCATGGTATGTCCAGGACGACATCCATATCCCCATACGCAAGACCTCTTTCGACCTCGAGATAGGTCTGCGCGGCACCTCGCTGCTCGGTTTGGACAGGGCATACACGATGCACGGCAAATGCTATCTCGACCCGCGCGCAAACCTTATATACAATATCCCTTTCAGAGGCGGCAAAGTGTTTGTAGCAGGGGCTATCGGGCAGCACACCAAGATGCCGACGCTGCTGCAACTCTATCCGAACCTGATCTACGAGGACTTGAAAGCCCCCGATGCGCGCCTGTCCGCCACCGACAGCACGATGAACATCTACACCCATATCATCGACCCGACCAACTACGACCTCACACCCGCCCGCAACCTCAAATGGGAGGTGCGCACGGGTTTCGAGATACAGAAACACAAGTTCTCCGTTACGTATTTCCAAGAGCGTATGAACGACGGTTTCCGATCGTGGAAAGACTGTCTGCCGTTCACCTACCCCATTTACACCGACGGCGTGGCAACCGAGTACAGCAAACTGCTGACCTACTCAATGACTACCAACGGCAGCGAGATACGCAAACAGGGTGTGGAGTGGCAGTATTCCAGTCCGCGTATCCCCGCCATCTGCACCCGTTTCACCGTCAACGGGGCGTGGCTGCGCACCACCTACCAAAACTCGCAGGCGATGTTCTCCACTGACAAACTGTCCGCCGTGGTGGGCAATACGGCGGTAAAAGACCTATATATCGGTTACTACGACTGGACGGACGGCACCATACGTGAGAACCTGAATACCAACGTAATAGCCGATGTCTATATCCCCAAGATCGGGCTTACCGTCAGTGCCACGCTCGAACTCAACTGGTACACCGCCTCGCAGACACTCTACAAGAACGGCACGCCTGTCGCCTATATGGATTTGAGCGGCGAACTGAAGCCCTACACTGACGAGAGCAAGCAAGACCCGTATCTGCAATGGCTCGTCTTTTCCTACAACGAGGACCAGTTCCGCCGCAAGGTGGTACCCTTTGCGGGCTACCTGAATCTGCGCGTGCAGAAAAGCATCACAAAGTATGCCGACCTGGCTTTCTTTGTGAACAAACTGTTGGATTATCTGCCTGATTACAAGGTGGACGGCGTTACGATTCACCGTAGTGCGAGCCCCTATTTCGGTATGGAAATCAACTTGAAGATATAATGTTCTATGTCGCAAGCGGCAAGAAAAACAGAATAAAATGGAGAAAAAACATATATTGAGACATATTTTAGCCGTTTGGGTGTTTCTATGGTGTCTGCTACTTTGCGGTTGCCGGCAAGAGGTATTGGATACACTTGTTCAAACCAACGCCTATCCTGTTTCGATAGAGGTCAAACTGCCTCCTATCGATACCTGTGCGTCCGTCATAGTACAAGACAAGAACGTACTATTCAATGATTTGAATATGGGGAAACAGTATGCAGTATCCCCCGATTCTATCATTTGGACGGATTCCGTTCTATTAGTACAAACCACGCAACCTGTCGGGTTCTACGATGTTGAAATATCCGTTACATTGCTCATTGACGGGGCTGAAAATCTCTTCCGCTCCTACCTAAAGAGTTTCAGTTTGACAGAACCGCAAACGGTTACAGCCAAAGCCACCACAGTGAAAATGGAGCGCACCTTTGTCCTCGCGGAGATTTTCACGCCCGGCACGCAGACACCGGAGGGCAAGACCTATGTAGGCGACCGCTATTTCGTCATCTACAACAACTCGGGTATGACTCTCTATGCTGACGGCTTGGTTTTGCTCGAATCCAAACTGAAGAATACGCAAAAATACACGCTCGAACCCGATTTCCGTTCGGAGTATTTCGGGGCGGATGCCATCTATCGTATTCCGGGTGACGGCACGCAATATCCCGTACAGGCAGGCGGCAGTCTGCTTATTGTGGACAATGCTATGGACCACCGCGAAGCCAATAAGAACTCGTTTGACTTGAGCGATGCCGACTTCGAGTGGTACGACCAGTCGACCATTGCGAGCGTTACGGATATAGACAATCCCGATGTGCCGAACCTCGACAAGATATTCTGCTATTCGCTGACTATCTGGATTCCGAACAGCCAAGGCAACACCTCGTTTGCACTGGCACGTTTCCCCGACAGCCTCAGCACAGAGGACTACCTCACGCAGTATAAGTTCCATTACGACTACACCAATGTAACCTCTGCGGGTACCTTCAAGATGTCTGCGGACACCTATTTAGTGCCTAACGAGTGGATTATCGATGCCGTCAATCTCTGCCCGCGCTCGGCGTACCAGTGGACGGCGGTCGCCCCCGAGTTGGACGGCGGATATACCTACGTAGGCGAACTCGGCAGCGACAAGACACGCTATGGCAAGTCGGTACGCCGCAAGACGCTCTACACCGAGGGCACCCGCCGTATCCTGCAAGATACCAACAACTCCACATACGACTTCCTGCCTGCACAAACAGCCGACCCGCACTACTTTGATAATTAAGAATGAGGAATTATGAATTAAGAATTTTTCAATGTTTCATTGCGCATTACGCATTATACATTCTGCATTACAAAGTCAGGTGGATGTCAGGAGGATATAAGGAGGATAGGATATGGATAGGCACACCATGTATGTTAATTGCTAATTATTAATTGTTAATTGAATCTGTTTTTAGTCATAATCACGTCCCTGCTGCTTGATACAGCGCACACCGAGGCATATCTGCAGGGGCAATACGGACAATCCGCTATGCCTGTCGAAGGTACATCGGCAGGCGGTTTCAGCGTGCAGGCACGGTCGGTGTACGACATCGATGCAGCGAACCGTGTCTTTGGCGAAGCGAGTTATTCGTGGAATCAAAGCCAAGGCAACCAATGGGTGGAGAATGCGGACTATCAACTGCTTTATCCGTACCTGACATGCGACACCATCGGCGGCGGTATGCGCTCGGAGACATACCGGTTCCGTGGCGGTTACCGCCGGAAGAAAGCGCATATTATCTGGCATTTGGCACTCCAATACCGTGCATTGCAGAGTTATCGCAATATTGACCCGCGCCCCAAGAACAAAGTGGCGGATTTGAGCGTTGAGGGGTCGATCGGCTATACCGACAACCGCTATGCCTATTCGTTTATGGCACAGGTCGGACGCTACAAGCAGAACAACGACATCGCTTTTTATTCCGAGTTGGGCGAGGCGATGGTGTACCACCTTGTGCTGCCCTCCGAACCCTATACCCGTTTCTCCAGCGGATACAAATCGGCTTATTATCACGGACTTACCGCAGGCGGGCGTTTCATGTTTCAACCCTGTACCGAGGGTTTCCTTGCCGGCGTAGGGTATCACTATTTCAGCGCTACGGAGGAACTGAGCAGCACGACCTCCATTCCGATTGCTGACCTGCATACCCATACCGCCACCGCCCAATTCGGCTATGCCGCCACGCTCTGGCGTATCTCCGCCCAAGCGGGTTATGCCCTGCGTCTCGGCACACAATACATCTATGGCGAAGCCGCCAACAACTATTTCAATCTCCTTACCCGTTCCACCAACTACGCCGAGCAGCAAATAGCAGTCTCTCTCACCGGCAGTTACCGCCTCAATCTGCCGGTCGGCTATATGCGTTTTGCGACCGATGCGGCATATTTACATAAGACTGCAACTTCCCCTGCCCGTCCAAAGGAGGGGGGCACAAATACGCCTTTCATTTCACTTGCTTCTTATCTGCTTGCTTCCCAAGCCGATGTGCAGGCGAGTATCCGCTATACTTTTCCTCTCAAATCCCGCTATTCGTGGTTTGTGCAACCGGTCGCCGCTTACACCTACTACACCACCCGTTCCCACGCCTGGCAGGTATCCATCTCCACGGGCGTTTGCTTCTAATTCTTTCTACCATTTGCATATCTCATAGAAAAGCAGTAATTTTGTGATAGATTTTGACAGAGAATAAAACATATAATTATCCACGAATTACTCATTAAGGCATATCCTTATATGTTTTGCTACATGTTCCCTAACAATTAATGACAATCAGTGTTTTAGTTCCTATGCTACGACATCTACACATACAAAACTATGCCCTCATCAGCCGTCTGGATATGGATTTTGAAGGCGGTTTCTCCGTGCTGACCGGTGAAACGGGTGCCGGTAAGAGTATAATCCTCGGTGCGCTCAATCTGGTAATGGGCGGACGTGCGGATACCAAAGCCATTACCGACGGCGAAGACAAGTGTATCATCGAGGCGGAGTTTGACGAGTGTATCGTTCGCCGCGAACTGTACAGCAACGGGAAGTCGCGTTCGTTTGTGGATGACTCGGTAGTAACACTGGCAGAACTCAAGACATTGGCTGCACGCCTGATAGATATCCACTCGCAGCACGCCAACCTGCTTCTTGAGAACGATGATTTTCAACTCTCTATTGTAGATGCCATGGCAGGTAATACCGCCGAGCGGGAAGCATACACCACCCGCTATGAGGCATACCTCGAAGCACAAAAAGCACTTCGGGACCTGCAGGCATTAGCCAAGAAGACCCAAGCCGATGCCGATTATATTGCTTACCGGTACAAGGTATTGGACGATGCCCACCTCGAAAGCGGCGAGATGGCAGAGTTGGAAGAAGAGCAGTTCCGCCTCAGCCACGCCGAAGAGATACGCGGAGCACTGGATACTGCTGTCAACGCACTGAACGGCGAGGAAGGTTCGGTATTGGATCTGCTCCGGATATGCAACCTGTCCACCGCCGCACCCGAACTGCAAGAGCGTTTGGAGAGTGTAACAATCGAGATAAAAGACATTGCCGACGAGGCAAACCGTATCGCAGAGCGCACCGAGTTCGACCCCGAGCGATTGGCACAGGTGGAAGAACGCCTGAGCCTGTTGAATGACCTGCTCCGCAAGTACAACGCCGAAAATGAAGAAGAACTGATACAGATGCGGGACGAACTGCAACGGCAGAATGACCGGATAGGATCGTTTGACGTGGATATTGCCCGCCTGCAAAAAGAATTGGATGCCAAGACCAAGGATTTGGAAAAAGCGGCGATCGCTCTGCGCAAGACCCGCGAAGCGGTACGCAAACCGATTTCCGAACAGTTGGTAAGCGACCTGACCCGTCTCGGTATAGCCCATGCACAGATAGACATTGCCCTCGCCGACACTGATGAGTTTACCCCTACCGGCAAAGACGATGTGCAGTTTATGTTCGCCGCCAACCTCAACCAGTCGTTGCGCCGTGTGAGCGAAGTGGCATCGGGGGGTGAGATAAGCCGTATTATGCTGTGTATCAAAGCCTTGATTGCCTCCAAAAACGGATTGCCAACAATTATCTTTGATGAGATTGATACAGGTGTCAGCGGAGAGATCGCCTCACAGATGGGGGATATTATGCAACAGATGGCTCAGGCGCGCCAGATAATTGCTATCACCCACCTGCCGCAGATTGCCGCCAAAGGAGATACGCAATACCTTGTTTATAAAGCCGATACCGACACCCGCACCGAGACCCACATACGCCGTCTCACAGACGAGGAACGTGTCAACCGGATCGCCACTATGCTCTCGGGCAAGCACCCCACTCCTGCCGCTATGGAGAATGCACGGCAACTGCTCGCCCAATCGCATTAAAACGGCGAGAGAGCATAGAGTTTTTGCTTGCACCAACTGCCGATTTGCATAATTTTTCGTTTCGCCCGCAGCATCCAAACAGGTGTGCGGTACGTCCTGATCACAGAGCGCGGTTGCTGTGTCCAATCCACTTTGCGGAGTTCTGTCTCCGCCGCATCGTGATATTGGTTGCTCAGCCAATAATCCAACAAACCGTTCACGCGAAGTCGGTCAAAGAGGCTTTTCCAATCCGCCGAAAGCGTGTTTTCTTGCGCCACTGTATCCAGCAGAAACAGCATATTATGCTTCGGGGTATGGAGATTGCGCGTAGCCCGCAGCGTGGCAGGCACGTCGTTGTTGTAGTACGCGAGGGGCTTGTTGAGGAAAGCCACAGGATAGCGCATTGCCGTCTTTGCCCACAGCAGGAAATCCTCCCCGAGACGTACGCCTATGAGGAAGCCACCCATCTCGTTGAATATCCGTTTGGGCATGACGGCAGCCCCTGTCCACACGGGCATTGCCGTGCTATGGAGGTAGGCTTGCGGGTAGTTGATATAACCGGTTGGGAGGTTTAAGGCGATATGGGTCTTGCCCTGTTTGTAATAGATGTAGTTGGTGGCATATAATCCCGCCTCGGGGTATCGGGCGATATGCCGCGCCATCTCTTCAAAGAACGTCGGCTCCCACCAGTCATCGGCATCCAAAAAGCATAGATACTCCCCCTTTGCCTCTTTCGCCGCATGGTTTCGCGCAGCAGCCACACCCGCATTGGGCTGCGAAAGGAGACGAATTTTCTCCCCCATTATGCATTGTGCATTGTACATTGTGCATTGAACCACCTCTGCGCTCCCGTCCGTACTCCCGTCGTCCATAACGATACACTCATAATTCGCATACGTCTGCGCCAAGACACTCTCCAACGCCTTGCGTATATACGGTGCCTTGTTATAAAGGGGAATGATTATGGAAAAAAACGGCATCATTTCTTTTTGAGTATTCCCCATTTCTCCAACTTGAACAAAACCCGCTCGATGAAATAAACCAACGGATAGAGGTGGTGGCGGCGGAGACGGTTCATCTGCTCCATTTCAAAAGCGTGGTGGTCGTAGTCCCACAATACCGCAGGGGGCAACACTTCTTCGAGGACTCGCCGACGCTCCTGGTTGCGGAGCGTCAGATTGGTTTCGCTGATACCCCCGCCGTCAAACAGGGTAACATCAATATCCACATATACAGGGCGGACATTGCCGAGTCCGATGGCCTGCAAATACCACTTCCAATCGCTCACAATGCGCAGGCTCTCATCGTAAAGCCCATATTGGTCATCATTGAAAAGCGCACGACGGATATAAGCGCAGTCGTGATTGAGCGTCGAGGAATAGAACTGCCGCAAGGAATACTCTGTGTAGCCGCTCTTTCCGATGAGTTTACCTTTGGCATCCACCTTGAGCATATTGCCATAGAGAATATCTATGGGCATTTTTCCTTGCGTATCCGCGGGCAGCATCCCGCTATACTGCTCAAGGGCATTGAGCATACGCGCCGTAACATCAGGCGCCGCCAAGCAATCCCCCGCATTGAGAATCTGGATATACTCGCCCTGCGCAAGGCGAATGCCCTTGTTCATAGCGTTGTAGATACCGGCATCGGGCTCGGAGACAATTTGTAAATTTGCAAATTTGCAAGTTTGTAAGTTAGCCCTGCCCGCATTATTTGCCGCAATGGTATCCAAATACTCCTTGGTGCCGTCCGTGCTTGCGCCATCCACAACAATCCACTCAAAATCGTTCACCGTCTGTGCCAGCACAGACTCCGCCGTCCTGCGCAGTCCTGCAAGGTTGTTGTATGTGATAGTTATGATAGATAGTTTCATAATGGATATTATTAGGATAGTATCCCTATTCGTTTCCAAAACGTTGCAAAGATACAACATTTTGCGAATATATACAATATCACGTATTATATCGTATTATATTACACTTTATTAGGAATAAGGTCTTACTATAAAAAATGAACTTTACAAAGCAACCGTAATAACTATGCCAAACCGCCAATACAGTCTCCACTGTCGCATCTATCGCCCTACCACTGTCTTACACGGAAAAAGGTTGACTCATAGAATATAAAAATAAATAAAAGATTTTATGAGTACAAAACGTAGAA
>CAKUYO010000042.1 GCA_934716995.1 uncultured Bacteroidales bacterium | reverse complement strand
TCTCAAAGGCGGCAATTTGGCAGACGAACTGCGTCCGTTCCAAAAGCGGGTAGAGGTAACACCCGTTAGCCGTCTCTTTGCAGGCGATTGGTTTGAAACCAAACAGGTCATATACCTGCCGATGTAGGAATTATGAATTAGGAATTATGAATTATGAATTCCCACATAATTCATTTATTATCTAATTTCTAACCTCTAACTTCTAACTTCTAACAGCGCAAGCGGTCTAACCTCTAACAGCCCGAAGGGCAGTCTTATCAACCAATGACAATCAAACCTTTCTATTTCAATCCCTATCGCGAATGTACCTACGTGGTATGGGACAAGCGGAAGCAGAACCATAAGGCTCTGCTGGTTGATGCGGGTATGTACGGTGAGGCGGAAGAGAAACGTCTGGCGGATTTTCTCTCCAAAGAAGGTCTCACTCCCGTTGCACTGCTGATCACGCATACACACCCCGACCATATATGCGGGGTGGATTTTGTGCGTCGTACATATAGCATAGAACCGGTTGTCTATCCGCCGGAAGGCGCATTGCAGATACCGGATTTCGAGGGGATAGAGGTGCTGCATACTCCGGGGCACAAAGAGGATTGTGTGTGCTACTATTGGCGGGCACAAGGTTGTGTCTTTACGGGTGATACCCTGTTCAAAGACTCTGTCGGACGTACTGACCTTGAGGGGGGAAATATGCCCGTATTGCTCCGCTCGCTCAACAAACTCAAGCAACTGCCCGATGATACCATTGTCTATCCCGGGCACGGCTATTCCACTACTATCGGGCGGGAGAAACAGTATAATCCCTATTTATGAAATATAGCAAAAGCAATATATTGGTCGTCATTGCCGCCGTGATGGTTACGGGCTACCTGACCGCCAATGTGATGGCTACGCAAATCATCCGTATAGGCGATTTGAGTATCTTTGATGCGGGGACAATCATATTCCCGATCACGTATATGTTGGGCGAAGTGGTTACAGAAGTATGGGGGTTCCGTACCGCCAGGAGGCTGATATTGCTTACCTTCTGCTGCCAAATGCTTTTTACGCTCTTTGCATGGATCGGTACATTGGTACCCGTTCCTGCCGGGACGGCGGATATGCAGGAGGCATACTGCCGGATTTTTGGTTTTGTGCCGCGTATAATGGGGGCGTCGGTGTGTGCTTTTCTGGTGGGCGAGACCACCAATGCGTGGGTAATGAGCAGGCTGAAAGAGCGTGTCGGGGGACCGATGTGGACGCGCACCATCAGCAGTTCGATAGCGGGATATGTGCTGGATACCACTATCTTTGTGTGTATGGCTTTTGCCGGTGTTGTCTCCTTTACACAAGTGATGACTATGATTGTTTTTCAGGTGCTTGCCAAGGTGCTTATGGAAATCTGTTGCTCTACGCCGCTGGCATACGCTACTGTGGCTTGGATACAAAAACACCTGTCGGAATAAAGACGACAGGTGTTTTCTTGTATGGAAGAAATCGGTTGATCTGTTTTGTACAGACCGGTTGCTACATTCCGTAGAGGAAATGATATGTATCCAGGGCATATTTGTCGGTCATACCTGCTATCCAATCTACCACTAAGCGCAATTGGTGATAGCGGTCGAGGTGCAGAATGTCGATGGTTCTGTCTGCAGGTATCCCGGGGTGTTGTGCCTTGTATTCTGCCACTACCAGATATTGCATAGAGGTGGAAATCAGTTTCTCTACACGCCAATCCTGTTTTTCGATCAGCAAGTTCAGGGTCTTGTCCAATATACAGGACAGGACAGCCGTTCCCGTCATTTCGGCGCGTGCAATCTCCTGTGTACGGAAGATGTACTCCCATTCAAAAACACCCAACGCATCGCATAGCGGGTTGCCTTCCAAGAGTTCTTTGCCAAAGGTGCCCATGTCAATCTCCTGCAGGTGGTCTATGAAAGTTTGTCTTGCGATGTGTGTCAGGTAGTTCATCAGTGCCACACGCAGATCCACCACCATCTTATCGTGTGTATAATGACCATTGTTGTACGATTTTTCCAAGTGCAGCAGTTTTACAATGTCCGCTACATTGCATTGCAGACTGTTTGCCAGATAGTTGAACGTCTGCTCAATGCCAATCAAGTGCTTCGAGATGCCGTCTTCGAGATCCATCACTCGATAGCAGATAGTGTCTGCGGCTTCCACCAGAAAAGCCAGCGGGTGGCGTTTGATGCTGCCGTCTTCGCGGTAGAGATGACAATGGGAGGCGGTGTGTTCCAAAATTGTTTGCTCCGAGGTGAAAACCCCGTGTTTGTGCAATGCTACGTTCCCGCTTTTGTTTTTTGCACCGGTATTGGGGTATTTCAGGTACGCACCGAGGGTGGAGTAGGTCAGGTTGAGTCCGTATAAATCATTGAGATACGGCATCTTCGTCAGGATACGAAACCCTTGTGCATTACCGTCGAATTGTGTAAAATCAAGACGCTGCTGCTCCGACAATTCGTCCAACAGATGCAGCCCTTGATGCAGGAAATAGTCTTGTATGATGTTTTCCCCGCAATGTCCGAAAGGCGGATTGCCGATGTCGTGTACAAATGCTGCCGTTTTGAGAATGGCGGATATTTCGCGTTCCCAATCGCGGTCGTCGTTGCAGTATGTGTTTCTGAATTGCGGCGTACGGCAGATACCTATCGCCAGCGAGGCGGCGACGCTCATCACCTCCATAGAATGGGTAAGGCGTGTATGAACAGAATCGCCGTTGGTGAGAGGAAAGACCTGGGTTTTGTCGTGCATACGCCGTGCAGCATTGCTGAATACGACACGCCCGAAATCGCTCTCGAAATCATTGCGGTAGTCAGGAACAATATCATACGCTACATTCGGACACGAATGTTGATTAAAAGTAAAGAAAGATTGACGTTCGCGCTCTACGGACAGGTATTCATACCATTTAATATCAGCATACATAGGAGTTAGTGTTTTTGTTGACAAGGCAAAGGTACGGATTTTTTGTGAAATAAACAAGAGCAGTTAACAAATAATAATTAACAATTAACATGCAGAGCGGATGTAAACATAGTGAATATGCAGTGCGAGTGCATAAAATATGTATAAAAACACACTTAACATCCCTGCCGAAGCCAATTCTTTCTACGTCTTTTCTACGTCTTTTCTACGTAAATGGTATTATGAAGTACAGAAACTGTATAATCTGTATATTTTTTGCATATAGTATGTATGGCAAGAGAGGATTATAGGCAAAACACGGAGAAAATGGCATGGTGCTTGCATATATCTGTTTTTTTGTGTAACTTTGCACGCTAATCGTATTTGGAAAATCATCGTATTTGGAAAATGGGCAGTAAGCAAGTACACAGGTCTTCGGGTGGTCGTAAGGCAGGGAGATTGTTGCGGGTATGGGTAATGCTTGCGGGAATGGTATGCTCTGTGGTTGCCGTGGCAGAGGACAGACCCTATCTGTGCGAATTGGGATTGCAGGCGGGGTGCGGGTACTATGCGGGCGATGCGACAACGCATATTTTCAACCATCCGCGCGAGGCTTACGGGGCGCATTTCCGGTATAAGTTCACCAACCGTTGGGCATTGCAGGTAAAGGGGCTGACGCAGCGTATTACGGGCTATGAATACGATGACCGTATGCAGAAACAGGATGCGATGTGGAGTACGCAGATAATCAACCTTGACGCTATGGCGGAGTTCAATTTCTTCCGTTTTGGCGGGAAAACCTACGACACACGTGTCAAACCGCTGACACCCTATATATTCCTCGGCGTAGGCGTGGCGGCATACGGCAGCGGAATGAATATCGGCGGCTTGGACTGGAGCGACTATGGCGGCAAGGTACCCGTGGCATTTTATATTCCGCTGGGCTTCGGGTTGAAATGGAAATTTGCGGAACGGTTCGGATTGAATTTAGCATGGCAGCATAATATATATATGGCTGACAATCTGGAGGGTGGGGAGAATCTGAATAATACTCATAACCTCAATGGCAGCAATATATTGAACTTTGATGTCACCTCGCAACTCACTCTCGGCATAGTTTTTGAATTTGCACAGGAGAAAAAAGTTTGCCGTACTTGTATGTATTAAAAATTAAGGTCGTTAAGGACCTTAAAGACCTTAAGGACTTTGTTAAGAATAAATTGAATGATGACATATAAAGACCAAATAGACAAATCGCGTATGCCGCGCCACGTGGCTGTTATTATGGACGGCAACGGGCGGTGGGCGAAGAAACAGGGCTTGGCGCGTATGTTCGGACACCGGCAGGGGGTACAGACCGTACACGACATTACCGTTGCCGCTGCAGAGATAGGTATAGAGTATCTGACGCTTTATACGTTCTCCACCGAGAACTGGAACCGCCCGAAAGAGGAGGTGGATGCGCTGATGAGTCTGTTGGTGGATACGATAGTGAAAGAGACGCCTACTCTGATGCAGAACAACGTGCGGCTGCTCACTATCGGCGATATCAGCCGTCTGCCCGGGGAGGCACGCCGGAAATTCGAGCAATGTATGCGCGAGACAAGCCAGAACACAGGGCTGAAAATGGTCATCGCCCTAAGTTATTCCTCACGCTGGGAGATAACGCACGCTATGCAGGAGGCTGTGCAAATGGCACTGACGGGCGGTTTGCGTGTGGAGGATATCAACGAGGAGTTTGTATCGTCGTGTATGACGACCCGCAATATGCCCGACCCCGATCTGCTGATCCGCACCAGCGGAGAACTGCGGTTGAGCAATTTCCTGCTATGGCAGTTAGCCTATTCGGAACTCTATTTTACCGATTGTCTGTGGCCCGAGTTTACGCCCGAGGAATTTTATAAAGCAATCGTAGATTATCAACATCGTGAACGTAGATTTGGCAAGACCAGTGAACAAATTCGTTAATATACTATTTCTTCTTTTTCTTGTATCTGTGGCTGCATTGGCACAAACAGCCAAGCAGACAACGGCTGCAGATACGACTGTGAGTGATTCGCCGTTTGTACAAGACAGCGCGGAAACCGATGTACCCGAGATAGAGTACTCGTTGCAACGCAAGACCTACGAGATCGCGGGAATCGAGGTGTCGGGGGCGGACAGTTATGAGGACTTTGTGCTGATCGGTTTTTCGGGACTGGCGGTCGGCGACAAGATCGAGGTGCCGGGCGATCAGATCACCAAGGCTATCAAGCGCTTTTGGAAACAGGGACTATTCTCCGACGTAAAGATCAAAGCGAAAAAGATAGAGGGTTCGAAGATCTGGTTGCAGATCGAACTGAAGCAGCGTCCGCGTGTGTCTGAGGTGGCATATCAGGGATTGAAAAAGAGTGAGAAAGAGGATGTGGAGGTAAAGGTAGGTATCCGCAACGGCAGCCAGATGACACCGAACCTGTCCGACCACGCCAAGACGGTGATAAAGAAATATCTTGCCGAAAAGGGTTTTCATAATGCCGAAGTGCAGGTGCTGGAGTTCAACGACCAGGATCACCCCGGATATGTGAAAGTGGCTATCAATGTGGACAAGAAGACCAAGACCAAGGTCGGAAAGATCTATATCACGGGCAACAGCGCCCTGACACACAACCAGATCAACAAGGCGATGAAGAAGACGAATGACAACAACATCATCAACCTCTTCCGCACCAAGAAATTTGTTACCGAGGAGTATGAGAAAGACAAGCAGGCGGTAATAGAAAAATACAACGAAATAGGTTACCGCGATGCGTACATTGTTGCCGACAGCGTGGTGCCGAACCCCGAAGACCCGACCCGTGTGGATGTGTATATGACTGTCAGCGAAGGCGACAAGTATTATATCCGCAATATCAAATGGGTGGGAAATACCGTCTATCCGTATGAGATGCTGGACGCTACGCTGGGTGTGAAAAAAGGCGATGTGTATAATCTGAAGACCCTGAACGAGCGTTTGCAGTCGGACGATGATGCGGTTGCCAAACTATATACCGACCGCGGTTATCTGTTCTTCAATGTCGATCCCGTGGAGGTGAATGTGGAAAACGACAGTATCGACTTTGAGATGCGAATGTATGAGGGCAAGCCTGCCACTATCAATCAGATCAATATAGTAGGTAACACGCGCGTGTATGAGCATGTGGTGCGCCGCGAACTCTATACGAAGCCCGGGCAACTCTATTCGCAGTCGGATATTATGCGCTCGTTGCGTGAGTTGGCGCAGATGGGACATTTTGACCAGGAAAAACTGGTTCCAGATATTCAGCCGAACCCCGAGGAAGGGACGGTGGATATTACGTATCAGTTGGAGACCAAGTCAAGCGACCAGATTGAGTTCTCACTCGGCTGGGGAGCCACCGGTTTGGTGGGATCACTGGGATTGAAGTTTACCAACTTTGCCATCCAGAACCTGTTCAACAAGAAAGCATACCGCATTGTGCCGCAGGGTGAGGGACAGACATTTTCTATCAACGCCCGCACGAACGGTATCTACTATACCTCGGCAAGTCTTTCGTTCCTCGAACCGTGGTTGGGCGGAAAACGTCCTAACTCGCTGAGTGCGAGCATCTATTTTGCACAACAGACAGGCTATGCCGACAGTTATTACAAGGCATACCAGAACCTTTACAACACCTATTATAACAACTATTATGCGTACGGTAACTCGTCGGACTACTACCAGCAGTTGCAAGAATCGTATGCCGACAAGGACAAGTACTTGCGCACATTTGGTGTGAGCATCGGATACGGCAAGCGTTTGCGCTGGCCGGACGACTATTTTACGTTCTACGGCGAATTGAGTTATCAGATGTATATGATGAAAGACTGGCCTTACCTGCTGATTGCCAATGGTACGAGCCATAACCTTTCGTTGAACCTGCAACTCTCGCGTTCGAGTATCGACAACCCGATTTACACCCGCCGCGGTTCGCAGTTCTCTCTCGGTCTGAAGATAACTCCGCCGTATTCGCTGATTTCGGGTAAGGACTACTCGCAGATGACCACGGCAGAGCGGTATCATCTGATTGAATACCACAAATGGAAATTCTCGGGCAAGGTGTTCACCCCGCTGAGCAAAGACTCCAAGTTGGTGCTG
The DNA here is from genome assembly GCA_934716995.1 of uncultured Bacteroidales bacterium. GTDB lineage: Bacteria > Bacteroidota > Bacteroidia > Bacteroidales > Paludibacteraceae > Colicola. The sequence goes on along the minus strand of CAKUYO010000042.1, from coordinate 10,404 downwards.
ATGACGCGTGCGGAGTTCGGTTATCTCGGCAACTACAACAAGGATGCCAAGTCGCCGTTTGAGACGTTCTATATGGGTGGTGACGGTATGTCGAGTTATACCAGTTATTCCACCGAATACGTGGCTATGCGTGGTTATTCTTCAGGTTCGCTCACTCCGTATGATGCCACTACGGGACGCAATATGGGTTATGTCTATAACAAGTTCACTATGGAGTTGCGTTACCCGATTGCATTGGAACAGAGTGCCACTATTTGGGCTCTGGCGTTTGTGGAGGCGGGTAACTGTTTCTCGGACATCAAGCAGTACAACCCGTTTGACCTGAAGCGCAGTGCGGGTGTAGGTGTGCGTATTTTCCTGCCGATGTTCGGTCTGCTCGGTATCGACTGGGGCTGGGGCTTCGACAAGATCAACGGTTCCGACCAGTACGGCAAGAGCCAGTTCCACTTCGTCCTCGGGCAGGAGTTGTAAGGAACATAAGATATCAAGAATATATGAAACAGGTGCATAAATACATTTCCTTATTGTTTGTGGTTGGCATTATGTCAGCACAACTCTATGCAAACATCTCTAAAAATGGGGCTATAAATGTTTTGTATGCCAATATCGCAGATACTGCATCTGTTGAAATTTCTATGGGTGATACTATCGTTCCTAAAGGATACTCTATATATAGTATAACAGGTGAACTAATATGCACTACTTTGGAAGATAGTTGGTTCTTTTTTGTAGATGAAAGTCCTTTAGCCAACTGGGCACATAATGCAACTTGCTATTGTATTGGTGTTGATAATGGCGGATTAGAAAAGGTTACAACACAGATGCCACCGAAAGGATATGGAGAAATGCATTTAATCAAGGCTTTTTGTAGCGTAAATGAAGAAACCGCTGCTTTTTCAACGGAGACAGATTTGCTGCAAACCTATGCAACACAAAATGCAACAGCCACAATATGGGATAATAGTGAAAATAATTATGCCTCTTTAGAAAGAAATATACATTACTTTGATACTGATCATACATTATGCTTTTATGGTAAAGATGACGGAATAATAAAATATACTCTCACTTCATCCGAAGCACTTGTAGATATTCCTTTTGCTGAATTATCAGATGGGGTGCATATCGTCAAATTATTTGTGAATGGTATAGAAAATGACTCAAAACAAGTGTATATCTCTAAGAATGGATTATTATGGGGGCTTTAATTGAGAAACGATATTGTCTGTATTTGTTGTTGTGTATTGTGATAATGATTTCTTGCACTAACGAGTTTGGACAGAAGCAGGGACATTTAGTCGTTGTTGCTTTACAGACTGAAAGAACTGATTTTTGGCATGATAGTGATAGTGTTTTGAATTGCAGGCTGATATGGGACGGAGAAAAAAGATTACATATTGAATATGGTGCGGCATCTCCTTGTGATATGACCAAACTGAAGATAAAATGCAAGGCTAAAGGAAATACTCTTTATGTAGATGAGTCTTACAATGGGGGAAAAGCCAATGGCATTTACTATCACAAAATACAGTTTGATACGCAGACTATTGTGCAAACAGAATGGGATGTTTGTATAAGGTTGATTGATTGCGGAATCCCTACGGTATTATATACATTCCCTGTAACGTTGAGCAAGGATAAAGAAATAGTAACTTATTTCTCTGATTTGAAATAAATGATGAAGACTATTGTCAAAAAATATCTGTTGGTTGCCGTTCTTTGTATGAGTGGCATAGTTTCTGCATTTGCAGCCAAGGAGCAGTCGATAGCGTATATCGATATGGCATACATTTTGAAGAACTTGCCACAGTATGAGTCGGCTAATGAGCAACTGACGATGATCAGCCGCCGCTGGCAAAAAGAGATTGATGCGCTCAACCAAGAGGCACGGGTGTTGGCTACCAACTATCAGACCGAGCAGATCTTCCTTTCGGAGGAGATGAAACGCCGCCGCGAAGAGGAGATTGTAGCCAAAGAGCAGGAAGTGCTGGAACTGAAACGCAAGTATTTCGGGCAGGACGGCGAACTATTCAAGAAACGCGAGGCACTTATCAAACCCATACAGGACGAAATTTATACCGCCATTCAGGAACTGGCTAACGAGAAACATATAGATATTGTAAAAGACCGCTCTGCCGACCCGTCGCTCATCTATATGTCGAGCAAATTGGATGTCAGCGACCAAGTGCTGCAAAAACTCGGAGCAAAGTAATTCCAATGCATAATGCACAATGCATAATGCGTAATGAAAAGTCGGGTGGATGTCAGGAGGATGACGGGTGGATAGCCATTCTAAGTATTAAGGCGTTCTACTCAGCCCACAGGGCTTCGTGTCGCTACGGCGCTCAGTGTGTTCCCGCACACCCGCCTTACGCTTCACATAAGCCTATCCTAAGCGCATCCTATAACAAAAACAGCAAAAAGAAAATACAGATAATTAATAATAAAACACAATAATGAAAAAACTTATTTTAGCACTTGCTTTGGCACTCCCGATGATTGCCTCGGCACAGAAATTCGGACATGTAAACACACAGGAACTCTTTGCACAAATGCCGGAGATGGCTACTGTCAAACTGAAGATGGATACCGTGCAATCGCAGTATGAGAACGAACTGGCTTCTATGCAGGAGGAGTTTCAAAAGCAATTACAGGATTATCAGTCGCAAGAGGCTACGTTGGCGGCTAGTATAAAACAAAGCCGTCAGCAGGCGTTGCAGGATTTGCAACAGCGTATCCAACTCTTCTACCAGACGGCAGAACAGGATATTCAGAAAACCCAACAGGACTTGCTTGCCCCCGTACACGAGCGTATGTCGAAGGCTATTCAGACTGTAGGTCAGAAAGAGGGATATACCTATATCTTTGATTCCGCCGCAATGGTCTATATTGCACAGGATGCCGCTGACGTAATGCCGTCTGTAAAGAAAGAACTCGGCATTAAGTAATTTTTTGTTCTTTGTTCTTTGTTCTTTGTCCGGTCTATGGCAGACGGTTATCTCGAAACCCATTACGCAGAGTATGAGAAACGCAAGGCTGCGTGGCTCAAAAAGAAAAAACATCTCTCTCTGCGGAAACCGATGCCCCTCGTTAATCCGCAAAAAGAGGAAGACGAGGCACTTTGACAATGCATAATGCGTAATGAAAGCATTTACAAATTTCCCCATTTACAAATTTATAAATTGACTAAAACTGTGGTAGAAAAACTGCAACAAACCTTGCGCGATTCGGCAGTAGCGCGTTGGACGGTGCTCGTCTTGGTGGCATCAATGATGTTCTTTGCCTATATGTTTGTGGATATTCTTTCGCCGCTGGCGTCCCTGCTTGATACGTCGTACAACTGGGATCGAGGTGATTTCGGTACATACGCTGCCGGAGAGTATCTGCTCAATGTGTTCGGCTTTTTGATTATTGCCGGTATCATCTTGGACAAGATGGGCGTCCGTTTTACGGGTACGCTCTCCGCTTCGCTGATGGTCATCGGTGCCGCTATCAAATATATCGGTTTGAGCGACTGGTTCGATGCTAACAACGTGTCGTGGCTCAACTCGTGGTGGACGGATATGCCCGGTTCTGCCAAAGTGGCGATGTTCGGATTTATGATCTTCGGGTGTGGATGCGAGATGGCAGGCACTACCGTAAGCAAGATCCTTGCCAAATGGTTCAAGGGCAAAGAGATGGCACTCGCGATGGGACTTGAGATGTCTATCGCCCGCATCGGTGTGTTTGCTGCGATGCTTTTCTCGCCGATGATCAGCCACGCTTTCGCTGTGGATGGTACGGACTCCGTAGTGGCACCGCTGCTTTTCTCGGCTCTGCTGCTCGTTATAGGACTGATTAATTTCCTGGTTTTCAACGTAATGGATACCAAGTTTGACAAACAGTTGGTAGAGATAGGCGAGGCAACTGCGGAAAAAGACCCCGAGGACGAATTCCATATCTCCGACCTCGGGCAAATCTTCAAATCGAAGATGTTCTGGATAGTGGCCATTCTCTGCGTGCTGTACTATTCTGCTATTTTCCCGTTCCAGCGTTTTGCTACCAACTTCCTTGAGGAGACGCTGCAAATCTCGAATGCAGAGGCGGCAGGTCTGTTCAAATGGTTCCCGATTTTGGCAATGGTGCTGACACCGTTCCTCGGTGCGTTTATCGACAACAAGGGGAAAGGCGCGTCAATGATGATGATTGGTGCACTTATTATGATTATGTGCCACTGCGTGTTTGCCTTTGTTCTGCCTGCTTTCCCGAGCAAGACTTTGGCTTTGGTTACCATTTTGGTTCTCGGTGTCAGTTTCTCGCTTGTACCTGCATCGATGTGGCCTTCTGTACCGAAGATTATCGATGAGAAAGTACTCGGTTCGGCATATTGCCTGATTTTCTGGGTACAGAATATCGGACTTTGCCTGGTACCGCTGCTGATTGGCAAACTGCGTGAAGCCACAGGCGGGTATCTTGTGCCGATGATAGTGTTTGCTAGTTTCGGCGTTATCGCCTTTATTTTCTCATTGCTCTTGAAGATAGAAGACAAAAAGAAGGGCTATGGATTGGAACTTCCTAATAAAAAATAAGGACTCGCTCTGTGTGAGTACCGACACACGCAATCTGCCTGCAGGTTGCGTGTTCTTTGCGCTTCGCGGGGAGAATTTCGACGGCAACCGTTTTGCCGCACAGGCCCTTGAACAGGGTGCTTCTATGGTTATCGTCTCCGACGAAGACATTTGTAGCCAATTGCTCAAAGACTACGATGAGACACGTGTAGTGCTCCTTTCTCCCGCATTGCGGGAGAAAGGAGGGGTGGTCGGTTTGCAGTCGCTTGCCCGTGCCTGGCGGCGTGAACTCGGGTTGCCTGTTATCGGCATCACGGGAACCAACGGCAAGACAACGACCAAAGAACTGACGGCAGCGGTGCTTTCCACAAAGTACAATATATACTATACGCAAGGCAACCTGAACAATTCCATCGGTGTACCGCTTACGCTGTTGAGTATCACTCGTGCGCATGAGATGGCTATCGTGGAGATGGGGGCTTCACACCCGGGCGATATACGCGAGTTGGTGAATGTAGCCGAACCGAACTACGGGCTGATTACCAATGTGGGGCACGCCCACTTGCAGGGCTTTGGTTCTTTTGAGGGGGTGCAGCAGACCAAAAAGGAACTATACGACTACATTCGCGAACACGGGGGCAAGATATTCCGCAACACTGACAATCCCTATCTGGCAAAGATGGCGGGCGACTTGACGACCATCCCCTATACCACGGGTACAATGCCTGCGGGGATGCATCTGGTGGGCAACTACAATGCGGAGAATGTATCGGCAGCATTGTGTGTGGGCGAGTATTTCGGTATCCCCCGTGAGCAGGGGTTGGAGGCGATACGCAACTATATCCCAAGCAACGGGCGTTCGCAGGCAATGGAGACTGCGCATAATCACTTGATTGTAGATGCCTACAATGCCAATCCCACGTCTATGCAAGCGTCTATCAATGCTTTTACGGGCGACACCTATATTTTGGGCAAGATGGGCGAGTTGGGCGATTATACACATGTGGAACACCAAAATATTGTAAATATGCTGGCGGAACGCAAGGCGGAAACGGTCTTCTTGGTCGGCGAAGAATACAAGCAAACCACGAGTCCGTATCCCGTGTTCAGTACGATTGACGACTTGTGCGACTACCTGCAGAAACATCCCTTGCAAGGACGGCATATTCTGCTCAAAGGTTCACACTCCAATCATATGGAAAAAGCCATACAATACCTATAAACTCTATGAAAAAGTCTGTTATTATTCCGATTTTAGTGGTGCTCGTATTGGGCATTGCAGCGTTGTTGTTCCTGAATTTTCACCAGAAGAAGGAACTGAATGAGATGGTGGAACAAATGGAGTTCGAGAAATCGGAACTCGAAGACGAGTACGAAGACTTGGCACTCCAGTTCGACGGGTACCAGCAAATGAATATCCAGAACGATTCTCTCCAAGAGCGTTTGGCACAGGAGCAACAGCGTGTGCAGGACTTGCTGGAGGAACTGCGCATCACCAAGGTTACGAATGCGCGTCGTATTGCCGAACTGAAAAAGGAACTGGCAACGGTGCGCGCCGTAATGAAGGACTATGTGCGGCAGATAGACTCGCTCAATGCCACCAACCAGCGTCTGACGGTGGAGAACCAACAATACAGACAAGAAAATCAACAAGTGAAGCAGCAGAACGATCAACTGTCTTCTATCAATAACCAACTGACAGAGACCGTTTCGCGTGCGTCCATGCTTGAGATAGCGTCTTGTACGGTAACGACACTCAATAAACGCGACCGCAAGACGCGTGTGGTGAGCCAGATACGCAAACTGCAATTTGACTATACCATCGCAAAAAATATCACTTGCGAACCGGGTATGAAGACGCTCTACGTGCGTATCGTGGATCCGTCGGGCAATCTGCTCGGAGAGAGTGAGGAGCATCTGTTTCATTTTGAGAGCGAGGACATTGCATATTCCGTGGCACAACAGTTCGAGTTTACGGGCGAAGAGTATCAAGGTACATTCTATTGGTCAATACCCGACGGGATGGAGGTGGCGACAGGGTTCTATAATGCGGATTTCTTTGCCGATGACAACTTAATCGGTTCTTTGCCATTTCAAATAAAAAAATAAAGTGTACCTGCATAATGAATTAGGGCTGCCTTTCTCTGAAAAGGGCAGCCCTAATTTGTGTATGTCAAATAAAAGCAGTACCTTTGTACTCCTTTTTAGAAAGGGCTTTGTCTGTGCCCGAAAGGTCATTATTTCTATACTAAAATATGAATTGGTTTTACAGTCTGTTTTTCGGTACGGGTATCGCACACTCTATTTTCGTGCTGGCACTCGCTATCGCCTGCGGTGTATTCTTGGGCAATAAACTCAAGATCAAGGGCGTAACGCTGGGTGTAACATGGATTTTGTTCTGCGGTATTGCGTTCTCCCATTTCGGTATGCGTCTTGACCCGCAGGTGGAGTCGTTTGCCAAAGATTTCGGACTTATCCTATTTGTCTATTCGATAGGCTTGCAGGTAGGTCCCGGTTTTTTCTCTTCATTCGGCAAAGGCGGTTTGTCACTCAACCTGCTGGCAACGGCTATTGTGCTGCTCGGGTGTGTTACAGCGTTTGTTATCCACCTGCTTTCCGGTGTGGACATTGCCACGATGACCGGTGTGCTGTTTGGTGCAGTAACGAATACTCCCGGTCTCGGTGCCGCACAACAGGCATTTTCCGATATGCGCGGTGTATCAAATCCCGACATAGCCACAGGATACGCTATGGCCTATCCGTTGGGTGTGGTCGGTATTCTGGTGTCAATGATGCTTATCCGTCTATTCTTCAATATCAAGATTGAAAAAGAGGAAAAGCGTGTAGAGGCAGAAACGGGTGTGCAAGAGGAGATAGAGCATTTGGATATGCTGCTTACCAATCCGCAAGTGGACGGAATTGCCGTGAAAGAACTGAGCAAACTCTGCAATGTGGACTTTGTGGTTTCGCGCCTTGTACACCCCGACGGGCACGACGAAATGCCCGATGCGGATACCCGTCTGCACCAAGGCGACAAAGTGCGTATTGTGGTAGATCGTTCACACGAGAAGAGTATCTTGCTGTTAGGCGAACAGACTACTATTGCCGAAGAGAAAATAAAAAATGCACATTTAGTTTCCCGCCATATCGTAGTAACCAAAACCGAACTGAACGGAAAGCGTATAGGTGAATTGAACGTGCGTGCGGCATACCATATTACCATCACGCGTATTCGCCGTGCAGGTATTGAACTGCTTGCCACTCACGATCTGCGTCTTCAACTCGGTGACCGTCTGACCGTTGTAGGCGAAGATGTGGAAGTGGAGAAAGTAGCCAAAGTATTCGGTAACTCGGCAAAGCGTTTGGATTTACCCAATCTGGCATCTATTTTCTTTGGTATTGTGCTGGGTGTGGCACTCGGTTCACTACCAATTGCTTTCCCCGGATTGTCGCAGCCGTTCAAACTCGGTATTGCCGGCGGTTCGCTGATTGTGGCTATCCTGATAGGTTATTTCGGTCCGAAGATGCATGTGGTTACCTATACCACCAGCAGTGCGAACCTGATGATTCGCGAGGTGGGTATTGCGCTGTTCCTTGCCGCAGTCGGTTTCGGTGCAGGAAAATCGTTTATTCCGACACTGCTTGCCGGCGGATATGTCTGGATAGGCTATGGTGTGATTATCACGATGGTTCCTCTGCTGCTGGTAGGTATTGTTGCCCGCTCGTGGCTAAAACTGGACTATTTCACGCTGATGGGACTCATTGCCGGCAGTACGACCGACCCGCCTGCATTGGCGTATGCCACTTCGCACACCTCTTCCAACGACCGTGCCGCTGTAGCATACTCTACCGTTTATCCGCTTACCATGTTCCTGCGTGTGCTGACGGGACAAATGATGATATTGTTCTTCTTATAAAATATGTCTGTCAAGACGCTGAAAAACAAGTTATTCAGTCCCTCCGAGATACATATCTCGGAGGGTACTGTTTATGTGGTGTTGGTAACGATGGGGGTGTCGCATTTTCTAAACGACACCATACAATCGGTTATACCGGCTATGTACCCGATTATAAAAGATAATTACGGGTTCACCTTTGCACAGATAGGCTTGATAACACTCTTTTTCCAATTGGCGTCATCTATAGTGCAGCCGATAGTGGGTATCTATGCCGACAAACGTCCGCACCCGTATTCGCTCACGTTTGGAATGTGGCTGACGCTGTTCGGACTGATACTGTTGGCGTATGCCAATAGTTTCCTGCTCATAGTGCTTGCCGTTACCATTCTCGGTCTCGGTTCGTCGGTTTTTCACCCCGAAGCATCACGTGTGGCACAGATGGCATCGGGCGGCAAGAAGAGTCTGGCGCAGTCGATTTTTCAAGTGGGAGGGAATGCAGGGTGTGCAGTCGGACCACTGTTAGCAGCATGGTTGATACTGCCATACGGGCAACATGCTGTGTCGTGGGTGGGCGTGATAGCCGTGATAGCCGCCGTCATTCTCTTTGAGGTAGGGCGGTGGTACAGTGCCAAACTAACCTATATGAAACAGCACCCGAAGGTAATGGAAGGTGCGGCTATTGATTATTCGAGGCGCAAGAAATACGGGGCAATGACGATATTGGTGGTACTGATGTTTTCCAAGTACATCTACACATCATGTATGACCAACTATTTTACATTTTTCCTGATTGAGAAATTTGATTTGTCGGTACAGAGTGCGCAATACTGTCTCTTTGCCTATCTGGCAGCGATGGCGGTCGGTACGCTTGCAGGCGGTGTGTTTGGCGATAAGTTCGGGCGCAAATATGTGATACTCGGGTCTATTTTCGGTGCCGCACCTTTTGCACTGATTTTGCCGTACGTGAGTCTCGGCTGGACGATATTCTTTGCCATTATGGCGGGTTTGATTATCTCGTCGGCGTTCTCTTCCATATTGGTATATGCCACGGATTTGTATCCGAAGAAGGTAGGTATGATTTCAGGGCTATTCTTCGGATTGATGTACGGCTTGGCCGGTGTAGGTTCGGCGTTCTTCGGTTGGCTTGCCGACAGGACGAGTATAGAGTTTATTTTCCATATCAGCACGTTGCTCCCATTGCTCGGTATTGTGGCAACTTTTTTACCCAATCCGCAGAAACAACTAACGATTAACAATTAACAGGGTGGAGTATAGTGTGTTTGACAATATGGCGGAATGTACAGCAGAGGAAGTGGTGCGATTGCTTCCGCAGGTAAGTGCGCAGCGCAGAGAACAGGCACTGCGCTATACCCATACTTTCGGGCAATACACATGCTTGAAATCATATTGTATGCTGGTGGAATTGCTTTGCAAGCAGGGACTATTGCATGGGAACGAACTGCCGGATTTTGCATACAACGAATATGGGAAACCGTATATACGGGCTGGAGTGGAATTCTCCATTTCGCATTGCAAACAGGGTATTCTGGTTGCTATAGACAGGCAACCGTTAGGCGTGGATATAGAGGGAATCCGTTCTGCCAATGAGGCATTGATCCGCCGTACAATGAACGAAAGCGAAAGAGCCTGTATTGATGCTGCGGAACGCTCGGATATAGCCTTTACACGCCTGTGGACACAGAAGGAAGCCACAGTCAAACAGCGTGGTACCGGTATCATCAGCGACCTGCACGAAATACTGAATGTTCCTTTGCTACCGCATCTGCAAACCATAGAAAAAGAAACCTATATCTATACGATTGCTATACAAAAAGAGGTTGTCTCATAAGAACCGAGACAACCTCTTTTTGCATATAGGAATGCTTTTTATGTTTATCTCCAAATGTATCATCATAAAAAACGTATATTTTTGTTGTTTTGTTGTTTTTTGCTCGTCG
>CAKUYO010000041.1 GCA_934716995.1 uncultured Bacteroidales bacterium | reverse complement strand
TTTTGGTTGCGACAACGGCTTTTTCAACGGCTTTGCGCACGGCGAAATATTGGTGGTAACCCGCTAAAATCTTGATCTGCTTCTGCGCGTCCCCCGAGAAGCAGATAAAATTTTTCAGAATGTCGAGCAGACGGGCTTTCGGGAACATCCCCTCGTAAAAGGTGTCAAACTGCGCATAGGCAGTGTTTTCGTATCTGCCGTCCTTAGTTTTCCACTCCATAAAGCGGTCAAAGCCGGAGGTGATGGTGCCCGCGCGGTTGGTGGAAAGGTCGCTGATAACGCAGACGGCGTTGTAGATGAACAGGGACGGGATGTCCTGCATATAGTTGCGCAGCTGGTTGTAGGCGTCCTCGGCGCCGGCGTCCTCTTTGGCGGGGCTTTTGAGTTCCATCAAAACGAGCGGCAGACCGTTGACAAACAGGATGATATCGGGGCGGCGGTTGTTGCCGTTTTCGATGTAGGTATACTGATTGACCACCGCGAAATCATTGTTTTCCGGCTTCTCGAAGTCCACAAGACGCACGAGCGCCGCGCGGGTCTCGCCACCCACGGTATAGTTGACCTCCACGCCGTCCTGCAAATAGCCCGTAAAGACGCGGTTCTTCTCCACGAGACTGCCGCCCTCAAAGTTGCGGATTTTGGAGAGTGCCTCACCGATAGCCTCCACCGGCAAGCCGCGATTGATGCGAACCAGCGCGTCACGCAAAACGCCACCCATGAGCGGGTCGGAAAAGTCCGCCCGCCCCATGTCCGGCGCGTAGATATGCGTGTAGCCCATGCCTTCAAACAGTTGTATTACGGCATTTTCGTATGTAGATTCGGTGAAAGACATGGTGAACCTCCGTATTTCCTTTTAATACATTCGGACTATTGTCCTAAGAGATATATTTTTTCCTCTCGTTCCCTAATAAGATTGATATCGTTGCAATTTTTAATCAAAAGTGGACTTAACTCGTTAGAGCGATTAATCAACAATCCTATTTTTCTAATATTTTCTTTAGCAGAATGGTGTTTTTCATCATTGATTTGTAAAATTCTGTCTTCGTCAAGTGTATCCAAAAAGAAGAATAGATGACCTAACAAACCAATGAAAGCATCAGAAATTTGAATATATTGATTTTCTGTCGATTTGGCAAAATAAAAATTTTTTAATTCTTTTCCACGGTACGATGTTTGAACAGATTCAAGTTTCTTTTGAACTTCTGCTTCTTCATCGAAAATGTGTTTTGAATTGGGAAAAAGTGCGTAGCGCTCATGATAAAACAGATAGTATTCTTCTATTAGTGTTTCAGACTCATTATCTTGAATAAAAATCAATTTGCCGGATCTACCCGCTGTTTTTAGCATTTGACGAAATGTTTCAAGAAAAAAGCCTTCTTCAGTTGAATCATCGTTATTATCTTGTATAAAATTAGCGAAGTTATATGAAAACTCGGTTACTTTGTCAGATGCTATATTCGGATAATCATATTTGCTAAGAAAAGGGAGCAAATATTCTCTGTGTTGACGGACAAAACGATATAAAGCTGATTTTAGATTTTTCTCAATTATTGGCAGAACTTGTTTATGAGTTTCATACAATGAATCAACAAAATCCACCAAAGAATAATAAAGGTTATTTAAGATCGAAAAATGAATATACACTTTATTATCAATCAACCAATTAAGAAAAGTTGTTACGCGTTTATTTCCAACGACTTCGACAAATGATTCACTTTTTCCTGCAAGATGCTTGTATTTCAATTCTTTTTGGGTGGGCTGTAACCTTAATTTTGAAAAAAGGATATCCACATCTGGGAAATTTCCGTCTTCAAAAGCAATCCCGCCCAAAATAAAATCTTTTTCAATTGCTTCCGGATCGTTTATTTCGCCGTTTTTTAAGGAAAACTTCCTGCAGTTTCCAGTTTCGTCATAATAGAATGACATTTTTTTAGTGAACGGAGGAATACCTTGTAATTCACAAATTTGGCTTATATAGTCCTCTGACTTTATTTTCATAGATTCTCCCATAAACGATAATTTAGCGGCTTAGAGTTGGACGGCGGAGACATCTATTTCGCCTGACATAAGCTTGGACAAAAGAGAGTCACGTAACTCGGATAGTTTTTCGTTTTCTTACCGCAAGTGCTTTATGTTTTTCCAAATTGGTTCGACCATATCATTGAATTCATTAATGGCACTTTTTGGGGGATACACTAAGCGAATCAAACTGAAATCAGCGTAATTCATAGCCTGTCGGACAGATCCCGAAGCGCGTGTTTTAACTTCCTCTTGAAAACGCTTGCTTTTTACGAAGAAACGCATAAAATTCTGATAGTTGTTTTCCGTGCGAAAAACAACGTAAACAGGACTCACGCATCCAGTATACCCCAAATCGTTAATTCCCAAGGAACCGATATTGACTCTTGCCGGGTTATACGCAAAGTCGTTTTCTGCTACAATTATATAATTGCTGATATCTTTGCTAAATACCTGTTTTGTGAAATACTCATCTGAGGGCTGAAGAATTCCAGAATTGAGAGCAGATAAAACACGATAATTATTGTTATGAACTCGATCTCGAATGTTAATTGTAACATCATCGAGAGAAAGCACCTGCCATCCCTTTGGAATCCGTCCAAATTCAGAGTCTTCAAACTCCATATTGGCATAGTAGTCGTAAGAAACAAACATTGAGAAATAAAGTGATGCAGCTTGCTGCTCTAAATTATCGTTTATCTCCCGATTTGTTGCGATTTTTTCGTCCAGCGCAGAAAGAATGGCGGCGATTTTCTTTTGTTCGTCATAAGGCGGGAGGGGCAATTCCAAAGTTTCAAGAACATTTTGCTGTACTCTCTGTCTTCCTGACGATCCTACCATTGATTTTATTGCAGGTGCTCTAACTAAATCGCTTATGGTTAAATAATAAATAAAATCGGGATCGCTAACATTAGGAATGGCTCGCAACACTATATATTCCGTGGAACCAAATCCAACTTCATCTTTGGTCAAAATATTGACTTTTGATACTTTCCCATTTTCCAAGCACGGCGTAATCCTTGCCATGATTGTATCGCCATTGCGAAATTTTGCTCCCCCATTATAAGGCTGTAGTTCATACTGAAAAATATCTTTTGTAAATGGTTGAAGCATATCCATGGATATTTTTTTGGCAATAGCACCATTGGGAAGCCGTTCTGTGGGATTGAACTCTACAATGTCACCTAATTTTTTCACTTGCCAATCAGACTTCATATCCAATCGCCCCCAGTTTCTCGCGTATCTCCTGTTCCAGCTCGTGCGACTTCTCAAACAGCCCGGCGAGTTCTCCGGTCAGGCGCTTCATCTTGTCGTCAAACGGTTCGCCGTCGTCCGCCTGCTCCTCAATGCCGACATACCGCCCCGGGGTGAGAATGTAGTCCTGCTTTGCGATGTCCTCCGTGGTCGCCACGGCGCAAAAGCCCTTTTGGTCGGTCAGCGTGCCGTCCGCAAAGGCGTTGTAGGTGTCGGCAATCCTCCGGATGTCCGCGTCGGTCAGCTCGCGGTTCTTGCGCGAGACCATCGTGCCGAGCTTGCGCGCGTCGATAAACAGCGTTTTGCCCGGTTGCTTTTTGCCTTTGATGAGGAACCACAGCGAGACCGGAATCTGCGTGGTATAGAACAGCTGCGTCGGCATGGCAACGATGCAGTCCACCAAATCCGCGTTGATGATATTTTTGCGGATTTCACCCTCCCCGCCCGACTGCGAGGACAGCGAGCCGTTCGCCAGCACCATGCCGATGCGCCCGTTCTCTGCCAAGTGATGAATCATGTGCTGAAGCCAGGCAAAGTTTGCATTTCCTGCAGGTGGCGTGCCATATTCCCACCGCACATCGTCCGCCAGTTTGTCCGCGCCCCAGTCCGAGAGGTTGAACGGCGGGTTTGCCATGATGAAATCCGCGCGCAGGGTCGGGTGGCAATCGTTGAAGAAAGTATCGGCGTTGAATTTGCCGAGGTCGGCGTCAATGCCGCGAATGGCAAGGTTCATCTGCGCCATTTTCCATGTGGTGGGATTGGAATCCTGCCCGTAGACCGAAATGTCGTTGATATTGCCGCTGTGGCTCTCGACAAATTTCGCCGACTGCACAAACATTCCGCCGCTCCCGCAGCAGGGGTCATACACCCGCCCGTGATAGGGTTGCAGGACTTCCACCAGTGTGCGCACCACGCAGGACGGCGTGTAGAATTCGCCCGCCAGCTTGCCCTCCTGCTCGGCAAATTTGGAAAGGCAGTATTCGTAGGTTCTGCCGAGAATGTCCTTTTCGTCCCCGTGCTCGATCATGCGGATGTTGGTGAAAAGATCGACCACCTCGCCCAGCCGCCGCTTGTCCAGCTCCGGGCGGGCAAAGTTTTTCGGTAGAATGTCCTTCAGGCGCTTGTTGTCCTTCTCGATAGCACGCATTGCCTCGTCAATCGCCGTGCCGATTTCCGGTGTGTGCGCCTTGGCGGCAATGTCACTCCACCGCGCGCCTTGCGGCACAAAGAAAATCCCCTCGGAGGTGTATTCGTCGATGTCCTCCTCAAAGCCGTCGCCTTCCGCGACCAGCTCACGGTGTTTCTCCTCGAAGCGGTCGGAGATGTATTTTAAGAAAATCAGCCCCAACACCACATTTTTGTATTCCGAGGCATCCATATTCCCGCGCAGCACGCACGCGGCGTCCCATATCTGTTTTTCAAAGCCGATGTCGGCGGTTGTTTTTTCAGCCATTGTTTTGTCCTCCGTCCTGTTCTCTGTGTTTGATAATCCCGTTCAGCTCGTCTGTATAGATCTCCATGGCGTTCAATAGCTTGTCTGTCTCCTTGTTCTTCGTAAAGATCAGGAGCAGAGCCAGAAACATATTCCATGTCATGGGGCGTTTATGATTTTCGATTGCCGCAAGCGTACTGCGGCTGACGCCAATCAGCGCGGCAAACTCCGCCTGCGAGATGTCCATCCGCTTGCGCAGGGTGGGTAGGTTGTCGGTCATGTTGCGGATCAGCGTTGCTCTTTGCCGT
Organism: uncultured Bacteroidales bacterium; assembly: GCA_934716995.1. Taxonomy (GTDB): domain Bacteria; phylum Bacteroidota; class Bacteroidia; order Bacteroidales; family Paludibacteraceae; genus Colicola. The sequence goes on along the minus strand of CAKUYO010000041.1, from coordinate 13,128 downwards.
TCATCCATTGGGTTTCCTCCGGGTTCAGTTTTTCTCATTTTATAGTATACCATATCATGGAACATTTTTCAAGTCTTTCTGTCCTCTTTTCGGACAATTTGCAACCGTTCGACAACTTTTTTCGAAAAACTTTTCCAAAATGTCTTGACAAACGACAAGAATTGTGGTATTCTATAAATATTTCATCGGCGCAGACTCCTCCAGTATCAGGATTGCCCGGCAGGGTTAAACATATTCAACCAAATATTTTTTTGCGGGTTCTCCCGCTTGTGGCATAAGCCGCTTACATAGGAAGTACAGACCATATGCATGGTTTCGGTATTTCTTTTGTGAGCGGCTTTTTTGCTGTTCTTTCCCCGGCAATACGCGAAACGGGAGCGCTGAAAGAGGCTGTCCGGTCGTTTAGCGAGCATAGGAATGGTATTGCCGCACGGTGTTGCCACCGTGTATGGCAGGCAATCCCGTTTCCTTGCGTCCTTTTCGGACGATCGGGGCTGTGCCGCCCCTATAACCCCGCCGTTTTGCCCCGCATTTTCTACATCCCACATCAAAAAAACAAAGGAGAATGATGATGACAGACAGCAAAAAAGAACAGCGGCAAGCTTTGAATCGGTTCCTGCGCGGGCAAGCAAAAGAGACAAAACGGGAACGGGACGTTGGCATCAATGTGCGGGTAACCCCCGAAGAAAAGCGGCATATCACCCTGCTTGCCCATGCGGTCGGGCTGACGGTTTCGGAACTGTTACGCCAACTTTCCTGCGGTGTACAGGTGCGTGCAATCCCGCCGCGTGCCTTCTATGACCTGCGGGACGACCTCTCCATGCTCTGCGCGGAAGTACGCAGAAAGATGCAAAACGGCGCGGATTTTTCCGGTGAACTGACTTCCATAGAAGCGTCCCTGAACACCTTTCGCCAGGTCACGGAAAAGTTCTGCGGCAAGGACGGAGAGCGGGAATATGCCGCCTACCGTGCGGGCGACCTTTGGGAGGATGCGAATGGCAACGACTAAAATGTGGCCGATCAAGGACAGTGTTGCGCGGGTCATTGCGTATGCAGACAATCCGCAAAAAACGGCGGCCGGACTTTCAACCGCCTTGCACTATGCAACCGACGAGGTCAAAACCGAAGCCCCAATGGAGGAAAAGCGACTTTTTATCACGGCACTGAACTGTAACGGCAATCCGACAGAAGCCATGCTCCGGGTACAGCAACACTTCGGAAAAAACGGTGGCAACGTTGCGTACCACGCCTATCAAAGCTTCAAGCCGAGAGAAATCACGCCCGAACAGTGCCATGCCATCGGGGTTGCACTTGCCCGTGCAATGTGGGGAGATCGCTATCAGGTCGTGGTTGCAACCCACCTCAACAAAGCCCATTTGCACAACCATTTTGTGTGGAACAGCGTGTCCTTTCTTGACGGAAAAAAGTACGATGACAATAAGGGCGAATATCGGAAACTGCGCCGGATTTCGGATGAATTGTGTCAAATGCACCGCCTTTCCGTGATTGAAAATCCCGGTAAAAAGACACCGAGGCAGATTCACTTTGCCGAAAAAGCGGGAAAGGAAACACGCTATTCCCTCATGGCACAAGCCATTCGGGACGCTTTGGAGATCTCTTCAGGATGGGACGATCTCTGCCACCATTTGCACGATATGGGCTATGATTTTCAGCCGAATTTCGGGAGAAAATATGCGACAATCCGCAGACTATCAGAGGCAAAACCGATTCGCATTTTTCACCTGGGAGAAGAATTTACACGCGAACGTATGAATTTCGTTCTGCGCATGAACCGTTGCCGCCGTCGCCCGGACTACGAACATTATTACAAGGGCTACCGCGCATACAACCTGCGAATGCGGGAGCGTCCCGCGCCGCTTCCCTGGTGTTTGGAACAATACCGCAGAAAACCGTCACTGTTGGGACTTGTCTGCGCTTTTGTGGCACTTCTCGGCGGTCCAGACCTCCTCGCGCCGGAAGAACCACCGGAGCGCTACGAACCTCTGACTCCCGATATGATGGAGGCGCGAAATAAAATGGAACTTTACTCACGGCAGGCGGTGCTGATGGGACGGGAGCATTTGGAGACAAAGGAAGATTGCGACCGGTTTCTTGACCGAAACGAAGCAAACCTTGCAACGTTGACCCGCAAACGGAGTGATCTTTACAACGGGATCCGTCGCTGCACAAAGGAAGAAACGCGACGTGCGGTGAAAGCCGAAATTCATGCCGTTTCAAAAGAGATTTCGATTATCCGCCGGGAAAGCAAAGATATTCGCGCTCTGCTTACGCGCTCCGGTGTCATGGAACAACAGGTAGAAGCCGAGCGAATCGCGCGTATGCAGAAAACATGGCGGGAATATGACCTGCCCCCTGAGGAACGCCGCACCATAGAACACGATGCTCCGGATCGCTACCAATCGCCGGATGACGGAACGGTTACGAATGCGTCAAACATCAGAAAAGACGGGAGGAACGACCGATGAAGACGGGAAGATGGCAACCCGGAGGCTTTTTTCAGGTGGACAATCAAATTTTCAGCATGGGGCTCTCCCCGCGCGATCTCGCAGTGTACTGCTGCATTGCAATGCACAGCAACCGGGAAACTGGAGTTGCGTATCCGTCCCGGCGCACGATTGCCAAAGAATGCGGCATTCAAAAAGTCGAGACGGTCGACCGCGCCATCAAGGTGCTGTGTGCCAAAGGAATGCTGGAAAAACGGCATCAATACACCGCTTCCGGCGGCAAGACCAGCAATATTTACACCATAACCCCTTCATGGGGGTATGGTCCCCGCGCAAAAGAGGATTCAAACCAGAACAGATAACCAGATTACCTACCGGAAGGTTGCGTAATATAACCGTAAATGTAAAATGATAAAAAGCAGGAGGAAGCATGGCAAATCATTATAAACGGGCAAACGGCACCTATTGTGTGCGTGTGTCAAACGGCATTGTATGCGGCAGACAGCAACTTGTCTCCGCCACATTCTATCCGCCGGCAGGTGCAAATCAGGCAACGGTGCTTCGTTGCCTCAAAGAATTTGAACTGAAATTTGAAAAAGCAGTGCATGACGGAATATACCGTCCGGGCTATAAGCGGCAGATGAACGATCCGTTCTTTTCCGAAATGCCGCTTGGGGATTATATTCGGAACATTTATTTCCCGAGCGTCGGCGAGAGGCTGTCACCCAACACCCTTCGTTTCTACCGGGCGGTTTGCGAGCAGTTTCTGATTCCGTCTTACGGCAAAGTCAGGCTCTGCGACATCACACACCATCACTTACAGGATTTTATTGATTTTCTCGCTTACCGCACCGAACGCCGAGACGGAACATCTCAAAAAGGACTGAACCCGGCAACGGTAAAGCGCTATGCCACGGTTTTTCGGTCGGTCATGAGCGAAGCCTGCAGGAGAGGTCACACGGAGGAAAATCCCCTGCGACCCGATTCCATTGTATATCCGAAAATCAAAGAAACCCGTTTGGATGTGTATACGCCGGAAGAGACGGTCGCTTTCTGCCTTGCATTGGAAAAAGAGCCGCCGATGACGCGCCTGCTCCTGATGACCGCCCTGCTTCTCGGCCTTCGCCGTGCGGAACTGGTGGCACTGACATGGAACGATATTGACTTTTCTGCCGGAAGTCTAACCGTCAACAAAAGCGCTTACAAAGTCAAAGGATGCGAGCAAAAACTGAAAGCACCGAAATCCCTGCACGGAAACCGCACGGTTTTCTTCACGGCAGGTTATGAAAAAGCGTTGCGGGAATGGAAATGCGAACAGGATATCCTCAAAGCCAAGCAAGGCGAACGGTGGCGGGAACAGAATTATGTTTTTACTACCAATACTGGCGATATGATCAGCGTTTACACGCCGACCGGACTTTGCGCAGAATTTGAAAAAAGGCACGGCTTGCGACACCTGAAACTACACGGACTTCGCCACACCTGCGCATCGCTTCTGGTCGCGGCGGGAACCGATCCCGAAACCGTGCGGGATGTATTGGGACACGACAGCGTAACCACAACCGGTATTTATCTGCATCCTTATGACAGGCGCAAAAAAGAAGCTGCCTGCCGTTTGGAAGGTATTCTGAAAGGAGATCCAGCTTGAGACTGAAAACATTGCAACAGGCGGTCAATGCCATGAAAGCAGAAGATCCTGACACTGTGCTGAACCGCTCCATGCTCCTGCGATTGATTACAGACGGCATTCTTCCCTGTGAAATGCACGGAAATCGGCATATCGTGGATTATGATCGGGTCAAGCGATGCCTGTGCGACCGGCTGATGCTCCGTGACAGCCGGTTCGGACCGCATTTGCGCACCGTGGAAACCGCGATACGGGAACTCCGAAAAAAGCAACCCGAACTTGGGCTTGGTGAAGACCGTATCCGCAATCTGATTGCACGTGGAAAAATCCCATCGCTCCGTGTTGGAAACCGCTCCTATATTCCGATGGAGGCATTCTATCCATCCAACCTCGAACGCATCCGAGAGGAGATTGCCAATCAGACCGACGGGCGCGTGTGCCATCCCCGTTACCCTCAGCAAAGCTACGCCGATGCCCTCTTGGATGACATTCTCAAACGCGGGGCAAAAACCGTAAAACCGAAAAGAGCATAAATGCCGAGCAGGCGTAGAACCGAAAACAATTCTGCGCCTGCCTTTTCAATATTTAATATCTTAGATAATTATACCTCATCGGGTATATAATCATTAAAAGCAATTGTACTATACCTTTTAGGGTATATTTTTGCTATTTTCTATTGACTGTTGCGACAGCATTCTTTTAATGCTATGCGATTACCTTTGATAAGGTATTCTGAAATAATCCAGGTACTTCTTGAACTTGCCCTGCGCCGAAAGGCAGGTGTCAATCAGATATCCCCGTTCCGTGTTCCATTCGTGTAAGCCGCGATAATAGAACAGTTTCAGGTCTTCGTCGATGATGAACGGAACAATACCATTCTTGAGGCACTCCTTGAAAAGTATCAACCGCCCAACACGACCGTTTCCGTCCTGAAACGGATGAATGGATTCGAAGGCTACATGAAAGGCGATCAGGTCTTCGAGCGTCTTATCCGGCTTGCGGTTATATGATGCAAGCAATTGCTTCATTTCGGTCGACACTTCTTCCGGGGCTGTCGTATCACGCCCGCCGACCTCGTTGGGGATTTTCTTATACTCTCCGACGGCAAACCAATCCTTGCGGGAATCACTCGTCCCGTTTTTCAGGGTTCGGTGCAGTGTTTTGATAAATGGCTCACTCAGCATCTGACCGGCAGAATCGATGACCAGATCAATGCACCGGAAGTGATTTGCCGTTTCCACAATATCGTCAACATTAACCGTACCGGCTTCAACACCGATGGTATTGGTTTCATAGATATACCGTGTCTGGTCGTGCGTCAGGCGACTCCCTTCCATGTGATTGGAATTGTAGGTCAGTTCGATCTGCACTTTATGATAGATACCGCCTTTTGTTCCGCTTGCTTTTTCTATCCGCAAAACATCCAGCAGGGTTTCCGGCTCATCGCTTTTTTTATTGATCCGATCCGGTCTTTGCGCGTCCTCCGGGATATTCCAGGTCTTTCCCGTCAGGAATGCTTCGGGAATCTTTCCCTCGGCGCAGTAATTGCGTACCGTTCTTTCGGATACCCCCCATTTCTTTGCGATCTGAGCAACCGATACATATTTCATACACGCCACCTCCGTGTGATATTGTCCATAGATATTATATCACATTATCGGCAAGAAATCAAGAATATATTCGCGATAATTTTATTGGTTTTTGCCGATATCGGAAATGCGCTTCATGTCCGTTCCTGTCTGTTGCCGTACTCTCTCTGCATGGCATCCATCGACACCAACCACTGCTTTCCAAATTTGCAGACATCCACACCATCGACCAGCTTGCCGTATCGTTCGTGCGTATGATTAAATCAGCCTCGTTCGGGTATAATCAGCTGTACACACAGTATTCTATACCCTATAAGGTATGATTTTATAGAAAAAGCCTTGACAATATACCCGTTAGGGTGTATAATAGTATTACTATGAATCAAATTGCAACGTTTATCAAACAAAAAAGAAAAGAAGCAGGACTCACGCAAGAGGAATTTGCAATCCGTTCGGGGCTTGGGCTTCGCTTTGTCAGAGAACTGGAACAAGGAAAGGAAACAGTCAGAATGGACAAAGTAAATCAGGCGCTTGCCATGTTCGGCGCGGTCGCGATTCCCGGCAAACTGTCCGTAAATGAGAAGGAGGAAGTCTGATGGAATCGAATTACCGTTCGGCGCAAATTTTTGTGCGCGACCGTCTTGCGGGAATCCTTTCCGAAACCGATGCGGGCTACGTGTTTGCCTATGATGCGGACTACCTTGCCGATTCGTCCACGCTGGCAGTCAGCCTGACGCTCCCGAAGTAATCGGAAACCTACATTTCCAAAACCCTCTTTGCCTTTTTTGACGGACTGATTCCGGAGGGGTGGCTTTTGAACATCGTCACGCAGAACTGGAAGCTTGACGCAAAAGATCGTTTCGGCTTGTTGCTCGTTGCCTGTCAGGATTGCATCGGCGCTGTTTCGGTACGGGAGGTGGTCGCATGATCTGCCTTTGCTGCGGAAAACCGATAAAAGACCCACAAAAAGCGAATCATGGTTGGCATCATACCTGCATCAAGCGTTTTTTCGGAACAAAGGAACTACCGGAACTGAACCTTTCCGCCGATACCATCGAAAGCATAGCAAACGAATGCACCCGACGCGGTTTTACCGTTCCGGGTGTGCAGAAAAAGCTGTCGCTTCATTTATCAAACGAAAAAAATGATAAAGTGCGTCTGACGCTTGTCGGTTATCCTGCTGGATATATTCTCAAACCGCAGACTGCCGATTATCCCGCCCTCCCCGAGGCGGAATACCTTGTCATGCAGATGGCAAAAATGACGGGCATCAAGACCGTTCCCTTTGCACTCATCCGACTTGCGGAAACCGGCGAATTTGCCTACATTACCAAGCGTATCGACCGCACGGCAAGCGGCGAAAAGATTGCCATGGAGGACTTTTGCCAGCTCGATTTGCGCGTTACGGCGGATAAATATAAAGGTTCTTATGAGCGCTGCGGTAAAATCGTAAAAGAGTACGCCGAAAATCCGGGACTTGACATGACCGAACTGTTTTTGCGGATTGTATTCTCTTTTGCAGTTGGCAACTCGGATATGCACCTCAAAAACTTTTCTCTGATTGAAACGGCATCCGGCAACGGCGTCTACCGACTGTCCGAAGCATACGATATGCTTCCCGTCAACATCATTCTGCCCGCCGACAAAGATCAGATGGCGCTCACGCTGAACGGAAAAAACCGCAATCTTCACCGTAGCGACTTTCTCGCTTTAGCAGAAAACTGCGGTCTGAATTGTAAATCCGCCGAGAAAATGTTGGATGAAATCGTATCCATGAAAGATGCCTATCTCACCCTCTGTAAGGATTCTTTCCTGCCGGGGGACTATCAAGCGGCGCTGTGCAACTTGATCGACACACGCATCCGGGCATTGCAATAAAGACGAATTTTCCCAAGGTATCAAGAAACATTTTCCGAATCGGTTGACAGACAACGAAAAAAATGATATAATATGTACCGAAGAGGCAAAAAGAGCTTGGTGCGCGATTTTTTTTTGGTGCAAAAAGCCGGTGCGAACGGTTTGAAAATTCGCACCAAGCCGGGAGAATCCGTTCACTTCAAGCCAAATGCCCAGTACATAGTTCAGAGCAGAAGATAATTCAAAATCCAAGCAAAACAAGGGTAAACAGCCGAAAATAATCAAAAATAGCATACGATTTTCGTAGATACTTCTGGTATATATTGCCAGTTGGGGTGGTAGAGGCCGCAAGTTCAAGTCTTGTCACTCAGGCCAAATAAAGCCGAAAACGGTTCGTTTTCGGCTTTATTTTTTGCATTTTTGGGGCAAAATCGGGTATTTTCCCACCACTTCCGCACCACCCGAAATTCCGAAAATTTTTTGACCATATGTTTGACCACAGTTGGAGCTGGTGCGATTCGTTTGTTTGTTTCTGCTTCGGTACGCTCTGCTCGCGAAAAACCAAATAATTCAAAAGGTTCTCGGAGGTATTCCCCGAGAACCTTTTTCTTTGTTTCCTGCATATCAGTTTTTCAATTGCTCCATATAACGATCTTCCTGCCGATTTCGTCGCACTTCTCGCTGATTCTTTTCAGGTCCAGAATCATTTCAGTCAAGAGTTCTTTTTCGCTTAGTTCCATGAGACGCGCTTTCTCGGCTTCCGGATCAATTGCAGGAGCTTTTTTCAGCCAATCAAACATAAGCGTTGCCCCTCAGCGCTTTTGACCACTGCTGCGGCTATGATCATATTCTTTGTTGTTCGGGTTGCACTGATTCGAGCGGTTGTCCCTGTTTGCCTGATATGCGCTGTTGTTTGGATTGTGCTGATTTGCGTAATGGTTCAGTTGTTCTTTGCTGTGGGTGTTGCCCGATACTCTGTGTTCTTTACTCATTTTTCCTTCTCCTTCAATCTTCGACGATTTCGTATTCGACTCTTGAGCCTCTCACGCGACGCGCATGAAAGCGTTTTCCGTTTGCCATCCAGTGTGGAAATAAATCCGCTTTTTCTTTGTTGGTATCACGATGGCAAATAACTATGTTCTCCGGCACGTCGCACCCGCCGTTTGAAAGCGGACGAATGTGGTCAAGTGTCGGATGATAGGAGCTGTTCGGATTCCCACAAGCTGATTTTTTCATCAAACGTCCCGCGTAATCGTAAGCCTCCTGCTCCGCACCGTATACTCGATTCCAAACGTTGATTGTCTTGAATTTTGACATTTTGAGTACCTCCTTTTTATTTGATATCCAATTATCTCATAAAAAGCAGGGTCGTACAATGAACCATGTGGTTCAAAAAAAGGATACCCCCTCAAAAAGGGATATCCTTTGTTTCAACATTGACAATACGCAAAAAGCGAAGCAATGTAATTTGACTGGGCTTTCTTTCACCACTGCAATAGTAACCAACTACCCTGGTGCTGACTCCAAGTGCTTCTGCAACGTTTTCGTATGTCATACCAGATTGCTGAATACAGTGCCACAAAAACAACCCCAGCCTGGAATCTTTCCTGCGATTAGAATCCATAATGCAACCTCCTGGCCTACGCCGTTGCCTCGGCACGAGGAATTGCACTATAATTAGTATATCACATTCGGTTCATTATGTCAATAGCGAGGTCATCTGGTAAGGTGCAAAAATATGGTATCATCGTCATACGGTTTTCATATAACTCCTCAATGTTGCAAAAATGATCTGCAATTAATCTCAGATTAACCCACATCAGCATGATTTTTACCGCATCCCTGCTGGATACATCCATTGTATTACTATTATAATCGCCATGTATTAAGGCGTTTCTGTTAATCACGCCTTCAATCGGTTTACCGGAGATTTTTTGATAATATGCATCAATTTTCTTCCAGGCTTTTGATTCCCATTCAACATCAATTGCCTTATCCAAAAGTTCCTGTATTTTTTTAGAACGTTGAAACCCGTTTTTGAAAATCCTCGTCTTTTCCCAAAAGCCTTCAAAAGCATCAGCACATTTTTTGTGTTCGCTCTCCAAAAGTGAGAACCAGTTTCTCGCTGCTGTACGCTGGTACCCACTCATCATATTACAGATAGCCGATTCTATATCTTCTTGCTTTCTGCGCATGGAATCACCAACTTGAGACATGTTAAAAAATGATTCCAGTAGTGCCTTTGCACTCATATAATCTCCGAAAATAAATGAGTCCAAAATATAATTGGCATCACATTCTTCGTTTAAAATCGGAAAGTCAGGAGTTTCAAGAAAATACATCATAACCCCTTCATCCGCCAAAGCGTCCATTTTTGAAAGATATTCTGATGAAAAAAACTGATTTCTATCTTGACTTATTTTAGAAGTCAAATTACTGAGCGCCAGAAAATACTCAAAACATGCTCTACCAATATCCACATTCATTTCCTCGGCTCTTGCAAGTTGAGGAATCGTTTTCGTTAATTGCGCGATATTCTTGAAATCACTTTCAGGGGTATTCAACCCTTCAAAAATAGCAAGTATCTGCTTAGCTTTTGGCTCTCTGCATGGAAGTTTCTCATGCAATTCGGGATACCGCTCAAAAAACAGCCCAACACCTTTTGAAAATATGTCTCTATACTGGTCCTCCAATTCATAAAAACGAGTGCGTTTTGCCTCGCATATAAAATGAAGCCGCGCCTGTTCCTTAATTGCCTCCTGCATAGCAGGCGTCATAGATTGTTTTTGCCTTGAAAGAATCTTAGCATATGTGTCGATATCCATTTTTAATTCCCTCCATAGTATTTTGTTCAGTCTCTAAAAGCTCGTAGAAGTTTAGTGTTCCGTGATTATTATATCATAAAAGGCATTTTTAACCAACACAGCTCGCTAATGTCTGTTCCCTGAATTTTTATTTGTCCGATCATCCCCTTAAGCCTCCTCTCGCACTCCTCCTCGCTCTTTGCGTAGACGATATACTGCTCCCGTTTGCCGTCCTTGCTACGGGGCGTATATTTGCCCTGCCAGGTGTTCTTTGAAACCTTGGAGATACACCCCATGCCGGGCTTGCGCTTCTTGCTCTTTTTGGCAGTGAATTCAACGGGTTTCGGTTCCTGTTCGGGTGTTTGCCCGTCATCGTGGTTATCGTCGCACACGGGCAAATCTGCGGGCTTTGGCGTGCCGAAGGCATCGTCCATTTTCTTTGCGGCGTTGCGCTCCATCTCTCCGGTCACGTGAGAATATACGCTGATGGTCGTCTCCGCCGAAGAGTGACCGAGGACTGCAGACAGCGTTTTGATGTCCAACCCGTTTTCCAGCGCCATGGTTGAAAAAATGTGCCGCAGACCGTGGAACGGGATGTGATTACATTCGGCGCGTTCCAGCATATCCGACAGCCGACTGCGACAGCTCGTCGGACTGCGCGGATGCGTCGGATCAAGCGGTGACGGAAACACCCACTCGGAGCCGACCGTTTCCCGATACTCTCCGAGAATATTCAGCACCGACTGCGGCAGATGCACCGACCGCACCGAGGATTTTGTTTTCGGCGTGCTGATGATATAGTCCGAGCCGAGCGTGGTGTATTCGCGTCTGATGCTCAACTCGCCTGTCGTAAAGTTGATGTCATCCCATTTCAGCCCGAGCAGTTCGCCCCGCCGCATACCTGTGGCAAGCCCGAGGAGGATAAGCTCATAGAAGCCTTCTTCCTTTGCCTGTATGAGTAGCCGCGCGATTTCTTCGTGTGACAGCACTTCGATTTCTTTGTTTTTCTTTGGCGGGAGCTTGCAACCGACCGCCTCATTGCGGTTGACCAGTCCCTCTTTCAGCGCCTGATCGAGCGCACATTTAATGCGGGTATGCATCGAACGTATGACCGCGCCCGACAGTTTTTTATCGCCGACACCATTGCGGTCGAGGTTGCCGCTTTTCATCTGTTCGGCATAAAATTTTTCAAGATCACTCTTTTTAAGTGCGGCAAGCGGGAGCTTTCCGATGCCGGGGATGATGTGCTTGTAGATGTCGTTTTCGTATTTCAGGCGCGTGGTTGCGGCAATGCTCAACTCGCAGAAGTTGCGATACCAGTAGTCAATATACTCACCAAACGGCATGTCCGCGGCGGTTTTCACGACCGGCTTCTGTACGGTTTCCTTGAGGGCTTTCAGTTTTTCTTCAACCTCGCGCTTGGTTTTAGCCAGCACATTTTTCGTAATCGGCAGATTCTTTTCATCGTAACCGACCACGCATCTGCCTTCCCATCTGCCGTCTTTGCGCTGACGGATCAGCCCTTGTCCGTTCTTTCGTCTGCCCACGGTTTCAGCTCCTTTCCGAGGATTTTTTCAAGTGCATTGCCCGTAACTTCGGAAGCACGCTTCTGCATTTCTTCCGTCACATGCGCATAACAGTCGAGCGTGAAGCCGGGCTTGGTGTGTCCGAGTTTCTTTGCCAGCGTCTTTTCATCCACGCCGACGGCAATCGAATGTGTGGCGTAGGTATGACGCAGACCGTGAAACGGGATGTCGGGAAGCCCTGCCTTCTTGATGATTCGCTTGAAGGTACCGTATGCCGTGTTTGGATTGATCGGTTTTTCCGCGTCGCGCAGGCTCGGAAAAATCCATTCGGAGCCGATGGCTTTCTTGCGCTCTTTCAGCATGCGGACAACGCTTTCGGGCAGGACAATCGTGCGGATACCGGTGTCGGTTTTCGGATCGCTGACCGTGATTCCGCCCCTGACCGGAATGACCTGACGTGCCACGCTGAGCTTGCCTTCCGCTTCGTTCAAGTCCTCCCAGCGCAGTCCGCAGATCTCGCCCTTGCGCAGTCCCGTCATACATTCGAGGTAGAAGAAGTCCCGCCACCATGGTTCATCCTCAATGATTTTCAGAAACTTTTTGAGCTGTTCCTCGTTATATACTTTGCGCTCCGCGCTGTTCAGCGCGGGAATTGTTGTGCCGTCGGTCGGATTTTTTACGATGATATGCTGCTCCACTGCCATCTCAAAGCACTTGTGCATCATCATATGCACTGCTCTGACCGTACTGCCCGAGAGCGATTTTCCTTTGGTCTTGCTCTCGGTGACGCGCCCTTCTTTGAGCAGTTTTACATAGAGCTGTTGCATATCCCGCGTGAGGATCGCCGAGATTTTCTTGTCGCCGAGATACGGACGGACGTAGGCATCCGCATAGAAAATATACTTGTTCAGCGTCTGCGGGCGCACCACATCCTTCTGATAGCAGAGCCAGCGGTCGAGCCATTCATTCAGGTTCACGAGGCAATCCTCGTTCAGTTCCACCCCGCGATAGGTTTCGAGGAGCTTATAAAATTTCGTCATCGCCTCGCTCTGCGTCTTGCCGAAGACCGATTTGTATATCGGCTTGCCGTCCTCTTTGTGCCCGACGATGATGCGTGCTTCCCATCTTCCGTCCGGTCTTTTTCTGACCATTCCGTCCCCGTTCGGACGTCGTTTACTCATGTTTTTCACCTTCTTTCACGCACAACAATACCACAAGGCTTTTTATATATCCAGCGGAAATCGAAAGAGTTATCGGAAA
>CAKUYO010000040.1 GCA_934716995.1 uncultured Bacteroidales bacterium | reverse complement strand
AAACCTTGTCTTGCGGCGCAACACGCGCCGCGCTCATAGTCATACAGACACTTGGTGTCAACTCCCGGGTAAACGCCAAGCAAAAACTGCCCAATCACATACGAATCACATACGAATCACATACAAATAACATAGATCTGACAGCATAAAGACAGGGGCTGCCTGACACCGATGGTCAGACAGCCCCTGATATGTATCAATCGAAAAAGGTTAGATCGCGTTCGTAAAAGGTTAGATTGCGTTCACGAATTTAACCAATGCATCGCGGTCTTCCTTGGACAGGTTGTAGAACTTCTTTGTTGACTCGAGTGCGTCACTCTCCTCGCTGTAGCCGTGCCACATGATAGCCTCCACCACGTTGCGGGCGCGGGTGTCGTGCATACGTGCCTCATACGCGTCGCCAGTTATCTTTTGGTGCAGTCCGCGTCCCCACAGCGGTGTCGTACGGCACCAGCCGGTACGGATATCCTTCTCCATACAGAGTTTGTGCTGTACGAAGTCGGTGTAGGGCCAGATGGTCTGGTAGGGATAACGCGGCATATCGTTGTTGCGGGTGAAGAACTTGTTCGGGTCTTGGATATAGTCCGCTCCGGTTGTCCACGACGGACGGTGGCACTCGGCGCAACCTATCTGCGTGAACAGTTCGCGTCCGCGCAGCACCTCTTTGTCCTTTACGTTGCGGGCGGCAGGCACAGCCAGACCGCGGTGCCATACCATAAAGTCGGAGTACTCGTCGTCCGACATCTCCACCGGCAGGTCGGTTGAGGTCAGATAGTTGTAGATGTTCTGCTCCACGTTGTCGGTAAACCACTCGGCATGCTCGTGGTCGGGGTCAATCTTCTCGATATAAGCGGGGAAACCGGCTTGCACATCGGGGTCTTTCGACGAGATGGTGGCGTAGTTCTTTCCTGCCAAATCCAGGTAGTGGTAGCGTCGGTCGGAACGGGTTACGTTGGTGATGTTCCAGATAGCGTTTGCGCCCGCAGCGTCCAGGAGCGGTCCGCGCGACATAGCGTAGGTATAGCGGCGTACGTACTTGGTGCCGTCGCCCTGCTTCGAGTTGGAGTAGTACGCCCCGTCTTTCCAGTTGCCGCCCTCGAACCATGCATTTTTCCAATGCTTGAGGTAGCCTGCGGCGTAGGCTTTCTCCTCTTTTGCCCATTGGGCGGTGATCGAGTCGTCGGGGATAGCGTCGGTCAGACCGGTACCGAAGATACCGATGGTGTTCTCCAAGCGCACCTCATAGTCTCCGAGGTCGAGTTGGTCGGCACCATAGACGGCACTCGCAGGCATACTTACTTCGGGGTAGCGCAGTTCGAAGGTCTCGCCGTCGGCAAAAGCCATCTTGTCGCCGCTGGCGGCGCAGGTGCTGACCGTCTTCCACGTAACGTTGATTTGGCTCTCGTCGAGCGGTGCCTTGAACGGTGCTACGGCGTGCAGTTGCGGCATACCTGCCACCCATGTCTTGTAGTTCTCCGTGACGGGGTCGAAGATGACGAGCAGTGTACCGTTGCCTATCTCCGTGCTGTTGTACGTACCCTCGTCCACCGATTTGCCATGTCCGTAACTCGGGTGGCAGTGCAGACACGACGAGCGCACGTACACCGGTCCCAAGCCGCCGCGTGTACCCGTGGTGTTGCTCATAAACTGCTTCTCGAACAACGCTTCGCCTGCTTTGAACGACTCCATCCAGTTGCCGTTCTCCACCGACGGGGTCGGCTGCTCGTAGGCGTTGGAGGTTGAGAGAAATGATGTACCGAGTTTGCCGCCCGTGTAGTACCAATCGGGCAGTTCGGTGTCTTCGTTGGTGGGCTCGTTTTTACCACCCTCTTCAATATGGCAACTTGCCAGCGCAAAAACGCTGACAAGCATACCCGTCATAAGATATGACTTTTTCATATTTGTATGGTTTGTTAATAATTACTCCTGTTCGCTCAGTTTGGCGTTTACTTTGTTGAGCACGTTCACCAGGTCGGTACCTACCACCTTCACAGCGTTGGTAGCGGCAGCCCCTTTGGCGTTGGCGTCGAGGGCAAACGGCTCGGCAATCTGACCGATAGCGGCGATAGCGTCCTCGATAGCCTTTTTGCACTCGGTGTCGAGGTTAGCGTCCACCGATTTGATGTAGTCCGATACCGATGCATCGCCGGCTACGCTGCCGCAGTATGCGTTTTGGATAGAGCGGATGTTGTCCTGGAAGTCCTCAATCGAGTTGAGCGCATACGGACTCTCGATGTAGTTGCGGTCTTCCTCGCTCGAAGCGTTGTTCGGACGGCCGATCTTGGTGTTGCCCACCTCGTCGGCGATGTCGATACAGCCCTGAATCAGTTCCTCGGCAGCCTCCTGGTAGGTAGCGTACGTACCACCGGTAGCCACTTTCATATACGAGCCGTAGCCCTTGGCGAACTCCACGCCGTAGTCGATTTCCGCCTCCTCGAGGATAGCCTGTTTCTCCTCGCTCACATTGTCCACGCCTGCCCACGAAGCCTCGAGAGCCACCGTCTGGTTGCGCAGGTCTTCGGCTACTGCTACGAGGTAAACCAACTCGGCACGGGTGTAGGTCGAGATGTCGTGGGTGCGGACGTTGCTCTTGTCGGCGTTGTCGTTGGCATAGAGCATATACTCCACCGCGTGGAAACCGAGCAGACCGTAGCCGAGTTTGTCGCCTACATAGTCGGCACCCTGCTCCTCAATCTGCTTCATCTGCTCTGCGTTGCCGAGCATAGCGTCCATACCGTCTTTGTCGAGAGGCCACGAGTCGATATGCGGGTCGATGTTGTGGTTGGCAGCGGGACCGAAAAGGAATGCCTCGCTCAACTCCCAGTAGCGGCGGGCAGCCGTCCACGACTCGGCAGCAGCCTTTACGTCGGCGTCGGTCAGGGTCTTTGCCTCAAACTTGTCGAAGATGTTTTCGCAGTTCTTGTACAGCGTGATGGTTGCGTCCGACAGGTTCTTGTAGGTGGCAATCACCGTGTTGTCCACATACGGTGTCATCGCTGCCTTCAAGGCTGTCTCTTTGGGTGAATCCACTTCCTCCTTTTTGTTCTGGTTGCACGAGGTCAGACTCGTGGCTGCTACTGCGAGCAGCGTTGCATAAAAGAAAATCTTTTTCATTGTTGTTTGTTAATTATTGTTACATTATCGTTTGCTTACCCTTTTTGTACCCTGTCGATATACCTAATATCGGCTACCTATCCCCCTACCACTACCCTACCACATACCCTACCACTACCCTATCACACACCTCTTTTATATCTCTTTTGTACCCTGTCTATCCCTTGCTCATCCCTTGCGTATCCCTTGCTGTTTTGCCCGTCTCTGTATCGGGACCTGCGTATAGGATAAGTGAATATAAGTTCCCCTCCGATTCACGCTGCAAAATTACTGCCTTCCGCCCCCGCGGGCAATACCGCAATTTACTGAAATTCCGCTCCTCCGTATCCCCTGAAATAGGGATTTGCACGGCAGTGGACACCGCCAATGATATATAATTGTTGTTTATGTTGACCTGGATATTGTGTAATCCACTTATTTTATGTTGCCCTATATGGTAACGGGGTTGTACAATCCAAACATTAGTTGTATCTTTGCAAAGTAATTGATATCCAACGATGAAACGCGTTTTATATTTTCTCTTTCTGCCTTTTCTGTTCTGGTCTTGCACCCACGCCACTGCGCCCAAGCCCTACGGCTATGTGCGTATGACAATGCCCGATACGTGTTATGTGCCTTTTTCGCTGCATCATCCCGACAGCAGGGACTATCCCTACGATTTTCTCCTGTCGGGTAATGCGGAGGTGCAGCCACGCATAGAGAAAGGCGAACAGTACTGGATAAACATCTTCTATCCCGCCCTCAACGCCACCGTCCATTGCTCGTACAAACCCGTCCGCGGCAACCTGCGCGAACTGACCAACGACGCTATCGAGTTTGTCTATAAGAACGCCTCGCATGCCACATCCATCCCCGAGCAGGCATACTCCCACCCCGAGGCGCACGTCTATGGCGTATTCTTCGATCTGGAGGGAAACACCGCCTCCCCCTACCAGTTTTTTCTGACCGATTCGACGCATCATTTCTTCCGCGCATCGGTCTATTGCAACTGCCGCCCCAATGCTGACTCGCTGGCACCGATACACGAGTACCTGCGGGCGGATATGATTCACCTGATTGAGTCGTTCCAATGGCAATACTGACCGACATACTCGCCGCCCGCAGAGAAGGACGCAAACTCCTTGTGCTGCTGCTCGACCCCGAGAAAGCCGATTTAGACAAGTTGCCCCTTGCGGACGGCTGTCTGCCTGATTTGGTGTTTGTCGGCGGCAGCACGGGCGGCAACTGTGATGCGCTGGTAGCGGCTTTGCGCCGCCGTACCGGTGTGCCGGTTGTCCTTTTCCCCGGTTCGGCTTTGCAGTTCTCGCCCGATGCCGATGCGCTGCTGTTTCTCTCGCTGCTTTCGGGGCGCAATGCCGAGACCCTCGTCGGGCAGCAGGTGCGTGCCGCGCGGGCAGTCCGCCGGTCGGGCATAGAGAGTATTCCGATGGGCTATATATTGATCGACGGGGGCAAAGAGACGGCGGTGCAGCGGGTAACGCATACACAACCTATCCCGCAAAACGACCTTGCACAGATAGTGGATACCACCATCGCCGCCGAACTGCTTGGCAAACAACTCATCTACTTGGAGGCAGGCAGCGGAGCACTTACCCCTGTCAGCGCAAGAATTATCCGGACCGTGCGAGAGAATACGAATATACCCCTTATAGTCGGCGGCGGCATCCGCACGACGGAGCAGATGATTGAGGCTTTCGACGCGGGGGCGGATATGGTAGTTATCGGGAACCACTTCGAGGCGCACCCCGAAGAGATGACCGCCTTTTGCCAAGCGGCACGGCAGTACAGCCAAAGAAACATATAATTAGTCATTAATTAACCATTAATGTTCGAACACCACCTCAAAGAACTGATATAAACATGACAAACACCAGACTCATACACGATTTTGTTGCCTACTGGACAGGCAAAGGGTACGAGAAAGGCGAGTCGCAACCGTTCTGGATTGCGCTGCTCCACGCTCTCGGCATAGAAGAGCCCACCACGTTTATCACCTTTGAGCAGCAAGTGCATATCGACCACACGGCTTTCATTGACGGTTTCATACCCGCCACCAAAGTGCTGATTGAGCAGAAGTCGGTGCAGAAAGACCTGGGTGCACCCATACGCCAGTCGGACGGCTCGTTGCTCAATCCTTTCCAGCAAGCCAAACGCTATGCCGCCGAATTGCCCTATTCGCAACGCCCGCGATGGATAGTAACCAGCAATTTCCGCGAGTTTTGGATATACGATATGGAGCAGCCCAACGGTGAGCCGCAGGTGGTGCTGTTGGAGAACCTCGAGAAAGAGCATTACCGTCTGCGTTTCCTCGTGGACACGGGCAGCGACACCCTGCGCAAGGAGATGGAACTGTCGATACAGGCGGGCGACCTCGTAGGGAAGATTTACGATGCCATACGTCCGCAATACGCCCACCCCGACGCTCCCGACACGCTCGCCTCGCTCAACCAACTCTGTGTGCGTCTCGTCTTCTGCCTCTTTGCGGAGGACGCGGGGCTGTTTGGCGACAAGAACGAGTTTCACGACTACCTCAACCAGTTCCCCGCCCCGCACCTGCGCCGTGCGCTGATAGACCTGTTCCGTGTGCTGGACACCAAGCCCGAAGACCGCGACCCGTACTTGGACGACGACCTGCGGCAGTTCCCGTATGTGAACGGCGGACTGTTCTCCAACGAGAACATCGAAATACCCCAACTGACCGATGAGATACGCATGCTCCTGCTCACCAAAGCCTCGGAGGACTTCGACTGGTCGGAGATAAGTCCCACTATCTTCGGGGCGGTGTTTGAGAGTACACTCAACCCCGACACGCGCCGCTCCGGCGGTATGCACTACACGAGTATCGAGAATATCCACAAGGTCATCGACCCGCTGTTCCTCAACGACCTGCAGCACGAGTTCGAGACTATTACCGGAAATATGTATGGGGACGATGCGTCTCGCGTCGTCAAAAACAGTAAGGGCGGTACTGACGACGCGAGACGCATCGTTAAAGGCAGCACCCGGGATAATGACGACGCGAGACGCGTCGTCTCCACAAACACCGTTTCCACGTTCCAATTGGCACGTCTCTCTGCAAAGCAGATACGCGACCTGCGTGCTTTCCAAGACAAACTGGCATCGCTCACGTTCTTCGACCCCGCGTGCGGCAGCGGCAACTTCCTCACCGAGACCTACATCAGCCTGCGCCGGTTGGAGAACAAGGTTATCCGTCTCTTGCAAGGCGACCAGATGCAGTTGGGTACCTTCACCAATCCTATCCGTGTGGATATACATCAGTTCTACGGCATCGAGATAAACGACTTTGCCGTCTCTGTAGCGACCACCGCCCTGTGGATAGCCGAGTTGCAGATGCTGCGTGAGACAGAGCGTATCTGCCAAATAGAAGCCAAGCCCCTACCCCTCCACGCCTACCACAATATCCACGAGGGCAACGCCCTGCAGATAGACTGGAGTCGGGTGATTTATGGGGACAATGCGTGTGGGGACGACGCGTCTCGCGTCGTCAAGAAGAACAGCGTGGATTATGACGACGCGGGACGCGTCGTCTCCACACCCCACACAAGTATCTACATCATGGGCAACCCGCCGTTTGTGGGAACAAAATATCAATCAGCCTCCCAAAAAGAAGATATTCTTGCATTGTGTCCTTCTCTCAAACCTCTTGATTATGTAACAGGTTGGTATAAAAAAGCCAATGATATGATGGACATAAATCCGTCTATTCATACAGCCTTTGTTTCTACCAATAGTATTACGCAAGGGGAACAAGTCGCACCGCTCTGGAAAACACTTAATGCTCGAATAGATTTTGCATACCATACATTCCGTTGGGATAGTGAATCCTCTCTGAAAGCACATGTACATTGTGTAATCATCGGTTTTTCTTCTAAGTACAACACTGAAGATACCATTGCACGTCTCTATAATCAGGACGGCACCTATCGGCAATGTCAGTGCATCAATGGGTATTTACTTGACGCTCCACTTGTTCATATTGAGGCACGGCGTGAGCCTATTTGTCCCAATGTCCCCAAAATGTCTAAAGGAAGTCAGCCTACAGATGGAGGCTTTCTATTGATGACTCCGACAGAACGGGAAGAATTGCTTACCCTATCACCTCAGTTTGAGCCTTACATTAAACGCTATATGGGTGCTGATGACCTTATCAATGATACAGTTCGTTATTGCCTTTGGTTGAAAAATTGTTCTCCGGCATTGTTGCGTTCATCATCTATTGTTATGCAACGTTTAGAGGGGGTAAAGGAGGCTCGGCTTAAAAGCACAAAAGCATCAACGCGCGAGTGGGCAAATCGTCCATATCTATTCACAGAAGACAGGCAGCCAGATAGAAATTACATTATACTTCCAGTTGTATCATCAGAGCGACGTCGGTACATCCCGATGATGTACGTAACCAAGGATGTGATTGCCAATGCGAATGCTCAAATGATACCCAATGGAGACTTATATACATTCGGTGTGTTGAACTCCAATGTGCATAATGCATGGATGCGGGCGGTATGTGGACGATTAGAAACACGTTATGCCTATTCCGCTTCTATCGTTTACAACAACTTCCCATGGCCGCAGTGGGGAGACGACGCGGGACGCATCGTCAATAATAGCACTGTCGGGAGGGATAACGACGCGGGACGCGTCGTCTCCACAAACAACGCGTCCACAAACATTCCTACAAGCATTTCTGCAAATATAGTTCCTATAAATGGTATATTAAAGACACATGGCAATCTACCGCATTGGCATGTAAGAAATGCCATTCAGTTTATTACTTTCCGTTTGGCAGACTCGTTACCTCAAAATCAATTGGAGGTCTATAAATCGGAACGGGCGACTTTCTTGCAACAGCATCCTCTTCCGTGGAATGAAGAAACAGAGAGGCTATACCACGATACTATTAGCAACAAGATAGACGAATGGCTTGCTGCCGGATATGGTAGTTGTTGTCTGCGGTATGCCAAAGTGAGACAAATTGTAGAAGATGCATTGCTGCATTTCAATAACGAAAGATATATTCTACATGATTATGTGATTATGCCCAATCACGTGCATGTGTTGTTGGAACCTGTCAACGGCAACAATACAACGGACATTCTACATTCCATCAAAAGTTACACGGCTCATCAAATAAATGATTTGTTAGGTACAGCAGGAAGTGTATGGCAGAAAGAATCGTTTGACAGAGTAATTCGTACAGAGAAGCATTATCAATATGTACGCGATTATATCCGCCATAATCCACGCAATCTACAGGAAGGCGAATACTCCCTAATGCGCATGGAAACGGCACTTGTGGGGACGGCGCGTCTCGCGTCGTTAGATGCAGCAAGTTCGATAGATAATAATAACGACGCGGGACGCGTCGTCTCCACACTTGCAGCCGCAAGCCCCAATGTCTATGCGGATATGGTTGCCGCTATTGAGCACACCGCCCAAGCCATTTTGGACGCACGGGCAAAGTACCCCGATTGCTCATTGGCGGACTTGTACGACGAAGTAACTATGCCCATCGAACTGCGCCGTGCCCATCAAGCCAACGACCGTGCAGTAATGGCAGCGTATGGCTTCCCGACCACGATGACCGAGTCCGACTGCGTCGCACGGCTATTGGAGATGTACCGGCAACTGATAAAGAAAGATTAACGGTCATTCAACGATAATAAACGAATATTTTTTAAATAACCATAAGCCAATGATTATAAATCTTTTTGCAGGAAATCGGCAATGTGAACGCATTGGATACCCTCAAATGATCCCGAATACAGGCTATCCGTAGTCACTATATACTTGGGGTAATTGTCCTTGATGGCTTGCAACGGACGCAATTCCCGCTGTAGAGTCTCTTGGCTCTCAAAACGATAGCAGACTTGAATGTAAACATACTTGTCTTGTTTCTGTGCAATAAGATCCACCTCATAGGTGTTTTGCTTGCCGATGTAAACGGTAAAATTTTGATGGACAAGTTCCAAGTAAACCAAATTTTCCAACAATCCGGCAATCAAGTCGGGGCGGAAACCCTGGCGGGCATAGATAAGAGACAAATCGGTAACATAGTATTTCTCTTGGGTAGCAAGGATTTCCTTCCCTTTTATATCATAACGGGGAACACGATTGACGATAAACGAAGATTGAAGTGCCTGCAAATAATTGTAAATGGTCTCGTAGTCGCACTTGCGCTGTTGGCTTTTCATATAGTCGGAAACCGATTTTGCACTAAACGGATTGCCTATATTGTTAAAAAGAAAACCAACCAGACGATCCAATAAGTCCACATTACGGATATTATAGCGTTGGATGGTGTCCCGCAACAGGATAGAGGCATAGATGTCGGAAACCAATTTATAGATTTCTTCATTGGAGTAAGGGTGAACATGGGCAATAGGGAAACCACCCTGACGGAGATATTGCTCGAAAGCATTACCAAGCCATTGCCGGTCTGTGGTTTCCGCACTATGAAAAGTAAGAAACTCGCGAAAAGACAGCGGATAAACGGAAATCTCCACATAGCGTCCGGCAATGTAAGTAGAGAGTTCGGAAGACAAAAGGTGAGAGTTGCTACCGGTGATGTATATATCTGCGTCCCACTCCGACAGAACGGAATTGATAACACGCTCCCACCCCTGTACCTCTTGTATTTCGTCCAAAAGGAGATACAAACGGGCGGAAAGATGTTCTTTTTGTTCTTTGAGGTACGCATAGAGAGCAGCGGCACTGCGATAAGCATCCCATTGCATTGACTCAAAATTGATATATACTATTTGTTCCTGAGTTACATTGGATTGCAGCAATTCCAGACGCACCATCTTAAGCAATTCAGACTTGCCGGAACGACGGATGCCGGTAATCACTTTCACTATCGGCTGATTGACAAAGGGGCGGATTTGATTCAGGTAGTTTTCACGCAGTATCATAATCATATATTATTAGATACTGCAAAAGTACAACAAAATTCGGACATAACCAAATAAATTGGTTAAGTATATAGTGTTTTTCGGTTATAACCGAAAAAATGCACCTAAAATGATTCAGTGATGATTAATATAAAAACAGAGGGAACTATGGCAACACAAGAGGAAAAGGATGAGCGGTATATGGAGATGGCGATCCACGAGGCGGAATTGGCATACGAGCAGGACGAGGTGCCGGTGGGGTGCGTAATAGTAGCGAACGGGCAAGTCATCGGGCGGGGGCACAACCTGACCGAGACACTGCAGGACGTAACCGCCCACGCCGAGATGCAGGCGCTCACGGCTGCCGCGCAGACCGCAGGGGGCAAGTATCTGCCCGATGCCACGCTGTATGTTACGGTGGAACCCTGCGTGATGTGCGCAGGGGCTATCGGTTGGGCACAGATAGGGCGCGTGGTCTATGGTTGCGACGACAGCAAACGCGGTTACCGCCAATTAGCACCCGGTGCATTACACCCCAAAACAACCATTACTACCGGTATTCTATCCGCCCGCACCCGCACCCTGATGCAGAATTTCTTTCAGGCACACCGGTGAGACAATTTTGTAAATTTGTAAATTTGTAAATTAGCAAATTTGTAAATTAGCCTATTCAGAATGGCTTATCCACCTGACATCCACCTGACATCCACCTGTGTTTTTAATGATGAATTATATCATTCTATTCTATAGGGATCCTATAACAAACAGAAAGATCTATTTTTTCCTTACAGGTTCGCAGGTGATCTGTATGCCTAACCGGCGGAATGTCTTCTGGTCGACATCGGACAGCATCACCGTGGAGTGCGCCTGACAGCCGTTGAGGCGCGGCAGTTGGCGCAACGCCTCGGCACAACGTTCGTCGCTTTGACTCAATACGGACAGGGCGACCAGTACCTCGTCGGTATGCAGGCGGGGGTTATGCCCTTGCAGGTAGGCGATCTTCGTGTGCTGGATCGGTTCAATCAGGTTCTGCGGCAGCAGGCGCACCGAGTGGTCGATATGTGCCAGATGTTTGGTGGCATTGAGCAGCAACGCCGCCGAGCAACCGAGCAGGTCGCCCGTATGGGCGGTGATGACAGTGCCGTCTTCGAGTTCGACAGCCGCAGCGGAGGCATTCTCCTTGTCGCGGCACGCCTTGGCAGCCACCGTGGTGCGGCGGTAGTCGGTAGTGATACCGAGTTGGCGCATCAGCAGCGTAATCTTGTTGATTTCCTTCTCGGCGTCGCGCCCTTCGGCAAAAGCGTCCAGCGCGGCATAGTAGCGGCGGATGACCTCCTGCTTGCTCGCCTCGTTGCAGACCTCATCGTCAGAGATACAGAACCCTACCATGTTCACTCCCATATCGGTTGGCGACTTGTAGGGGTTGTGCCCGTAGATGCCCGTGAAGAGTGCGTCCAAGACGGGGAAAATCTCGATGTCGCGGTTGTAGTTGATAGCGATATTGCCATACGCCTCGAGGTGGAACGGGTCGATCATATTCACATCGTTGAGGTCGGCAGTCGCTGCCTCGTACGCCACGTTGATCGGGTTCTTGAGCGGCAGATTCCATACGGGGAAAGTCTCGAACTTGGCATACCCCGCCTCAACACCCCGCTGATGCTCGTTGTAGAGTTGCGAGAGGCAAACCGCCATCTTGCCGCTGCCGGGACCGGGAGCCGTAACAATCACAAGCGGGCGTGTGGTCTCCACGTAGTCGTTCTTGCCAAATCCCTGGGGCGAAGCGATGAGCGACACATTGGTCGGATAACCGTCAATCAAACGATGGTAATACACTTTCACTCCGAGGTTCTCCAGACGACGGCGACAGGCATCCGCCGAGGGCTGCCCGTTGTAGTGGGTTACCACCACACTGCCCACGTAGAACCCGCGGTGCTGAAACTCGTCCTTGAGACGCAGCACGTCCTCGTCGTAGGTGATACCGAGGTCCTGGCGCACTTTGTTGCGCTCGATATCCATCGCCGAGATGACAATGAGTATCTCAATACGGTCGGCGAGTTGCGAGAGCATCTGCAACTTCGAGTCGGGCTGAAAACCCGGCAGGATACGCGACGCATGGTTGTCGTCGAACAGTTTGCCCCCGAGTTCGAGGTAGAGTTTGTTGCCAAATGCCGCGATTCGCTCACGGATATGCTCCGACTGGATACGGATATACTTGTCGTTGTCAAAACCGAGTTTCATAGATTCTTCAATTTGGATACAAAGGTACTACAATTTTTGCAGACCTACAACACTTAATCACGTGAGTTCAATAACTGACTTTGTCGGTCAACAACAGACAACAACTATACAACAACAATCTACAGATACAGATCGCAAATATGGATTACCATTGAATTATGCCGTTACGCGCGTGTGCGTTACCAGATACACTCCCGAGAACACCAGCAGTATGGCGATGGCTTGCAGGTAACCGAAGACCGCGAGCCCCATCATCACCGATGCCAGACACGACACCACGGGTTGGAAATAGTTGTATATTGACACCTGCGTCGGACGCAAGACCTGCTGCGCCCATGTCATCAGGATATAGGCGCAATACGTTCCGAAGAACACTACAAAGCCCGTCTCCCAATAGGAATGAACGGCTATCGTGCTCCACGGCAGGAAGACTATATGCGGCAAAGCGAAAGGCCAGATGGTGAGCGTGGCAAAGAGCATCATCCATTTCATACACGTTACCACCGAGTATTTCCTGATCAGTTTGCCGAATACCACCAGATAGGTGGCAAACGAACATTGTGCCAGTACGCACATCGCTGCCCCGAGCGCATCACGGTAGGGATTGACCGCCCCCACAGCCGAAGCCGTATGCGAGGTGAGAATCACCATCAACGCCCCCGAGAGTGCCAGACATATCCCCATGATCTTTTGCCACGATACCCGTTCATGCAGGAAAACCGCCGACAGAATGAGCGAGATAATAGGCAGCGTGGTGGTCATAATACTCGCATTAACGGGCGAAGTCATACTCACGCCTATCGTAAACATACCCTGGTTGAACGTGATACTGCATAGCGACGCCAGAAAAAACAGACCGATGTCATGCAACGGCACCCGCTCCTGTTTCCTGCCCGACAGGGTAAGCACCAGCGAGGTGAGCCAAAAGCACAACGCACCTCCTGCCACGCGGAATGCCACCATATCCATACCCGAGAAATCGGTGCGCATCGCATCTTTGGCAAGCGGTGCCATCAATCCCCAGATGATACACGCCGAAGCCATCGCCAGATGGCGGAAAAACGAATTCATAAAAACAGACTTTATACCTTATAACAACAAAAAGGAGTACCGCTATAGTACCCCTTTATACCTATATCCGAAGTATCTTAACGTCAGTTCGATATGAAAACTCCTTTGCCGCATAGCGGCAAGAAATCCAAGTAAATCTTTGTTTTTATCCATAAATTGCCTTAAATCTTATTCGCCTACGGCGGTAAAATATGCAATTATGCTTATATCAAACTGACGTTATCTTAATACTGCGCTGTGTCATACACATGGTCTGCCACTTCGCTGCCGGCGAGTTTCTCAATGATACAGAACGCAAAATCACTGCTCAGTCCGGGACCTTTGGCAGTAATGATGTTCTTGCTCTCCACCACCAGTCCGCCTATATAACTCTCGCCCAGATACTGCTCAAAGCCGGGGTAGCAAGTGGCTTGTTTGCCTTGCAGGATACCCAACTTGCCCAACACCGACGGTGCGGCACAGATAGCCGCTATTGGCTTGTCGGCAGCATTGTGCTGCACAAGCAGGTCGCACAACGCGTGGCATTCGCCCAACTTGGTGGCACCACCGGGGAGAATGAGCATCTCCGCATCCGAGAAATCGATGTCTTCTATCAGTCCGTCCGCCTCTACAGCGATGTTGTGAGCACCCAGCACCATAGCCTTGCCGGTTACGGAGACGGTCGTCAGACGGATGTTTGCACGACGCAGAAGGTCGATAGTGGTAATAGCCTCGATTTCCTCGAAACCATTGTCAAGAAACAAATAATTCATAATCAGTCAGATGCGAAAACGCAATTAGTTAAACTTAAAGTTATATGTGATTGTTCCTGTCTGAATGGATTTGTCGCTCTCCGAGAACCTGGCTCTGCGAGCCGCACTGAGAGCGAGTTGAATAGTGGCTTGGTCGCTGACGGTAGTGCCACGAGTTATCTGTGCATCTTTGACAGTCCCATCGGGCAATACCCAAATAGAGACGACCACTTTCCCGTCCTGATTAAACTCATTTTTCGGTTGGGGCAATGTTCCTTTAATACTGCGCCCATCGAGTCTCCAATCATTTCCGCCCGAAGTGCCGTGCCCTGCCACGGGGTTGCCTTTCTGCCCTTCGCCCTTGGTGTCGCCGCTGCCTTGTGCGCCTGCGGGATTGTTGCCGAACAGCGACCCCATTGCCGCCGCTTTGTCCTTGGCTGCCTGCTCTTTGGCTTTCTGTTCCGCAATGGCTTTCTCTTTGGCGATACGCTCCGCCTCTTCCTGTGCCGCTTTGGCTTTCTCCTGACGCAGACGTTCCGCCTCCGCCTCTTTGCGGGCTTTTTCCTCTTTCTCCCGTTGGCGCTGCAGGGCAAGTGTCTCCTCGTCCTCCTGCGTCATCAGGTCGTTATTCGTCGGTTTGGACGGTGCCGGCGGTGGGGCGACACTCTCCATCGGTACCGATTGTGCCTCGGGGTTCGGCTCGCTGCCGCCCGCCTCCTGCACATCGCCGAAAGAAACCTCGATGCCTTCGTCCTCGGGCATAACGGGCGCACCCATCGACACAAACCACAGCAACAGAAACAGCAACAGCAAGGCAACCAATGTCCCCACCGCCGCAATGATATTTGATTTCTGTTTGAGTGTCATTTCCCCGTCCGCAAATATCCGTATAAGGTCTTTTATTCTCTGTTAATTGACGTTAATTAGACGTTATTTTCTCCATCAAACCCATTAAAGACCCATTAAAGGGCATTATCGTCTTTTGTTCTTTGTTCTTCGTTCTCAAAGTTACTTTTTCGTCGCCACCACGAGTTTCATCTTGTGCTGGTTGGCAATATCCAATACACGCACCACCTCTTTGTAAGGTATATCCTCATCGGCATGGAGTGCAATATACATAGTGGAGTCCTGCTGCTGGAGCGTACTGAGATAGCCTTCCAAATCATCGGGATTGATGGCTTGCGGTTTGGCTTTGCCTACCGCTACAAAATAGTTGCCGAGGTTGTCAATGCTCACCTTTGCCACCACCTGACGCGTGGTCGTCTTGGCATGCGACCGGGGCAGGTTGATCTTTATATCGTTGGGCGACGACATCGTACTTGCCATCACAAAGAAAAGCAACAGCAGGAAAATCAAGTCGGTCATAGAGGACATCGCAAATGTTGCCTCCACCTTGTTTCGTCTTTTGAGAGCCATTTTTCTTACAGAATAAAGAACAATGGACAAAGAACAAAGAACAGGAATGTATGTTAATTGTTAATTGTACATTGTTGATTGTACGTTACGCCGGTTCGTTCAGCAGATCCATAAACTCCATGGTGCGTGCTTCGAGCAGGCGCACCACGCGGTCGATGCGTGCCACGAGCATATTGTAGGCAAACATCGCCAGAATACCGACAATCAGACCGCCCACGGTGGTAACCATCGCCTCGTACATACCTGTGCTCAGCGCCGACATCTCTATCACGCCGCCCGAGGTCTGCGCCATATTGTAGAACGTGCGGATCATACCGAGCACCGTACCGAGGAAACCGAGCATCGGTGCACCACCTGCAATGGTAGCCATGATCACCAACCCTTTCTCGAGTTTGCCGACTTCCAGGTTACCTACGTTCTCCACCGCCACTTGCACGTCCTGCATCGGGCGACCGATACGCGTGATACCTTTCTCTATCATGTGCGCCGAGGGCGTATCGGTCTGCTTGCACAGGTTCAGTGCCGAGTCTATTTTGCCTTCGTGGATATAGTCGCGGATACGGTCCATAAAACTCTTATCCTCTTTGGTGGCATGCTTCAGCACCACCATGCGCTCAATAAAAATATAGATTGCCCACGCCAGCAGCAGAGCCAGTACAATCATTATCCAGCCACCGTACTGCGCCATCGTCCAAAGGTTAATCGACTCTTCTGCAGGCTGTTCGATAGGCATCTGCTCTGCCATGGCAGCCATAGCCGTGTCTTGAAGGAATAACATAGTATATTGTTTTTTAGAGTTCTGTTTTTGTAAGGGGATTAAAGTCCTTAAGGTCGTTAGGGTCGTTAAGGACGTTAAGGGCTACCTTGCCAGGCAGGCGCGGTAGCGGCGTATCGTCTCCTCTATCCCGAGATACAATGCATCGGAAATCAGCGCATGCCCGATACTTACCTCCGCCGTCCACGGAAACGCCGTAACGAACGGGCGCAGATTGTGCAGGTTGAGGTCGTGCCCCGCATTCAGTCCCAAGCCTAATGCTTGCGCCTTCTCTGCCGCAGGGCGGTACATCTCTATGGCTGCCGCAGGGTCTTTTTCGTATAGTTCGGCATACGGACCGGTGTACAACTCTACCCTGTCAGCACCCGCTTTCCCTGCATACTCCACCATCTCGGGGTCGGCGTCCACAAAGACACTCACCCGTATGCCGCAGGCGTGGAAACGCTCCGCCAGCCCGTGCAAATAAGACAGGTTTGTCTGCGTGTCCCAACCGTGGTTGCTGGTCAGTTGCTGCGGGTCGTCGGGCACAAGCGTTACCTGTGTCGGACGTACATCGCATACCAATGCCGTAAACGCATCCGTCGGGTTGCCCTCTATATTAAACTCGGTGGTAACCAGCGGTTTTAGTGCATACACATCGCTCCTGCGTATATGCCGCTCGTCAGGGCGGGGGTGCACGGTAATACCTTGCGCACCGAAACGCTCGCAATCCACGGCAAAACGCTCCACATCGGGCATATCTCCCCCCCGCGCGTTACGCAGCGTCGCCACCTTGTTGATATTTACACTCAGTCTTGTCATTCGGACAACTCTTTCCGCTGCAAAGGTACAACAATTTTCGTGATTGTGCAAACAAAATAACCGGTGCCGGAAGTTTATTTGTTCAGCAGTACGCCGGCGGGCGTATAAGTATCTGCACCGTATAGGATATACACTTGTCCGTCTCGCACGATCTTGCGTACCGCAACGCTGTCCGCAGCGGTATTCTCCAATGCCGTCATTCCCGTGCTACCCTCATAGGTTACACGTATCGGGAGCCCGTTGGTGTTCTGTGCTTCCATAGTCAGACGCAGTTTGCCGTCTTCCGCCTCCACTTTCACTGTTCCTGTCGCCACAAAGAAACAGGGCACATTCATTCCTTTCGACGTGTAGTCGCCGCATACCGAACCGACGATGGCATTATTCAGCACGCCCTGTCCGGCATAAACCGTCCCCGCCGATTCCGAAGAATCAATCGTATATATTCCCACTGGCAGCGTGGTCGCAGGGTCGATGGCGGCGGGATAGAACTCCAGGTAGGTCAGTTTGCCCGTCGCCGAGAGAGCCGTAAACGACACATATCCGTCGGTTGCGAAATTGCGCGTATTGAACGCCGACTGGTCCGCATCGGTGTAATTCTGTACAAACTGCCCCTCCGTTTCGTCATACTGGATGGCGATATAGCGGTAATCCACTGCCATCTCAATACGGTACAAAACGGTATCCGTTCCCAGTATCTCCGCTTTCACCTGATACCCGTCGTCCTGCTTGGTAATCGTCGCCGAAGCCGTGTACATCGATGCGCCGATAGTGTCATTGCCCTCTATCACACCCACATACGTATAGCGCGGACGGAAATCGCCACGCTCGTACTGTCCTTCGGGCTGGTCGGTATAGATCTCCATCGCTACAACATAATGTGCGTCCTCGTTATACATGTAGAACGACCCGTCCTCGCGGTAATAGATTCCTTCGCCCTTGTTGCCGAACACAATATCCACCGTCTTTTTCGGCGTGGGAATGGTGAACATCAGGTGAATGCGGTAGAACTTGTTATCGCTGCCATACACCTCCGCATCGGCTTCCCGTACGCCACCGGTCGTATAGAGTGTCAGTTTGGTGTTCACACTGCGTATCATATTGCCCGCCATATCGGTAATTGTGGTCGAAACAGTGCTCGCTCCCTCGTACACGCCGTCCTCGCCTGTGCCTTCGCAGGCAATCGTAACGGTATAATCA